>NZ_JAFCUA010000002.1:0-770706 GCF_049896305.1 Pseudomonas sp. DWP3-1-3b3 | reverse complement strand
CTGTCGAAACTTACATAACTCATTGTTTACCAAGGAGTTTTCCGTTTCGACTGCGCCGGAAGTGGGGCGAATTATAGGCTTATGAAATCTGACGTCAACCCTTGATTTTGCTTTTCTATCAATTAGTTAGAATTGATTAAAAAACCACCACCAAACTTCCGTCAACACCTTCTATATAGAAGAAAGGATTCAGATAACACCCGCCGCCTTCAGAGCAACCACATTCGCCACACCCAATCCCAATACATCTTGAAGCACCTGAGCCGTATGCTGTCCCAGCAGCGGAGGTGCATTGCGATACTCCACCGGCGTCTTGGACAGCCTTATCGGACTGGCGACCTGAGGCACCATCCCCGCCAGCGCATGAGGCAATGCCATCTCCAACCCACGTGCCTTGACCTGAGGGTCGGCGAACACCTGCGCCAGGTCATTGATTGGCCCACAAGGCACACCGACCCGCTCCAGCTGCGACACCCACTCAGCCGTCGTCTTGAACACCGTCGCCTGACGAATCAAAGGAATCAGCTCCGCCCGATTCGCCACCCGCACCTTATTAGTAGCGAAACGCGGATCATCCGCCCACTGTGGCTGCCCAGCCACTTCGGCAAACTTACGAAATTGCCCGTCATTACCCACCGTCAGGATGAAGTCTCCGTCAGCGGTGGGAAAATCCTGATAAGGCACGATATTCGGATGCGCATTACCCAGCCGCTTCGGCGGTGCCCCTGTTGTCAGGTAATTCATCGCCTGGTTGGCCAGGCAGGCCACCTGCACATCCAGTAACGCCATATCGATGTGCTGCCCGCCACCGTCATGATCGCGATGAGCCAGTGCCGCCAGAATCGCCACCGTCGAGTAGAGCCCCGTAAGAATGTCAGTCAGCGCCACACCCACCTTGACCGGGCCAGCACCGTCATCCCCCTCGGGGCGCCCCGTCAGGCTCATAAGTCCGCCCAACCCCTGAATCATGAAGTCATAGCCTGCCCGCGCCGCATAGGGCCCGGTCTGACCAAAGCCCGTGATCGAGCAGTAGATCAGCTCGGGGTTGATCTCCTTGAGCGACTCATAGTCCAACCCATACGCCGCAAGCCCGCCCACCTTGAAGTTTTCAATGAGGATGTCCGACTTGGCCGCCAGCTCACGCACCAGCGCCTGCCCCTCCGGCCGCGTGAAGTCGATTGTCACCGATTGCTTGTTGCGATTGGCCGACAGGTAGTACGCCGCCTCACTGGTGTTCTCGCCGTAGGCATCCTTAAGGAAGGGCGGCCCCCAGGCGCGCGTATCGTCGCCACTGCCCGGTCGCTCGACCTTGATCACTTCAGCCCCAAGGTCCGCAAGGATCTGCCCGGACCAAGGGCCCGCCAGTACTCGCGATAGATCCAGTACACGTAGATGCGAAAGCGCGCCCATGCCGTGCTCCTATTAATAGAACGCCTGAAGACCGGTTTGCGCGCGCCCGAGGATCAGGGCATGCACATCATGAGTACCTTCATAGGTATTCACGACCTCCAGGTTGACCAGGTGACGCGCCACCCCGAACTCATCGGAAATGCCGTTGCCACCGAGCATGTCGCGCGCCATACGCGCGATATCCAGGGATTTGCCGCAGGAGTTGCGCTTCATGATCGAAGTGATTTCAACCGCCGCAGTGCCTTCATCCTTCATACGCCCCAGACGCAGGCAGCCTTGCAAGGCCAGCGTGATCTCGGTCTGCATGTCGGCCAGCTTCTTCTGGATCAGTTGGGTCGCCGCCAATGGACGGCCGAACTGCTGGCGATCCAGTGTGTACTGGCGAGCGGTATGCCAGCAGAACTCAGCAGCACCCAACGCGCCCCAGGAAATGCCATAACGTGCAGAGTTAAGACAGGTGAAAGGCCCCTTCAGACCACGCACGTCCGGGAAGATGTTCTCTTCCGGCACAAATACGTTATCCATGACGATTTCACCGGTGATGGAGGCGCGCAGTCCAACCTTGCCGTGAATCGCCGGTGCGCTCAGACCTTTCCAGCCTTTCTCCAGGACAAACCCACGGATATCGCCAGCATCGTCCTTGCCCCACACCACAAACACATCCGCGATCGGGCTATTGGTGATCCACATCTTCGCGCCCGTCAGGCTGTAACCGCCGTCCACTTTTCGAGCCCGGGTAATCATCGCACCTGGATCAGACCCATGATTGGGCTCGGTCAGGCCGAAACAGCCGATCCACTCCCCAGACGCCAACTTCGGCAGGTACTTCTGTTTCTGCGCCTCGGTGCCAAACTCATTGATCGGCACCATCACCAGTGACGACTGCACACTCATCATCGAGCGATAACCGGAATCGACACGCTCCACTTCGCGGGCAATCAACCCATAACTGACATAATTCAAGCCGCTGCCGCCGTACTGCTCGGGAATCATCGCACCGAGCAAACCGGTCTCGCCCATCTCGCGGAAAATCGCAGGGTCAGTCTTTTCATGGCGGAAGGCTTCAAGCACACGCGGCGCCAGCTTGTCCTGGGCGAACTGCTCAGCACTGTCGCGCACCATGCGCTCTTCTTCGGTGAGCTGTTGATCCAGCAGCAGTGGATCGATCCAGTTGAAGCTTGCCTTGCCAGCCATGAATAAGTCCTCGCGGAAAGAAACGGAAGTCGTGGAACCAGCCTAGGCCCGACAGGCGAGGAGGGCAAACGAGGTTTCCGCATAGGGTTGTGCTAATTTCTCACTTCGAAACCGACGAAAAGCGCGCATATGCGCTTTACATGTGAGGACACGGTATATGCGCAGGAAAATTCCCAGTACCACCGCCCTTGTCAGTTTTGAAGCCGCGGCCCGCCACGAGAGCTTTACCAAGGCCGCGCACGAGCTTTCGATCACGCAAGGCGCCATCTGTCGACAGATCGCAAGCCTTGAAGAGTTTTTGAGTGTCGAGCTGTTTCGCCGCTCACGGCGCGGGGTAAAGCTGACGGAAGCAGGGCTGTCTTACAGCCGTCGCGTTGCCACACAGTTGGACGCAGTGGAGCGCGATACGCTTTCCGTCATGGGTCAGCAGGGCGCTAACACTATCGAGCTGGCCGTTGTCCCCACGTTCGGAACTCAATGGTTGATCCCGCGCCTCAAGGATTTTCAACACCAGCACCCCGAAGTCACGGTCAATCTGACGAACAGAACACGGCCCTTCCTATTTGCCGACACCGAATTCGACGCCGCCATCTACTTCGGCGATGCCGACTGGTCCGGCACGGAATCGCACCGCTTGATGGGAGAGAACCCCGTCCCCGTGTGCAGCCCTCGACTGCTGGGTAGCAGCACGCAATTCAGCCCTCAGGAAATCGCAGAACTGCCCCTCCTACAGCAAACAACGAGACCCTACGCGTGGCGCCAGTGGTTCAACGCGCAGCAGTTGAGCGTACCCCGCGACATGACAGGCCCCCGTTACGAGCTATTCTCGATGTTGTCCCAAGCCGCCATGCATGACATGGGGATCGCGCTGATCCCGCCGTTCCTTATCCAACGCGAATTGGAGGAGGGCCAACTGATGATTGCGAGCCCCGAGGCGCTGAGCAGCTCGAAGGCTTATTACTTGATGATTCCTGACAGAAAGGTCGAATCAGCCTCGATGCACGCATTCAGGGATTGGCTTATCGAACAATCACAACGCTACAGCCCTGGTATTTAAAGGTCGCAACCGCATTACTGACTTTGTAGTCAGTAAATTTTGAATCCTACAGATATACGTATATGTCGCATTTCAACAGACTGTATCTGTCACGCAAAAATAGGGCTCAAAGCCATGACCCATATGGCTTGTAGCGACTAATACAAGCCAATGACCGACTATTCACATCAAAGATGTCAAAAAGCTACAAAAACGCCTACAGGCCTTTAAGCCAATGTATTTGAAGAGATTATTTCAATGTGTTGCGACAATCAGTCACAGGGTGACTTGTAGTTAATTTTTCGTCACCCGTCATAATCCCTTGATGGCCGTAAAGTTCGCCTGCAAAATGCCGCGCCCCGCTGTCATTTCAGCGGGATCGTGCTGATCGGCCGCCCCAGTTGCGCCACTCGCGGTGCACTGGCCTTTTTACAAAAAGATCAAAAGCAAAAAGATCATGCAGGAGATTTGACGTGCACATTGGTGTTCCTCTCGAAACCCAGACCGGTGAAACGCGGGTGGCTGCCACCCCGGAAACCATCAAGAAACTGATCGGCCAGGGCCATAAGGTCACTGTACAAAGCGGCGCCGGCATTAAAGCCAGCATCACGGACAGTGCCTATGAAACGGCAGGCGCAACCATTGGCAGTGCCAACGAGGCGTTTGGCGCCGAGCTGATTCTCAAGGTGGTGGCCCCCAGCGACAGCGAACTCACGCTGATCAAAAGCGGCACCGTATTGGTGGGCATGCTCAACCCGTTCAGCAACGAAACCATCGCCAAGCTCGCCGAGCGCGGCATCACCGCCTTCGCCCTTGAAGCTGCGCCGCGCACCTCGCGCGCTCAAAGCCTCGACGTGCTGTCGTCCCAGGCCAACATCGCCGGCTATAAAGCCGTGCTGCTCGCCGCTCATCACTACCCGCGCTTCATGCCGATGCTGATGACCGCTGCCGGTACCGTCAAAGCTGCGCGCGTACTGATCCTCGGTGCGGGGGTTGCAGGCTTGCAAGCCATCGCCACGGCGAAACGTCTGGGTGCGGTGATCGAAGCGTCTGACGTCCGTCCGGCGGTGAAAGAGCAGATCGAGTCCCTCGGCGCCAAGTTCGTCGACGTGCCCTACGAGACCGACGAAGAACGCGAATGCGCCGTCGGCGTTGGTGGCTACGCCCGTCCGATGCCAACCAGCTGGATGCAGCGCCAGGCCCTGGCGGTGCACGAACGCGCCAAGCAGGCCGACATCGTCATCACCACCGCCCTGATTCCAGGCCGCAAAGCGCCGACCCTGCTCAGCGCCGAAACCGTCGCACAGATGAAGCCCGGCTCCGTGGTCATCGACCTCGCCGCCGCCCAAGGTGGCAACTGCCCGTTGACCGTCGCCGACCAGGTTGTAGTGGAAAACGGCGTGATCATCTGCGGCCCGACCAACCTGGCCGGCGCTGTCGCCGCCGATGCGTCAGCTTTGTACGCGCGCAACCTGCTGGACTTCCTGAAGCTGGTCTTCACCCAGGAAGGGCAGTTTGAAATCAACCTCGAAGACGACATCGTCGCCGCGTGCCTGATGTGCCGCGACGGCCAAGTCATCCGCAAAAACGCCTAAGCAGGGATTCAGACGATGGAAGAGCTTATCTCCCCCGGTATCTACAACCTGATCATCTTTGTGCTGGCGATTTATGTCGGTTACCACGTGGTCTGGAACGTGACCCCCGCGCTGCACACGCCGTTGATGGCGGTGACCAACGCCATTTCCGCGATTGTGATCGTCGGCGCCATGCTGGCCGCCGCCCTCACCGTGACCCCGTTGGGCAAGACCATGGGCACCCTGGCCGTGGCGTTGGCGGCAGTGAACGTGTTCGGTGGCTTCCTGGTTACCCGCAGGATGCTTGAGATGTTCAAGAAGAAAGCCCCGAAAGCAAAAGAAGAGGCGCCGGAGTAATGAGCATGAATCTGGTAACGACGCTCTACCTGATCGCGTCAATCTGCTTCATCCAGGCCCTCAAAGGCCTGTCGCACCCAACCACGTCGCGACGCGGCAACCTGTTCGGCATGCTCGGCATGGCGCTGGCGGTGCTCACCACCGTGGGCCTCATTTATAAGCTGGGTGCTGAGCTGGCCACAGCGGGTATCGGCTACGTGATCGTCGGCCTGCTGATCGGCGGCACCGCCGGTTCGATCATGGCCAAGCGCGTTGAAATGACCAAGATGCCGGAGCTGGTGGCGTTCATGCACAGCATGATCGGCCTGGCAGCGGTGTTTATCGCCATTGCTGCGGTGGTCGAGCCGCAATCCCTGGGCATCGTCAAACATCTGGGCGACGCAATCCCTGCCGGTAACCGCCTGGAGCTGTTCCTCGGCGCGGCCATTGGTGCAATTACCTTCTCCGGTTCGGTGATCGCGTTCGGCAAGCTGTCGGGCAAGTACAAGTTCCGCCTGTTCCAGGGCGCACCGGTACAGTTTGGCGGCCAGCATAAATTGAACCTGGTGCTCGGCCTGCTGACGCTTGGCCTGGGCCTGGCGTTCATGTTCACCGGCAACCTCACCGCCTTCGCGCTGATGCTGGCCCTGGCGTTCGTGCTGGGCGTGCTGATCATCATACCGATTGGCGGCGCCGACATGCCTGTGGTCGTGTCGATGCTCAACAGCTACTCCGGCTGGGCAGCGGCGGGTATCGGTTTCTCGCTGAACAACTCGATGCTGATCATCGCCGGCTCTCTGGTGGGCTCCAGCGGCGCGATCCTGTCGTACATCATGTGCAAGGCGATGAACCGTTCCTTCTTTAATGTACTGCTCGGCGGTTTCGGCAATGCACCGGATGCGGGTGCCGCAGCCGGCTCCAAAGAAGCGCGCCCGGTCAAGTCCGGCTCGGCCGACGATGCGACCTTCCTGCTGACCAACGCCGACACCGTGATCATCGTTCCGGGCTACGGCCTGGCCGTGGCACGCGCACAGCATGCGCTCAAGGAACTGACCGAGAAGCTGACCCACCACGGCGTCACCGTGAAATACGCGATCCACCCGGTGGCGGGCCGTATGCCTGGCCACATGAACGTGCTGCTCGCCGAGGCCGAAGTGCCTTACGACCAGGTGTTCGAGATGGAAGACATCAACTCCGAGTTCGGCCAGGCCGACGTGGTGCTGGTGTTGGGCGCGAACGACGTGGTCAACCCGGCCGCCAAGAACGATCCGAACTCACCGATCGCCGGCATGCCGATTCTCGAAGCCTTCAAGGCCAAGACCATCATCGTCAACAAACGCTCAATGGCCAGCGGCTACGCCGGTCTGGATAACGAACTGTTCTACCTGGACAAGACCATGATGGTCTTTGGTGATGCCAAGAAGGTCATCGAAGACATGGTCAAAGCCGTCGAGTAACACTGCTTCAGCGCAATACTCGAAACCCCGGCCTCCAGTAGGCTGGGGTTTTTTATTACCGCATGAAACCCGACCAAAGGCTCTAAATCGCTGCCTGGCATTCGACCATGGTAGCGGGCCGAATTTTTCTGAAATCACTAAACTGCGCACCTTGCTTCCGTAGCCTGAGATAACAATCCATGTACCGTGATCGTATCCGCTTGCCTTCGTTGTTGAACAAGGTCATGAGCGCGGCAGACGCCGCCGCACTGATCGAGGACGGCATGACCGTCGGCATGAGCGGCTTCACCCGTGCCGGTGAAGCCAAGGCCGTCCCCCACGCCCTGGCCGAACGCGCCAAGACCTCGCCGCTGAAAATCACCCTGATGACCGGCGCCAGCCTGGGCAATGACCTGGACAAGCAACTGACCGAAGCGGGCGTGCTGTCGCGACGCATGCCATTCCAGGTCGACAGCACCTTGCGCAAGGCGATCAACGCCGGCGAAGTGATGTTTATCGACCAGCACCTGTCGGAAACCGTCGAGCAACTGCGCAACAACCAGCTCAAGTTGCCGGACATTGCCGTAATTGAAGCGGTCGCGATCACTGAGCAAGGCCACATTGTGCCGACAACCTCTGTGGGCAACTCGGCCAGCTTTGCGATTTTCGCCAAGCAGGTGATCGTAGAGATCAACCTGGCGCACAACCCTAACCTGGAAGGGTTACACGACATCTATATCCCAACGTACCGGCCAACCCGTACGCCAATTCCATTGGTGAAGGTCGATGACCGGATTGGCAGCACTGCGATTCCGATCCCACCGGAAAAGATCGCCGCCATCGTTATCACCCACCAGGCCGATTCCGCCTCGACCGTGACGCCGCCCGACAGCGACACTCAAGGCATTGCCAATCACCTGATCAACTTCCTCAAGCAGGAAGTCGATGCCGGCCGCATGACCAACAAACTCGGGCCGTTACAGGCCGGCATCGGCAATATCGCCAACGCGGTGATGTGTGGCCTGATCGAATCGCCGTTCGAAGACCTGACCATGTATTCGGAAGTGTTGCAGGATTCGACCTTCGACCTGATCGACGCGGGCAAGCTGAGCTTTGCGTCGGGTAGCTCGATCACCCTGTCGGAGCGTCGCAATGCCGACGTGTTCGGCAACCTGGAGAAGTACAAGGACAAACTGGTGCTGCGCCCGCAAGAGATCTCTAACCACCCAGAAGTGGTGCGGCGCCTGGGCATCATCGGTATCAACACCGCGCTGGAGTTCGACATCTACGGCAACGTCAACTCCACCCATGTCTGTGGCACACGGATGATGAACGGTATTGGCGGCTCCGGGGATTTTGCGCGCAATGCGCACCTGGCAATCTTTGTTACCAAATCCATTGCCAAGGGCGGGGCGATTTCCAGTGTGGTGCCGATGGTCAGCCATGTAGACCACACCGAGCATGACGTCGACATCCTGGTCACCGAGGTTGGGCTTGCAGACCTGCGTGGCCTGGCGCCACGGGAACGGGCGCGGGTGATCATCGACAACTGTGTGCACCCCGCCTACCGCGACGCCCTGAACAGTTACTTCAACGCTGCCTGCGCCATCGGCGGGCACACGCCGCACATCCTGCGTGATGCACTGAGCTGGCACATCAACCTGGAAGAATCCGGGCATATGCTCAAGGCGTAATTGATACAGATCCGGGCTGATGCAAACACAGTTTCATCAGCTCGACATCTCCGCCAGCATTTCTTGAAAAAACTGTACTGCTGTACCGGTCATTTCCTACCGAAATATCCCACAGACCACTTCAAAAATGCCTATTTCGCACCACTTTAGTGCGGACAAGTACAGTTGCCCCATTTCCGTACAGTACAGCCCCTATAAACAGTTAACTGGCCCCTCACAATACAGGTGAACTGTATCTAGAGAGTCTTGCGCCGGAAGAGGATCATTGGCATCAGTTAAACCACTACCTAATCCCGCCACAAGCGGAAGGATGTCATCATGGAACGTACACTCAGTTCCGATCTGTTCTTCGAAGAAAAAGCTGTAAACACCCAGGCCTCCCTGCCTCTGCGCGTTATCGCCAACCTGATGTTGTGGCAGCGCCGCATCTCCAGCCGCCACCAACTGGCTCGCCTGGACTCGCGTCTGCTGGCTGACGCAGGCATCAGCGAAGCTCAACGCTACGAAGAGCTGAGCAAGCCGTTCTGGCGCTGATTTAGCGCTCGCTGGCCCTGACCTACCGGGTCCACCGCCAGCACCCTGATTTGTCAAAGCAAAGCCCGCCACGGGAAACCGGAGGCGGGCTTTGTTGTTTTCGGGGTTTGGGTTTTCAACCGGAAAACAGTGGCATGATTCGAAGACAGGTACAGTTTAAAAAATACAACAGTTAAGCAGTACAATTTAACATCGGTGTATCTGTATCGGTCACACCCCCTCGCTCAACATGGTGCTCCAAGACCCCAAGAAAGGTGATTGCCATGGAGACGCCGTCCCCCAGCTATAAACGGTTGTTACGCCAAGCGGCCTCGACCGTGGCCAAATGGCTGCGCCAGGCCTATGAACGACGCCAGCTGTCGCAGCTAGATAGCCGTGAACTGTCCGACCTGGGCATCAGCCCTGGCGACCGAATGAACGAGCTGTCCAAACCGTTCTGGCGTGACTAGGCAGTCAAGACGCTTCCCGAACGGATAAACGGCGGCTTAATATCCAGTCACCACGTGGCGAACCGCGCAGTACAGGCGTCTGATCCCCAATAGCTGCCCTGCGCCACCTTATCCGTTCATCTACAGGAGTCATCCCATGTCCCGTCTTCGCCTGCTGAGTGCCGCCGCGCTGTTGGCCCTGGCTGCCAACGCCAACGCGACCAGCTTCATCGTGACCACCGACTCCATCGTCGGCGCGCTAAAGGCCACCTCCGACGCCACTTCCGATGCCACCTCGTCCCTGCGCGACAACAAAGTCGTGCGCGCTGCCCGTGACGACGCCGCCAGCTTTGTTGCCAGCGAAGGCGCCATCCGTGGCGTGAAACTGGAAAGCGCCCTGGCCCAGATCCGCCAACAAGCGCCGCAGCTGAACACCGCAACTGACGCACAGCTGGCCCAGGCCATCCTGGCGATCTGAATGCAGGGCTGATGCCTGGGCGCTGGCTCTCGCCCGGGCATTACGCTAGCCTTGGCGCTCGTTTTCAGTTGTCGAGTCCCATGGCTTTTTCATACCGCCTGTTAATAGTTCCTGTATTGCTTTGCGCCGCCTGGTCGCCCTTGGCTTCGGCCTTCGACCTGACCACGCAGAGCACCGTCGCCAGTGCGTACGCCACCAGCAAGGTGACTTCCGCACCCTTCGACAGAAAAGTGATAATGGCCGCCCAGGATGACGCTGCCGCGTTTATCGCCACTGACGGCCAATGGCGGGGGGCACGGTTGGAGTCAGCGCTGGATTATCTGCGCCACAGGCAACCAAAACTTAACGCCAGCGACCTTGAACTGGCGCAAGCAATTCTCGTCCAATAATCATCTCTGTATTCCATCTTTGTATTTGGAGTTATTCCATGCGTAGCCCGCTGATTGCCGCCACCCTTGGCCTGCTGTTGTTGGCCGACGTTGCCCAGGCACACACCCTGGTGGCCACCAGTAACATCATTGTTCGCGCCTCTGGCCGCACCATTGATTTCACCTCGGACACCACCACTTCCATCCGCGACTCCAAAGTCGTACGCGAAGCCCACGATGACGCTGCCAGCTTCGTCGCTACCAACGGCGAGATCCGTGGCGCACACCTGGAAGCCGCCTTCGACACCCTGCGCACCCGTCTGCCGGAAGCCCGCGACGCCAGTGACCAGACCCTCGCCGAAGCTATCCTCGCACTGTGAGGCGAATGGCCGCCTGGCTCCTGGCCGGGGTTGTGCTGCTGTGTGCCAGCGCAGCCCAGGCCGGCCTGCAACTGCGGCTCAAGACCGAGGGCTTGAGCCCGGCTGAACAGCAGGCCAGCCAGGCGTTGCTCGACGAAGCGATGCGCGCCTTGCCGCCGCGCTTCATCGAGCAGTTGGACCGGCGTATTGATGTCGGCTGGACCGACAAGATGCCCGAGAACGCCTACGGGCAAGCCTCGCTGGTGTCCGAGCTGGACCTCAACCGCAACCTGCTTGCCAGCCTGACCGACGGCAGCGCCGCCACCCAGAAAACCAATCGCCCCCACGGCACCGTGCGCCGCGAAATGCTCGCCACCGTACTGCATGAACTGACGCACATTTATGACCGTGCACGTCTGTGGTCCAAAGCAGACCGCGCACTGATCAACCGCTGCAGCCGCCAGAACAGCATCACCGGCTTGATCGGCCTGCCGGATCAATGCCGCGGCCAGCATGACCGACGCTTTACCCTCAGCGATGACCCACGCCTGCTGGACCTTGCCGGCTGGCCGCAATACGTCGGCCGTCGTGGCGAGCGCGAACAAAACAACCATCAGGTCGCGCGCAGCCCGGACATCTACGAAACCACCAGCCCGTTGGAATTCGTCGCAGTCAACATGGAGTACTTCCTGCTTGACCCAAGCTACGCCTGTCGCCGCCCCTCGCTGTTCCGTTACTACAAAGAACACTTTGGCTGGGCGCCGCCGAATCAAGACACCTGCGCCAACACCTACGCATTCCTGAACGCCGGCAACGATTTCGCCAAGACGCCGCTGGGCCATGTCGACCCGGAGCGCGTCTACGAAATCGACTACCTGCTGGCCGAAGCCAACCAGAACCTGGTGAGCCGCTGGGGCCATAGCATGTTGCGCCTGGTGATCTGCGCGCCAGGTCGGCCGCGTGGGCCGGATTGTCGGCTGGACCTGGACCAGCACCTGGTGTTGTCCTACCGCGCATTCGTCGGTGACGTACAGCTGTCGAGCTGGGACGGCCTGGTCGGCAAATACCCGTCGCGCCTGTTTGTGCTGCCGCTGGCGCAAGTGATCGACGAGTACACCAAGACCGAGTTGCGCGGCCTGGCCTCCGTGCCGCTGAAACTGACCCGCCAGGAAATCAACGACACCGTCGAGCATGCCGCCGAAATGCACTGGAGCTACGACGGCAACTACTTCTTCATTTCCAACAACTGTGCAGTGGAGAGCCTGAAGCTGTTACGCAGCGGCAGCGCCAACCCGCAACTGACCGGTCTGGACAACATCACGCCTAACGGTTTGCTCGAAGTACTGAGCGCCCGAGGCCTGGCCGACACCAGCGTACTGGACGACAAACGCAGGGCATTGCGCCTCGGTTATCACTTCGACTCCTTCCGCGAACGCTACCAGGCGATGTTCGATGTGCTGCGCAAGCATTTGCCGATCAAACAGACCCAGGTCGAAGACTGGCTGTCTCTCAGCGCAGAGGAGCGCCGCCAGTGGTTCGGTCAGGCCGATCTGCGCACCAGCGCCGCATTGTTGTTGCTTGAGCAGGCGAGCTTTCGCAAGCAGTTGATGCTGGCCCAGGACGAAGTCAAGCAACGCTACCTCGGCGCCCGCGAGCTGAAAAACGGCGGCATGGAGAAAGCCAACGCCACGCTGCAACAGATCCTCGCCAACAGCGGCTTCCTCAGCCGCCCGGCAGAACTCTTGGGCAGCGGCGGCTATGGCCTGCCGCAACCTTCGGAAGCCAAGCGCCTGGAGTCGGAAAGCGCCGAGCGCCAGAAGCAGCTGCAATCACTGACTGGCGAGTTGGATAAAGAGGTGAGGGCGTTGCTGGATCCCTCGCGCTCCGCCGAGATTGCCGCCTGCGAAGCCAACCTCAAGCAGGTGGGCGAGCATTTGCGGGCCTTGCACAAGGCGGCGGGCGGCCTGGAACTGCCCTGAAACGCCGAACAACCCTTCATCACCCTTTCAGCCGGCGAAAGCTAGCTGAAAGCTTACCCGTCTAGGATCGCCCCCACTGCCGGCAACAGACCGGCTGTTAACAACAACAATGGTGATTCCCGATGTCCGCTCGTACCCGCCTGTTTGCCCCCACTCCACCCGTACGCCTCGTGCCTTTCGTTCTGCGCTGACCCCCACCCGGTTCGCCATTCCCTAGCCGCGCTACGCCTGGAGTATTCCTATGCTGACTTTCCTTGGCTTTGCCATGGTCATCACGTTCATGTTCCTGATCATGACCAAGCGCCTGTCCGCGCTGATCGCCTTGATCATCGTGCCGATCCTGTTCGCGCTGTTCGGCGGTTTCGCGCCGGAGATCGGCCCGATGATGCTTGCGGGCATCACCAAGCTCGCGCCGACCGGCGTGATGCTGATGTTCGCCATTCTCTACTTTGCCCTGATGATCGACTCCGGCCTGTTCGACCCGGCCGTGCGCAAGATCCTCAAGATGGTCAAGGGCGACCCGCTGAAAGTCTCGGTTGGCACCGCGGTGCTGGCCCTGGTCGTGTCCCTCGACGGTGACGGCGCCACCACCTACATGATCTGCGTGGCCGCCATGCTGCCGCTGTACCAGCGCATCGGCATGAGCCCGCGGATCATGGCCGGCCTGATCATCCTCGCTGGTGGCGTGATGAACATGACGCCTTGGGGCGGCCCGACCGCCCGCGCCGCGAGTGCGCTGCATGTGGACCCATCGGATATTTTCGTACCGATGATCCCGGCCATGGCCGCCGGCGTCGTCGCCATCCTGGTGATCGCCTACATGTACGGCCTGCGCGAACGTGCACGCCTGGGTGAATTGCACCTGCAAGGCGACGAGATCGACCACAGCGAAATCAGCGTGTCGCAATTCCCGGACGCCCGGCGTCCGAAGCTGATCTGGTTCAACGGCGCCCTGACCTTTGCCCTGATGTGCACACTGATTGCGGGCCTGTTGCCACTGCCGGTGCTGTTCATGGTGGCGTTCAGTATCGCGATGATCGTCAACTACCCATGCCTGCAGATGCAAAAAGACCGCGTCGCCGCCCACTCCGGCAGCGTATTGGCGGTGGTGGGGCTGATTTTCGCGGCCGGTATCTTCACTGGCATTCTGTCGGGCACCGGCATGGTCGATGCCATGTCCAAGAGCCTGCTGGCCGTCATTCCTGAGGCGCTGGGCCCGTACCTGGCGGTGATCACCGCGCTGGTGAGCATGCCGTTTACGTTCTTCATGTCCAACGATGCGTTCTACTACGGCGTACTACCAGTCCTCGCCGAAGCCGCCAGCCACTACGGCATCACTGCCGCAGAAATGGGCCGTGCGTCGATCGTCGGTCAACCGGTGCACTTGTTGAGCCCGCTGGTACCCTCGACCTACCTGCTGGTCGCTTTGGCCGGTATCGAGTTTGGCGATCACCAGCGCTTTACCCTCAAGTGGGCAGTACTGGTGTGCCTGTGCATAATGGTCGCCGCGTTGCTGATGGGGATTATTCCGCTGTTCAGCACTCTATAATCGTACCAACTCAACCGCGCGGCGCTGCAGCTTGCGCGGTTTAACACTTGCTCAAAGGAATACACATGGAATGGCTGACCAATCCGGAGATCTGGATTGCCTTCTTCACCCTGACGGCCCTCGAGATCGTCCTGGGCATCGATAACATCATCATGATTTCGATCCTGGTCAGCCGCATGCCCAAGCATATGCAGGCGCGCACCCGGATCTTCGGCCTGGCGCTGGCCATGGTCACGCGCATCCTGCTGCTGCTGTCGATCACCTGGGTGATGCAACTGACCGCCGATCTGTTTGTGGTCTTCGGCCAAGGCATTTCCGGTCGCGACCTGATCCTGTTCTTCGGTGGCCTGTTCCTGCTGTGGAAAAGCTCCCAGGAGATGTACCACGCGCTGGAAGGTGAAGACGAAACCCACGAAGAGCCAGGCGGCAAGGGTGGCAAGTTCATCTACACCATCGTGCAGATCGCCATCATCGACATCGTGTTCTCCCTGGACTCGGTCATCACCGCTGTCGGCATGGTGTCCCATGTCCCGGTCATGGTCGCGGCGATTGTCGTGGCGGTATTGGTGATGATGCTGGCAGCCGGCACCATCAGCGAATTCATCGACAAGCACCCGTCGCTGAAAATGCTGGCGTTGTCGTTCCTGCTGGTGGTGGGTACCGTGCTGATCGCCGAATCCTTCGATGTGCACGTGCCAAAAGGCTACGTCTACTTCGCCATGGCGTTCTCGCTGGCGGTGGAAGCGGTGAACATCAAGATGCGCACCGCCATCGCGAAAAAGAAAAAACAGCAGGACCCGGTGAAACTGCGCAAAGACATTCCGGGTCAATAAACCCGAGCCAGACCAAAAGGGGCTTTTATAAGCCCCTTTTTTGCATCCGCAAAAAGCTGATTTCATGACAGTTTTGTTTCAATCCCCACTTTAGCTATGCGATGCTGGCGCAGAGCCCATTCGCCAACTACAGCTTAACGACAAGACGTAGAACGGCACGCGGCAAACTTCCTACGCTCCTTTTGGAGCGCACCCACACGGGGGGCCGAGCATGCTGACCTTGCTCAATCTGCTTTCCGCCGTGACCCTGCTGATCTGGGGCACGCACATCGTCCGTACCGGCATCCTGCGGGTCTACGGTTCCAACTTGCGCCAAGTCATCGGGCAGAACATGTCCAAGCGCTGGCTGGCGTTTATCGCCGGTATCCTGGTGACGGCCATGGTGCAGAGCAGCAACGCCACGGCGATGCTGGTGACCTCCTTTGTCGGCCAGGGCCTGATGGGGCTGATGCCCGCCCTGGCGACCATGCTCGGCGCCGATGTCGGTACGGCATTGATGGCGCGGGTGCTGACGTTCGATTTGTCTTGGCTGTCGCCGCTGCTGATTTTTCTCGGGGTGATTTTCTTCCTGTCGCGCAAACAAACGCGGGCAGGGCAGTTGGGCCGCGTGGGGATCGGCCTCGGGCTGATCATCCTCGCGCTGCAACTGATCGTCGAAGCCGCCGGGCCGATCACCCATGCCCAAGGCGTGAAAGTGTTGTTCGCATCGTTGACCGGCGACATCTTGCTCGACGCCCTGGTCGGCGCCTTGTTCGCGATGATTTCCTACTCCAGCCTGGCCGCCGTCCTACTTACCGCGACTCTGGCCGGCGCCGGTGTGATCGGCTTGCACGTGGCCATCGGCCTGGTGATCGGCGCCAACATCGGCAGCGGCGTGTTGGCCTTCCTCAGTACCAGCATGCAGAACGCGGCCGGGCGCCAGGTCGCGCTGGGCAGCCTGTTGTACAAATTGATCGGCCTGTTGCTGATCATTCCTGTGCTGGACCCGCTGGTGCTATGGATGGATGGCTTGGACTACAGCGCCCAAGGCATGGTCATCACCTTCCACCTGCTCTACAACGTCAGCCGTTGCCTGATCCTGTTGCCCACCATCGGCCCGATGGCAAAACTATGCGCCTGGCTGCTGCCCGAGCGTGAAGAGGTCAACGGCAAAGCCAAGCCGCGCCATCTGGACCTGACGGCACTCAGCACCCCAAGCCTGGCCCTGGCCAACGCCGCCCGTGAAACCCTGCGCCTGGGCGACCTGATCGACAACATGCTCACCGCCATGCAGGAAGTGCTGCGCGGCAAACAGACCGCCGTCACCCAGGAAATCCGCAGCCTCAGCGATGATGTCGAGTCGCTGTACAGCGCGATCAAGCTCTACCTGGCGCAAATGCCCCGCGAAGACCTCAGTGAACAGGACAGCCGCCGCTGGGCCGAGATCATTGAGCTGTCGATCAACCTGAAACTGGCCGGCGACCTGATCGAACGCATGCTGCGCAAAGTTCAGCAGCAGAAAACTTCCCAGCGTCGCCAATTCTCCGAAGTGGGCCTGGAAGAACTCACCGGCCTGCACAGCCAGTTGATCGCCAACCTGCGCCTGGGCCTGTCGGTATTTCTCAGCGCCGACCCGGAAAGCGCCCGCCAATTACTGCGCGAGAAACGCCGCTTCCGCGCCCAGGAACGCCGCCTGGCCCACGCGCACGTGAGTCGCCTGCAGAGAAAAATCGTACAGAGTCTGGAGACCAGCTCCCTACACCTGGAGCTGATTGCGGACATGAAACGCCTCAACTCGTTGTTTTGCAGCAGTGCTTATGTAGTGTTGGAAACGTCCGACACCGGCGCGCTCTCCGCCGAAGATATTGCCGACATCACACATTCGCCCTGAACGGACTATGGCCCGTGAAGTCAGTTAAAACTGACCTCACTCGCCAGGAAGCTTGTTATGCGTCGCCTGTTGTTCGCCTGTCTGCTCATGGGTTCTGCCCATGCCTTTGCCTTTGACCGCCTGCAAGTCGAGGGCTACACCTTGCCCAATGGCCTGCAATTGCTGCTCAAGCCGGGCACCGAACGTGGGCATGTGGCGATCCGCCTGGTGGTGGGCGTGGGCCTGGATGACTTCAGTTGCGAGGACAAAGAGCTGCCGCACCTGCTGGAACACTTGCTGTTCAGCGGCATCGACGGCGGCGGTGAGGCTGAACTGGAAGACCGCATGCAAGCCCTGGGCGGCGAGTGGAATGCCTATACCAGCAACGCCGACACCACCTTCGTGATCGAGGCGCCCGCGCAAAACCAGCGCAAGGTGCTGGACCTGCTGCTGGCGATCCTCACCCGCACCGAATTGACCGACGCCAATATCGACGCGGCCAAGCGAGTGGTGGAGCGCGAAGACGGCGGCCATTATTCACACCTGCAACGCCTGCTGGACCGCCAGGACCTGGGCCACACCGCCAGCAATCAACTGGCCGTCGAGCTGGGCCTCAAGTGCGCCGAGCGCGCCGAGGTCGATCACCTGACCCGCGAGCAGTTGGAGGGCCTGCGCAAAAACTGGTATGCCCCTAACAACATGACCCTGATCATCGTCGGCGACCTCGACAAACTGCTGCCGGCCTATCTGGAGCGCACCTATGGCCAGCTCGACCCGGTCGACCCCACGGAGCACCCGGCCCTCCCGGAAATCCAGCACGCCGCCGCCAGCCATCGCGAACTGATCCACGGCTGGGTCGGCGACGGCGCCAAGCTGCACTGGTTGTTCCCTGAACCTGTGCTGGACGACGGCCATGACGAGACCTACGACCTGCTCAAGGACTACCTCGACTGGGCGCTGTACCGCCAACTGCGCCTCACGCACGGTTTGTCCTACGGCCCGTGGAGCGAGCGCGAAGTGCTTGGCGGCGTCGGGTTTCTCAGCCTGAATGCCGACTTGGAGCGGGACAACCTGCCAGAAGCCGAACAGGTACTCCAGGACCTCAGGGCGCAGTTGCTCAAAGACGGTCTCGACCCGGCGGTGTTCGCCCGCCTGCAACAGGCCGCCGTCGCCCGTCAGGCCTGGGCCGTGCAGGGCAACAGCGCATTGGCCGACTATTACTGGAGCGCTTCCGGTGACTACAACAATGGCCACTTCAACGACCCGGTCAAACGCATCAAGGCCGTGAGCCTGGACCAGACCAACCAGGCCCTGCGCCAAGTGTTCAAACAGCCAGGCTACTGGCGCATCGAGAAACCGCTGCTCAGTTACGACATGCTCAGTTGGATCGGCGCCGGTCTACTCGGTCTGATTGCGATTGTGTTGATCGGTGTGCGGCGTTATCGCAAACGGATCGCGTAATGACGCAACGGACGACGGGCTAAGACGTTATTCTGTTTGGGATTTTTTCCTACAAAGACTGCGAACCGCCGAATGCAAAACCTGACCCGCTTGATCACCCGCGTCCTCGAACTGATGAAGCGTTACCCAGGGGTGATTGCACTCGGCGGCTTCATCTCGGGTGTGTGCAGTTTCATCCTGGTGGACCGCCAACAGGGTATGGCCAGTTGGATTGCAGTGATCATGCTGGTGAGCTGGCTGTGGCTGATGCTGGAAAACAGCTTCACCCAGCTGTTCACCAAGGTTTTCAAGCGCGAGATCCCCGAACCGTTGCTGCGCTACGCGACCCAGATGATCCACCAGGAAAGCCTGTTCTTTGTGTTGCCGTTCTTTTTCATCACCACGGCATGGAACAGCGGCCAATCGGTGTTCACTGGCCTGCTCGGCGCGGCGGCGCTGGTGTCGATCGTCGACCCGCTGTACTACAAATGGCTGGCGCCCAAACGCTCACTGTTCCTTGCGCTGCACACCTTCACCTTGTTCGCTGCGTTGCTCACTGCGCTGCCGATCATCTTGCACCTGACCACGGCCGAGAGTTACAAACTCGCCTTGGGCGTGGCCATGGCGTTGTCGATTCCGAGCTTGGCCGTAAGTATGCCGCTGCGCAGTGTCAAAGGCTGGGCGATGTTACTCGGGGTCACGGCCGCCATTGGGTGCGCCGGGTGGTTCCTGCGCAGTTGGGTGCCGCCGGCCACTTTGTGGATGACCGAAGTCGCCATCAGCACACAGCTGCAAGACCGCACGCCGGGCGACGACCTCAAGGAAGTCACCGCCGCCCAACTGCGCAGCGGCGGGCTGTACGCCTACACCGCGATCAACGCGCCGCGTGGGTTGGATGAGCGCATTTACCATGTGTGGCAATTCAACGGCAAAGAAGTCGACCGCATCGCCCTGGACATTCATGGCGGACGCAAAGAGGGCTACCGCGCCTGGACCCACAAGCAGAACTTCCCTGGTGATGCCGTGGGCCGCTGGCAGGTACGCGTACTGACCGAAGACGGGCAGGTGATCGGCGTATTGCGCTTCAAAGTGACGGACTCAGCACAAACGGACAACCCAAAGTAGGCAGGTTCGTGCTATTACGTAGGAATTGTGGATAGCCAAACAAGCTCGGAGCTTATGACCCCCCCTACGACGGCCGGTGCAGCCCACCTCGACACGTCCACCACCCCGCCACAGCTGAGGATTACGGGGGACTGGACGCTTGCCCACTATGCCAACCTGAAGAAGCTGTCGGACAAGCTCGACGGCCAATACGACGCTGGCGCGCGCATCGACCTCAACGGCCTCGGCGCCCTGGATACCGCCGGCGCCTCGTTGCTGGTGGAGTTGCTGGGGCCAAGCCGCATCGAGCAATCCGCCGAACAGACCGATTGCAGCCTGTCGGCCGCCGACCGCGCCCTGCTCAAGACCGTCTACCGCTCCCTGAATGATTTTTGCGTGCCGGAAAAAGCCCCGGAAGAAGCGGCGGGCATTCAGGTGCTGGCGCGCATCGGCCGGGCGGTGGATACCGTCTGGCAGGACACCCAGAAACTGCTGGGCTTTATCGGCCTGATTCTCGAAACCTTTGCCCGTGGCATTTTCCGCCCAAAGCGCTGGCGCGTGACGCCGATGGTTGCGCATCTTGAACAGGTCGGTCTGGATGCCGCGCCAATCGTGGCCTTGCTGACCTTCCTGGTCGGTGCAGTGGTGGCCTTTCTTGGGGCCACGGTGCTCAAGAGTTTCGGCGCGACGATCTTCACGGTGGACCTGGTGGCGTTCTCTTTCCTGCGGGAATTCGGCGTCTTGCTGACCGCCATCCTGATCGCCGGCCGCACCGCCAGCGCCTTTACCGCGCAGATAGGCTCGATGAAGGCCAACGAAGAAATCGACGCGATCCGCACGCTGGGCCTGGATCCGATGGAATTGCTGGTGCTGCCTCGCGTGCTGGCATTGCTGGTGGCGCTGCCGATGCTGACCTTCCTGGCGATGCTCTCGGGCATCGTCGGCGGCGGCGTGGTGTGCGCCGTGGCCCTGGATATTTCGCCGGCAATGTTCCTGTCGCTGCTGCAATCGGACATTGGCGTGCAGCATTTTCTGGTGGGCATGGTGAAGGCGCCGGTTTTTGCGTTCCTGATCGCCGCCATTGGCTGCCTGGAGGGTTTCAAGGTCAGCGGCAGTGCCGAGTCGGTCGGCGCCCACACGACCTCCAGCGTGGTGCAATCGATCTTTGTGGTGATCGTGCTGGATGCGGTCGCCGCGTTGTTCTTCATGGAGATGGGCTGGTGAGTCGTCAACACCGAGCGCCCGCCGAGGCGGTGATTGAAGTGCGCGGCCTGTGCAATCGCTTTGGCAGCCAGAGCGTGCACGAGAACCTCGACCTGGACTTGTACAAAGGCGAGATCCTCGCGGTGGTCGGCGGCTCCGGCAGCGGCAAGTCAGTGCTGCTGCGCAGCATCGTCGGCCTGCGTCGACCCAGCGAAGGCGAAGTGCGGGTGTTCGGCAAGAACCTGCCGGGCCTGCCGGAACATGAGCGCTCCCTGGTGGAACGGCGCTTCGGCGTGCTGTTCCAGAAGGGCGCGCTGTTTTCTTCGCTGACCGTGACCGAAAACGTCGCGCTGCCGTTGATCGAGCACGCCGGCCTCAGCCGCCGCGACGCCGAGCATCTGGCCGCCGTGAAACTGGCCCTGGCCGGGCTGCCGCTGTCGGCCGCCGACAAGTACCCGGCGTCACTGTCCGGCGGCATGATCAAGCGTGCTGCCCTGGCCCGCGCCCTGGCGCTGGACCCGGACATCCTGTTCCTCGACGAACCCACCGCCGGCCTCGACCCGATTGGCGCGGCGCAATTCGACCAACTGATCCTGACCCTGCGCGATGCGCTGGGCCTGAGCGTGTTCCTGGTCACCCACGACCTGGACACGCTGTACACCATCACCGACCGCGTGGCGGTGCTGGCGCAGAAGAAAGTGCTGGTGGCCGATGCCATTGATGTCGTCTCGGAAACGGACGACGCATGGATCCACGAATATTTCCACGGCCCCCGTGGCCGCGCGGCATTGGATGCCGCTCAATCGCTTAACGAGGTATGACATGGAAACCCGAGCCCATCATGTGATGATCGGTCTGTTCAGCGTGATCGTGGTGGTCGGCGCCATGCTGTTCGGCCTGTGGCTGGCCAAGTCCAGCGTCGACAGCGCCTTCCAGGACTACGAAGTGATCTTCAACGAGGCGGTCAGCGGCCTGTCCCAGGGCAGTTCGGTGCAGTACAGCGGGATCAAGGTGGGCGATGTCATCAGCCTGAGCCTGGACCCCAACGACCCGCGCCGCGTGCTGGCACGTATCCGCCTGGCCGGGCAGACGCCGATCAAGGAAGACACCCAGGCCAAGCTGGCCCTGACCGGCATCACGGGCACCTCGATCATCCAGCTCAGTGGCGGCACCCCGCAGAGTCCCGAGCTCAAGGGCAAAGACGGTAACCTGCCACAGATCATCGCCTCGCCATCGCCCATCGCGCGCCTGCTGAACAACAGCAACGACCTGATGACCAGCATCAACCTGTTGCTGCACAACGCCAACCACATGTTCTCCCGCGAGAACGTCGAACGCCTGAGCAATACGTTGGACAACCTGCAGCAAACCACCGGCGCCATCGCCGACCAGCGCGGCGATATCAAGGTGGTGATGCAGCAACTGATGCAGGTGAGCAAACAGGCGAGCGCCGCCCTGGAACAGACCACCGTGCTGATGCGCAACGCCAACGGCTTGCTCAACGAACAAGGCAAGCAGGCCTTCGGCAGTGCCGAGCAGGCCATGAAATCCCTTGAACAAAGCACCGCGACCATCAACACCTTGTTGACCCAAAACAAGGACTCGGTGAACAGCGGCATGCAAGGCCTCAACGAACTGGCGCCGGCCGTGCGCGAACTGCGCGAAACCCTCGGTTCGCTGCGCGCCATCTCCCGCCGCCTGGAAGCCAACCCCAGCGGTTACCTGCTGGGCAGCGACAAGAACAAGGAGTTCACGCCATGAAGCGTGCTTACCAAATGATCGCCCCGGTGGCCTTGGCACTGGTGAGCGCGTGCTCGATCCTGCCCAAGGCCGACCCGTCGGATGTGTATCGCCTGGCCGCAGCGCAGAGCACCCACCAGGCCGCGCCGGTCAGTTGGTCACTGCGCGTGAACAAGCCGCAGACCAGCGAATTTCTCGACAGCCCGCGTATTGCCGTGGTGCCCCAAGGCGACCTGATCAGCAGTTATGCCAACTCGCGCTGGAGCGATCCGTCGCCAGTGCTGCTGCGCAACCGCTTCATGGATGGCTTCCAGCGCGATGGCCGGGTGACGCTGCTGAGCACCGACGATACCAATCTGCAGTCCGACTTTGAGCTGGGCGGGCAACTGCAGGCATTCCAGAGTGAATACCATGGCAGTGCGGTGGAGGTAGTGATTCGCCTGGATGCGCGGTTGGTGCGGGGGAGTGATCAGCGGATCGTTGCCAGCCGGCGGTTTGAGGTGAGGCAGCCGGTGGCAGATACCAAAGTGCCGGCGGTGGTGGCCGGGTTTGGGCAGGCGGGGGATCAGTTGAATAAACAGGTGGTGGACTGGGTGGTGCAGCAGGGCAATACAGCGCCGAAACGCTGAGGGCCTCTTCGCGGGCAAGCCCGATCCCACATTTTTGATTTGTAAACACCGTCAAATGTGGGAGCTGGCTTGCCTGCGATAGCAATTTAAGCCTCAGCCAAAGAACCAATAGCACACCGCAATCGCCGCCACGACACCGGCCAACTCCGCCAGCAACGCACACCCCACGGCATGCCTGGCGCGCTGTATCCCCACCGAGCCAAAGTACACCGCCAACACATAGAAGGTGGTCTCGGTACTGCCCTGGATCGTCGCCGCCACCAGCGCCGGGAAGCTGTCCACACCCTGGGTCTGCATGGTCTCGATCAGCATCGCCCGTGCGGCGCTGCCGGAGAACGGCTTGACCATCGCGGTCGGCAAGGCATCGACAAAGCGTGTGTCCATGCCGGTCCAGGCGACCACATGGCGAATGCCTTCCAGGCCGAAATCCAGGGCGCCAGACGCGCGCAACACGCCCACGGCACAGAGCATCGCCACCAGGTACGGCAGCAGGTTCTTCGCCACGTCAAAGCCTTCCTTGGCGCCTTCGACAAATGCCTCGTACACCTTGACCTTGCGCAACGCGCCGATCACCAGGAACAGCATGATCAAGCCGAACAGCGTGAGGTTGCCCAGGATCGACGACAGGCCAGCCAGCGCCGTCGCGGACAACGTGGCCAACAACGCCATGAAACCGCCCAACACCAGTGCACCCGGAATCAAATAGGCCAGCACCACCGGGTCCCAAAGCCGCAGGCGCTGCATGATCGCCACCGAGAGCAGGCCAACCAGGGTTGAGGCGCTGGTCGCCAGCAGGATCGGCAGGAACACCAGCGTCGGGTCCGCGGCGCCTTGCTGGGCGCGATACATGAAGATGGTCACGGGCAATAGCGTCAGCGAGGACGCGTTAAGCACCAGAAACAGGATCTGCGCGTTACTCGCGGTGTTGGGAATCGGGTTGAGTTCCTGCAGCGCCTTCATCGCTTTCAAGCCGATGGGGGTCGCCGCGTTATCCAGGCCCAGGCCGTTGGCCGCGAAGTTGAGGGTGATCAAGCCGATGGCAGGGTGCCCGGCGGGCACTTCCGGCATCAGGCGGCGGAACAGCGGGCCGAGGGCCTTGGCCAGCCAATCGACGATCCCGGCCTTCTCGGCAATGCGCAAGAAACCCAGCCACAAAGTCAGGGTGCCGAACAGCAGCACCATCACTTCCACGGACAGCTTGGCCATGGCGAAAATGCTTTCGACCATCGCCGCGAAAATCCCGGCGTTACCGCCGACCAGCCATTGCGCCAGTGCCGACACCATTGCCACGACAAAGAAGCCAAGCCACAGGCCATTGAGCATCAGTTGAACCCCTCGAAGAATGGAGCGAATGATAGCGGGGCTGGCAGAAACGACAAACCCCGGAATGATCCGGGGTTTGTCTTAGAGCTGTAGTGCTATCAGCTGCGGGTCGCTTGGGCGGCCGGCGCGGCGTCCTTGCTGCGCCAGTGCGGCAGCGAGTTCCAGTAGCGCTCGCCCTTGGCGTCGTCGTACATGCCTTCCCAACGGGAGATGACCAGCACGGCCAGGGCGTTGCCGATCACGTTCAAGGCGGTACGCGCCATGTCCATGATGCGGTCGACACCGGCGATGAACGCCAGGCCTTCCAGCGGAATACCCACGCTGCCCAAGGTGGCCAGCAACACCACGAAGGATACGCCCGGCACGCCGGCGATGCCTTTGGAGGTGACCATCAGGGTCAGGACCAGCATCAACTGCTGGCCAACCGACAGGTCGATGCCATACAGCTGGGCAATGAAGATGGCCGCGATGCTCTGGTACAGGGTCGAACCGTCGAGGTTGAACGAGTAACCCGTCGGCACCACGAAGCTGCAGATGGCTTTCGGCGCGCCGTAGGCTTCCATCTTCTCGATCACGCGCGGCAGCACGGTTTCGGAGCTGGCGGTGGAGTAGGCCAGTACCAGCTCATCCTTGAAGATGCGGATCAGCTTGAGGATCGAGAAGCCAAACAGGCGAGCGATCAGGCCCAGTACCGCAAAGGCGAAGAACAGGATGGCGACGTAAACCAGGATCACCAGCTTGGCCAGCGGCAGCAAGGAGGCGAAGCCAAAGTTGGCGACGGTCACGGCGATCAGTGCGAATACGCCGATTGGGGCGTACTTCATGATCATGTGGGTGACTTTGAACATGCTCTCGGACACGCCCTGGAACATGGTCACCAGCGGCTCGCGCAGCTCAGGCTTGAGGCTCGACAAGCCCAGGCCGAACAGCACCGAGAAGAAGATGATCGGCAGCATTTCGCCGCGGGCGACAGCGGCGAAGATGTTCGACGGGATCAGGTTGAGGATGGTCTCGATGAACGCGTGCTCATGCTGCACTTCGGCGGCGGTGGCGGTGTACTTGGAGATGTCGACGGTACCCAGGGTACTCATGTCGATGCCAGCGCCTGGGTGGAACAGGTTGGCCAGCAACAGGCCGACCACGATGGCGATGGTGGTGACGATTTCGAAGTAAAGGATGGTTTTGACGCCGATACGCCCGAGTTTCTTCGCGTCACCGACCCCGGCAATGCCGACGATCAGCGAGGAGATCACAATCGGGATCACGATCATCTTGATCAGGCGGATAAAGATATCGCCCGCTGGCTGCAACACATTGCTGATCCACCAGGCCTTTTCAGCACTGAAATGGTTGAGCACTGCACCGATTGCGATCCCCAGCACCAAACCGATGAGGATCTGCCAGGCGAGGCTTAGCTTTGCCTTCTTCATGTCATTACCCTTACTTCAAGTGAACTTAAGGCAAATGCGCCAGCTGCAACGCTCGAGAGCGAAAAAGTGTGTGCATCTGCCTCCATGGAAGGTCACCGCAGCGTGGCCGAAATGGCTTACTGGCAGGCGAAAAAAGGCGCAACTATTCCCATGCAAGGGAGCGACGTCTAATGCCGTAAACGCCTACCCTATGCCGAATCGGCATGGCCTTTTTCTATAATAACTGTCCGAACGGTCAGTTCAAATGTGACATTTTGTCCGACAAATATGCCGTGAACCGGCCAAACCCGGCTCGCTCAGAGAATCAGGACGTCTGCGGTGAGCTGGCAGAAATGCCTGGGAATTCCGTTGTTTAGTGTCAGAAATGTCCTATGGATCCCACCAAAATTTATCGATGGATGGTCGACCGGACATACCAAGAAATGGTTCTGAACAAGCAGAAGGGAGATATTCGACTAAGGAAGGCATAACAAAAGAGCAATAAGCCCGCCGCAAGTTCAGCAAGCCATGAGCTTGTGAACCTGCGTCGCAGCTTTTCGCCTGACCCGGCCCTTGCGCAGGCACTCCCTGTACCCGTAGGTCACGCCGATCCCGATTGATCAGAGCAACCCGGCCCCTTGGTCATGCACCGCCCTTGGCGAGCGATGCAAACAGAAAGAAGCGATGGGGCTTCTTTCTATGGACGCAGGCTCCGCAGACGACAGAAGCGTCGGACGGAACCTAATACCAATTCGGATCTTTCTTCAGCTGCTCCATCAGCAACTTCTGCATGCCTTCATCCGGCTTACCGATAAAACGGTAATCGGCGTGCCGCGTTGGGGATTTGTCCGCCGGCAGACCGGCCGGGACTTCCACCAACATGGCGTAGGCATCTTCCTTGTCGAGGCTGAAGGCAACGATCAGGCGTTTGTTCAGGCACGTGTCAGCGGTTTCGCAGAGTGGCCCGACCAAATACTTGTCGCCATCTTCTTCCACGGCATTCATCTGTTCGGCTGTACCCGACAGGTTCATCACCCATTCCGGCAAGCGTTCTTCTTTCTTCACCACGCCTTGCCAGGTTTCGCGGTATTGCGGGTCCGCGCTGAGCAATTCGTTGGCCCGGGATTGGCCGTCGTTGGCGGCCATCGCCCAGCCGCTGCCGCCCAAGAGCAGGGCGGCAGCAATAGCTTTAAGGGACAAAGTGGTCATGTTCAGCCTCGGCCGCGACGACCAAAGAAGAAGGAAGCGATGAACATCACCAGGAAGACCACAAACAGAATTTTTGCGATACCCGTGGCGGTGCCCGCGATACCACCGAAGCCCAGGACTGCAGCCACAATGGCGATGATCAGAAATGTGATTGCCCAACTCAACATGGTGATTCTCCTTACGCTTTTATAGGGGTAACAGCGGTAGTGCCGTGCAACCGCTCAATACGAACGGCTGTTGTTGCCTAGAACACCCAACGCTCTTGGGATGGCAGTTCACTCAGGGCGGACTCCTGGTCAACCATCCGCAACTGCGGGGCTGTTGCATCGGCAGCAACACTGCCAACGGAACGGAAATGGGTCTGGGTCATGGACGGACGCTCAAACTGGGGGATCTGCTGCTGACTCTGCTGCCAATGTTGCAGCTGCTGGCCGCCAATCAGCGTGACCATCAGGGCCAGGCTGGCAAACAGGCCTTGTTGCAAGCGCAGTGGCGATACACGCAATTGGCTGAGGCTTTGGCGAGTCATGCTGCTGTTCTCCCGCATTCTGATTATTCGTTGGGAGAGATATTGCAGAGTGCATGCCAGCTTTTTTACAAAATAAAACTCAATAAAATCAATGAGTTGAATATTAACGATTGGGTTGACCCCCAGCATCCTGCACGATGCCCCCCTGAGCGCCGTGCGAAATGCACGATGGCCAGCGGTCGGATCAAGGGATAGAACACGGAATGAGTGTTGCCGAAGTGGCAAGACGGCATGAAAACGCCATCAGCCGGGGGCTTTGTAGGAAACGATGCAGATAGCTGCACGACGCTGCCTTTTATCGATCAGAATAAACCATGCAACTTGCCCGATTATTCCGGGACTAAACACCATCATTCATAGTTTAAGGAGCGCGGGACAGATGGAATCAGCCAAGGAACTTCAAGGCCGCATTCTTTTAGTGGATGACGAATCCGCGATCCTCCGCACCTTCCGTTATTGCCTGGAAGATGAGGGCTACACCGTAGCCACCGCAAACAGTGCCGCCCAGGCCGACGCCTTGATGCAGCGCCAGGTGTTCGACCTGTGCTTCCTCGACCTGCGCCTGGGCGAGGACAACGGCCTGGATGTACTGGCCCAGATGCGCATCCAGGCGCCTTGGATGCGTGTAGTGATCGTCACTGCTCATTCGGCAGTGGACACCGCCGTTGATGCGATCCAGGCCGGCGCTGCCGATTACCTGGTCAAGCCTTGCAGCCCTGATCAACTGCGCCTCGCCACCGCCAAGCAGCTGGAAGTGCGCCAACTCTCCGCGCGCCTCGAAGCCCTTGAAGGCGAAGTGCGCCAGCCAAAGGACGGCCTCGACTCCCACAGCCCGGCAATGATGGTGGTGCTGGAAACCGCGCGCCAGGTGGCCGGCACAGACGCCAACATCCTCATCCTGGGTGAATCCGGCACTGGTAAGGGCGAACTCGCCCGCGCCATTCACGGCTGGAGCAAGCGCTCGAAAAAGTCCTGCGTCACCATCAACTGCCCATCGCTGACGGCAGAACTGATGGAAAGCGAGTTGTTTGGTCATAGCCGCGGTGCGTTTACCGGCGCCAGCGAAAGTACCTTGGGCCGCGTTAACCAAGCGGACGGCGGAACGCTGTTTCTCGACGAAATCGGCGACTTTCCCCTCACGTTGCAACCCAAGTTGCTGCGTTTTATCCAAGACAAGGAATACGAGCGCGTCGGCGATCCGGTCACTCGACGTGCCGACGTACGCATCCTGGCCGCCACCAACCTGAACCTGGAAGACATGGTCCGCGACGGCCGCTTCCGCGAGGACTTGCTGTACCGCCTCAATGTGATCACCTTGCACCTGCCGCCGCTGCGCGAGCGCAGTGAAGATATCCTGACCCTGGCCGACCGCTTCCTGGCGCGCTTCGTCAAGGAATACGCCCGACCGGCGCGCGGCTTCAGCGATGAGGCGCGCGAAGCACTGCTGAACTACCGCTGGCCGGGCAATATCCGCGAACTGCGCAACGTCGTGGAGCGTGCCAGCATCATCTGCCCGCAAGAAAAGGTGGAGATCACCCACCTGGGAATGGCCGAACAGCCTGGCAACAACGCCCCACGCATCGGCGCGGCGCTGAGCCTGGATCAGTTGGAAAAAGCCCATATCGGCGCCGTGCTCGCCACCAGTGACACCTTGGATCAGGCAGCCCGCACCTTGGGCATCGACGCGTCGACCCTGTACCGCAAACGCAAACAGTACAACCTGTGAGCTGTACCTTATGAAGTTAGCGATGAAGCTGCGCACTCGGTTGTTTCTGAGTATCTCAGCGTTGATCACCGTAGCCCTGCTGGGTTTGATCCTGGGCCTGGTCAGCGTCATGCAAATGGCCAAGACCCAGGAATCCCTGATTCGCAGCAACTTCATTACGCTGGACCTTGGGCTCAAGCTGCGCCAGAGCCTGGGCGATCAATTGATCATGATGCTGGAGGAGCGCCCCGACCCCGAAGCGCTGCAAGCCTCCAAGCAACGCTACTTCGACCTGCTGGACCAGGGCATCGCCCATGAGCAGCGCGACGATCGCGGAACGGGGTTCAGTGAGGCCCGAGGCCAGTATCAGGATCTGCTGGACGCCTTTGACGAATCCCAGCAACCGATGCCACCTCCAGGCTCGAAGGAAAAGCTCACCGAAACCTTCAATACGTTGCGCAACGGCCTGATCAACGAACACAAGCAGGCGTTGGAGAACATCAGCAACAGCGAGCACAAATCACGTGAGCGCGCGTTGTTGATCGCCGGCTTGCTGGGCTTGGTGGGGCTTGCGGTGCTGATCATCGGGTTTGTCACCGCCCATGGCATTGCCCGGCGTTTCGGCGGGCCGATCGAAGCGCTGGCCAAAGCCGCCGACAAGATCGGCCAGGGTGATTTCGAAGTCACTCTGCCAATCTCGTCCGCAGCGGAAATGAACCAGTTGACCCGCCGCTTCGGCATCATGGCCGAAGCGTTGCGCCAGCATCAGGCAACTAATGTCGATGAACTGCTGGCCGGTCAACAGCGCCTGCAAGCCGTACTCGACAGCATCGACGATGGGCTGCTGATGATTGACCGCCAAGGCCGCCTGGAACACCTCAACCCTGTAGCGCAGCGCCAATTGGGCTGGGACGAGGAACGCCTTGGACAAGGCCTTGGCGAAGCACTCGTACGCCCCGAGCTGGACGAGCAACTGCAACTGGTCCTGCGCGGCGGCAATCTGGAGCGGGCGCCGGACGATCTGGAAGTGGAGGTCGAGGGTGAATTGCGCCTGCTGACCTACAGCCTGACCCCGGTCAGCCATACCCAGGGGCATATCCTCGGCGCAGTGATGGTGCTGCACGACGTCACCGAACAACGCGCCTTCGAGCGGGTGCGCAGCGAGTTCGTGTTACGCGCCTCCCATGAACTGCGCACGCCGGTGACCGGCATGCACATGGCCTTCGGGCTGTTTCGCGAGCGTGCGAAGTTCCCGGCAGAGTCCCGCGAAGCGGACCTGCTGGATACGGTCAATGAGGAAATGCAGCGCTTGATGCAGTTGATCAACGACCTGCTCAACTTCTCTCGCTACCAGAACGGCCTGCAGAAACTCACCTTGGGCCCGTGCGATGTAACTGACCTGCTGGAACATGCCCGTGCACGCTTCGTCGAGCCGGCCAAAGCGCAGAACATCGAGCTGCTGGTAGAAACGCAATCCGACCTGCCTCGGTTGTATGCGGACCAGGCACAGCTTGAACGGGTTCTGGACAACCTGCTGGGCAATGCCCTGCGCCACACGGCGGCTGGCGGGCAAATTCGCCTGCAGGCGCGTCGTCATGGCGAACGAGTGATTGTCAGTGTGGAAGATAACGGCGAAGGCATCGCCTATGGCCAGCAGGGACGGATCTTCGAACCCTTTGTCCAGGTGGGCCGCAAGAAAGGTGGCGCCGGCCTGGGGCTGGCGCTGTGCAAGGAGATCGTGCAACTGCACGGCGGCCGCATGGGCGTGTATTCGCGGCCGGGGCAGGGCACTCAGTTCTACATGGCGTTGCCGCTTTAAGTTCGGTTCAACGCGCGCAGGATTGCGGCACTTTCCGCATCCGGTGTGCCGTCAAAAAGCGACGGCCGGAAATGCATCTGGAACGCCGCAATGACATGGCGCGTAGCGACATCCAACTCACCGGTCTGGGGCGTCTGGTAACCCAGGCGGGCCAGTTCTTCCTGGAACCAGGTAATGCTTGGCAGTTCCGCCGCGTATTGCATCTGGAACCGCGCAACAGCCTGGGCATTCGGCCACACGCCCAACCCTTCATCGGCCAGGCGCTTCCAAGGGAACAGTGGGCCCGGGTCCAGCTTGCGCAGCGGTGCGATATCACTGTGGCCAATGATGTTCTTGGGGTCGATGCCGTTGCGCTTGCTGATGTCCTTGAGCAACACCACCAGGGATTTAACCTGCGCTTCGGAGTACGGGTACCACAAGCGACCGGTCGGGGTGTCCTTGTAGCCAGGGTTCACGATTTCGATGCCGATGGAGCTGGAGTTGAGCCAGGTACGGCCCATCCATTCGCTTTCGCCGGCATGCCAGGCGCGCTGGCTCTCATCCACCAGCTTGTAGATGGTGCCTGAGGCGTCGTCGCCGATCAGGTAATGGCTGCTGACCTGGCCGTGGGTAAGCAATGCCAGGGAGCGTTCAAGGTTGGTGGAGGTGTAGTGGACGATCACAAACTGCACGCGGTTGTCGTGATTCACCGACGGGTGGCTGGTGTCCAGGCGCGGGCCGCTGGCGCAACCTGCGAGGAGAAGAAACACAAAGGCGAAGTACAAGGATTTCATGGCGGAAGACATTACACTGAAGACGATAATGCAACAGTGTAACGTACCCTTTGTGACCCAACCGTCAAATTACAAAATGGAACATCTTTTAGGCGGCCTGCACCTGGTTCCGTCCCGCCGCCTTGGCTCGGTACAGCGCTTCATCGGCACGTTTGAGCGCCAGGTCACTGCGCTCCCCCGGCTGGAACTGCGCCACACCCATGGATACGGTGATGGTCACCGGCTCGCCCTTGAAGTGAAACGGGCACGCTTCAATCGCTGCGCGCAACACTTCGCCCGCTGCCAGCGCATCCGTCAGGGATGAGTTCGGCATCAACAATACAAACTCTTCGCCACCAAAGCGCGCGATAAAGTCGGTCGAGCGCAGACGCTTGCGCAGCACGTTGGCGATGATCTTCAGTACCTTGTCGCCCGCCAGGTGGCCGTAGCCATCGTTGATACGTTTGAAATGATCCAGGTCCAACATCGCCAGCGACAAGTTGTTGCCACGCTGGTGCCAGGTGTTGACCTCCTGATCCAGGCGTTCACTCCAGGCTGCGCGGTTGGGCAGCCCCGTGAGCGGATCGATCAAGGCTTTCTGGCGCTGCACCTCCAGGTGCTCCCGGTAGCCCTGGGCTTCCTGTTCCATATTGGCGACACGCTCAGCCAAGCCTTTCAGACGCGCTGCCGTTTCCTGCTCGCGCAGATCACGCTGCTGCTGGTGCTCGTCCATTGTGCCAAGCAGGCCTTCAAGGTGGCTTTCCAGCACGTGCTTGAGGCTGTCCAGGTCGGCAGCTTCCTGCACGCTGCTTTGCAGGCCATCGACCTGTTCGCGGATCTGCGTGTCCAGCTCGCGGGCGGCGGAACGGCTATCGGCATGGCCGTCGCTGGCGACCTGCAAGTGCCCCTGGAAGGCTTCAAGCCGCTCGTTGAGCTGCTTGAGATATGCCTCGAACTCATGCTGGCCGCTGTCGGTGATAGCCAGCATCAACACCGCCAGGTCATCCAGGATCGGCAGCAGTTCGTACCAGTTCAGCCCATGGGCCAGGCGCTCGCGCATGGCTTCGGCCTGGGGCCGGTGGCGCTCGGGCAGCGAGAGTTCTTCCAAGAGGCCGAGCAGGGTGTCTTCGATGTGCTTGGCCACAGAGCTGTAGGACGGCTCCGGGGAGTCGGGCAAGGCATAGGTGCCATCCGCTTGAAGTTCGTCGGGATCGGGCTCTTCGACCTCCAGCACCGGAGGAAGCGACAGACTGCCGATGACGGTCTCATCCGGCGCTTCGACCTGAACCTCAGGCGTTTCGATGAAGGCGGCGAGGGCGCTTTCCGGCGCAGGCTCTTCGACTTGAGGCTCGGGCTCGACCCGCGCTACGGGCGTTTCAAGGGGTGCGGCTTGAGGCGGGGCTTCGTAGACGAAGGTTTCGCTGGAGGGCTCGGCCAACTTGGCGGGCGCTACGGGCTCACTGACAGGGGCAAGCGTTTCTTGAGGCTGCGGCGCAAAGGCGCGCAACGCTTGCGTCAGTTCTTCGGATTGCTCGGGCGGCTGTGGCTCGGTAGCGACCGGCTTAGCCGGCGCAGGCTGCGGAGCCGGGCGGGGCGGCGCCTCGTTCTCCACCGCCTCGTTCGCGACGTCCTTGGCACCAAACAGGCGCTGCAAAAGCCCTGGCCCCGGACGCGGGGTTTCGCCGTCCGGCTCCAGGTTGTTCAGCGCCTGGCCTTGCAGGCCACTCAATTCGCTGAGCAGCAAGGGAATCTCGCGCGCCTGGCTGACTCGGCCGTCTAGCTGCTTGGCGAACGTCTTCAGCGGACGGGCCACCTCACGCGGTAGCGGCAGCTTTTGCAGTTGCGTGACCAGGGACGTCAGCGCGGTGCTGATCTGATCGACTCGGGTTTCACGGCGCTGCTCCGAATCCAGCACCGCCTTTTCCAGGCGCGGCAGCAAGGCGGCGAGGGCGGCGTCCATATCGTCGGTGCGAACAACGTCACGCATTTCCTTCATGCATTGGTCGACGGCGCGGTCAGTGCCTTCAGCGGCCAGGGTGCTGCGCACCAGCCCACGGCGCAGCAGGTCGAGGCGGGCGGCCCAACGGCGTTCGAGCTTTTCTTGTTGCTCGATGCTTTTAAGGTATTTTTCTTTCCAGCGCTGGGCGTCGTCGCTCATGCAAGGGGTCCGCGAGGGCCGGAACTCAACGCGGGTAATGCATCAGCCGTGAGCGAACCCGGCAGACGAATCTCTACCGCGACCGGCAGGTGATCGGAGATGGGCTGCGCCAGCACCTGCACACTTTCGAGTGTGAGGGTCGGACTGAGCAGGATATGGTCAAGACAGCGTTGCGGACGCCAGCTGGGGAACGTGGCTTCGGCTTGCGGCGCCAGTAGCCCGAGGTCGCGCAACGGAGAATTTTGCAGCAGGTCGCTGGCATGGGTGTTCATGTCCCCCATCAGCACCTGATGTTTGTAATTGCCAATCAGCTCTCGGATGTAGGCCAACTGCATCGTGCGGGTGCGGGCACCCAGCGCCAGGTGCATCATCACCACCACCAAGGCTTCCGGGCCTTCGCCAAACCGCACAAGGATCGCGCCCCGGCCCTTGGGACCTGGCAGCGGGTGGTCTTCGATGGCGGAGGGCTTCAAGCGGCTGAGCACGCCATTGCTGTGCTGCGCCAGGCGCCCGAGGTTGCGATTGAGTTGCTGGTACCAGTAGGGAAAGGCACCCAGCTGGGCCAGGTGTTCGACCTGGTTGATGTAACCGGAGCGCATGCTGCCGCCGTCGGCTTCCTGCAGGGCAACCAGGTCGAAGTCGTTCAACAGGTTGCCGATCTTCTGCAGGTTGCCGGCACGCCCGTTGTGGGGCAGCAGGTGCTGCCAGCCACGGGTGAGGTAATGCCGGTACTTCTCGGTACTGATGCCCACCTGGATATTGAAGCTCAGCAGGCGCAGGCGGCTGTCTGCCGGCAGGCCCGTGGATTCCAGGTGATGTTCGTTGACCTGCGGGTCATGCAGGCCAACCCCACGTTCGGTACCCCAGCGGCGCATGACGGGCCCCTTACTTGGCTGCGCGCTCTTTGGCGATCAGCTGGTCGGCAACATTGAGGGTCTGCTCAGGACCACCGGAGGTGCCCAGGTCGAAACGGTATTTGCCGTTGACGATCATGGTCGGAACGCCCTGCACGCCGTACTTCTGCGCCAGTTCTTTGGCCTGTTTGATCTGGCCCTGGATGGCGAAGGAGTTGAAGGTGGCCAGGAACTTGTCCTTGTCGACACCTTGGGTGGCCACGAAGTCAGCCATTTCGTCTGGCTTGGTCAGGCGCTTGCCTTGCTTCTGGATCGCGTCGAATACCGCGTTGTGGACCTTGTGCTCCACACCCATGGCTTCCAGGGTCAGGAACAGCTGGCCGTGGGCATCCCATGGGCCGCCGAACATGGCAGGGATGCGTTTGAAGTTGACGTCCTTGGGCAGTTTCTCAACCCATGGATTGATGGTCGGCTCAAAGGCGTAGCAATGCGGGCAGCCGTACCAGAACAGCTCTACCACTTCGATCTTGCCTGGCTCCGAAACTGGAACCGGGTTAGCCAATTCAACGTAGGTTTTACCGGCTTCAAGCGGCACGTCGGCAGCTTGTGCGGTCATGCCGAAGAGGCTGGCAGTGACGAGAGCGGCGCTGAGGATCAGATTACGCATGCTTTACTCCTGGACAAATAAAGTCGCCTCACGCGACCTTTGTTGTGACAGGTCTACGCGGGCATGAGTTCGTTAGTGTAACGGCACCGGCCACAAAAAAGGGCGGCCTGGGCCACCCTTTTTATGCTTGCATCGCGGGATTAATCGAGTGTTAACGTTGCGTGCACCTCAGTGCAGGCCCTGGATGTAGCTGGACACCGCCGCAATGTCTTCATCACTCAGCTTACGGGCGATGGTACGCATGATTGCCGCGTCGCCATCGTTGGCTCGCCCGGCCTCTTCCTTGCGGAAATCGGTCAACTGCTTGGCGATATAGGTCGCGTGCTGGCCGCTCAGGTGCGGGAAGCCGGCGGCGGCGATGCCCGCGCCATTGGGCGAGTGGCAACCGGTGCAGGCAGGCAGGCCTTTTTCCAGGTCGCCGCCGCGGAACAGCTTCTCGCCACGGGCCACCAGTTTCGGATCGGCAGCTCCCACACTGCCCTTCTGGCTGGCAAAATACGCCGCGATGTCTGCCAGGTCCTGATCGCTGAGGTTGGTCAACAAGCCGGTCATTTCCAGGACCGTGCGCTTGCCGGACTTGATATCCTGCATCTGCTTGGTCAGGTAACGCTCGCCCTGGCCGGCCAGTTTGGGGAAGTTCGGCGCCGGGCTGTTACCATCCGGTCCATGGCAAGCACCACACACGGCGGCTTTCGCCTGGCCCGCTGTAGCGTCGCCTGCAGCATGGGCAACACCGGTGATGCCCAAGGTCAACAGCAGACTCACGATCAGTTTGTTCATCAGCTAATCCAACTACGGCTAAGGGGTTTAAGAGTTATCTACCGGGTTTACTCACCATCAACTGAATGACGGCCTGGTAATCCTCAGTACTGCAGTCCATGCACAAACCACGCGGCGGCATTGCCTTGAAACCCTGGGTCACGTGTTGCACCAGCGTGTCCATGCCCTGCGCCAGTCTTGGCGCCCAGGCTGCCTGGTCACCCCGTCTGGGGGCGTTGGGCAACTGGCCGGCATGGCAAGCCACGCAAACTCGGTTGTACACCGCTTCCGGATCCTGTGTAGCCTGAGCGCCGTATAGCGGGACCAGGACACCGATAGCGAGCAACCACTTGGTCATACGTCGACCATTTCAGGGTTTGAGAGCGTTTTGCGTTCTAATGCGCAATAAAGGTCTATCGCTCCCGTGAACCTCATCCTTCGCTGGGACAAAGCACACACAAAATCTGCGGCATTATATACTGGCGCTACTGAAACGGAAACGACACCGCTTGCCGCACCCTTTTTCGGCACCGCCCACATCGGAAATCTCATGCAACTCAAGAATCCCATCCTCGGTCTGTGCCAACAGTCCACGTTCATGCTCAGCGCCGCCAAAGTTGACCAATGCCCCGATGACGAGGGCTTTGAAGTCGCCTTTGCCGGTCGCTCCAACGCTGGCAAGTCCAGCGCGCTGAACACCCTGACCCACGCCAGCCTGGCACGCACTTCGAAAACCCCGGGCCGCACGCAACTCCTCAATTTCTTCAAGCTAGACGATGATCGGCGTCTGGTCGACCTGCCGGGCTACGGATACGCAAAAGTCCCTATCCCGTTGAAGCTGCACTGGCAGCGTCACCTGGAGGCTTACCTGGGTGGCCGCGAGAGTTTGAAGGGTTTGATTCTGATGATGGATATCCGCCATCCGATGACTGACTTCGACCTGTTGATGCTCGACTGGGCGGTCGCCAGCGGCATGCCGATGCATATCCTGCTGACCAAGGCCGACAAGCTGACCTACGGCGCAGCCAAGAACACCCTGCTCAAAGTGCAGTCCGAAATCCGTAAAGGTTGGGGTGACGCGATCACCATCCAGCTGTTCTCGGCACCAAAACGCATGGGCCTGGAAGAGGCCTACACCGTGCTGGCAGGCTGGATGGAATTGGCCGACAAGGGCGCGGAACTGGCCGAGTAACTTTTCTGCAGGCAAAAAAAACCCCGGACTTCGTATGGGGAGGGGAAGTTCGGGGTTCAAGTTCCGGACCGCTAGGGCGGGGTCCAGATATCTGCCAACACTTAACACAACATAGGAGCATTGAAGGGCTTCACCACCCATTCAGTAACTCTGAGTAGCAGTTCACGGGTTAAGTTCCGGCAGGTTCGAAAAACTATTTGAAATAACCAACGGCGATTTCCGCACTAAAGCACTCTGCCACCACGCAAGGTGATGGCAGAGTCCCGGACTCAGTGCGCTTCGTCCCAGTTGTTGCCCACGCCCACTTCCACCAGCAGCGGTACATCCAGCTGTGCGGCAGCGCTCATGTGTTCGCGAATCTTCTCGCTGACTTGCGCCACCAGGTCCTCACGCACCTCCAGCACCAGTTCATCGTGCACCTGCAGGATCACCTTGGCATCCAGGCCTGACTCAGTCAGCCAGTTATCCACGCGCACCATGGCCTTCTTGATGATATCCGCCGCCGTACCCTGCATCGGCGCGTTGATCGCGGTACGTTCTGCCGCTGCGCGCTCCTGGGGCTTGTTGGAGTTGATATCCGGCAAGTACAGGCGACGGCCGAAGAACGTCTCGACATAGCCTTGATCAGCCGCCTGGGCACGGGTGCGCTCCATGTATTCGCGCACGCCGGGATAACGGGCGAAATACACATCGATATACGCCTTGGCCGTCTTGGTATCGACGCCAATGTCCTTGCCCAGCTTCTGCGCGCCCATGCCGTAGATCAGGCCGAAGTTGATCGCCTTGGCGCTGCGACGCTGATCCGAGGTGACCTCGCCCAGCTCGACCTTGAACACTTCTGCCGCCGTAGCGGTGTGCACATCCAGGTTGTCGCGGAAGGCGTTCATCAGGCCTTCGTCCTTGGACAGGTGCGCCATGATCCGCAGCTCGATCTGCGAGTAGTCCGCCGCCAACATTTTGTAGCCCTGGGGCGCGACGAACGCCTGGCGGATCCTTCGACCTTCGGCGGTACGCACCGGGATGTTCTGCAGGTTCGGATCACTGGACGACAAGCGCCCGGTGGCCGCCACCGCCTGGTGATAGGACGTGTGGATGCGCCCGGTGCGCGGGTTGATCTGCTCCGGCAGGCGATCGGTGTAGGTGCTTTTCAGCTTGCTCATGCTGCGGTACTGCATCAGCACCTTGGGCAGTGGGTAGTCATCTTCAGCCAGCTTGGCCAGCACTTCTTCGGCTGTGGAGGCCTGGCCCTTGCCGGTTTTCTTCAGTACCGGCAGGCCGAGTTTCTCGTAAAGGATCGCGCCGAGCTGCTTGGGCGAGCCCAGGTTGAACTCCTCGCCGGCGATCTCGAACGCCTGGCGTTCCAGCTCAACCATCTTGTTGCCCAGCTCGATGCTCTGGATGCCCAGCAGATCCTTGTCGACCAGCGCGCCCTGGCGTTCGATACGCGCCAATACCGGCACCAACGGAATTTCGATATCCGTGAGCACGCTCGCCAGGCTCGGGATGGCGGACAGTTGTGCAAACAGCGCCTGGTGCAGGCGCAAGGTGATATCGGCGTCTTCCGCCGCATATGGGCCAGCCTGCTCCAGCGCGATCTGGTCGAACGTCAGCTGCTTGGCGCCTTTGCCTGCGATGTCCTGGAAGGCGACGGTGTCGTAGTCCAGGTACTTCTTGGCCAGGCTGTCCATGTCGTGGCGGGTGGCCGTGGAATTGAGCACATAGGATTCAAGCATGGTGTCGAAGGCGATGCCGCGCACGGTAATGCCATTTGCCGGATCGCCACCGATGGCACAGTTGGCCAGGATGTTCATGTCGAACTTGGCGTGCTGGCCGACCTTGAGCTTGCTCGGGTCTTCCAGCAGCGGCTTGAGGGCCAGCAGCACGGTGTCGCGATCCAACTGCTCCGGCGCGCCGATGTAGGAGTGGGTCAGCGGGATGTAGGCCGCTTCATGGGGCTGGACGGCGAAGGAAACGCCGACCAACTGCGCCTGTTGGGCGTCAATACCGGTGGTTTCGGTGTCGAAGGCGATCAACTTCGCGTCATTGAGCTTCTTTAACCAGATGTCGAAGGTCGCCTGGTCGAGAATCGTGGTGTAGCTCGCCTCTGCTGGCGCCACTGCCTCAACGACTTCCTCAACAGCAGGCGCCGCCTTGAGCTCCACACGCTTGGCGTCACGCTGTATTTCATCAAACCAGCTCTTGAACTCCAGCAGGGTGTACAACTCCAGCAGCTTCTCGCGATCCGGCTCGATCAGGTGCAGGTCATCCAGGCCGACATCCAATGGCACATCGCACTTGATCGTCGCCAACTGGTAGGAAAGAAATGCACTCTCGCGATGCTCTTCCAACTTGGCCGGCAGGGTTTTGGCGCCACGGATAGGCAGGGTCGGCACGATATCCAGCTGCTCATAGAGCTCTTTGATGCCGCCGTTCACGCCGACGAGCAAGCCGGAAGCAGTCTTGGGACCAATGCCCGGAACGCCTGGAATGTTGTCGGACGAATCGCCCATCAGCGCCAGGTAGTCGATAATCTGCTCCGGTGCGACGCCGAATTTCTCCTTTACGCCGTCGATATCCATCGAACTACCGGTCATGGTGTTGACCAAGGTAATGTGCCCGTCGACCAGCTGCGCCATGTCCTTGTCACCGGTCGAGATCACCACCGGGCGGTTGGCCGCCGCGCTGCTGCGGGCCAGGGTACCGATCACATCATCGGCCTCGACGCCTTCGACGCAGAGCAACGGGAAACCCAGGGCGATCACACTCTGGTGCAGGGGCTCGATCTGCAGGCGCATGTCATCGGGCATGCTCGGGCGGTTGGCCTTGTATTCGGCGTACATGTCATCGCGAAAGGTCCCACCCTTGGCGTCGAACACCACCGCGAACGGGCTGCCCGGATACTGCTTGCGCAGGCTTTTGAGCATGTTCAACACGCCCTTGACCGCACCGGTGGGCAGGCCTTTGGAGGTGGTCAGCGGTGGCAACGCGTGGAAGGCGCGGTACAGATAAGAAGAACCGTCCACCAGGACGAGGGGTGCTTGGCTCATGAGCAGAATCAACCTTTTCGGCGGGTCAGGCGCTAGAATAGCCGGACCAATGACGACAAAGGGACAAGGTTATCATGCGTACATTCAATCGCCTGCTGTTCACCGGCTTGATTGCACTCGCTCCGATGGCTGCCATGGCGGCAGACAGCGCCCCTGGGGGCGATCCGGAAGTGACCATTCGCACGGAAGGCGACAAGACCATCCAGGAGTACCGCCAAAACGGCTTCCTGTATGCGATCAAGGTAACGCCGAAGGGCGCGCCTCCGTACTTCCTGGTGCGCGCAGACGGAACCGACGCGAACTTCATCCGCTCTGACCAGCCGGATATGCTGATCCCGTCATGGAAGATTTTCGAATGGAAATGATTTCTTAACTTAAATTGGCGCCGCGCACTGCGGCGCCCGTACTGGCAGTTTTAACCATGTCTGTGTTCACCCCCCTGGCTCGGCCCGAGCTGGAAACCTTTCTCGCCCCTTACGGCCTCGGCCGCCTGATCGACTTCCAGGGGATTGCCGCCGGTAGTGAAAACACCAATTTCTTTATCAGCCTGGAGCAGGGCGAGTTCGTCCTGACCCTGGTCGAACGTGGCCCGGTCGCGGAAATGCCGTTCTTCATCGAACTGCTCGACGTGCTCCACGACGCCGACCTGCCCGTGCCCTACGCGCTGCGCACTACTGATGGCGTGGCCCTGCGCGAGCTGAAAGGCAAACCAGCGCTGCTGCAACCGCGCCTGGCCGGCAAGCACATCAAGGAAGCCAACGCCCAGCACTGCGCCCAGGTCGGTGATCTGCTGGGCCATCTGCACCTGGCAACCCAAGGTGAAAAGGTGTTGGAGCGCAAGACCGATCGCGGCCTGGACTGGATGCTCAGCGAAGGCGGGCAGTTGATTTCGCACTTGAACGACGCACAACAACGCCTGCTGCAGGATGCACTGACCGAGATCGCAGCCCACAAGGCTGAGATCCTCGCGCTGCCACGCGCCAACGTGCACGCCGACCTGTTCCGCGACAACGCGATGTTCGAAGGCACGCACCTTACAGGCTTGATTGACTTCTACAACGCCTGCTCCGGTCCGATGCTGTACGACGTGGCGATCGCGCTGAATGACTGGTGCTCAGACGCGGACGGCGTGATCGATGGGCAACGCGCACGGGCATTGCTGGGGGCTTATGCGAGCCTGCGGCCGTTTACCGCCAAGGAAGCCGAGTTGTGGCCGACGATGCTGCGCGTGGCCTGTGTACGGTTCTGGTTGTCACGCCTGATCGCGGCTGAATCGTTCGCCGGGCAGGACGTGTTGATCCATGACCCGGCGGAGTTCGAGCATCGGTTGGTGCAGCGTCAGCAGGTTACCGTGCACCTGCCCTTCGCACTCTAACCTTTGCAGGAGCCGGCTTGCCGGCTTCTACAAGGACTCCAGGCAACCCGCCAAGTCATTGCCCAACTTCTCCAACACCTGCTCATAACCCTGAGCGGTAGCCGGGATGTAACCACCCAGCGCATCCAACTCCGCCAGCTTCACCGGCAAACCGGAGACCAGCGTTTCAGCCAGACGCGGACGCAACGGCGGCTCGCTGAACACGCAAGTCTTGCCCACTTCCTGCAAGCGCGTACGCATCGCCGCCACATGCTGGGCGCCAGGTTGAACCTCAGCAGCCACGCTGAACACGCCGGTGTGCTTGAGGCCGTAGGCGTCTTCGAAGTAGTCGAAGGCTTCGTGAAAGACAAAGTAAGGTTTGCCATCAATCGGCGCCAGGCGGGCTTTCAGGCGAGCATCCAGGGCATCCAGGCGCTCATTGAAGGCCTTCACGTTGCTCTGGTAACGCGCAGCATTGACCGGGTCGGCGGCAGCCAGGTCAGCCGCCATGCGCGCCGCAATCACCCGAGCGTTCACCGTCGACAGCCACAGATGCGCATCCAGGCTGCCTGGGCGGTGATCGTGGTCATGCTCGTCGGCTTCATCGGCGTGTGAGTGGCTATCTTCGGCAAAACGACGCAACTTCATGCCTGGCAGGTCCTGCACTGCCACCGTCGCAGCCGTACGACCTTTCAGCACGCGCGGCAGGAAGCTCTCCATATCCGGGCCGATCCAGTACAGCAGGTCCACCGACTGCACGCGCCGTACGTCGGATGGACGCAGCGCATAGTTATGCGGCGACGCACCCGGCGGCAATAACACCTCGGGAACTGCCACACCGTCCTGCACAGCCGCGGCGATCAACTGCAACGGTTTGATGCTGGTCAGCACCTTGACCTCGGCCTGAGCGGCGCTCGCGACGAACAAACTGGTGACAAATACGACAAAAACGGGAAAAAGTCGGGACACGATGACCACTCAATGGCGTAGGAACGGGTAACATAATAACGTCTCTATCAAATGTCTGTCGCCGCTCATGCCTAAAACACCGCTTGCCAGCCGTCCCCACGACCACTCTCACTGCGTGCATACCGCGCTGTCGGAGGCCGATACCCTGTGCACACAGAAGGGTCTGCGCCTGACCGCCCTGCGTCGTCGCGTGCTGGAGTTGGTGTGGCAGAGCCATAAGCCGCTGGGCGCCTACGACATCCTGGGCGTGCTCAGCGAGCAGGATGGCCGCCGCGCCGCGCCGCCGACCGTGTACCGCGCGCTGGATTTCCTGCTGGAAAACGGCCTGGTGCACCGCATCGCCTCGCTGAACGCCTTTGTCGGCTGCAGCCACCCGGAACATGCGCACCAGGGCCAGTTCCTGATCTGCCGCGAGTGCCACGCCGCCATCGAGCTTGAACAAAAAAGTATCAGCGACGCCATCATCAAGAGCTCTGCCGACGTCGGTTTCCGGGTCGAAGGGCAAACGGTCGAAGTGGTCGGCCTGTGCGCGGGCTGCCAGGGGGCTTGATGAGCAACGCGTTAATCCGCCTGGAACAGGTCGGGGTCACGTTCGCCGGGCAAGCCGTGCTGGATAACATCGCGCTAAGCGTGGAGCCTGGGCAGATTGTCACCCTGATCGGCCCCAACGGCGCCGGCAAGACCACCCTGGTGCGCGCCGTACTCGGCCTGCTCAAGCCCGACACCGGCAGTGTGTGGCGCAAGCCCAAGCTGCGTGTCGGCTACATGCCGCAGAAGCTGCACGTGGACCCGACCCTGCCACTGTCCGTGTTGCGCTTCCTGCGCCTGGTGCCGGGTGTGGACCGTGCCCGTGCGCAAGCGGCGCTCAAGGAAGTCGGCGCCGAACAGGTGATCGACAGCCCGGTGCAAAGCATCTCCGGCGGCGAAATGCAGCGCGTGCTGCTGGGCCGTGCCTTGTTGCGCGAGCCGGAACTGTTGGTGCTGGATGAGCCCGTGCAAGGCGTCGACGTCGCCGGCCAGGCCGAGCTGTACAGCCTGATCACCCGCCTGCGCGACCGCCATGGCTGCGGCGTGTTGATGGTGTCCCACGATTTGCACCTGGTCATGAGTACCACCGACCAGGTGGTGTGCCTCAACCGTCACGTGTGCTGCTCCGGCCATCCGGAACAAGTCAGCGGCGACCCGGCCTTCGTCGAGCTGTTCGGCAAGAACGCCCAGAGCCTGGCGATCTACCACCACCATCACGACCACGCCCATGACCTGCATGGCGCCGTGGTCGACGATCCCGGCACACCTCATACCCACGTTCATGGAGATAGCTGCAAGCATGGCTGATTTTCTGCTCTACGCCCTGCTGGCAGGCTTGGCTTTGGCGTTGGTGGCGGGCCCACTGGGTTCGTTCGTGGTCTGGCGGCGCATGGCCTATTTTGGCGACACGTTGTCACATGCCGCGCTCTTGGGCGTGGCCATGGGCTTCTTGCTGGATGTCAGCCCGACCATCGCCGTGACCGTGGGCTGTCTGTTACTGGCGGTGCTGCTGGTGACCCTGCAACAGCGCCAGCCGCTGGCCTCCGACACCTTGTTGGGTATCCTGGCGCCCAGCACGCTGTCCCTGGGCCTGGTGGTGCTGAGCTTCATGCATGAAGTGCGCATCGACCTGATGGCCTACCTCTTTGGCGACCTGCTGGCAATCAGCACCACCGACCTGGCCTGGATTCTCGGCGGCAGCGCAGCCGTGCTGGTCTTGCTGGTGGCCCTATGGCGCCCACTGCTGGCAATCACCGTGCATGAAGAACTGGCCACGGTGGAAGGTTTGCCCGTGCCGAGCCTGCGCATGGCCCTGATGTTGTTGATCGCCGTGGTGATTGCTGTCGCGATGAAGATTGTCGGCGTATTGTTGATCACGTCGCTGCTGATCATTCCCGCAGCCGCCGCCCAGCGCCATGCCCGTTCGCCGGAGCAGATGGCCATCGGCGCAAGTTTGCTGGGGATGCTTGCGGTGTGCGGGGGCCTGGCGCTGTCCTGGTTCAAGGACACGCCGGCGGGGCCATCGATTGTGGTCACGGCCGCCGCCCTGTTTCTGCTGAGTTTTGTCCTGCCCCGTCGAGGGGTGTAGACTTGCTCGCTTTTTGCGCAAATAGAGAGTCGCAGGAATGAAGCCGTTCACCTCCCGTTATCTGCTCCTTGCCGCATTTTCCTTGCTGCTGGGCGCCTGTCAAAGCACACCGCCCGCCGCCCCCGAGGCCCCGGACGCACGCGCTGCGGCCATCGCGCAGCTGGAACAAAACCTGGCCAGCAGCGAGTTGGCCACCGCCGAAGACCAGCTGGCGGCACTGCAAGCCCAGTCGCCCAACGACCCGGCGCTGGAAAACTATCAGCGCCAATTGGCAGAAGCCTACCTGCAGCGCAGCCAGATCGTGCTGCAAAAGGGTGACGTCAACGCCGCCGCCACCGCCCTGAGCCGCGCCCGCGCCCTGATGCCCAAGGCGCCCGCACTGACCGGCGGCGTCAACAGCGCCATCACCCACGCCCGCAAGGCCGAGCTGGATAAAGCCGAAGCCGCCCTGAAAGCCGCCGAAGCCAAGCCCGCCGCCAAGGTCATCGACCCGGCGGCGCCCAGTACCACGGTGGCGCTGAACCTCACCGATATTGAAGAACTGCGCCATCAGCTGGATGCGATCGCCACTGACGTGGTGAATTACCAGTGCGATGTGACCATCCAGGCGCCGCGCACCCAGGATTACCCGTGGCTGGCCACGTTGCTGACCAAACGGGTGAAGCGAATTGATTCGGGGTATGACCTGAAGATTCACCGGCAGATCTTGAAGAAGATTCCGGCGCAGGTGGTGCTGATTCCGCGCAAGGCGGAGTAAGAAAAGATGATCGCTCCCACCGAGTGGGAGCGATCCTTTTAACGCTTAAGCCGGAATCGCCTTGGCCTTCGGCTCCCGATCCCAGACCCGATGCTGGGCAATCGCCGCCACAAACGCCTTCAATGCCTTGGCATCCCCACCGACGATCAACCCCGCATCAACTTCCAGCTTCAACAGGTCCAGCAACTGCTTGGCCTCGCCCACCACCGCAATCGCCTTCAGATGCTTGTACGCCTCCAGCAGGTAGTGCAGCGCCACGCCGTCCTCGCTCAACGCCTTTACCGACTTGGCGCCGCCGGGTACAAACACCGCGTCGAACGCCACGGATGGCAAGCCCTCCATGGACGCATCCACCGGCAAACTCTTGCCGTCCGCCGTGGTGACCGGTGCCGAGGTCGGCCCGAGCAATTTGGCGTGGGCACCTTCGGCCTTCAACACCTTCTTCAATGCCTCGATCGCCGCGCCATCCACACCGTTAGCCGCGAGAATCGCCACTTTGCGCGTCTTGATGTCGCCCGACAACAGGTTCGCCTGGCTCAAGGCCGGTGAGCGCGACAGCGACGTCTTGCGCTCCGGCACCGTGCCTTTCTTCGGCACCGGCAAGCCCAGGTTTTGCGCCACACGCTTGGCCAGTTCAAGGTCAATGTTGGCCAGGATCTCATTCACCTGGCGCGCGCGAATGAACTCACGCTCAACCTTGCCCAGCTCAAAGCTGTAGGCCGCAATAATGTGTTCCTGTTCATGCTTGCTCATGCTGTGGAAAAACAGCCGCGCCTGGGAAAAGTGATCGCCGAACGACTCGCTACGCTCACGCACCTTATGGGCGTCGATACGCTCATGGTACGACTCGAAGCCGCCGTCCTGCGCCGCAGGCGGGGTTTCCTTGGGCCAGCCGCCATCGATGGAGTTGGGCTCGTAGGCCGCACGCCCTTTGTCGATAGTGGTGCGGTGCATGGCATCGCGCTGGCCATTGTGGAAAGGCGCCACCGGACGGTTGATCGGCAGCTCATGAAAGTTCGGGCCACCGAGTCGGCTGATCTGCGTATCGGTGTAGGAAAACAGACGGCCTTGTAGCAAAGGGTCATTGGAGAAGTCGATGCCCGGCACGATGTGGCCTGGGCAGAAGGCGACTTGCTCGACTTCAGCAAAGAAGTTGTCCGGGTTGCGGTTCAGCACCATCTTGCCCAGCGGGGTGATAGGCACCAGTTCTTCCGGGATGAGCTTGGTCGGGTCGAGGATGTCGAAGTCGAACGCATGCTCCTTATCCTCAGGAATCACCTGCACGCCCAATTCCCACTCGGGGTAATCGCCCATCTCAATGGCTTCCCAGAGATCGCGGCGATGGTAGTCGGTATCTTTACCGGCGAGCTTTTGCGCTTCGTCCCACACCAGCGAGCAGGTGCCGGCAGTAGGGCGCCAGTGGAATTTAACGAAGTTGGACGTCCCTTCGGCGTTGATGAAGCGAAAGGTATGTACGCCAAAGCCTTGCATGGCCCGTAGGCTTTTAGGAATCGCTCGGTCGGACATTGCCCAAATCACCATATGCGCCGATTCCGGCTGCAGCGACACGAAGTCCCAGAACGTATCGTGGGCCGAACCGCCGGTAGGAATCTCGTTGTGGGGCTCAGGTTTTACCGCATGGACAAAGTCAGGAAACTTGATCGCATCCTGAATGAAAAACACCGGCATGTTGTTACCGACCAGGTCGAAGTTGCCCTCGTCGGTGAAGAACTTCACGGCAAAACCACGTACGTCGCGCACCGTATCACCCGAGCCACGCGGGCCTTGCACAGTGGAAAAGCGCAGGAACACCGGGGTTTTGTGCCCAGGATCACGCAGGAAACCGGCCTTGGTCAGCGCCGAATGGTTCTCATAGGTCTGAAAGTAACCATGGGCACCGGTGCCGCGCGCATGCACGATGCGCTCCGGGATGCGCTCATGGTCAAAATGCGTGATCTTTTCACGCATGATGAAATCTTCGAGCAGCGAAGGCCCGCGCGCGCCGACCTTCAAGCTGTTCTGGTTGTCGGAAATCTTTACACCTTGGTTGGTACGCAGGGCCTGGCCAGTCGCGTCAGAGCGGAATTCTTCCAAGGCCTCCAGCTTGGCATTGGTGTTCTTACGGTCCAGGGTGTCGGTTCCGGCGAGTTCGCTCTTTGGCTTTTTCGTACTCATCAGTCAAAACTCCTTATTCAGACCCAGGCACGGCACCCGGGAATCGCATTGCTTAAGTAGTGACTGATGGGGTTTTGGGCCGTTCCTTTTTTATGACCTTTGATCGCGTTATTGCCAAATCGCTGGATGAATGCGAAATAAATGCTAAGAAACGCTATACGGACAGGCTAAAATGCGCGCCCGGCTAACCGCTGATCCCTTTTCCATGCGCCCCACAAGGTTCGCTACGTGATCGAGTTTCAAAACGTCCATAAAACCTACCGCGTCGCCGGTAGGGATATTCCCGCGCTGCACCCCACCAGCCTGACCGTCGAGAACGGCCAGGTGTTTGGTCTGATCGGTCATTCCGGCGCGGGCAAAAGTACACTGCTGCGCCTGATCAACCGCCTCGAAGAACCGAGTGGCGGCCAGATCACGGTGGACGGCGAAGAAGTCACCGCCTTGGACGCCAACGGCCTGCGCCGTTTCCGCCAGCAGGTCGGGATGATTTTCCAGCACTTCAACCTGCTGGCGTCCAAGACCGTCGCCGATAACGTGGCACTGCCACTGACCCTGGCCGGCGAATTGTCGCGCAAGGACATCGACCTGCGTGTCGCGGAGTTGCTGGCGCGCGTGGGCTTGTCGGACCACGCCAAGAAATACCCGGCACAGTTGTCCGGTGGCCAGAAACAACGCGTCGGCATCGCCCGCGCCCTGGCGACCAAGCCGAAGATCCTGCTGTGCGACGAAGCCACCAGCGCCCTTGACCCGCAGACCACCGCCTCGGTGCTGCAACTGCTGGCCGAGATCAACCGCGAGTTGAAGCTGACCATCGTGTTGATCACCCATGAAATGGACGTGATCCGCCGCGTCTGCGACCAGGTGGCCGTAATGGACGCGGGCGTGATCGTCGAGCAAGGCTCGGTGGCCGATGTGTTCCTGCATCCCAAGCACCCGACCACCAAGCGCTTCGTGCAAGAGTCCGAGCAGGTCGACGAAAACGAGCAACGCGACGACTTTGCCCATGTGCCAGGCCGCATCGTGCGCCTGACATTCCAGGGCGAAGCGACTTACGCGCCGTTGCTGGGCACCGTCGCCCGCGAAACGGGTGTGGACTACAGCATCCTCGCCGGTCGTATCGACCGCATCAAAGACATCCCTTACGGGCAATTGACCCTCGCCGTCACCGGTGGCGACATGGAAGCCGCGTTTGCGCGCTTCACCGCCGCTGACGTCCACATGGAGATCCTGCGCTAATGGACGTCCTGTTGAGTTTCTTCGCCAATATCGACTGGTCGGAAATCTGGCTCGCTACCGGCGACACCATGACCATGCTGTTCGGCTCGCTGTTCTTCACCGTGGTGCTCGGCCTGCCGCTGGGCGTGCTGTTGTTCCTGACCAGCCCGCGCCAACTGTTCGAACAGAAAGGCCTGTACGCGCTGCTGTCGCTGATCGTGAACATCCTGCGCTCGCTGCCGTTCATCATCCTGTTGATCGTGATGATCCCGTTCACCGTCCTGATCACCGGCACTTCGCTGGGCGTGGCGGGTGCGATTCCGCCGCTGGTCGTGGGGGCAACGCCGTTCTTCGCGCGCCTGGTGGAAACCGCCCTGCGTGAAGTGGACCGCGGCATCATCGAGGCCACCCAATCCATGGGCGCCAGCACACGCCAGATCATTACCAACGCCTTGCTGCCCGAAGCCCGTCCTGGCATTTTCGCAGCGATTACGGTGACGGCGATTACACTGGTGTCCTACACGGCGATGGCCGGTGTGGTCGGTGCCGGAGGCCTCGGTGACCTGGCGATCCGTTTCGGTTACCAGCGTTTCCAGACCGATGTGATGGTGGTCACCGTAGTGATGCTGCTGATCCTGGTGCAAATTCTGCAAACCGTCGGCGACAAGCTGGTGGTGCACTTTTCTCGAAAATAACGGCCATTGCCGGCCGCACGCCGGTACATGCCCGAACAAGGAGCTTGTTGGATGAAAAAACTACTGGTTGCTTTCGCCGCCGTTGCCGCGTTTTCCGCCCACGCCGAGACCATCACGGTCGCTGCTTCGCCGGTGCCTCATGCGGAAATCCTGGAATTCGTGAAACCTGCCCTCGCCAAAGAAGGCGTAGACCTGCAGGTCAAAGTCTTCACCGATTACGTGCAGCCGAACGTACAAGTCGCTGAAAAGCGCTTGGACGCCAACTTCTTCCAGCACCAGCCGTACCTGGATGAGTTCAACAAGGCCAAGGGCACTCACCTGGTGAGCGTTGGCGCTGTGCACCTGGAACCTCTGGGCGCCTACTCCAGCAAGTACAAGAAGCTGGACGAGCTGCCAAGCGGCGCCAACGTGGTCATCCCGAACGATGCCACCAACGGCGGCCGCGCCCTGCTGCTGCTGGCCAAGAACGGCCTGATCACCCTGAAGGACCCGACCAACATCCTGTCGACCATCAAGGACATCACCGCCAACCCTAAAAGCCTGAAATTCCGCGAACTGGAAGCCGCCACCCTGCCGCGCGTGCTGACCCAGGTCGACCTGGCGCTGATCAACACCAACTACGCGCTGGAAGCCAAGCTGGACCCATCCAAGGATGCGCTGGTCATCGAAGGCAGCGACTCGCCTTACGTGAACATCCTGGTGACCCGCGAAGACAACAAAGACTCGGACGCCGTGAAGAAGCTGGTTGCAGCCCTGCACACGCCTGAAGTGAAGAAGTTCATCGAAGAGAAGTACAAAGGCGCGATCAAGCCGGCATTCTGATCCACCGCTGAAACAACAAAACCCCCATCCGACCCGGTCGAATGGGGGTTTTGTTTATGGGCGCTGTAGCAATGCAGGCAACTGCGCCACCAGCTTCTGGTTGTTCAACGGCGCACGGATGAACCCGCGCTGGGTTCCATCCGGCCCGATCAGCGCCAGGTTGCCACTGTGGTCGACGGTGTAGTTGGGCTTGCTGGTATCGGCCGGAATGAACGGAATGCTCACCGCATTCGACACCTTCTGCACCTCCTCGACATTCGCACCGGTCAACCCGACAAACTGCGGATCGAAGTAACCCAGGTACTGCTTGAGCTGAGTCGGCGTGTCGCGATGCGGATCGACGCTGACCAAGATCACCTGCAACTTATCCACAACGTCCTTGGGCAATTCGCTCTTGATCTGGCGCAGCTGGGCAAGGGTGGTCGGGCAGATGTCCGGGCAGAAGGTGTAGCCGAAGAATAACAAGCTCCACTTGCCTTTCAATTCGTTGACCACCACCGGCTGACCTTCCTGATTGGTCATGGTCACCGGCGGCAACTGACGGCTTTGCGGCAACAGGATGATGCCGGCGTCGATCAAGGCGGTGGGATCGCCCTGGCCTTTGCCCGAGAGCACTTTGTTGACGGTCAGGCCCATGATCAATGCCACCAGGGCCACCAGGATGAAGACAGTTTTTTGAGTTCGAGTCATAGGTTCAACAGTAGGTAGTGGTCGAGGAGCAGCGCGATAAACAGCAGCAGCAAGTACCAGATAGAGTACTTGAAGGTGTTGATCGCCGCGTGCGGCCGACCGCCACGGTACAACACCCAGGCCCATTGCAGAAAGCGCCCGCCCAATACCAGTGCGCACGCAAGGTAGAGCAGGCCGCTCATGTGGATCACATAGGGCATCAGGCTCACCGCCAGCAGGGCGAAGGTGTAGAGCAGGATATGCACCTTGGTGTAATGCTCGCCGTGGGTCACCGGCAGCATCGGGATATCGGCCTTGGCGTATTCTTCCTTGCGGTGAATGGCCAGGGCCCAGAAGTGCGGCGGGGTCCAGGCGAAGATGATCAGCACCAGCAACAGGGGCTCTGCGCTGACATGCCCGGTGACGGCCACCCATCCCAACAGCGGCGGCGCCGCGCCAGCCAGGCCGCCGATGACGATATTCTGCGGCGTCGCCCGCTTGAGAAAACCGGTATAGATCACGGCATAGCCAAGCAGCGAAGCCAAGGTCAGCCAGGCCGCCAGCGGGTTGGTGAACGCCAACAGCAGCGCCAATCCCGCAACAGCCAGAAACAATGCAAAGGCCAGCGCCGCCAGCGGCGATACACGCCCCTCTGCCAGCGGCCGCTTATGGGTGCGAGCCATTACGGCGTCAATCCGCCGGTCCACCACATGGTTCACGGCCGCCGCGCCGCCCGCACACAGGGCTATCCCCAGGTTGCCGAACACCAGCACCGTCCATGGCACGCCCGCGCGGGTCGCCAGGAACATCCCTACCAGGGAGGTGATGAGCATCAACACCACCACTTTCGGCTTGGTCAGCTCCAGGTAGTCACGCCAGATCGCCTGGCCGTGACGCGCACCGATCAAGGTCGCCATGGCATCTCTCCTTTAAGGGTGATGAGGCCCGATACGTGTTTGCGTGGGATAAAACGCCAGCCGAACGGCAGCTGGTTGCGCACCCGGACCAGGCTGGTACGGGCGTGGTAGTTGACCAGTACCAGCGTCAGCAACAAGGCCGCACCGCCAGCGTTGTGCCCGACCGCCACCGGCAGCGGCAAGTGGAAATACACATTGCTCAAGCCCAGACAGATTTGCGCCGCTAGGGCGATCAGCAGCAAGCCGGCCAAGCGCGTCATGCCCACTGCCCGCAGTTGCCAGGCCAGGCCCAGCAGCACCAGGCTGACGATGACGGCGCCAATGCGGTGGGTCAGGTGGATGGCCGTGCGCGCCTCGCTGTCCAGTTGTCCGCCCAAGTAATTGGGCCCGATGTGCTGGGTCAGATGAAAGCCATTGGCGAAATCCGCCGCCGGCCACCATTCGCCGTGGCATGTCGGCAGATCGATACAGGCCACCGCCGCGTAGTTGGAACTGACCCAGCCCCCCAGCGCGATCTGGCCGATCACCAGCACCAGGCCCGCCGTCGCCCAATATTGCAGGCGCTTGGGCACGATCAAAGCGGGCAATACGCCGGACAAGCGCAAGGTCAGCAGAAACAGCAGGCTCAAGGTCGCAAAGCCGCCCAATAAATGCCCCGTCACCACCTGCGGCCATAACTTCAATGTCACCGTCCACATGCCAAACGCCGCCTGGGCGAAGACCACCGCCAGCAGGAACAGCGGCAGCTTCACCGGCTGGCCGGGGTCGCGCCGATGGCTCCACGAACGCGCAGCCAGCAACACGATCAGCAAGCCCAGGGTGCCGGCGAAATAGCGATGGGTCATCTCGGCCCAGCCCTTGTCGGCCTCCACCGGCGTATCGGGGAAATGCAGCTCGGCATGAGCCAACTGGGCTTCGGTCTTGGGCACGCTGATGAAGCCGTAGCAGCCCGGCCAATCCGGGCAACCCAGGCCGGCGTGGGTCAGGCGCGTATAGGCGCCGAGCAGCACGACGATCAGCGCCAGCAAGGTGGCAAACAACGCGAGGCGAAATCCAGGTTTGGCCATGACGATGCCCTTATCCGATGTTCGACAGTTTCAGCAGGTGGCGCAGGTCGTTGAGCAAATCCTTGCCCTTGACCTTGGCGTCGTAGCGCAACACCAGGTTGCCGTGGGGATCGACGATCCACAGTTGCGCATCACCCGGCGCGGCAGCGTCTTTGCTGAAGGTCGACAAGTCCAGCGGGTAGCGTTGCAGCTGCGGGTATTCAATTTTCAACTTGGCCTCGTACTCCGCGCTCACCGGCTGCGCGCTGGCCAAGGCATGGCTGGCGCGGGAGGCATCTCGACCCAGGCTGATTTGCAGTTGGCGTGCGAGGTACACCAATTGCTGGCAATCCGCTGCACAGGCAGTGGGTGCGGTCACCAGCAGTTGCCAGCGCTGCTCATCGGCCTGTACGCCAATATCGGCGCGGGTCTGGCCGTTGCCAATCATCTCGCCGTGGTAGCTGCGGTTCTCCGGCACCCAGAACTGCAGCTTGTACATAAAGGTGGCCAGCGCCATGGGCCCGATCACCATCATCAGGATCAGGATCAACTGCCAACGGCCTTTACGCCGATTCGGGGCTTCAGACATGTTGAGTGGATTCGTGGCCGCTCCCATGGGGCTTCTCCTTTTTGTTGTGCCATCCGAGGTAGAGATAAAGCGCCAGCAACGCCAGCGACATGGCGAACCACTGCACGGCATACGCCAAGTGTTTTTCCGGGCCCATGGCGACGATCGGCCAGGTGGTTTCATAGGTGCCGGGGCCGGCTTCGGCCCGCAACTCATAGGCGAAACCGTTGCGACCCAACTCAGCCCAAAGCGCGGCGGGGTGCAAAGCCGTCAGCAAGCGTGGCCATTGCGCGGTCGCGGGGTCCGGGTGCAATTGGAAGGTTTCGCCGGGGGCGACGTACACCCAGGCATCAAGGTTCAGCGGCTGATCCGGCGTGGTGAAGACGGGCGGCGTGCGCCGATCCGGCCAGGGCAGCCAACCGCGATTGAGCAACAGCCACAGGCCACTGGCCTGGTCGTGGAAGGGTTGCAGCAGCTCTACGCCGGCCTTGCCATCGCGCATGCGGTTGTCGAGGAATACGCTGTGTTCGGCGTCAAATTGGCCGCGCAGACGAACGCGGCGGAAGGCCGGGTCCGCCATGTCGTTAAGTTGCGTGCTGCTGATCGGCTCAGCCGCGCGCCGCTCGGCGTAGCTGTCCACCAGCAGCTGTTTTTCATGGCCGCGAGACAACTGCCAGAACCCCAGGCCGACCATCAACGGCAGCAGCACCAACACCACCAATGTCGGTGCGATTCCCGGCCGAAAGCATTTTATGGCGCTGGCTATACTTGTTTTCATTGCCCGCCCATCCCGTTGGAGCCCGACCATGCTCAAAGCCGCTATTGCCCTGATGCTGATCGCGACCGTCGTGAGCCTGTTCAGTGGCTTGTTCTTCCTGGTCAAGGACGAGGGCAACTCCAATCGCCTCGTCACTGCCTTGACCGTGCGTGTCGTACTGGCCGTGGTCACCGTAGCGCTGATCGCCTGGGGCTTTTTCAGCGGCCAGCTGGTGTCTCATGCGCCGTGGTAAAGCGCCTCACAGCACATAGACGAAGAAAAACAGGCCGATCCACACCACATCCACAAAGTGCCAATACCAACTGGCCGCCTCGAAACCGAACTGGTGCTCGGCGTTGAAATGCCCCTTGAGGATGCGCATCAGCATCACGAACAGAATGATGGTGCCGATGGTGACGTGAGCGCCGTGGAACCCGGTGAGCATGAAGAACGTCGCGCCGTACACGCCGGAGCCCAAGGTCAGGCCCAGCTCTTTATAGGCGTGGATGTATTCCTCGGCCTGAAACCCCAGGAACGCCAGGCCCAACAGCACAGTGATCGCCAGCCAGATTTTCAGCGCGCCACGATGGCCTTTACGCAGCGCGTGGTGGGCGATGGTGATGGTCACGCTGGAGCTCACCAGCAGAATGGTGTTCACCAGCGGCAGGCCCCACGGGCTGATGGTGCCTTCCGGTGCCGGGTACATTTTCGGGTCGGGGTTATTCAGCAACGGCCAGGCAAACTCGAAGTTCGGCCACAGCATATGTGCGACGCCCTTGGAGCCTTCACCCGCCAGCCAGGGCGCCGACATGTGGCGCACGTAAAACAGCGCACCGAAGAAAGCGATAAAGAACATCACCTCGGAAAAGATGAACCAGGTCATGCCCCAGCGGAACGAGCGGTCCATCTGCGAACTGTACAAACCGGCGCGGCTTTCCTTGATCACCGCGCCGAACCAGCCGAACAGCATGTAGGCCAATAACAGCCCGCCAACGAAAAAGATCCACGGGCCGTGGGATTCCGCCCGCGCGGCTTTAAGGTCGTTGAACCACAGACCCAGTCCGTACACCGTGATCAACAGGCCAAACGTGGCAATTATTGGCCATTTGCTTTGCGCTGGTACGTAGTACGTATCATGAGACGACATGTATTCGCTCTCCTGATTGAGGGGGCAAACAGTAGCTAGCCGCCGCTGTGGGCAGCCACCGGCGGTTGGCGCGCAGTGATATCAAACAGCGTGTACGCCAGGGTCAGATGCTTCACATCCTTGGGCATGTCGCGGTCGACAATGAAACGCACCGGCATCTCGATGCGCTGGCCCGGTTGCAACACTTGCTGGGTGAAGCAAAAGCACTCGGTCTTGTGGAAGTACATCGCCGCTTCGGCCGGGGAAATACTGGGCACGGCCTGGGCCGTCATCGGCTTGTCGGTGGGGTTGTGGGCCACGAACAGCATCTCGGTCACCGCGCCCGGATTGACCACCACTTCGTCAGCCTTGGCGTAAAAATCCCAGACCATGTCGATGGCGTTGGTGGACAAAAACTGCACACGCACCTGACGCGTTGGGTCGACGATCTGCTCGCCCTCGTACTGCCCGGCTGTCTTGCCGTTGATGCCGAACGCCTTGCACATCACGTCGTAGATCGGCACCAACGCAAAGCCAAAGGCGAACATCGCCACCACCAGAATCAGCAGGCGGGTGACCAGGCGCTTGGTGGGCACGGACTCAGCCATGGCAGCCTCCCGTCATCCTGTTCATTTGACCTCCGGCGGCGTGGTGAAGGTGTGGTATGGCGCCGGCGACGGGACGCTCCACTCCAGGCCTTCAGCGCCATCCCACGGTTTGGCGGGTGCCGGCGGGCCGCCACGGATGCACTTGATCACAATGAACAGGAAGAAGATCTGTGTGGCGCCAAACATGAACGCGCCAATCGACGAGACCATGTTGAAATCGGCGAACTGCAGGTTGTAGTCCGGCACCCGGCGCGGCATGCCCGCCAGCCCGACGAAGTGCATCGGGAAAAACGCCATGTTCATGCCGACGAAAGACAGCCAGAAGTGCAGCTTGCCCAGGGTTTCGTCGTACATGTGGCCGGTCCATTTCGGCAGCCAGTAGTAGGCTGAGGCGAAGATGCCGAAGATCGCGCCGGGCACCAGTACGTAATGGAAATGCGCCACCACAAAATAAGTGTCGTGGTACTGGAAGTCCGCCGGGGCAATCGCCAGCATCAGCCCGGAGAACCCGCCGATAGTGAAGAGGATCACAAAGGCCACGGCAAACAGCATCGGCGTCTCGAAGGTCAGCGAGCCTTGCCACATGGTGCTGACCCAGTTGAACACCTTCACCCCTGTGGGCACGGCGATCAGAAGCGTGGCGTACATGAAGAACAACTCGCCCACCAGCGGAATGCCCACCACGAACATGTGGTGCGCCCACACGATAAACGACAAGAAGGCGATGCTCGCCGTGGCGTAGACCATCGAGGTGTAGCCGAACAGCGGCTTGCGCGAGAAGGTCGGGATGATCGAGCTGACGGCGCCGAAGGCCGGCAGGATCATGATGTACACCTCAGGGTGACCGAAGAACCAGAACACGTGCTGGAACAACACCGGGTCACCACCGCCGGCCGCACTGAAGAAGCTGGTGCCGAAATGGATATCCATCAGCATCATGGTCACGCAGCCCGCCAGCACCGGCATCACCGCGATCAGCAGGAACGCGGTGATCAGCCAGGTCCAGACGAACAGCGGCATTTTCATCAAGGTCATGCCCGGCGCACGCAGGTTGAGGATGGTGGCGACCACGTTGATCGCGCCCATGATCGAACTGATGCCCATCAGGTGGATCGCGAAGATAAAGAACGTCACGCTTTCCGGCGCGTAGGTGGTGGAGAGCGGCGCGTAGAAGGTCCAGCCGAAGTTCGGCCCGCCTCCGGGCGTGAACAGCGTCGAAACCAGCAACAGGAACGCCGCCGGCAACAGCCAGAAACTGAAGTTGTTCATGCGCGGCAGGGCCATGTCGGGCGCGCCGATCATCAGCGGGATCATCCAGTTGGCCAGGCCGACAAACGCCGGCATCACCGCGCCGAACACCATGATCAGCCCGTGCATAGTGGTCATCTGGTTGAAGAACGCTGGCTGCACGATCTGCAGGCCGGGCTGGAACAGCTCGGCCCGGATCACCATGGCGAACGAGCCGCCAAGCAGGAACATGGCGAAGGCGAACCACAGGTACATGGTGCCGATGTCTTTGTGGTTGGTGGTCAGCACCCAGCGCATCAACCCCTTGGCGGGGCCGTGGGCATGGTCGGCGTGACCATGGTCATCGATCACAGCGCTCATGGCCGTTCTCCTGCAAGCGGGTGGGCGGGGCGGGTCGAGGTAAACGCCTTGAGAGAGGTCATTTGCTTTCCGCCTGCTTGATGGCCAGCACGTCTTTAGGCGTGACCATGTCGCCTTTGTTGTTGCCCCAGGCATTGCGCTCGTAGGTCACCACGGCGGCGATGTCCACTTCCGAGAGCTGCTTGCCGAAGGCCGCCATCGCGGTGCCGGGCTTGCCGTGGTAGACGAGACTCAGGTGGTCAGCCGCAGGGCCGGTCGCGATCTTGGAGCCCTTGAGCGCCGGGAACATCGGCGGCAGGCCCTGGCCTTCGGCCTGGTGACAGGCCACGCAGGTGGTGTGGTAGACCTTGTCACCACGGGCCACCAGCTCTTCCAGCGTCCACTCTTTGGAGGTCAGCTCCTTGAGCTTGGCGGCCTCTGCCTTGCGCTCGCCCAGCCAGGTCTCGTAGTCGGCCTTGGACTTGACCTCGACCACGATGGGCATGAAGCCGTGGTCCTTGCCGCACAGTTCGGCGCACTGGCCACGGTAGATGCCGGGCTTCTCAACGCGGGTCCAGGCCTCGTTGACGAACCCAGGAATGGCGTCGCGCTTGACCGCAAAGGCCGGCACCCACCAGGAGTGGATCACGTCGGCGGCCGTCACCAGGAAACGCACCTTGGCGCCCACCGGCAGCACCAGCGGCTGGTCGACTTCCAATAGGTAGTGTTCGCCCTTGGTGGCCTGGTTATGGATCTGTTCGGCGGGCGTGGCCAGGTTGCTGAAGAACTCCACGTCCTGGCCCAGGTATTTGTAATGCCACTTCCACTGGTAGCCGGTGACCTGGATATCGATATCCGATTCACTGCTGTCGTAGATATTGATCAGGGTCTTGGTAGCCGGAATGGCCATCGCGATCAGGATCAGCAAGGGCACGACGGTCCAGAGGATTTCCACGGTGGTGCTCTCGTGGAACTTGGCCGCGACCTGGCCCGTGGACCGGCGATGAACGATCATCGACCAGAACATCGCGCCAAACACGATGATGCCGATCACCACACAGATCCAGAAAATGGTCATGTGCAGGTCGAACACAGCGTGACTGACTTCTGTCGCCCCTGGCGCCATATTCGTTGTCCAGGCGGCATGTGCCTGGCCGAATACTGACCACAACAGGAGGCCCATCCAAACGTGTGGATGTCGCATCATTGCGGGTTCCCCTTATCGTTCTTGTTATCCCGCCGGTTTGCACCTGCGTCGAAGGGAGCGGCTTCCATACTGCTTACAACCGCCTGGCCTTGCCTGCTTATGCAGTCTGGCGTCATCAGCTAATCGCGTACAAATCCGAGTATAGACAGGCTCTGCAACCCCGCAATGTGTAGGGGCAAATGAGTCAAAATGACCGGTCAGGGCTAATAAAACCGGGGGCGGAATCGTTTATCCGACGAACGATGGCAATTCGATATAACGCGGGCGCATAACCATGAAATAATTATGACAAATGCGTCTTAGGCGCTCGTATAAACGAGCTACCTTATCCTCTCCCTTTTCCTACGCCTGCATCACTGGAGCTTTCATGAACACCGCCGCATTGCGCGAGCAGATTTCCCGTGCCCATCAACACGAAGCCAGCACGGGCCAGCTTGCCCAGCAACTGGAAAAACAATTGCCGCACCTGCATTCGGCCATTTCCCTGGCTGACGGTGATCGCAACATTGTCATGACCCGCTTTGTCAGCGCCTACATCGACCTCGTCCCGGATTTGCTGGACGCCGCCAACGACGTGGCCCGCGAAGCCGGAATCGAAAGCCAGATCAAACCGGTGCTGAAGATTGCCGAGCATTTCTTCCTGCAACCACCCGCGATCCTGGCCGGCCACGAAGGCCTCGACGGCCTGCTGGACGAGGCCTACTTGGCGCATCGATTGGTTGAAGAGGTGAATGATCTGTATATCAAGCACTTTGGCCAGCCGTTGATTCCGGCAGATACCACGGTGGCCAATGTCATCGCCCACCAACTGATTGGCGAAACCTTCGCCAATCAGTTGGATGAAGCGGTGCACCACGCGGTGGATGAAATGCTCAACGAAGACAGCTTTGCGCTGGAGTCGGTGGAGGCTTACCGCGAGACGCTCAAAAGCCCGGACACGGAAGCGGCGTGGAAGCGCTGGCCGTGCCTGTCGCGGCAGTTGGGGGTTGAGTTGGCGTTGGATCAGCCGGCTTAGTTTCCTGGGTCGCAAATGATCAAATGTGGGAGCCGGGTTTGCCCGGCTCTCACAGGGCTCCTGGGTGGTTAGGCTGGCGCGGAACCTATCCCCGTCGTCATCCTGACCCGACCTTCCAGCCGTCGCTTCAACCCACGCGCCTCGATCACCAGCGTCGAGCCCTTGGCCGCATTGGCCCGCCCCCACTCCTCCAGCAGCTCCAGGCAGGAATGGTCGATGTAACTCAAGTTGCTCAACGGCACATGCAGGGTGGTCCCCTCAGGCACCGTCGACAGCACCTGGGTGAGCGCCGGCACTTTCAAGAAGGTCGCCGCGCCTGTCAGACGCAGTTCCATTTCACCCTCTTTAGGCAAATCGATCAGGCTCACTTTCAGGCGTGACGCCTTGAACGCCAGCTTGACCAACGTCAACCCGAAGCCCACCAGCACGCCGGTCAGCAGGTCGGTAAAGATGATCGCCAACGCCGTGGCCGCGTAGGTAAACATCGGCATCCGTCCATAGCGCCCCAGTGCCTTGAACGCCTTGATGTCCACCAGCTTGATCCCGGTGTACACCAACACACCCGCCAGGCTCGCCACCGGAATGCTTTGCAGCACACTCGACAGCAACAGCACGAACGCCAGCAGCCACAGGCCGTGGAACATCGCCGACAGACGGGTGGTCGCACCGGCCTGCACGTTGGCCGAGCTGCGCACGATTACACCGGTCATCGGCAAGGCACCGACCAGGCCACAGAGCATGTTGCCTACGCCCTGGGCGGACAATTCCTTATCGAAATCAGAACGCTGACCACTGTGCATACGATCGACCGCCGCAGCGGAAAGCAGGGTTTCGGCGCTCGCGATAAATGCCACGGCGAAGGCGGCGATCAGCAGTTGCGGGTCGGCGAGGTTGAGCAGGTCACTGGGGCGTAGCCAGTCGATAGCGTCAGCGAGGTTTTCCGGGACTTCCACACGCTTGACCTGCAGCGCCAGTACCAGGCTCACCGCAGTGGTCAGGCCCACACCCAACAAGGCGCCCGGCACAAAGCGCAGGCGTTGCGGGCGCAATTTGTCCCAGGCGTACATCACCAGCATGGTCGACAACCCCAGCAATCCCGCCTGCCACCCCAGGCCGCCGCCCAAGGTTGGGATCGCCGCGGCCAACGCCGCCGGGAACCCCGCCAGGTTATCCAGCCCGGAAGGCTTGGGCGCGCCGTCGAGCATCACGTGAATCTGGGACAGCACAATCAGCACGCCAATCCCCGCCAGCATGCCGTACACCACAGCCGGCGCCGTGACGCGGAACCAGCAGCCCAGGCGCAACCGCCCGGCCACCAATTGCAGGAAGCCCGCCAACAACAAGATTGGGCCCAGCATCAGCATGCCGTGCTGACGCACCAGCTCGAACACCAACACAGCCAGGCCTGCTGCGGGACCACTGACCTGCAGCGGCGAGCCTGCCAGCCAACCCACCACCAGGCCACCGATGATCCCGGTGATCAGACCTTTTGCCGGCGGCATGCCAGAGGCAATCGCGATCCCCATGCACAACGGCAGGGCGACCAGAAACACAACCACCGAGGCGAGCAGCTCCCGTGGCAATACAGCTTTGAATTGAGCAGCACGCATGATGACTCTCCCGAGGCATTCGCCGGGCGCGGCAAAGCCTGGCTGCGTCCATGGCAGCCACCGCTTTACCCGGCAGGGAAGTGTTTTAGAAGCGCGCTTTAGGCGTCGCGGAAGGAATCGGCCCGTCACCGCTCAACGAGCGGAACGCTGACTGGTCCGCATCGTAGGCCCGGATTTCACTGGTCTCGATGTTGTAGATCCAACCATGGATAAACAAATGACCATTGGCCATGCGCGAAGCCACGGAAGGGTGGGTGCGCAAATGTTGCAGCTGGGCGATGACGTTTTCTTCGGTCAGCACCTTCATGCTCTCGCCTTCGTTGGCGCAGTCACAGTTGTCTTCAACCATGGACTTGGCAACTTCGGCATGCCGCAACCAGGCCCTGACGGTTGGCATTTTCTCCAGGCTGGCGGGGTTGAGTACCGCACGCATGGCGCCGCAATCGGAGTGCCCGCAGACAATGATGTGCTGCACGCCCAAGGCCAATACCGCGTACTCGATGGCAGTGGACACACCGCCGTTCATCTGGCCGTAAGGCGGCACCACGTTACCGACGTTACGCGTCACGAACAGGTCGCCAGGCGAACTCTGGGTGATCAGCTCGGGCACGATGCGCGAGTCGGCGCACGTGATGAACATCGCCCGTGGGCTCTGGGCCGTGGCGAGTTTCTTGAACAGTTCTTCCTGCTGGGGGAAGACGTCGTGATGGAAATGCAAAAAGCCGTCAACGATATGCTTAAGCGCTGCATCGGCGGTTTCCGCCACCTGAGGGGCTGAAGCCGACGCAGCCAACGGCTGTTTATCCTGGTCACTCATGATTCATCCTCTTGATTAATGCAGGGGAGCTTTCAGGTCAGTTCGACGCCGGGCCAAGAGAACAGTTGCAAACGCCTCAAAACCGGGCCGCCGACTCATCAGTCACTCGCTGAACAAGGTAACCGCCGAAACTTAACTCAAACTGAATGAACCGCTCTAGATCGCGGGTTTCAGTGATGTCAAAGTGAGACCATTCCTACAAGAAAGGCAAACCTTTCCTCTTCAGTCTACAACAAAGCCATCTGCCTGCCCGGTGGGCAAAAGGCCGTACAGTCCAGATTGAAACCTTCCCGCCGATCGAGCCCCAGGCGCTTGATCGCCTTGCTGAAGCGCTGGGCCAGCAAATCGGCAAACGGCCCTTCACCGCGCATGCGTACGCCAAAACGGCTGTCATACACCTCACCGCCACGCACCTGGCGCACAAGGCTCATCACATGAGCCGCCCGTTGCGGGTAATGCGCCGCCAGCCACTCCTCGAACAGCGGCGCCACCTCCAGCGGCAGGCGCAACATCATGTACGCCGCACTTTGCGCGCCCGCAGCATGGGCCTCGGTCAGCAGGCTCTCCAATTCGCTGTCGTTGATCATCGGGATCATCGGCGAACACAGCACGCCCACCGGGATCCCCGCCTCACGCATCACCCGAATCGCCCGCAACCGTGCCTTGGGCGCCGCCGTGCGCGGCTCCAGGATGCGCTTGAGCTCATCGTCCAGGCTGGTGAGGCTGATCATAACCGCCACCAATCGCTGGCGCGCCAACTCGGTGAGCAGGTCCAGGTCGCGCAAAATCAGCGAGCCCTTGGTGATGATGGTCACCGGATGCCGATAACGCAGCAGCACTTCGAGGGTTTGCCGGGTAATCCTGTACTCACGCTCGATCGGCTGGTACGGGTCGGTATTGGAACCCAGGTTGATCGGCGCGCACACATAACCCGGCTTCGACAGCTGCTGCTCCAGCACGTCCGCGGCATTGGTCTTGGCGATCAGTTTGGTTTCGAAATCCAACCCCGGCGACATGTCCCAATAGGCATGACTGGGCCGCGCATAGCAGTAGATGCAACCATGCTCGCAGCCACGATAGGGGTTGATGGAACGATCGAACGGCAAGTCCGGCGAGTTGTTACGGGTGATGATGCTCTTGGCCGTCTCGATACGCACTTCGGTGCCCTGGGTCGGAGGCACTTCCTGAAACCAGCCATCGTCCTCGGCGACGCTCACCGTAGGGGCAAAGCGATTATGCAGGTTGGTGGCCGTGCCCCGGCCACGGGGCGGCAGCGGAGTAGACATGAAAGCGCCTCGATACTGTTTTTATATACAGTATCGAGACGCGAGGGTTCTGACCAGTGCCGTTTGGCGGTCAGGCAAGCCTCAGTGCTTCTGCGTCACTTGCCCCAGGTCATCACCGGAGGTAGTGCGCATGTCGTTGTGGCGCAGGTCCTTCACATCGCTGGCGTTAACCGGGGCGCCCTTATTGCCCCAGCTGCCACGGATGAAGCTCACCACATCCGCCACTTCCTGATCCGACAACCGCCAGGCGAACGCCGGCATGGTGAAGGTCGACGGCGCCGCGTGGGTCGCCGGCAAGGTGCCGCCGTTCAACACGATGTTGATCAACGACGTGGCATCCGCCGTCTGCACTACCGGGTTGCCCGCCAGCGCTGGGAACACCCGCGTGTAGCCATGGCCATCGGTACGGTGGCAGGCCGCACAGTTGTCGATATACACCGAGGCGCCGCGCTGGCTGTCATCGCCTTTCCACAACGCCTCGGCCACTTGCTTGTCGTACTGGTGCGGCTGATCCTTGGAATTCACCGCCGGCAGGCTCTTGAGGTAACGGGCGATAGCCGTCAGGTCATTTTCCGACATGTACTGCATGCTGTGGACGACCACGTCGCTCATGCCACCAAATACCGCGCTGCGGTCACTGCGGCCGGTCTTGAGGAACTGCACCAGTTGCTCCTCGCTCCAGCTGCCGAGGCCATCCTTGTGGTCACCGCGCAGGCTTTTGGCGATCCAACCTTCCAGCGGCGCGCTGCCGGACAGGAAGGCATTGCCGTCAGCGGCACTCAGGGCTTTTTCCTGCATGGTCAGCGCCCGTGGCGTGTGGCACGCACCGCAATGGCCAAGGCCTTCCACCAGGTAGGCGCCCCGGCTGGTCACCGGGTCGGCCTCGGCTTGGGCCGGATGCTCCTCGACTGAAGGCGCAAACATCCAACGCCATGCCGCCAACGGCCAGCGCATGCTCAGTGGCCAGGGAATATCGCTGTCCTTGTTCTCCTGGGCGACCGGTTCAACACCCTTCATGAAATACGCATACAACGCCTGCATGTCGCTGTCGCTGACACGCGCATAAGACGGGTAGGGCATTGCCGGGTAAAGCGTACTACCGCTCTTGGCGACACCGTGGCGCACGGCCTTGTCGAAGTCTTCGAAGCTGTAGTCGCCCAGGCCGGTCTTGTCCGGGGTGATGTTGGTGGAATAGATCACGCCAATCGGGGTTTCCATTGGCAGGCCGCCAGCAAAGGGTTTACCCCCTTTGGCAGTGTGGCAAGCCACGCAGTCACCTGCGCGGGCCAGGTATTCACCTTGCTTGATCAAGTCCGTTTCAGCGGCGCTGACAGAGCAGCTGCTGAAAAGGGCGAAGGTCGCGATAACAAGTGCTTTCATGGTCATCGCTCCTTATGCCTGAACCAGTGGGCCGGGGTTTTTCAGGTACTGCTCGCGGATGGCCCGCGCCGACCAATAGGTCAACGCCGCCACCAGCCCTGTAGGGTTGTAGCCCAAGCCTTGTGGGAAAGCGGATGCACCTGGGACAAACACGTTGTGCACATCCCAGCACTGCAGGTAGCGATTCAACGCACTGGTTTTCGGGTCGGTGCCCATGATCGCGCCACCGTTCAAGTGGGTGGTCTGGTACGACGCCGTGTTGAAGTGCTCGCCGACTTTTTTGCCGAGCACGGCAATGGCCTTGGGGTTCATCGCCTCCGCGACCTTGCCCATTTTCTCGACCATGAAGCGGTTCATCTTGATGTCGTTTTCCTGCCAGTCGAATGTCATCCGCAGCAACGGCTGGCCGTAGGCATCACGGTACACCGGGTCCAGATCCAGGTAGTTACCCCGGTAGGATTGATGGGCACCGTGGGCATCCATCGACACCTGGTGGGTGTAGTAATCGGCGGTGGCGCGCTTCCAGGCACTGCCCCAGGCTGGGGTGCCCGGCGGGTTGGACGTACCGGCAATCGGCCGGCTGCCGGCCTGGTTGACCCACATCGGCGAACCGCCCACAAAGCCATGGGGCCCGTGGTCGAAGTTGTCGGCGTTGAAGTCATCGATGGCCACGCCATTGCCGCCCGCGCCGATGAAGTTGTTGGTGTGGGTGTCCTTGTCGAAGAACGCCTTGATGGTCGCCATGTTCTGGTAGGCGAAGTTCCTGCCCACCACGCCCTCGTTGGTGATCGGGTCGTAGGGTTTGCCGATACCGGAAAGCAGCATCAAGCGCACGTTATGGAACTGGAACGCGCCGAGGATCACCAGATCCGCCGGTTGCTCGCATTCCCGGCCCTGGGCGTCGATGTACGTCACGCCCGTGGCCTTGCTCTTGGTGCTGTCGAGGTTGACCTTGAGCACGTGGGAATTGGGCCGCAGTTCAAAGTTCGGCACCTGGCGCAACGCCGGCAGGATGTTCACGTTCGGCGAGGCCTTGGAGTACATGTAGCAGACGTAGCCGCTGCAAAAACCGCAGAAGTTGCACGGCCCCATCTGGGCGCCGTAGGGGTTGGTGTAAGGCCCCGAGGTATTGGCTGAGGGCAGGTTGTAGGGTTTGTAACCCACATCACTAGCCGCTTTCTGAAACAACTGTGCGGAGACGGTGTTTTTCTGCGACTCCAGCGGGAACGGGTTGGAACGATCGGGCGCGTACGGGTTGCCGCCACGGCCTTCGCCAACCAGTTGGCCTTTCACGGTCCAGGCTTGGCCGGAAGTGCCGAAGACTTTTTCTGCGTAGTCGAAGAACGGCTCCAGCTCTTCGTAACTCACGCCGAAGTCCTGGATGGTCATGTCCTTGGGAATGAAGTTTTTGCCGTAGCGTTCTTCATAATGGCTGCGCATGCGCAGCTCGATCGGATCGACACGGAAATGCACGCCGGACCAATGCAGGCCCGCACCGCCCACGCCATTGCCCGGCAGGAACGCACCCAACTGACGGTTGGGCAGGGCGACGTCATTCACGCTATGGCGAATGGTCACCGTCTCCTTGGAGATATCCTGGAAGAGTTTCTTACGCACGCTGTAGGTCAATTCGTCGATGACCTGGGGATAGTTGCCGTCCGGGTAAGTGTCCTGCATCGGGCCGCGCTCCAGCGCTACCACGTTCAGGCCTGCTTCCGTCAGTTCCTTGGCCATGATCGCGCCGGTCCAGCCGAAGCCAACGATCACTGCATCGACTTTCTTCATGATGGTCGCCACGTTTATGCCCTCTCGCCGCGGATGGAAACTGCCGGGAAGGGGTATTGCTCGTTGCGTTCAACCCAGTCCATGAAGTCGGCGCGGGCGCCGGGGAAGCCGATCATGGTCCAGCCGACCATGCCTTTGTTGCCACCGTGGATCGGGTCGCAGAAGAAGCCTTCCTTGGTGTTTTGCAGCAACAGGTTGAAGAACATCTTGGGCGGCACCGCCTCGAAATGCGCTGTCACCTCACCGCCGCCAGCCTCCAGACGGCGCAGCATATCGTCTCGGGTAGCGCTGTCTTGCGCAGCAAAAACTTTGCCGTTGAAGGCTTTCGACCAAGCATCCGTCGCAGCAATGCCCAGGCGATAGATCTCTTTGGGCACCAATTTGCTCTGCCAACCCATCTCTGGGGGCGCATCAGCGTTGAAAGGACCTTGCATGAACCACAGGGCGCCGCTGGCGTACGGCGTGTTCATCTGGCGGTCGATGTATTCCGGCGCACCCGCTTCCAGGGCACCTGGGCCTTGGGCATCGGCGGGAATCAATTGCGCGACGGCGGCGTTGATAAACGCCCATTCCTCGGCGGTGAAATACGTGGGTTCGTAGGCCTTTTCGCTGGCTTTAGGCTTGGCCGGCGCGGCCTGGGCCGGCTCAGGCGTGGCCATCAGCATCGAGCCGCCAAGGCCGGTGCTGGCAACCGTGACCACCGGGATCAAGGTCAAGGATTTGCGCAGAAAGTCACGCCGGGGGTTGTCTTGATCTTGATCAGACATGGTGGCACCTCATCATGTGGTCACGGGTTTATCAGCCGGCTTCTGTTGAGCGGCTTGGTTTTTTTCGGCAAACAATAGTTACAAATGATAGCAGGCTATGCATCGAGAGAAGCGTTTCAGCGACTAAAGACTGAGGATTCACGGTTCTTTGACGGCGTCCTCACACATCATTGACCCCCCTTGGACCAACCTGAGCGGCATTCACCTATCTCCTGCCCGGTCATGTCACCCATGCTCAAGAATCAATGGCTGCCAGCCTTCGGCCTCGCGTTCATCGCGCTGTTCTCCAGTGCCTTCGTTCAAGCCGACGAGCCGATTTCCATTCGTTCCCCCGAGTGGGCACAACCGGTGGGCACTCAATACAACCTTCACCAGATGACGCCCACGCTCTATCGCAGCGCGCTACCGGACAGCAACGCCGCGCCGCTGCTGGAAAAGCTCAAGATTGGCACCGTGATCAATTTCCTGCCGGAATCCGATGCCGACTGGCTCAAATCCCCCGATATCCGCCAGGTACAGCTGACTTATCGCACCAACCATGTGGATGATTCCGACGTACTGGCGGCCCTGAGAGCCATCCAGGAAGCCGAAACCAACGGTCCGGTGCTGATGCATTGCAAGCACGGCTCTGACCGTACCGGCCTGATGGCGGCGATGTATCGGGTGGTGATTCAGGGGTGGAGCAAGGAAGATGCGCTGAACGAGATGACCTTGGGCGGCTTCGGCACCAGCAATGGCTTCAAGGACGGTGTTCGCTACATGATGAGGGCCGATGTCGCCAAGTTACGCCATGCGTTACTCAATGGAGAATGCAGCACCAGTGCCTTCGCCCTGTGTTCGATGAAGAGTTGGATGAACACCGCCAACACTGGCTCCTGAATTCAAACTGCGTTGCCGGGTGTAACGTCTAAAAATAAACGAACCGATTCAACCAACGGTCGAGAGTGACCGGGAGCAAGCACGAGCTCGCGAAACGCACGACCCGTCTGCGGGTTGAACACACCCTCCTGCTCAAACCTTTTGAAGGCTGCACGTGCCAGTACTTCAGACCATTGGTAGGCATAAAATCCGCTTTCGTATCCCGACACCATATGGCTGAAGCCATTGGCGTAACGCACAGCGTCCAGCGCCGGAAGGTGCCCGACTTCACGGTTGGCACTCGCGAATACCTGCTCAATACTGCGGCCATCGCCTTGGGTGCGGTGCACTTCGATATCAAACAACGCCATGGTCAATGACTCTGCACGCGCCCAAGAGGTCTGGGTATTGGCATACGCGACTTGCTGCCGGGCTAACGTCTCAGGCAAATTCGCGCTCGTTTCGTGATGACTGGAAAGCCAGACAAGGCATTCAGGTGAATCACACCAGCGTTCAAAGAATTGACCGCAAAATTCCGCACTGTCCATGCCCACATCATCGACGCCCATTTTGGTGCGATAGCCTAAGCCCATCATCATGTGCTGGAAGCAGTGACCGAACTCATGAAAAAGGATCTTGAGCTGCCGATGCCCGAGCAAACAAGGCTCATCAGGAGCCCCTTCAAACTGGCTAAAGAGCACGACCATCGGTTGCACTCTGCGACTTTCAGCCGTAGTCCAGCGATTTCTCAACGATAATGCGTAGGGGAAATCCTCGGCATTTTGCCGATAGGGTACGAAATAGATCTGACCCAGCACTTCACCCTGATCCAGTAGCTGAAAGAGGCGAACCCCGGGCGCCCAGGAATCGAAGCCATACAGTTCGATAATTTGGATGTCGAACAGACGCCCCACGAGCGCAAACAACCGAGATAAGGTGGTATCGAGGGGAAAATAGACGCGCAGTTCCTCTTCGGCAATACCACTGGTTCTTTGCCGAATGATTTGCGCCAGAAAAGCGTGGTCCCAGGGTTGCAGGTCTACCAGCCCAAGCTCTTGACCCAATGCCGTGATCGCCTGCTTGTCATGTGCGAAGACTGTGCGTGATGCCGAAATCTGGTCACGAATAAAAGCCAGCACTTGATCATCGGTATCCAAAACTTGGAATTCGAGTGCCAATTGAACAAAGTTGGTGTAACCCAATAGCTTGGCTTTTTGATTACGGCTGACCATCAGCCTCTGCAACAACGGACCATTGTCGAACTGCCCGGCGTGCGGACCCAGGTCAGAAGCACGCGTGTTGTAGGCGGTGAAAATCTCCTCTCGCAATATTCGATTCTGCGCGTAAGCCATGCAGTCGCGGTAACTCTCCTCATTCAATGTCATCAGCCAACCTTGCAGGTTAACCGCACGGGCATTGCGTGCCATACGCGCTTTGAGCGCCGAAGAAAGTCCCAGCAGCACTGATTCATCGGTGATGTGCTTGCGCCACGCGCTGTTGGCCTGTTCCAACCGAGTCAGGAACGATTGCTGGAGACCGGCAATTTCACGGTCGAGCGTCGCCAGTCTTTTTTGCGCAACGGGCTCCAACTCGATACCCGCTAGCCGAAATCTACTCAGGGTGCGCCTCAGCAAACTCTGACGGGACGCATCGAACAGAGCTGCTGGTGAGCTCTCAACCAACATTTTGTAGCAGTCGAACAGCCCACGATGACTCGTCAGTTCTCTCACGAACTCTACGGCCCGAAAAGTGGCTTGCGCGCTGGCTTCCATCCACTGCTGATCGGTGTTTACGCTGTCGAGGAGGGAGATCACAACTAACACCTCGTCGATACGAGAGGTGACAGCTTCCATCGCCAGCACCAGATCATCCCAGTTTGGGTACTGCCGTTGGCTGGCGGTGATACGGGCTACTTCGGTGCGACTGCGCAACACCATCGCATCGATGGCAGGCACGAGATGCTCGGCACGAATGGCCGAGAAAGGCAGCAGGTGATAATCCTGCAACAAGGGATTGGGGTCGGGCATGGTGCTTCCTTGAAGACAACAACAGGGAGTTGTCATCCTGGAACACGCCACAGCAGAGAAGGGTGTAAATGCTTAACGCTCTTCGCCCTGAATTTTTTGTTTCAGGGCGAAGACATCACTGTTGTCAGTCTTTTTTCAGCTTCGGATTAGGAAAGAACTGCACTGCCTGCACCTTGGGGTCCGCCGGCGCTTTCAACGCCGAGGTGTTCACCCGCGTGCCCAATTCCTTGGGCACCGACAGCCCTTGGTCATTCAGCGTGTCGGTATAGCCGCAGGCCACGCACTCGCGATGGGGCACGTTGTCCTCGGTCCACATCTTCAACTTGTCCGGCTCGCTGCACGCCGGGCAGACCGCCCCGGCGATAAATTGCTTTTTGGTGATCACAGGCCCTTCACTCATGCTGCCGCGTCCTCACTCAGGCCGCTGTGGCGCAAGAGTGCGTCAATCGACGGCGCACGTCCGCGGAAGTCGACGAACAGCACCATCGGTTCCTGGGAACCGCCACGCGCCAGGATCGCCTCGCGGAAGGCGCGGCCGGTCTCAGCGTTGAGTACGCCCTCTTCTTCAAACTTGGAGAAGGCATCCGCCGACAACACTTCAGCCCACTTGTAGCTGTAGTAACCCGCCGCATAACCGCCAGCGAAAATGTGCGCGAAGCTGTTGGGGAAGCGGTTGTAGGCCGGCGGACGCATCACCGACACCTCATCGCGCACGCCTTCGAGCACCTGGGCCACGCTGCGGCCATCACCGTGGGTGGCATGCAGTTCGAAGTCGAACAGCGAAAACTCCAGCTGACGCACCATCATCAAGCCGGATTGGAAGTTTTTGGCGGCGAGCATTTTTTCCAGCAAGTCCTGGGGCAGTGGTTCGCCGCTCTCGTAGTGACCGGAGATCAACGCCAGGCCTTCCGGCTCCCAGCACCAGTTCTCCATGAACTGGCTCGGCAACTCTACCGCATCCCACGCCACGCCGTTGATACCGGACACGCCAGCATGTTCAACGCGGGTCAGCAGGTGATGCAGGCCGTGGCCGAATTCGTGGAACAGCGTGGTCACTTCATCGTGGGTCAGCAGGGCAGGCTTGCCGCTGTCAGCCGGGGTGAAGTTGCACACCAGGTTGGCCACTGGGCTCTGCAGTACGCCGTCGATTTTGCGGCGACGGTCGCGCGCGCCGTCCATCCACGCGCCGCCACGCTTGTTGGCGCGGGCGTACAGGTCGAAGAAGAAGCGGCCGACGTGCTGGCCGTTTTCCTTGATTTCAAACAGGCGGACATCCGGGTGCCAGGTGTCGAAGCCTTTTTGCTCGGCGATTTCGATGCCGTACAGGCGTTGCACGATGGCAAACAGGCCGCTCAAGACTTTGTCGATCGGGAAGTAGGCGCGCAGGGCTTCCTGGGACACGCTGTAGCGTTGCTCGCGAAGTTTTTCGCCGTAGAAACCGCTGTCCCAGCTTTGCAGGTCGGCGCAGCCTTGTTCGGCGGCGTAGGCCTTGAGCTGCTGCAGGTCCTGGGCGGCAAACGGCTTGCTGCGCTTGGCCAGGTCACGCAGGAAGCTCAGCACCTGGTCGCTGGACTCAGCCATTTTGGTGGCCAGGCTCAGTTCGGAGAAGGAGGCGTAGCCCAACAGCTTGGCCAGCTCCTGACGCAGGTCGAGGATCTGTTCCATCACCGGGCCGTTATCGTTCTGACCGGCATTCGGGCCTTGGTCCGACGCACGGGTGCAGTAGGCCGCGTAGACTTCTTCACGCAGGGCGCGGTCCTGGGCGTAGGTCATCACCGCGTAGTAGCTTGGGAATTCCAGGGTGATCAGCCAGCCGTCGAGGCTTTTGGCCTGGGCGGCGGCGGCCATTTGCGCCTTGGCCGAATCGGTCAGGCCGGCGAGGGTAGCTTCATCGGTGACGTGTTTGGTCCAGGCCTGGGTGGCGTCCAGCAACTGGTTGGAAAATTTGCTGCCCAGCTCGGATAGCTTGCTCTGCACTTCGGCGTAGCGTTTTTGCTGCTCCGGCGGCAGATCGATACCCGACAAGCGGAAGTCACGCAGGGAGTGTTCCAGGATGGTTTTTTGCGCCACGTCGAAACCGGCGGCTTCCGGACTGTTGGCCAGGGCTTCGAAGGCCTGGAACAGTGCGCGGTTCTGGCCCATCTCGGTAGAGTAGGCGCTCAACGCCGGCAGGCAGCCTTCATAGGCTTCGCGCAGTTCGGCGCTGTTGCACACGGCGTTGAGGTGGCTGACCGGGCTCCAGGCGGCGCCCAGGCGGTCATTCAGTTCGTCCATGGCCAGGACCAGACCGGCCCACGTCGGATTTTTCCCCTGGCTTTGCAGGATGCCTTCGATGGCAACGCGGTTGTCGGCGAGGATCTGTTCGATGGCCGGCTGGACGTGCTCGGCACGGATCGCCGAGAACGGCGGCAGGTCGTAGGACTGCAGAAGCGGGTTGTTCGCGCTCACGGTGGGCACCTTGGCTGAAGAAACATGTAAGAACAAAGATGGGGCCATCTTAATTACAATCAACGCCCACCGCAGCTATCAGCAGAAGAGAGAGAGGCTATCGTGACCCTTCGCACCTATCAGAACCACACGCCGGCCCTGGGCGCCGGGGCTTTTGTCGATATTTCGGCGGTGGTGATCGGCGACGTCGAAATCGGCGCCGACAGCTCGGTCTGGCCGCTGACCGTGATCCGCGGCGACATGCACCGCATCCGCATCGGTGCGCGCACCAGCGTGCAGGATGGCTGCGTGCTGCACATCACCCACGCAGGGCCCTTCAATCCGGATGGCTTCCCGTTGCTGATCGGCGACGACGTGACCATCGCCCACAAAGTCATGCTGCATGGCTGCACCGTGGGCAGCCGCATCCTGATCGGCATGGGCAGCATCGTCATGGACGGCGCGGTGGTGGAAGACGACGTGATCATCGGCGCCGGCAGCCTGGTGCCGCCAGGCAAGAAACTCGAAAGCGGGTTCCTGTACGTGGGCAGCCCGGTTAAACAAATCCGCCCGCTGACTGACAAGGAACGCGCCTTTTTCACCTACAGCGCCGCGAACTACGTGAAGCTCAAAGACCTGCACCTGGCTGAAGGATTCGACCGATGACCCTGCATTATCAAACCGTGCTGTTCGACCTGGACGGCACGCTCACTGACCCGCGCGAAGGCATTACCCGCTCGATCCAATATGCCCTCGGCAAACTGGGGATCGACGAGCCGGACCTGACCAAGCTGGAGCACTTCATCGGCCCGCCGTTGCTGCAAGCGTTCATGCAGTTCTACGGTTTTGACGAAGCCAAGGCCTGGGAGGCGGTGAATTTCTACCGCGAGCGCTTCAAGGTGACCGGCTTGTATGAGAACCGCGTGTTCGACGGCGTGATGCCGTTGCTGGATGACTTGAGCGGCCAGGGGCGCCAGCTCTACGTCGCCACCTCCAAGCCTTGGGTATTCGCCCGCGAGATCGCCCGGCACTTCGATTTCGCCAAGCACTTCAAGGTGATCTACGGCAGCGAACTGGACGGTACGCGCACCAACAAGGTCGAACTGATCGCCCACTTGATGAGCGAGGAAGGCCTGGACCCGGCCACCACCCTGATGATTGGTGACCGCAAGCATGACCTGATCGGCGCACGCAGCAACGGGTTGGACTCGGCGGCGGTGGGGTATGGGTTTGGCAGTTTTGAAGAGCTGAATGCCGAGGCGCCGACTTGGCATTTTGAAACATTGGGTGAGATGCATCAGGCGTTTTTGCAGCGGCCTTAAGATAGCTATCGCAGGCAAGCCAGCTCCCACAGTTGAACGCATTCTCATGTTGAAAATCGGTCAACTGTGAGAGCTGGCTTGCCTGCGAAGAGGCCCTAAAGGCCATCACCTTGCAACTGCCTCAACGCTGCTTTGCGCTGGTCAATCGGCATCCCACCGGTCTTCTCCACCGCCTTATAAAACCTCACCCAATCCCCACCTTCCCGCGCAAACAGCGCCGCAAACGCTGGCACCCACTGGTCATATAGCCCGAACGGCAACAACCGCGCGTTGTTCATCGGCTGGTTGATCCACGCGTCATAACGCTTATCCCCGCCCCACTGGCTGTCGCGCAGTTGCCGGTACTCGCTACGCAAACGCTCGAACTCGGCCGCCTTGGCCTGGCGCATCGCATCAGCCGCCAACGGTTGGGCGTAGAGTTTTTCCAAACGTTGCCGGGTGTCGAGGACCAGCTGGATAAACTGGTCACGCTGCTTCGACGTCGACAGGCTCTGCGGCGGCAACCCCCGCGCAGCACGCCATTGCCGCGTGCCTTCTTGCTCGACGAAATTGGCAAACGACTCGTTGAACTCGGTGTCGTCCTTCACATAGAAACGTTGGTGCGCCAGCTCATGGAAAATCAACGTGGCCAGGCGCTCATCGCCCCAGCTCATCATCGAATTCATGATCGGGTCGTTGAACCAGCCCAAGGTGGAATAGGCCTCGACGCCACCAATCGACACATCCATGCCGCGCTGTTTCAACAACGCCGCCTCACCGCGCGCCGCACCCTGGTTGTAGTAGCCGCGATAGGCCACACAACCGGCAATGGGGAAGCAATGGGTTTCGGGGGACAGGGAAAATTCCTGCGTGGCAAAGACATTCCAGACCACATAGGGCCGACCAATATCCGCATACAACCTGTAGCTCTGGTTGTCTGGCAGGTGCAAATGCTCACTGGCGAACGTGCGTGCTTTTTGTGATTGCGCCAGGTGTTCGCGCAACAGCGGTGGGCGGGACGGGTCGGCCAAGACCTGCGCCACTGGCTCTCGGGCCCGCAGCAATTGCCATTGGCCGCTGGCCAACTGGCTGTAATAACTGACACTGGAGCAGCCGCTGAGCAGCAAGACCATCACCCCTGGAAGAAAACGCCTGACCATGCCCCGACCGCTCCTGGGTAATTTGCTCGCCAGACTATCGCGCCTGTGCGGAATTTTTCCATGGCATGACGTGTTTATACTCATAGGGAGTCTGCTGCCATCGGCGCCAGGCTCACTACTTCCTTCCCATTGAGTGCCTGCCATGCGCCAGCTCTTGCTTCCCGTTGCCGCCCTGCTCCTCGGTGCCTGCACCACCACGCCCGTGCCACCGGCGGATCCGCAACAAGCCTGGGTCGACTTCACCACGCCGACACCGGGTTCCAAGCTGGTGATGGCGCAGCGCCTGGATGGCAAGAACCTGGAGGACGGGCGTTACTTCCAATTCCCGCCCGGCCATCACGAGCTGATGGTGCGCTTCGACTTTGAAGTCCCGGCCGGCGGCGGTTTGGGTGGGCTCAGCCAGATGATGTATCGCACCTGCTTCATGACCCTGGAATATGACCACTTCCAGGCCGGCCAGCGTTATGTGCTGGAAGGGCGCTCGCTGGCCTTCACGCCGAATATCCGGTTGTATGATTCAGCGCGTCAGTTGCTCGCGGAGGAACGCAGCGTCAACTGCATCTGATCAGTCGTTGTTTTTCTGGTAGATGATGCGCTTGGTGCCGTTTTCGCACGAACCGACAATCATCGCACTGTCGTGATTCTTGGCTTCTTCGGCGGTGATGATTTCCAGGGTGTACGAAGGAATCGCCTTGGCCTGGATCTTCACTTCAATCTCTTTCCTGAGCTCTTCACAATCTTTTGGCGCGGCCACGGCCGAAGTGGCCAATACACCGCAGATGATTGCCAAGGCAAAACGTTTCATGTGTGAAGCTCCCTGAATGCACTGCGCACGGATGTGCGCTTAGGCTGCAGGCTATTCGATCATATTTGGGGCTTCAGGAGCGAGCCTGCTCGCTCCTGAAGTAGAAGGCTTAGCCGACCAGCGTGGCATCCAGGCTGATCTTCGCATTCAGCACCTTGGACACCGGGCACCCTTCCTTGGCTTTTTTGCTCAGTTCATCGAACTGCGCCTGGCTTGCACCGGGAATCTTGGCCTTGAGGATCAGGTGCACGGCGGTGATCGCAAAACCGCCGTCCACCTGGTCCAGGGTCACTTCGGCCTGGGTGTCGATGCTGTCAGCCTTGAGCCCGGCATCGCCGAGAATCATGGAAAAGGCCATGGAGAAACAGCCAGCGTGGGCCGCTCCGATCAGTTCTTCGGGGTTGGTGCCCTTGCCACCCTCGAAACGCGCCTTGAAGCCGTAGGGCGCTTCACGTAGCACGCCGGTTTCCGTGGAAATGGACCCCAGGCCTGTCTTCAGGTCACCTTCCCAATGCGCGGATGCTTTTTTCACGATACTCATAGCGGTCTCCTCGAACGGTGGTTTTGCGTCAGTAAGGGTTCTGAGGATAGTCGGACTGGCAAAGTTCATCTTGTGAGAGAAACCTAGCAATCAAGTAGGAAATTTCCTGAGTCGCTATTGAATCTCGGGTATATGCCCTCATTGCATAGGCATGCACATGAAGCGGCAGGTTTTGGTTCGTCTAAGAAGCCTGCGCCCCTATTGGAGAAGCAGGCTTATGAAATCGCTGTCCGACGTAAAATTTTCCACCCTCGACCTGGTGCCCGTACGCGCCAATGGCAGCATCGCGCAGTCGCTGCGCAATTCCCTGGACCTGGCCCAGCACGTGGAAAAATTCGGCTACAACCGTTTCTGGGTGGCCGAGCACCACAATATGGACGGTATCGCCAGTTCGGCCACTTCGGTGCTGCTGGGCTACCTGGCCGGTGGTACGTCGACCATTCGCGTCGGTTCCGGCGGTGTAATGCTGCCCAACCACGCGCCGCTGGTGATTGCCGAACAGTTCGGCACCCTGGAGAGCCTCTACCCCGGCCGTATCGACCTGGGCCTGGGCCGCGCCCCTGGCTCCGACCAGATGACCGCCCGCGCCCTGCGCCGTGAACGCTCCGGCAGCGCGGATGAGTTCCCGGAAGACGTGGCTGAGCTGATGGCCTACCTGGGCCCACGCACTCCCGACCAACGGATCATCGCCGTGCCTGGCACCGGCACCAACGTACCGGTGTGGCTGCTCGGCTCCAGCTTGTTCAGTGCACAGCTGGCAGGCGAACGCGGTTTGCCCTACGCCTTCGCCTCGCATTTCGCACCCCGCCTGATGCATGAGGCGATTCGCGTGTACCGCAATCACTTCAAACCTTCAGCCGTGCTGGATAAACCCTACGTGATGCTCGGCATTCCTCTGGTGGCGGCAGACACCGACGAGCACGCCGACTACCTGGCAACCTCGGTCTACCAACGCATCCTCGCGCTAATGCGCGGGCAAAGCCTGGTGCAGCGCCCACCCGTAAAAACCATGGACGGCCTGTGGTTGCCCCATGAAAAAGACGCGGTCGGCAGCTTCCTGGGCCTGGCAATGGTCGGCGGCCCGGCGAAGATCCGCGCCAAGCTGGAGGTGTTGGTCGAGCAGACCGGCGCCGACGGGCTGATTTTCACCAGCGACCTGTACGAGCATGCCGACCGGATTCATTCCTACGAACTGCTGGCGCAGGTGATGAAGGGCTAAAACCTTCAGACGAAAAAAACCGACGCAGCGCGTCGGTTTTTTATGTCTGCAACACGGGATTAACCGCGCTTGTAGGCAATTTCCTTGGTGCCACCCTCGCAGGTGCCGACCACTGTGTGATCGCTCGGCGCAGCGCCTTTATCCACCACTTCCAGCGAATAACCCGAAGCGCCCTTGGCGTCGATTTTCGCTGCAATTTCGCTTTTGAGCTCTTCACAAGGCTTGCCCGCCGCCAGGGCCGTGCCTGCAATGCTCAACAAACCTACCGCTAACAGGAACTTCTTCATCCGTTACTTTCCTTGCGCTGATCGAAAAGAGCGTGCCGACGCTTGTGGCATCGGCACCCATTGGTTGTAGCGCAGGTTATGGCAATCGGCCAGTCAGCAAGTTCAACCGATGCGATTAACTACTGGCAATTCGGAACCCCACCTTGAGGGTGACCTGGAAGTGCGCAGCCTTGCCGTCCTTGATGTGACCACGGGTTTCAGTCACCTCGAACCATTCCAGATGCTTGATGCTCTTGTTGGCCTCGGCCAGCGCATTGTTGATGGCGTCTTCGATGCTGGAGGTAGACGAGCCCACCAGTTCGACTTTCTTGTAGGTGTGATGATCACTCATGGCAGTTCTCCTAAGGGTCGTTAAGCAAGCGTAGCAGTCAATGTTCGTACTGCTTCTGGCGACTGTTCGTACCCGAAAGTTCAGATTTACTGCACTTTCTGAAACGGCCGCAGTCGGTATCTACACACGCCACTCAATCACTTCAGGAGAGTCCACATGGCCAACACTTCTTTACGCAAAGCGTCGCTGGAAAGCATGGAAGCCGAGATTTCGAGCCTGCTCAAGTCTTTGGAAAGCCTCAAGGACGATGCATCCGACGAGTCGCGCAAAACCTTGAAGGCCCTGAAAAGCAATGCCGAGAATGCCCTCAAGCACTCCCGCCACCTGATCAGCGATGCCTACGAAGAAAGCAAAGTCAAAATTCGCGAAACCGGTGTTGCAACCCGGGACTACGCGCAAGAGCACCCATGGACCACAGCCGGCGTTGCCGTCGGTGCACTGGGCCTGCTCGCAGCTTATCTGCTGTGCAAACGCGGCGATTAAACCGGTTCGCGCCGTAGCTCAGCCTTGAGCCACTGCGCCAGCTGCTCGGCGCGCCCATCGGCGGCGCGCTTGGGCAGCCACAGCGCCAGGTGCGCCGGGGTTTCACTGAAACCCCACGGCGCCACCAGGCGACCCGCACGCAAGTCCTCGGCCACCAGCGGCTGCGGGGCGATGGCTACACCCAATCCTGCCACTGCCGCCTCCAGTAAATAATACAAATGCTCAAACCCCTGGCCGTGTTTCAACGCGCCGTGCTCGATGCCGTGCTGCGCCGCCCAACTGGGCCAAGCTTGCGGGCGTGACGTGGTGTGCAACAGCTTTTCACCACACAAGGCCTCGGCGGATGCCTTGCGCAAACGTTCATAGCCGGCAAAACGCGGGCTCATCACCGGGCCGATGCGTTCACTGGCCAGCTCATACACCTGCATATCCGCCGGCCATGGCGGCTCAGCGAACACCAACAGTGCGTCCAAGCCTGGGCGGCGCGGGTCCAGATCCCCATCACCCGCCGACAGGTGCAGGCGCAGGTCCGGCAAGTCCGCATTCAAGCGGCCCAGGCGCGGGATCAACCAGCGCGCCAGCAGGCTGCCCGAACAACCGAGTACAAAAGGCGCGTCGGCGCTGGCCTGGGTCAGCTCGGCACACACATCCCTCAATCGCTCGAAGGCCTCGGCGCTGGCATCCCGCAGCCGAACGCCCGCATCTGTGAGTTTAAGGCCGCGACCTTCCTTGACGAACAGGCTGATCCCCAAATGCTCCTCCAGCACCTTCAACTGGCGGCTGACAGCACCGTGGGTCACATGCAATTGCTCGGCGGCCTGACTGACGCTGTTCAAGCGCGCAGTCGCTTCAAAGGCACGCAGGGCATTGAGGGGTGGAAGGTCTCGGCTCATCTGTGAGTTTTCCTGACAGGTTGTGGCGATCTTATCGGTTTTCAGCGTAGAACGTCAGGGGTAGAGTGGCCCTCATTGCTTCCCACACCCCTTCTTTCCTGGAGCGTCCCATGACTCAGTCCCAGACCGATCTACGCAACGGCCCAGACGCCAACGGCCTGTTTGGCGCGTTCGGCGGCCGCTACGTCGCTGAAACCCTGATGCCGTTGATCCTCGACCTGGCCCGCGAATACGAAGCGGCCAAGGAAGATCCGGCATTCAAAGAGGAATTGGCCTACTTCCAGCGTGACTACGTCGGTCGTCCAAGTCCGCTGTACTTCGCCGAACGCCTGACCGAATTCTGCGGCGGCGCCAAGATCTACCTCAAGCGCGAAGAGCTGAACCACACCGGCGCGCACAAAATCAACAACTGCATCGGCCAGATACTGCTGGCCCGGCGCATGGGTAAAAAACGCATCATCGCCGAGACCGGCGCCGGCATGCACGGCGTGGCCACTGCCACCGTGGCCGCACGCTTCGGCCTGCAATGCGTGATCTACATGGGCACCACTGACATCGAGCGCCAGCAAGCCAACGTGTTCCGCATGAAGCTGCTGGGCGCCGAAGTGATCCCAGTGGTGGCCGGCACCGGCACCCTGAAAGACGCGATGAACGAAGCCCTGCGTGACTGGGTGACCAACGTCGACAGCACCTTCTACCTGATCGGCACCGTGGCCGGCCCGCACCCTTACCCTGCAATGGTGCGCGACTTCCAGGCCGTGATCGGCAAGGAAACCCGCGACCAGCTGCAAGCCCAGGAAGGCCGCCTGCCGGACAGCCTGGTGGCGTGCATCGGCGGCGGTTCCAATGCCATGGGCTTGTTCCACCCGTTCCTGGACGACACCAGCGTCGAGATCATCGGCGTTGAAGCGGCCGGCCACGGCATCGAAACCGGCAAACACGCCGCCAGCCTCAACGGTGGCGTACCGGGCGTACTGCACGGCAACCGTACGTTCCTGTTGCAGGACGACGACGGCCAGATCATCGACGCCCACTCGATCTCCGCTGGCCTGGATTACCCCGGCATCGGCCCGGAACACGCGTGGTTGCACGACATCGGTCGCGTCCAGTACACCTCGGTGACCGACGATGAAGCCCTCGACGCCTTCCACAAATGCTGCCGCCTGGAAGGGATCATTCCCGCCCTGGAAAGCGCCCACGCCTTGGCCGAAGTGTTCAAACGCGCGCCGACCCTGCCGAAGGATCACCTGATGGTGGTCAACCTGTCCGGTCGTGGCGACAAAGACATGCAGACCGTGATGCACCATATGGAAACCTCTCAGCAGGAGAAACACTGATGAGCCGCCTGCAAACCCGCTTCGCGCAGCTTAAAGAACAGAATCGCGCCGCCCTGGTGACCTTCGTTACCGCTGGCGACCCTGGCTACGACACCTCGCTGGCGATCCTCAAAGGCTTGCCAGCCGCCGGCGCCGACGTGATCGAGCTGGGCATGCCCTTCACCGACCCGATGGCCGACGGCCCGGCCATTCAACTGGCCAACATCCGCGCGTTGAACGCCAAGCAGAACCTGGTGAAAACCCTGCAGATGGTCCGCGAGTTCCGCCAGGACAACAACGACACGCCACTGGTGTTGATGGGCTACTTCAACCCAATCCACAAATACGGCGTGCCGCAGTTCATCGCCGACGCCAAGGAAGCCGGCGTGGACGGCCTGATCGTGGTCGACATGCCACCTGAACATAACGGCGAGCTGTGCGACCCGGCCCAGGCCGCAGGCATCGACTTTATCCGCCTGACCACGCCAACCACCGATGACGTGCGCCTGCCGACGGTTCTGAATGGCAGCTCCGGCTTTGTGTACTACGTGTCGGTGGCCGGTGTGACCGGTGCTGGCGCCGCGACCCTGGAGCACGTCGAAGAAGCCGTGACCCGCCTGCGTCGCCATACCGACCTGCCGATCAGCATCGGTTTTGGTATCCGCACGCCGGAACAAGCGGCGGCCATCGCCCGCTTGGCTGACGGTGTCGTCGTAGGTTCGGCGCTGATCGACCACATCGCCAACGCCAAGAATGATCAGCAAGCCATCGATGGTGTGCTGAGCCTGTGTGCGGCATTGTCGGAAGGCGTGCGTAACGCTCGTAAGTAAGGGCCCCGTAAGCAGTTGGTAAAGTTCCTGATACAGAGGAATCAACCCGCCCGGGCACGGCCTAAACAGCAAGACCAAGGGATTTCGAACCTCGTTCGAAATCCCTTTTTTGTTTGCGTGCCCTGAGGAATACCCGATGAAAATGCCCAAAACCGTGATTGCCGGCCTTGGTGTGCTGGTGCTTGGCGCCGGCGCCCTGGTGCAGGCTGCGCCTTATGACCAAGGCGGCCCTGACCGTGGCGGCCCACAAGGCCAGCACGAACAACGCGGCGATGACCATCGCGGCCCGCAGGACAACCGTCGCGGCGGCCCGCCCCAGGACTTCGGCCCGGTCCGCCAGATCATCCACGACAACCACGGCCAGTTCGCCCGCGGCGCACCGCCACCGCCGAATGTACGCCTGGTGCGTGGCCAGCCGCTGCCGCGTGGCTATTACGGCGAACGTCTCGATAACCGGGCCCTGGCGCGCCTGCCGGTGTATCCCGGCTATGAATGGCGCCGTTCGGGCCCGGATGTGGTGTTGATCGCCGTGGGTACGGGCATCGTCTATGAGATTCTGGACGGTGTCCTCAACTAACCCCGAGCCATGACTTCGTGGCGACTTGGCTTTTTTGTGGTGAGCGTCTCACCACAGGTTATTCGTTCAACTCGATGCGCTCCACCTTGCCCACCAGCAATATGTAGGAGAGCGCCCCGAGCAACGCCAGCACCGCGATATAGGTAATCGCTGGCGCAAACGAATCCCCACTGGCCAGAAAGCCAATCACGATAGGCGTGGCAATCGCCGACAGGTTGCCGATGAAGTTGAACACCCCACCGGTCAGCCCCAACAGGCGGGCCGGTGCCAGGGTCGAGACCAGCGACCAGGTAATCGACGCCAACCCATTACCAAAGAACGCCACCGCCAGGAACGCAATCACCCACGCGGTCGAGTCCACATAGTTGGCGCCGATGATCGCCGTGGAGATCAGCAGCCCGCCAATGATCGGCAACTTGCGCGCAAACCCCACCGACGCGCCGCGACGAATCAGCCAGTCGGAAAAGATCCCCGAACACAGCACGCCGACAAACGCCGCCAGGAATGGCAATGACGCCAGCAGTCCGGACTTGATGAAGTCCATGCCGCGGTATTTCACCAGGTAGGTCGGGAACCACGTCAGGAAGAACCACAGCGTGGAGTTGAGGCAGAACTGCCCCAGGTAGATCCCCCAGAGTTTGCGCTTGCTCAACACGATGCCCAGGTCGACCCAACTGAACGGCGCCTTGGCGGCTTTTTCCTGCATATCCACCAAGCCGCCACCTTCACGGATCAGGTCGATTTCAGCGGCATTCGCGCCTTTGAAATCCTTCGGTTCGCGGTACACCGCGTACCAGATCACCGCCCATACAATGCCCACGCCACCGGTCGCGACAAACACCATGTGCCAGCCAAAGGCATGTTGCAGCCAGGCCAGTACCGGCGTGAGGAATGCCAGCCCGACAAATTGCCCGGAGGTATAAACGCCAATCGCCGTGGCGCGCTCACGCTCGGGGAACCAGGTGGTGACCACGCGGCTGTTGATCGGGTAGGCCGGCGCTTCCAACGCGCCCACCGCCATGCGCAGCACGAACAACGCGATAAAACTGGCTGCAAACCCGAGCATGACGGTGGCGATGGACCACAACAGCAGGGCCGCCGTGTAGAGGATGCGCGGCGGCACGCGGTCTACCAGCCAGCCACCGGGGATCTGCATGGCGGCGTAGGTCCAGCCGAACGCGGAGAAAATCAGCCCGACGTGCACCGGGTCGATCCCCAGTTCGCTGGTCAGGGCCGGAGCGGCGATGGACAGGTTGCTGCGGTCGAGGTAGTTGATGACCACGGTGATAAACAGCAGCACCATGATGAAGAAGCGCTTTCGGGTAGGCGTGACTAAAGAAGCCTGCCCGGTGAAGGATTCAGGGTGCATGGGGGGTTGCCTCTTCTTATGTTTATTGAGGGCTTGCAGGAGCCGGCAGCCCGGCTCCTACAGGGTGCTTACCACTCGGCGAAGCTGCCGTCGGCGTGGCGCCATATAGGGTTGCGCCAGCGATGGCCGATGGCGGCGCGTTCGATTACGTATTCCTCGTTGATCTCGATGCCCAGGCCCGGCCCGTTGGGGATCTTCACAAAGCCCTGGTCATAGTCGAACACGCCCGGATCGCGCACGTAGTCGAGCAGGTCATTGCTCTCGTTGTAGTGAATGCCCAGGCTTTGCTCCTGGATAAACGCGTTGTAGCAGACCGCGTCCAATTGCAGGCACGCCGCCAGGGCAATCGGGCCCAGCGGGCAGTGCAGGGCCAGGGCCACGTCGTAGGCTTCGGCCATGTTGGCGATCTTGCGGGTTTCGGTGATGCCGCCGGCGTGGGACGCATCCGGCTGGATGATGTCGACGTAGCCTTCGCTGAGCACACGCTTGAAGTCCCAACGCGAGAACAGGCGCTCGCCCAGGGCAATCGGCGTGCTGGTCAGCGGCGCCAGCTCTTTGAGCGCTTCGTAGTTTTCGCTGAGCACCGGTTCTTCGATGAACATCAGTTTGTACGGGTCGAGTTCCTTCATCAGCACCTTGGCCATGGGCTTGTGCACCCGGCCATGGAAGTCGACGCCGATGCCAACGTTGGGGCCCACCGCGTCACGCACAGCGGCAACGTTGGCCAGGGCCAGGTCGACTTTCTCGAAGCTGTCGACGAACTGCAACTCTTCGGTGCCGTTCATCTTCACCGCCGTGAAACCACGGGCCACGGCCTCTTTGGCAGCACGGGCGGTGTCGGCCGGGCGGTCGCCGCCGATCCAGGAATACACGCGGATCTTGTCACGCACCTGGCCGCCGAGCAGGTCGCTGACTGACACACCGAGGGCCTTGCCCTTGATGTCCCACAGCGCCTGGTCGATGCCGGCGAGGGCACTCATGTGCACGGCGCCGCCGCGGTAGAAGCCGCCGCGATAGAGCACGGTCCAGATGTCTTCGATATTGCGGGGGTCTTTGCCGATCAGGTAGTCGGACAGTTCTTCGACAGCCGCTGCCACGGTGTGGGCGCGGCCCTCGACCACGGGCTCACCCCAGCCGGTCACACCCTGGTCGGTCTCGACCTTGAGGAAGCACCAGCGCGGTGGGACGATAAAGGTCGTCAGTTTGGTGATTTTCATCTGTTATCTCTCTTATAGATGCGGCGCCGGCAGGCGCGAAACTTGATTCAGTTGAGGGCTTTCCAGGCGGCGACATAAGCCTGGGCGCGGCTCGCGACCTGATCCACAGTCATACCCGGTTTGAACAACCCGGAACCCAGCCCGAAACCTTTGGCGCCGGCGTCGGTGAACACCTGCATGTTGTCCGGGGTAATGCCGCCCACCGGCAGCAGCAAGGTGCCGGCTGGCAATACCGCCAGCCACGCCTTGATCACCGAAGGGCCCATTTGCTCGGCGGGGAACAGCTTCAGCACGTCGGCACCTTCGCCCAGTGCGGCGAAGGCTTCGGTCGGCGTGGCCACGCCCGGCGACAGAAACAGGCCTGCAGCTTTGGCGGCACGCAACACCTTGGCATCGCTGTGGGGCATGACGATCACCTGGCCACCGGCCGCCTTTACCTGCTCGACCTGCTCCGGCGTCAACACCGTGCCGGCACCGATCAGGCAATCGGCGGGCAAGCTGTCGCGCAGGGTGCGGATGCTGGTGTAAGGGTCGGGAGAATTCAGCGGGACTTCGATCACCCGAAACCCCGCCTGGTACAACACCTGGCCGACAGCCTGGGCTTCGTCCGGGCGAATGCCGCGCAGGATGGCGATCAAACCGTTTTGCGCTAGTGCTTGTTTGAGCATGTCAGGCCTCCAATACAGGTTGAGTGAGCCCGGCCGCTACGGCCAATTGCCACAGGCCGCGCTCGGTGGCTTCCTGCGCCAGGCTGACGTGGGCAAAGCCGCAAAGGGCGAGGGCGCGTTGATAACGGGCGCAGAGGGGCACGGCGCCGACCAGGATGATCGGCTTGTGTTTGGCGTTGTCGGGCAGGCCGGCGAGTTCATGGCCGATAAGCAAGCCGGACAGGTAATCGGGCTGTTGGTCAGGCGCGAGTTCGCCGGTGAGCCCGAGGGTGCGGGCACTGAACAAGGTGGACAGCACGCCGCGCTGGCCGTCTTCGGAAAGCGCCACGTGCACGCCTCGGTCGAAGGCTTCGGCCTGGAATCGTTCGCTGGGTTGCTGGGTACGCCCGAGGATGCTGTGTTTGCTCAACACTGCAAACAGCTCGCCGGTCATGAAGGTATCGAAGTGCGTGATGCAGCCGTCGACCACCTCGACCCACTTGGAATGGCTGCCCGGCAGGCCAATCAACACATCGGCGCCCAGCCCTTGCAGTACGCCCAGCACCTGGGTTTCTTCGCCACGCATTACGTTGGGCAAGCCGACCTGCTCGATCACGCCCGGCACGATGTGCACGGCCACGCCGCGCAGGCTGTGCACCTGATGCAGCGCCTGGCCAAGGCTGGCGACGTCGACCGGGGTATTGCGATAGGCCGCTTCGCTCCAGCCTTGGGCGCTGCCGACCATGCCACAGGCAATCACCGGCAAACCCGGTTCGGCATCGAGCCAATCCCCGCACGCCGCATCGAACGCCAACTCAAAGCCGTTGCTGCAACGCACGCCGCCAATGTCCCGGGGTTCGCTGGGCAAATGCATGATGCCCCACGCCAGCGAGCGCTGTTCCAGCACGGTGCCTGCGGGGCCGAGTTTGTAAGCACGAAGGGAGCTGGTCCCCCAATCGAGCGCGATCAATTGCGCCTGCATCGCTTCACCTGAGTTCTGAGCGGATGCAGCGAATATAAACCTACGCGGGCGCAAGTCTCAATATATAAATATCAATCCCATATTTAGGGATTTTATTCAGGAAAAGGCTGACAAGTTCAGTTCGCGCATTGCTCCCATCCAGACTGCATAGTCGGTGTGGTCCTTCAAGTCATCGCCGGTCTCGGGGTGCAGGAACACCACCAGTCCGTTGCGATGGATCACCAACCACGGCAGCACCACGCCGATGTATTCGGGATCGAACGCCAGCTGGCAGCTCCAATCCGGGTGCGGGCCCACCGGTCGTTCGTGCACACGGCCCATGCGCAGCGGGAAGAGTTTGGCGGCGTCTTCGCACAGGGAGCGCGCCTGTTCGATCGTGCTGGCGTCGAAGTAGATATGGGCGTGATAGCCCTTGATACGTTGCATGGCGGACTCCGGATCCAATATGCGCCAGATGCTAGACCGCAATGGACGGCAGGGCCAGCCCGGTCAGCGACTGGGCGCTGCTGGCTTGTTCTGCCACCAGCCAGTCGACGAAGCGCTCGACCAACTGCCCTCGGCGTTTGCGCTGGGGTTGCACCACGTAATAGCCAAAACGCGAGATGACGGTGTCGCCCACCGGTCGGCACAACCAGCCCTGCTCCAGCAGGTTATCCACAAGGTGCCGCCAGCCGATAGCCACGCCCTGGCCGGCAATCGCCGCCTGGATCAACAGGGTGTAATTGTCGAAACGCAATTGGCCGGGCGTCGGTGCGCTGGCGATGCCCAGTTCGCGAAACACACCGCTCCAGTCGAACCACTGGCTGTTGTTTTCCTGGCGCAGGTGCAGCAAGGGGACATCGTGCAAATTTTGCACAGTCAGCGGCGTCGCCTGTTCCTTGAGCCACTGCGGGCTGCACACCGGGAACACTTCCTCGTTGAACAGCCACAGGCTGTCGCCCTGCTTGAAACGGCCGTCGCCAAACAACACCGCCACGTCGATATCGCTGCGCAAAGTGGCGTGGTTGCGCTCGCTGGTCACCAGGCTCACATCGACCTGAGGGTTGGCCTGGTGAAAGCGATGCAGGCGCGGCATCAGCCAATAGGCGGCGAAGGCGAAGTCGGTGGCGACTTGCAGCACTTCATGCTGGTCCTGTTGGGTGATCAGGCTCAAGCCCTGGTTGATGCCCTGCAACCCGCCTTGCACATGCTCGAACAACAGGGCGCCAGCGTCAGTCAGTTCGATGCCCCGGTAGATGCGATCAAACAGGCGAATCGCCAACTGCTCTTCCAGGCGCTTGATCTGCTGGCTGATGGCCGGTTGGGTGGTGCCCAGTTCCATCGCCGCGGCGGTAAAACTGCGATGGCGTGCGGCGGCTTCGAAGGCGCGCAGCAAATCGAGGGACAGGTCACCGAGGGCTTCATACATAAGCTGTGCTTATCCTAGACATTGCTTTTCATGGGCTTTACCCCACTTTCCGTGGGTTGCATGCTCATTGGCATAAACACCGCCTATGGAATGCCGATAGATCATGAAGCGCAAGAACATTCTTTTCATCATGGCCGATCAAATGGCCGCCCCGTTGCTTCCGTTCTACGGTTCTTCGCCTATCAAGTTGCCCAACCTGAGTCGCCTCGCCGAGCAGGGTGTGGTGTTCGATGCCGCCTATTGCAACAGCCCGTTGTGTGCGCCGTCGCGTTTCACACTGGTGAGTGGCCAGTTGCCGAGCAAGATTGGCGCCTACGACAACGCCGCCGACTTCCCCGCCGATGTGCCGACCTACGCCCACTACCTGCGTCGCCTCGGCTATCGCACCGCTTTGTCGGGCAAGATGCACTTCTGCGGTCCGGACCAGTTGCATGGCTACGAAGAACGCCTGACCAGCGACATCTACCCCGCCGATTATGGCTGGGCGGTGAACTGGGACGAGCCGGACGTGCGCCCCACCTGGTATCACAACATGTCGTCGGTGCTGCAAGCCGGGCCGTGCGTGCGCACCAACCAGCTGGATTTCGACGAAGAGGTGGTGTTCAAGGCGCAGCAATACCTGTTCGACCATATCCGCGAAGACGGCGACCAGCCGTTCTGCCTGACGGTATCGATGACTCACCCTCACGACCCGTACACCATTCCCAAACCGTTCTGGGATCTGTACGACGACGCCGACATCCCTTTGCCTACAACGCCAGCGCAAGGCGATCTCGACCCGCATTCCCAGCGCTTGCTCAAGGTCTACGACCTGTGGGACAAGCCGCTGCCTGTGGATAAGATCCGCGATGCACGGCGTGCCTACTTCGGCGCGTGCAGCTACATCGACAGCAACGTCGGCAAGCTGCTGCAAACCCTGGAAGACACCGGCCTGGCCGACGACACCATCATCGTGTTCTCCGGCGACCACGGCGACATGCTCGGCGAACGCGGCCTCTGGTACAAAATGCACTGGTTTGAAATGGCCGCCCGCGTGCCGCTGCTGGTCAGTGCGCCGGGACAGTTCGCGGCAGGCCACGTGAGCAAAGCGGTGTCCACCGCCGACCTGCTTCCGACTCTGGTGGAACTGGCCGGCGGCGAATTGGACCCGCGCCTGCCGCTGGACGGCCGCTCGCTGGTCCCGCACTTGCAAGGGCAGGGCGGGCACGACGAAGTGTTTGGCGAATACATGGCCGAAGGCACCATCAGCCCGCTGATGATGATTCGGCGGGGCGCCTACAAATTCATCTACAGCGAAGACGACCCTTGTCTACTGTTCGATGTACACAACGACCCACGGGAGCAGGAAGACCTCAGCCAGTCGCCGCAACACCGGGCACTGTTTGCAGCCTTCCTGGACGAGGCGCGGGCCAAATGGGACATCCCGGCGATCCACCAACAGGTGCTCGCCAGCCAACGCCGCCGCCGTCTGGTGTTTGAAGCACTGACCCAGGGCAAGCTGAAGAGCTGGGATCACCAGCCACTGGTGGACGCCAGTCAGCAATACATGCGCAACCATATCGACCTCGACGACCTGGAGCGCAAGGCACGTTATCCACAACCCTGCCAAAACCAATAACACTGAGGGAAGGCCATGCAAAAGTTAACTGTGATGCTGGGGCTCCTGGCGCTGGGAAGCGCCAATGTTTACGCAGACGCCAGTTGTGAAACGGTAAAGATGGCCGATCCGGGCTGGAGCGATATTGCGGCCACCAATGCCATCACCGGTTTTCTGCTGACGGGCATGGGCTACAAACCCAAGGTCGACACCCTGGCGGTGCCGATCACCTTTGGCGGGCTCAAGGACGGCCAGGTGGATGTGTTTCTGGGCAACTGGATGCCGGCCCAGCAGGGTTTCTATGACAAGTTCGTGGCCAATGGCGACGTGGTGCAACTGGCGAAAAACCTCGACGGCACCGAGTTCACCCTCGCCGTGCCCGATTATGTGTGGGACGCCGGGGTGCATGACTTTGCCGACCTGAACAAATTTGCCGACAAGTTCGACAAAAAGATCTACGGCATCGGCTCCGGCGCACCGGCGAATATTTCGTTGCAGGAAATCATCAAGAAGAACGACTTTGCGCTCGGCCAGTGGAAGCTGGTGGAGTCCAGCGAACAGGCGATGCTCGCCGAAGTGTCGCGGGCGGTTAAGAAGCAGAAATTCGTGACCTTCCTCGGCTGGACCCCGCACCCGATGAACGTGCAGTTGAAAATGCACTACCTCAAGGGCGGCGAGAAATACTTTGGTGACACTGGCAGCGTGTATACCTTGACCCGCAAAGGGTATGCGCAGGCCTGCCCGAACGTAGGAAAACTGCTGACCAACCTGAGTTTTACCCAGGACATGGAAAACAGCATCATGGCCGAGGTGGCCAACAACAAGGTCAGCAATGCCGATGCGGCGAAGGCGTGGATCAAGGCCAACCCGGCGGTATTGGATAAATGGCTGGAGGGCGTGAAGACCGTGGACGGCAAGGATGCGCTGACGGCCGTAAAAGCCAAACTCTAAGCCTCACCGCCAAGCCCGGTTGAAACGGGCTTGTGTGGGAGCTGGCTTGCCTGCGATGCAAACGACTCGGTCTGTCAGTAAGACCGAGGGGATCCTATCGCAGGCAAGCCAGCTCCCACAGGGGCCGGTGTGTGCTGATACCCTGATGCAACCCTTTCAATCCGAGCCTTTCATGCCCCGGCCCAACCGCCATACACTCTTCCCCTTCCTCGCCTGGCTCCCGCGCCAGACCCGCGCCAGCGTCGGCCGGGATGCGATGGTGGGCCTCAGTGGCGCGGTTCTCGCCTTGCCACAGTCAATTGCCTACGCGCTGATCGCCGGTCTCCCACCCGAATACGGCCTGTACGCCGCAATCATCCCGGTGCTGATCGCCTGCCTCTGGGGTTCCTCCTGGCATCTGATCTGCGGTCCCACGGCGGCGATTTCCATTGTGCTCTACGCCAGCGTCAGCCCGTTGGCCGTGCCGGGGTCGCAGGACTACATCACCCTGATCCTGTTGCTGACCTTCCTCGCCGGGGTTTTCCAGTGGCTGCTGGGCATGCTGCGCTTTGGCGCGCTGGTGAATTTTGTCTCTCATTCGGTGGTGCTCGGTTTCACCCTGGGCGCCGCCGTGGTGATTGCGCTCGGGCAACTGCCCAATCTGCTGGGGCTGGATTTACCGAGCCAGGCCACGGCGATCAATAGCCTGCTGGCACTGATCCACCATAGCGGCGAATGGGACCAAGCGTCCCTCGTTCTCGGGCTCGGTACCTTGCTGGTGGGTGCACTGCTCAAATACCTCGTACCGCGCTGGCCGACCCTGTTGATCGCCCTGGCGCTGGGCAGCCTGGTGGCGTGGCTGTGGCCGGCGATGTTCGGGCATGTGGCGCTGGTCAGTTCGTTTATCGGCAAACTGCCGCCGTTCAGCCCGTTGCCCATGGACTTGGACGTGATCCTGCGCCTGCTGCCGAGCGCCGTGGCGGTGGGCATGCTGGGGCTGGTGACCAGCTTGTCGATTGCCCGCTCGCTGTCGGCGCGTTCGCAGCAATTGCTCGATGCCAACCAGGAAGTGCGAGCGCAGGGTTTATCCAACATCGTTGGCGGATTTTTCTCCGGGTATTTGTCAGCCGGTTCGTTCACACGCTCCGGCCTCAGCTACGAGGCGGGCGCCTGTTCGCCGTTGGCGGGCGTGTTTTCCGCATTGTGGGTGGCACTGTTTGCGCTGTTTGGCGCGGCATTGATCGCCCATATTCCGATCCCGAGCATGGCCGCAAGCATCTTGCTGATCAGTTGGGGTCTGGTGGACCGTCGCGGCATTCGCGCGTTATTCCGCGTCAGTCGCGCCGAGTTCGTGGTGATGAGCCTGACCTGCGTCGCCACCTTGCTGCTGGAGTTGCAAACAGCGATTTACGCCGGGGTGCTGGCGTCGCTGTTTTTCTACCTCAAGCGCACCTCGCAGCCACGGGTACAGCAATGGCGCGATGGCGATGAAGATGTGCTGCGGGTGGGCGGCTCGATCTTTTTCGGCGCCAGCCACTACCTGCAAGTACGCCTGCAAAGCCTGCAGGGCGAACGGGTGGTGATCGAGGCGCAGCAGATCAACTTTATCGACTATTCCGGGGTGGAGATGCTGCATCAGGAAGCGCGGCGCTTGCGCGGCTTGGGGCGCAGCCTGACATTGCGCCGGGCCAGGCCGCAGGTAGTAGAAGAGTTGAAAAAGCTGGAAGGGGCCGACAGCTGCCCCATCCAGTTCCAGGAGTGATTACAGCGCCAACTGGCGGCGTAGTTCAGCCAGTACGGGCGCCGAGTACGGGCGCACGCCGCGCCACAGGAAGAAGGCTTCCGCCGCCTGTTCCACCAGCATGCCCAGGCCATCCATCGCCACGGCTGCGCCTTGTTCGGTGGCCCAGCGGCAAAACGCGGTCGGTTCCTTGGCGTACATCATGTCGTAGCAAAAGGTCTTGCCCGGTTCGATCAGGCTGCCCGCAATCGGCGGTACATCGCCTGACAGGCTGGCGGAGGTGGCGTTGATGATCACGTCCACCGGCTCACGCAACCAATCGAAACCACTGGCAGACACCGGGCCCAGGTCGTCGAACAACTCAGCGAGCATTTCGGCCTTTTCCACGGTGCGGTTGGCGATGATCAGCGAAGCAGGCTGTTCGGCCAGCAACGGCTCCAACGCGCCGCGTACCGCGCCACCAGCGCCCAGCAACAAGATGCGTTTGCCTTGCAGGCTCAACCCGGCGTTAACCGTGAGATCACGCACCAAGCCCGCACCGTCGGTGTTGTCGCCCAACAGGCTGCCGTCGGCCAGTTTGCTCAGGGTGTTCACCGCGCCCGCGCGCTGGGCGCGGTCGGTCAAGGTGTTGGCCAAGCGGTAGGCATCCTCCTTGAACGGTACGGTGACGTTGGCACCCCGACCTTGTAGAAAAAACTCACGGGCACAGCCAGTGAAATCCTCCAGCGGCGCCAGCAAGGTGCTGTAGTCCAGTTGCTCGCCGGTCTGCTCGGCGAACATGCGATGGATCAGCGGCGACTTGCTGTGGCCGATGGGGTTGCCGAACACGACATAGCGGTCCATCAGACAGCCGCCTTGGGCGCGGTCAGGCCCAGCCAATCACGGTCTTGCAAGAAGTAGTCGGTGAGGCGCGCTTCTTCGCTGCCGGCCTCGGCCTTCCAGTCGTAGCTCCAGCGCACTTGCGGCGGCAGCGACATCAGGATCGACTCGGTACGCCCGCCCGATTGCAGGCCAAACAAGGTGCCACGGTCGTAGACCAGATTGAATTCAACGTAGCGGCCGCGACGGAATTCCTGGAATTCGCGCTGCTGCTCGGTGTAGGCGGTGGCCTTGCGGCGCTGCACGATCGGCAGGTAGGCGTCGATGTAGGCATCGCCGATGGCGCGGATGAAGGCGAAGCAGGTGTCGAAGTCCCACTCGTTCAGGTCATCGAAGAACAGGCCGCCGATGCCGCGCGGTTCGTTGCGGTGCTTGATGTGGAAGTAGGTGTCGCACCAGGCTTTGTAGCGCGAGTACACGTCTGGACCGAACGGCGCACAGGCCTGCTCGGCCACGCGGTGCCAGTGGATGCAGTCTTCTTCATTGCCGTAGTAAGGCGTGAGGTCGAAACCGCCACCGAACCACCACACGGGCTCTTCGCCTTCTTTTTCAGCGATGAAAAAGCGCACATTGGCGTGGGAAGTCGGTACGTGTGGGTTGTGCGGATGAATCACCAGCGACACACCCAGGGCTTCAAAGCCGCGACCGGCCAATTCAGGGCGATGCGCGCTGGCAGATGGTGGGAGACCGCTGCCAAACACGTGGGAAAAGTTGACGCCGCCTTTTTCGATCACCGAACCGTTTTCGATCACACGGGTGCGTCCGCCGCCGCCGGCAGGCCGGGTCCAGGCGTCTTCGATAAAGCGAGTGTCCGTCTCGAAGGTTTCCAGGGCGCTGCAAATGCGGTCTTGCAGGTCAAGCAGGTAGGCCTTTACAGCCTCGGTGCGGGTAGTCATGGCATCACCTTGAATCGGGCAAAGCTACGCGAGGCCATTGGGCGTCGGCGGCAAATGGGCGCACAGGATACCACTGCACCCGGTTGCGCCGCAGTTGACGAAGATCAAGCTTAGGAGTCCGATAGGGGGCTACGCGATTCGAACCCAGGAGAAGTGCAGATGGCCAAACGTATCCAGTTCAGCGCCCATGGCGGCCCCGAAGTGCTTGAGTATGTGGACTACACGCCGGCAGAGCCCGGCCCGCAGCAGGTTCGCGTGCGTAACGAGGCGATTGGCCTGAACTTCATCGACACCTATTTCCGCAGTGGCCTGTACGCACCGCCCGCATTGCCATCGGGGTTGGGCGCAGAAGGCGCCGGTGTGGTCGACGCGGTCGGCAGCGAAGTCACCCAGTTCAAGGTCGGTGACCGCGTGGCCTACGGCAGCGGCCCGCTGGGCGCCTACAGCCAACTGCATGTGCTGCCCGCCGCCAACCTGGTGCACCTGCCGGACGACATCAGCTTCGAACAAGCCGCCGGCGCCATGCTCAAAGGCCTGACCGTGCAGTACCTGCTGCGCCAGACCTATGAACTGAAGGGCGGCGAAACCATCCTGTTCCACGCCGCTGCCGGTGGCGTCGGCTCCCTGGCCTGCCAATGGGCCAAGGCTCTGGGTGTAAAGCTGATCGGTACTGTGAGTTCGCCGGAAAAAGCCGCCCTGGCCAAATCCCTCGGTGCCTGGGAAACCATCGACTACAGCAAGGAAGACGTCGCACAGCGCGTGTTGGAATTGACCGACGGCAAAAAAGTGCCGGTGGTGTACGACGGCGTCGGCAAAGACACCTGGCTGACCTCGCTGGACAGCGTGGCGCCACGTGGGCTGGTGGTGAGTTTCGGCAATGCGTCCGGCGCGGTGGATGGGGTGAATTTGGGGATTCTGTCGGCCAAGGGTTCGCTGTACGTCACCCGGCCGACCCTGGCGACCTATGCCAACAACCCGCAAAACCTGCAGGCGATGGCGGATGACCTGTTCTCGATGATCCAGAGCGGCAAGGTGCGCATTGATATCAACCAGCGGTATGCGCTGGCGGAGGCGGCGAAGGCGCAGACGGAGTTGTCGGGGCGCAGGACGACTGGGTCGACTATTTTGTTGCCGTAAGACAATGGATATCTGGAGCCTGTAAGGGCCTCATCGCGGGCAAGCCCGGCTCCCACATTTGACCGCGTTGTCATGAACAACACTGATCAAGTGTGGGAGCCGGGCTTGCCCGCGATGGCCGCGCCTCGGTCTCAGGAAGGCCGCACAACCTCGCCAGTCACCAAATCACGAATCAAGCTCGGATTCTTGCGCCCACCCAAGGCGCCACCCAGCACCAGATCCACCTGGCCACGGAAGTATTGCTCCACGCGAATCCGCGTGCGCGCCGCCGGGCGACCTTGCGGGTTGGCCGATGTGGAAATCAACGGCCCTACCAGCGAGCACAAATCCCGCACCAGCGGATGGTCAGTCACCCGCAGGGCAACGGTGTCGTGCACACCCGTCACCCACTCCGGCAACAAGTCCTGATGGGGCACCAGCCAGGTGTTCGGCCCTGGCCAGGTGCTGGCCATGCGGTCGATCCAGTCCTGCGGGAAGTCTTCGAACAGAAAATCGAACTGACGGATGTTGTCTGCCACCAGGATCAGGCCCTTGTCCACCGAACGGTTCTTGATGGCGAGCAAACGGTCTACTGCTTCTTCGTTCCACGGGTCGCAGCCCAAGCCCCAAACCGCTTCGGTTGGGTAGGCAATCACCGCGCCTGCGCGAATTTCTCGTGCGGTTTCCAGCACACGCCACCGGTTGACCATTGTTCACTCTCCAGACTAAAGCTCTGCGCAGTTTACCGATCTTCTTTACAAAACCTAGCAGCGTGCAAGCCAGCGCCCGCTTTCGCAGATGACCTGGCCTTCGAGCTCAAGCTCCGTAAGGCTCGCCAGTACCTGGGACAACGGCCGTCCACTGGCAATCGCCAGGGCTTCGCTGGTGTGAGGCGCCGCGTGCAGCAGTGCCACCAACGGATGGACAACCGGCATCGGGGCAGGGCGTGACAACGCCTGCCAACCACGCAAACCTTCCAGGATGTGTTCGATGGTCTCCACCAGCACCGCGCCATCCCGGATCAACTGATGGCAACCCTTGGCGCCGGGATGATGGATGGAGCCCGGAATCGCATACACCTCGCGCCCTTGCTCCGCCGCGAGTTTCGCCGTGATCAGCGAACCGCTGGCCATGCTGGCTTCCACCACCAGCACGCCCAGGGACAAGCCACTGATGATCCGATTGCGTCGAGGAAAGTTACCCGCCTGAGGCGGCGCATCCAGAGGGAACTCGGAAACCACCGCGCTGCCCTGGTCAATCATCGCCGCTGCCAGCCGGCGGTGGCGCTGTGGATAAAAATTTTCCAGCCCGGTGCCGAGCACGCCGATTGTCTGGCCGCCCACATCCAATGCCGCTTGATGGGCTGCACCGTCAATGCCTAACGCAAGGCCACTGGTGATGACAAAACCGGCGCTCGCCAAGCTGCGCGAGAACGCCGCCGCCGTGTCCATGCCGGGACGCGATGCACGGCGGCTGCCTACTATCGCCAGTTGCGGTTTTTCCAGGATCGCAGGGTCACCGGCGACGAATAACAGCGGCGGCGCATCATCAATCTGGGCAAGCAGTGCGGGGTAGTCCGGCTGGTCCCACATCAGCAAATGCTGGGCCGGACAGGCCAGCCAGGCCAAAGCCTCGCTGGCAGCATCGCGGATTTCATGACTGCGCCGGGCATCGGCGCTGATGGCCGGCAGCCCGAGTGAACGCCAGGCGCTGGCAGGCGCACTGATGGCTTTTGAGGCAGAGCCGAACGCCTCGATCAACAAGCGAAAACGCTTCGGACCCAGTTCTGGCAGCCTGTGCAAGCGTAGTCGGGCTTCCAGTTCTGATGGGGAAATTTCATGGTTATTTGTCGGAAACATCTGATCATCCTTGACCGTAACAAGCTGTGGATAACTCTGTTGGTAACTTATTTAGCAGGCTATTTATTGTGTTTGATGAACAGTCTCGAAACGGTCCATCACCGCCAGCGGTCGTGAGGCATTGAGCACCAGGCCGTAACTGAGCTTTTCGTAGGTACGAAACACCAGCAGGGTGCCGGCCCGTTCGTCGGGCAGTTTCGTCGGCGCGCCGGTCAGGCGGTCGCGCACCGTGGCGCCGGCCTTGATCACGCTGAGGAGTTGGCCTTCGACCAGGCCGTCACGACGGCCTTTGTTCAGGGTTACGGCATCCAGCACGCCGATCTGTGTCACGCCCTTGGGAATATCGATGATCTGCCCTTCGATAAAGGCGGCCGTTGGCGTGACGGCAAGAGCTGCCGGGTCGACGGGTGTTTGCGCACGCAGCAGGCGGTCACCGGGGCGCACCTCCTGGGTGACACGCTGCACAGCCAGGGTGGTGAGGTCGCCTGCGGTGACAAAACGGGCGGTGCCGATGTCGTCGGCGTTGATCCCCAACAGCTCTCGGGTCTGCGGGTCGGTGTAGGCCTTGCCCCGTCGGAATATGCCGTAGTTGGGCTGGGAAGGGTCCAGGTTGCCCCTGGCATACACCCGCTCGCCATTGGCGCCAAGCACGCGGCCAGCCTCGGCAGCAACGATGTACGGTGCGTTGTCCAGGTCCTGGGGTGTATCAAGGATGCGGTTATGCAGCAGGAAGCGCTGGATAGCCTGTTGCGTCGGTTGTTCCAGGCGCTGGACGGGCGGGGGCAGCAGGGCCATGGAAAACGGGGCCCACAGCAGCAAGACGAGTAGCGATTTCCTCATGGGGTGAATCTCCTTTATTATGTGCGTTCGCGTGAAATGCCTTGGCCTTCGCGGCTTTTAAGGGTTTCACACCGGTCGTGTGGGTCCATCCCAACGCCGATTTGCCTCTACCTCACATGTGCAGCAATTACGCTTATGGCTATTTTGAACATCCTCGAATTCCCCGACTCGCGCCTGCGCACGATCGCCAAACCGGTGGCCGTAGTGGACGACAAGGTTCGTCAGTTGGTCGATGACATGTTTGAAACAATGTATGAAGCCCCGGGTATCGGCCTCGCCGCGACCCAGGTCAACGTGCATCAGCGCGTCGTGGTCATGGACCTGTCGGAAGATCGCAGCGAACCGATGGTGTACATCAACCCGGAGTTCGAACCGCTGACCGACGAGATGGGCGAATACCAGGAAGGCTGCCTCTCCGTGCCGGAGTTCTACGAGAACGTCGAGCGCCCGCTGCGCGTGAAGATCAAGGCCCTGGACCGCGACGGCAAGCCGTTCGAGCTGATTGCCGAAGGCCTGCTGGCGGTGTGCATCCAGCACGAATGCGACCACCTCAACGGCAAGCTGTTTGTCGATTACCTGTCCACGCTCAAGCGCGACCGGATCAAGAAGAAGCTGGAAAAAAAGCATCGCCAGCAAGCTTGATGCCCCCTTCCAAAGGCTTGCTGCGGCAAGCCTTTTTCTTTTGTGACTGCTTTTAACCGAGACCTCCCATGACCGAGCCACTGCGCATTGTTTTTGCCGGCACGCCTGAATTTGCCGCCGAACACCTCAAGGCCCTGCTTGCCAGCCCTTATGACATCGTCGCGGTGTACACCCAGCCGGATCGCCCGGCCGGTCGTGGGCAAAAACTGATGCCGAGCCCGGTCAAGCAGCTGGCGCTGGAGCACAACATTCCCGTGCTGCAACCACCGACCCTGCGCAACGCCGAGGCCCAGGCCGAACTGGCCGCGCTGAAGCCGGACCTGTTGGTGGTGGTGGCCTACGGCTTGATCCTGCCGCAAGCGGTGCTGGATATCCCACGCCTGGGCTGCATCAACAGCCATGCCTCGCTGCTGCCTCGCTGGCGCGGTGCGGCGCCGATCCAGCGTGCCGTGGAAGCCGGTGACAGCGAAAGCGGCGTGACCGTGATGCGCATGGAAGCCGGCCTGGACACCGGCCCGATGCTGCTCAAGGTCACTACGCCGATCACTGGCGAAGACACCGGTGGCAGCCTGCACGACCGCCTTGCCGAGCTGGGCCCGCCCGCCGTGATCCAGGCCATCGCCGGCCTGGCTGCGGGCACCCTGGAAGGTGAAGTGCAGGACGACAGCCTGGCCACTTACGCCCACAAGCTGAACAAAGACGAAGCGCGCATCGACTGGAGCCGCCCGGCCTTGGAGCTGGAACGCCTGGTGCGTGCGTTCAACCCGTGGCCGATCTGCCACAGCACCCTCAACGGCGAAGCCTTGAAAGTGTTGGCCGCCACCTTGGCCGAGGGCAAAGGCGCTCCCGGTGAGATCATCGGCGCCAGCAAGGACGGCCTGTTGGTCGCCTGCGGTGAACAGGCGCTGTGCCTGACCCGTCTGCAATTGCCAGGTGGCAAGGCACTTAATTTCAGCGATTTGTTCAACAGCCGTCGTGAGAAATTTGCCGTGGGCACTCTCCTCGGGGCAGCTCAATGAACCCACGTCTGGCCGCCGCCAAGGCTCTCGCTGCCGTCCTCCAAGGCAAGGCTTCGCTGAACAGTTCGTTGCCGACCCAACTGGACAAGGTCGAAGACCGTGATCGCGGTTTCACCCAGGACCTGGCCTTTGGCACGGCCCGCTGGCAGCCACGGTTGTCGGCGTTGGCAACCAAGTTGCTGCAAAAGCCGTTCAAGGCGGCCGATGCAGATGTGGAAGCGCTGCTGCTGGTGGGCCTCTATCAACTGCTCTACACCCGCGTACCGGCCCACGCCGCTATCGGTGAAACCGTCGGTTGCGCCGACAAGCTGAAAAAACCTTGGGCCAAGGCCCTGCTCAACGCCGTGCTGCGCCGAGCCCAGCGAGAAAGCGAAGCGCTGCTGGCCGAGCTGGAACATGACCCGGTGGTACGCACCGCCCACCCGCGCTGGCTGCAAAAGTCCCTGAAAGCCTTCTGGCCGGAGCAATGGGAAGCTATTTGCGCGGCGAACAATGCGCATCCGCCGATGATCCTGCGGGTCAATCGTCGTCATCACAGCCGTGACGCCTACCTGCAATTGCTCACCGAGGCCGGTATCAACGCCACGCCGTGCGTGTACAGCGTCGACGGCATCGTGCTCGAAGCCGCCGCCGATGTACGCAGCCTGCCGGGCTTTGCCGAAGGCTGGATCAGCGTCCAGGATGAAGCCGCGCAACTGGCTGCCGACCTGCTCGACCTGGCACCCGGTCAACGCGTGCTCGATGCCTGCTGCGCGCCAGGCGGTAAGACCTGTCACATTCTGGAAGTCGAAAAAGACCTGGCCGGTGTGATCGCTGTCGACCTGGAAGCCAAGCGCCTGGTGCGCGTGCGCGAAAACCTCGCGCGCCTGGGCCTCAGCGCCGAGCTGATCGCCGCCGACGGCCGTGATACCGCCACCTGGTGGGACGGCAAGCCGTTCCAACGCATCCTGCTCGATGCACCCTGTTCCGCCACCGGCGTGATCCGCCGCCACCCGGATATCAAGCTCACCCGCCAACCCGACGACATCGCCGCCCTGGCCGTGCTGCAAGGCGAACTGCTCGACGCGATGTGGCCGACCCTGGAAGTCGGCGGCATCCTGCTCTACGCCACCTGTTCTACCTTGCCGACGGAAAACACCGAGGTGATCGAAGCCTTCCTCGCCCGCACCAGCGGCGCCCGGGAGCTGGACCTCGCCACCACGGCTGGCATCAAGCAACCCCATGGCCGCCAGTTGCTCGCGCAAGAAGGCGGACACGACGGCTTCTACTACGCCAAACTGATCAAGATCGCCGCCGCGCGCGGCTGAATGGTTTTAAGGGAGTGACCGGATGAAAATCATCATCCTTGGGGCAGGGCAGGTCGGTGGCACGCTGGCCGAACATTTGGCCAGCGAAGCCAACGACATCACCGTGGTCGACACCGACAGCGAGCGTCTGCGCAACCTGGGCGACCGCCTCGACATCCGCACCGTGCAAGGCCGCGCATCGTTCCCGACGGTGCTGCGTCAGGCCGGAGCCGACGATGCCGACATGCTGGTGGCCGTGACCAACAGCGACGAAACCAACATGGTCGCCTGCCAGGTCGCCCATACCCTGTTCCACACCCCGACCAAAATCGCCCGTGTACGCGAGGCGGCCTACCTGACCCGCGCCGGGCTGTTCGACAACGACGCGATTCCGGTCGACGTGCTGATCAGCCCTGAACAGGTGGTGACCCACTACATCAAGCGCCTGATCGAGATTCCGGGCGCCTTGCAGGTGATCGACTTCGCCGGCGGCAAGGCGCAACTGGTCGCGGTGAAGGCCTACTACGGCGGCCCGCTGGTGGGCCAGCAACTGCGCCAGTTGCGCGAGCACATGCCGAATGTGGAAACCCGCGTCGCGGCGATTTTCCGGCGCGACCGCCCGATCCTGCCCCAAGGCGACACGGTGATCGAGGCCGACGACGAAGTGTTTTTCATCGCCGCCAAGGCGAATATTCGTGCCGTCATGAGCGAAATGCGCCGCCTCGACGAGACCTATAAACGCATCGTCATCGCCGGCGGCGGGCAGATCGGCGAGCGTTTGGCCGAAGCCATCGAAAGCCGCTATCAGGTGAAGATCATCGAGATGAGTCCGGCACGTTGCCGGCATTTGTCCGACACCCTCGACAGCACCGTCGTACTGCAAGGCAGTGCCTCGGACCGCGACCTGCTGATGGAAGAGAACATCGCCGACGCGGATATCTTCCTGGCCCTGACCAACGACGACGAAGCCAACATCATGTCATCGCTACTGGCCAAGCGCCTGGGCGCGAAGAAGGTGATGACCATCATCAACAACCCGGCTTATGTGGACCTGATCCAGGGCGGCGATATCGACATCGCCATCAGCCCGCAGTTGGCGACCATCGGCACCTTGCTGGCCCACGTGCGTCGTGGCGATATCGTCAGCGTGCACTCCCTGCGCCGGGGTGCGGCGGAAGCCATCGAGGCGATTGCTCACGGTGATTCCAAGTCGAGCAAGGTGATCGGCAAGGCCATCCGCGATATCGGCTTGCCGCCGGGCACCACCATTGGCGCGATCATTCGCGACGAAGAGGTGATCATTGCCCACGACGACACAGTGATCGAAACCGGGGACCATGTGATCTTGTTCCTGGTGGACAAGAAACATATCCGCGATGTGGAGAAACTGTTCCACGTGGGCCTGAGCTTTTTCTGACACAACGGAGTACGCCTGCATGCTCGAATCCCTGGAAAAAATGCTCGCCAAGGGTGTGGATAATTCCCTGCTGCGTTTTGGTTTGGGCAAGGGTTATCTGGATTTGAAAGACAACGCCAAGGCGGCGGAGCATCTGCAGAAATGTGTGGAGTTCGACCCCAAGTATTCGGCGGCGTGGAAGTTGTTGGGTAAGGCGCAGTTGGGGTTGGAAGATCGTGCGGCGGCGCGGCTGGCGTGGGAGAAGGGCATCGAAGCGGCCCAGGCCCATGGCGACAAACAGGCCGAAAAAGAAATGGTGGTGTTCCTGAAGAAACTCGACCGCCAGGCCTGAGGTGATCCCCTGTGGGAGCTGGCTTGCCTGCGATAGCATCATCAACTCGGTTTAACTATAAGACCGAGTTGCCCGCATCGCAGGCAAGCCAGCTCCCACATTTGATCTCCATTGGGTGAGAGATTGGTGGTAAGTCAGTACCACCGCTCCTCACCCGGCGGGCGTTTCTTGAAGCGCTTCATGCTCCACATGTACTGGCTCGGATACGCGCCGACATAACGCTCCACCACTTTGCTCATCGCCGCGCAGGAGGTGGCGGTGTCGGTGCTGTACATGTCTTCCGGCGCCGCCTCCAGGATCACTTTGTAACCCGAACCGTCCGGCAGCCGCAGCGCGTGCAGGAACACGCCGACGGCCTTGTGACCGGCAAGCATGTTCGGCACGAACTTGCTGGTCAGCGCCTGGGTGGCAAAGAACGGCACGAAGATCCCTGCGGATTCCGCCGGCTCAGGATCCGCCGGAATGCCCACCTGGCCGCCTTTGCGAACTTCCTTGATCACGCTGAGGATGCCTTCCTTGGTCGACGCCGCCACGCGGTTGCCCAGTTGCACGCGCTGCTTGCGCAGCAACTCATCCACCGCCTTGAGCTTGGGCGGGCGGTAGAAAATGATCGGTTTGCACTGGCTGCAATAGAAGTGGTTCAGCACTTCCCAGTTGCCCAGGTGGCTGGTGATGCCGACCACGCCTTTGCCCGAGGCCAGGGCTTCGTGCAGCACCTCCAGGCCTTCGACTTCACGCACCAGGTCGATGGAACGCTGGGCCGGCCAGATCCAGGCGCAGGCGCTTTCGGTCAGGGACTTGCCGATGTCCATCAGGCTGCGGCCGACTAAAGCTTCACGCTCGACGGGGTCCATGTCCGGGAAGCATTTGGACAGGTTGATCCGCACCGTGTCGCGGGAGCGGTTAGGGGTTTTCCACATGATCCAGCCAATCGCCGTGCCGACGGCCTGGACAGCGCGCCAGGGCAGCAGGGCAAACAACCGGAGAGCGCCTACCAGCAAGGCGCCTTTCAACTTTTCCACAGGTCACTCCTGATCGTGTGTGGTGCGCAAAGCCGGCATTCTAACCGGCGTTGGCCAACTCCGCGTAACGGTCGCAGTCCTGAGTGTGGTCCATGACCATGCCTGAGGCCTGCATGAACGCGTAGCAAATGGTCGGCCCGACGAAGGTGAAACCGGCTTTTTTCAAGGCTTTGCTCATGGCTTCAGCTTCGGGTGTAATCGCTGGCACTTCGCTGCGGTCCTTGAAGTGATTGACCTTGGGATGGCCACCAACAAAGGACCAGAGCAGCCCCACCGGGTCCTCCAGCGCCAGCCAGGCAGCGGCATTGCGGCGGGTGGCGTTGAGTTTCAGGCGATTGCGCACGATGCCCGGATCCTGCATCAGCGCTTCGATCTCGTCATCGGTCAACCGCGCCAACCGCTGCGCATCAAAGCCAAACAAGACCTTTCGATAATGCTCGCGTTTGCGTAAAACGGTGATCCAGGAAAGGCCCGCCTGGAACCCTTCGAGTAAAAGCAACTCGAACAAACCCTGCGCATCGCGCAGCGGCGTTCCCCACTCCTGATCGTGATAAGCCATGTACAGCGGATCTTCAGAACACCAAAAGCAGCGTGGCATAAGGCTCCAGGGGATGGTGGCGCGGCCGAATCGGGTATACTCCCGCTCTTTAAATCGCAGCCCAAGTAACAGGTGAATTTCGTGAGCCAGCCTACGCCAGCCGTGCGTACCTTCCAAGACTTGATCCTCGCCCTCCAGCAATACTGGGCCGAGCAAGGTTGTGTGGTACTTCAGCCCTACGATATGGAAGTAGGCGCCGGCACTTTCCACACCGCTACATTCCTGCGGGCCATTGGCCCGGAAACCTGGAACGCCGCTTATGTGCAGCCCAGTCGTCGCCCGACTGACGGCCGCTACGGCGAAAACCCGAACCGTCTGCAGCACTACTACCAGTTCCAGGTGGTACTGAAGCCGAACCCGGACAACTTCCAGGAACTGTACCTGGGCTCGCTCAAGCACGTGGGCCTGGACCCACTGGTCCACGATATCCGTTTTGTCGAAGACAACTGGGAATCGCCGACCCTGGGCGCCTGGGGCCTGGGCTGGGAAGTCTGGCTCAACGGCATGGAAGTGACGCAGTTCACCTACTTCCAGCAAGCGGGCGGCATCGAGTGCTACCCGGTGACCGGCGAAATCACCTACGGCCTGGAACGCCTGGCCATGTACCTGCAAGGCGTGGACTCGGTCTACGACCTGGTGTGGGCTGACGGCCCGTTCGGCAAAGTCACCTACGGCGACGTGTTCCACCAGAACGAGGTGGAGCAATCCACTTACAACTTCGAACACGCCAACGTCGACAAACTGTTCGAACTGTTCGACTTCTATGAAAGCGAAGCCAAGCGCCTGATCGAGCTCGACCAGCCGCTGCCGTTGCCAAGCTATGAAATGGTGTTGAAGGCCTCCCATACCTTCAACCTGCTGGATGCCCGCCGTGCCATCTCGGTCACCGCGCGCCAGCAATACATCCTGCGTGTACGCACCCTGGCGCGTTCCGTCGCCCAAGCCTACCTGCTGGCTCGCGCCAAGCTGGGCTTCCCGATGGCAACCCCGGACCTGCGTGATGAAGTGTTGGCTAAGCTGGAGGCTGCACAATGAGTGCTCAAGATTTCCTGGTTGAACTGGGCACCGAAGAGCTGCCACCCAAGGCCCTGAACACCCTGGCCGACGCGTTCCTGGCCGGTATCGAAAAAGGCCTGCAGACCGCCGGTCTTAAATTCGCCGCGAAGAAAGTCTACGCCGCGCCACGTCGCCTGGCCGTGTTGCTGACCGCGCTGGAAACCCAGCAGCCGGACCGCAGCATCAACCTCGACGGCCCACCGCGCCAGGCGGCTTTCGATGCCGAAGGCAACCCGACTCAGGCCGCCCTTGGTTTTGCCAAGAAGTGCGGCGTGGAGCTGAGCGAGATCGACCAGAGCGGCCCGAAACTGCGCTTCAGCCAGGTCATCACCGGCAAGCCGACCGCCAGCCTGTTGCCGACCATTGTTGAAGATTCGTTGAACGACCTGCCGATCCCGAAGCGCATGCGCTGGGGCGCTCGCAAGGAAGAGTTCGTACGTCCGACCCAGTGGCTGGTGATGCTGCTCGGTGACCAAGTCATCGATTGCACCCTCCTTGCCCAGAAAGCCGGTCGTGATTCACGTGGTCACCGCTTCCATCACCCTGAAGCTGTACGCATCACCTCGCCGGCCAACTACGCCGCCGACCTGCGTGCCGCCTACGTGCTGGCCGACGCCAACGAGCGTCGCGAGCTGATCAGCAAGCGTACCGAAGAGCTGGCCCGCCTGCAGGAAGGCACCGCCATCGTGCCGCCAAGCCTGCTCGACGAAGTGACCGCGCTGGTTGAATGGCCGGTGCCGCTGGTGTGCTCGTTCGAAGAGCGCTTCCTCGACGTGCCGCAAGAAGCACTGATCACCACCATGCAGGACAACCAGAAGTATTTCTGCCTGCTGGACGTGGACGGCAAGTTGTTGCCGCGCTTCATCACCGTGGCCAATATCGAAAGCAAGGACCCGCAGCAGATCATCGCCGGTAACGAAAAAGTCGTTCGCCCGCGCCTGACTGACGCCGAGTTCTTTTTCAAGCAAGACAAGAAGCAGAAGCTGGAAGACTTCAACCTGCGCCTGCAGAACGTGGTGTTCCAGGAAAAACTCGGCAGCGTCTACGACAAGGCCGTGCGCGTTTCCAAGCTGGCCGCCTACATTGCGCCACGCATTGGTGGCGATTCCGCCTGGGCTGCGCGTGCAGGCCTGCTGTCCAAGTGCGACCTTGCCACCGAGATGGTCGGCGAGTTCCCGGAGATGCAAGGCGTTGCTGGCTACTACTACGCCCTCAACGACGGCGAGCCGGACGATGTGGCCCTGGCCCTGAACGAGCAGTACATGCCGCGCGGTGCCGGTGCTGAACTGCCAAGCACCTTGACCGGCGCTGCGGTGGCCATCGCCGACAAGCTGGATACCCTTGTGGGTATCTTCGGTATCGGCATGCTGCCAACCGGCAGCAAAGACCCGTATGCCCTGCGCCGTGCGGCCCTGGGCGTGCTGCGTATCCTGATCGACAAGAAGCTCGACCTCGACCTGACCCAGGCCGTGGTGTTTGCCGTCGGCCAGTTCGGTGCCAAGGTCAAGCAAGCCGGCCTGGCCGAGCAAGTGCTGGAGTTCGTGTTCGACCGCCTGCGCGCGCGCTACGAAGACGAAGGCGTGGACGTGTCGGTGTACCTGGCGGTACGTGCCCTGCAACCGGGTTCGGCGCTGGACTTTGACCAGCGCGTACAAGCCGTGCAGGCCTTCCGCAAACTGCCGGAAGCCGACGCCCTGGCCGCTGTGAACAAACGTGTGTCGAACCTGCTGAGCAAGGCCGAAGGCCTGGGCAATGCTGACGTCGACCCAGGCCTGTTTGCCGACGCCAAGGAGTTCTCGCTGAACTCGGCCATCGCCAAAGCGGAGACAGCAGTGAAACCGCTGATCGCCGAGCGCAACTACGCCGAAGCGCTCGCGCGCCTGGCCACCTTGCGTGACCCGGTGGATGCGTTCTTCGAAGCCGTGATGATCAATGCCGACGATGCCGGCGTACGCAAAAACCGCTACGCCATGCTGGCGCGCCTGCGCGGTCTGTTCGTCAACATTGCTGACATTTCGACGCTGAGCTGACCATGTTGAAACTGCTGATTCTCGATCGGGACGGGGTGATTAATTACGACTCCGACGCTTACATCAAGTCGGTGGCGGAATGGATTCCACTGCCCGGCTCGATCGAGGCCATCGCGCAGTTGAGCAAAGCCGGCTGGACGGTGGCCATCGCCACCAACCAGTCCGGCATCGCCCGAGGCTACTACGACATCGCCACCCTGGACGCCATGCACGCGCGCTTGCGCACGTTGGTGGCCGAGCAGGGCGGTGAGGTGGGGTTGGTGGTGTACTGCCCCCACGGGCCGGATGAGGGCTGCGATTGCCGCAAACCCAAGCCTGGCATGTTGAAAACCATTGCAGAACATTACAAGGTGCCGTTAGCTGGGATATGGTTCGTCGGGGACAGCCTCGGTGACCTGGAGGCGGCCAAAGCCGTCGACTCTCAGCCAGTTTTGGTTAAGACCGGAAAAGGCGAAAAGACCCAGGCGAAAAACCTGCCGGTAGGCACCTTGATTTTTGACGATCTGGCGGCCGTTGCCGCAGAACTTATCAACAACTAGCCACCCTCGACTTCCTGAACAAGGATTGCTCGGGAGTGCGCTTTTAGCAGGCGGGCCGCGTCCCGCAACGGTAAATGCCGCCATGTCGATTTTGCAGGCCATCAGAACCTTTTTCTTTTACCTGCTGCTGGGCACCAGTTCGTTCCTCTGGTGCACCCTGAGCTTTTTTATTGCGCCCTTTTTGCCATTCAAGGCGCGCTATCGCTTTATCAACGTCTATTGGTGCCGCTGCGCGCTGTGGCTGTCCAAGGTGTTCCTGAACATCCGATTCGAGGTCAAGGGCGCGGAAAACGTCCCGGACCAGCCATGCGTGATTCTGTCGAACCACCAGAGCACCTGGGAAACGTTCTTCCTGTCGGCGTACTTCTCGCCGTTGAGCCAGGTACTCAAGCGCGAGCTGTTGTACGTGCCGTTCTTCGGCTGGGCCATGGCCATGCTGCGTCCGATCGCCATCGACCGTGACAACCCCAAGGCCGCGCTCAAGCATGTGGCCAAGAAAGGCGATGAGCTGCTCAAGGACGGTGTTTGGGTGCTGATCTTCCCCGAAGGCACTCGTGTGCCCTACGGCACAGTAGGCAAGTTCTCACGCGGCGGTACGGCTTTGGCGGTCAATGCACATCTGCCGGTGCTGCCGATTGCGCATAACGCCGGCAAGTTCTGGCCAAAGACCGGCTGGGCTAAACGCGAAGGCACTATCACTGTGGTGATCGGCGAACCGATGTACGCCGAAGGTGAAGGACCTCGTGCCATCGCTGCGCTGAATGACCGCGCCCAGGCGTGGAACGAAGCCCAGCAACGGGCCATGGGGTCGCTGCCACCGGAGCCGGTTGTAGTCGACACGCCGGTGATCTGAGCACCTGTGGATAACCTGTGTACGGTTTGTTGGCGAATCGCCTTTTTTGTCTTTTAAGAGGCTGATTTACTTACATATTTCTCAAGCTCATAAAATCACGGAAAAGGTGCATAAGTTTTTTCCGCATAAAAAAACCGGTCCTTGTGACCGGTTTTTTATACACAGCAGCAAAGTACGTTTTTCAGTCTTCCAGCAGCGGCAGTTGAAGGCTGAATGTGGTGCCTTTGCCCACCACGCTTTCGCAACTGATGCGTCCGCCATGACGCTCTACCACGGCCTTGACCATGGTCAGTCCCAATCCCAGGCCTTCGCTGCCTTGGGACGAATCGAAGCGGCGGTATTGGCTGAACAGCTCCGGCAGGTCCTGTGCGGCAATCCCAGGGCCCTGGTCGCTGATACGACATTCCAACCAGCCTTCCGCGCTACTGTGCCTCAACCTCACGGTCGTCCCGGAAGGCGAATACTTGATGGCGTTCTCCAGCACGTTGAACAACGCGCGGGTTAGCAATGATTGGTCAGCCGACACCATGCCTTCATCGGCCTCGTCCAAGTCGTGAACCAGATGAATCCCTTTGAGCTGGGCGATCAGCGCCACTTGGTCAAAGGCATCCATGACCAACATGGCGAACAGCGTCGGTTGGAACTGGTAACCATCAGCCTCGGCTTTCGCCAGTTGCACGAAGGATTCGGTGAGACCCAAGGCACGGCGAACCTGTTGTTCGATCTGGGCAAACACCGGGGACTCGCCGTTATGCACATCCAGCAGCGCAAGGATCGCTGAATGGGGTGCGCGCAGGTCGTGAGAGAGGAACCGCAACATGGTCTCGCGGTGTTGCTGGGCTTCGCGCTCCTTGCTCAGATCCGTCAGGCTCAGCAGCCAACCAAGGGCGACATCGCCTTCAGCTGGCAGCAAGGGCGCAAGCTCCATGCGCAGGCTGCGTTGGTGGATGTCCCGGAACTCCACAAGCTCCAGCGCCGACAGGGCGGGGCGCACGCCATTGTGCAGCGGTGGGTAGCCCAAGTCCGCCAGCTGCTCCAACAGGTTTTCGTTGACCAGATCATTGCCGAACACTTGCCGAGAGATGCGGTTGGCCAGCAGGATATTGCCCTTGGGATCGGTAATCAGGGTTGCCACCGGCAGGCACTCCAGGCCATCGGCCATAAAGCGCCGTGTGTCGCGTGTGCGGCTTACGGCCTGTTCCAGGGCAAAGATACGTGCCTGCAACACATCGCCTTTGCTGGCAGGTGCACGGCGGCGTTCGGGCAGGACTTTGGGTTCGTTGTCCAGGCGTGCCAGTTCCCAGCCGAAATAGGCGAGGATCACACTGAGGCGGCGCCAGTTCCAGATCAGGTAACTGAGCAGCAAACCAATCAGACAGGCCGCAGGCGACCACCAATGCCCCAGACGCAACAGGGCCAGGGAACCGAGTAATGCGGCGCCCATGCAGCCCAGGGTCATCCACAGCGCATAGCGCGGGCGATAGAGCAGCAGGCCCAATAACAACGCCACCAATGAGGTCGCCATCAAGGCCGCAAGCCAGCCTGGCAGATCAACGATGCTGCGGCCTTGCAGCAAGCCATTCAGCACGTTGGCCTGGATCTCCACACCTGCCGTGGTGCCCACCGTCGAAGACACAGGTGTGACGAAACGATCGCCCATACCGGAGGCTGTCGACCCCACCAGGATCAGGCGACCACGCAGTTGCTCGGGAGCCACTTCACCGCGCAATACGCTGGCGTAGGACACGCTGGGAAAATGCGTATGAGGGGCAATAAACGGGATGCGAATAGCATGCTCCCGATGCCAGTGCTGAGTGAGCGATTGCAGAGGCTCGCCCGGCATTTCAGACAACTCTCCACTCATCTCGTAGGCCAGCCACGCCAGTTGCGGTGCCGTGGCATCGGGCGGGCCTTCACGCAGGTAGAGGCTGCGGACCACGCCATCGCTGTCTGCTTCAACGTTGATGTGGCCCACGCCTTTGGCGCATTTGAGCAGGGGCATCATCTGCGTGTCCGGTTGGCTGTAGTTCGCAGCACCTTCACGCACAAGGGGTAGCAAGACATTGCCAGCGTTGCAGACCGATTCGGCCAGGCGTTTGTCATTGGCGGGGTCACCGGGCTCACTGAAGATCACATCAAACAGAATGCCCGCCGGTTGCGCGGCACTCAGGCGATCAATCAGGTCGGCGTGCAGGCTGCGTGGCCAAGGCCATCGGCCGAGCTTCTTAAGGCTGGAATCATCGATCGTCACCAGCAGGATACGTGGGTCGACGGGTAGTGGTGCGAGGCGACGCAGGCTGTCGTATAACGGATTGTTCAAGGCCAGGCCCGGGCTCAGCGACAGGTAGGCGGTGATGGGCAACAACAGTAAACCAATCCACAACCACTCGCGCACCAGGCCGTGGAACAGGCGCTGGGCATGGGTGGGTTGACGTTTCTCGGCCTTGCCCCAGAGCATCATTGGTCAACGTACCTGGGCAGTGGGCGGGTAGTAGAAGATGTCATAGCCCCCGGTTTCTCCCTCCAGGCCGTTTTCGTCGTAAGCCGACAAGCGCACGTGATAGAACGAGGCTTTGAGCCCAGTGAAGCTCATTTTCGGCGTGCTGGAAAAGTTTTCCTGCTTGATGTTCATAAAGGCTTTGTCAGTGGCGACCTGTGCACGGTAGCGCCGGGCGCCGGGCAATGGCCGAAGGTATAAGCTCCAGACCGGCGCGTCGCCTTTCTGGCCGTCTTGGCCGATGAGCTTCGGTGCGGCCAGCAGTTCTACGGGATTGAGGTCGCCCTGTTTCTTGAAGAGCAGGCCTTGGCGTGCATCCACTTTGATCTCGCCTGTCCGATCCCGGTTGGCGGCGACTTGACCGTCCAACACCTCCAACAACGATCGCTCAGCGTCATTGCGCACTCGAAAGTGCGTACCTCGCACACCCAGCACACCGACCGGCGTCACGATCTGGAAGCGATCATGATCACTGGCACGCTTGATCACATACGCCTCGGCCTGACCTTGTTCGAGTACCACTTGGGGAATCGACAGCTTCTTCTCCAAGTGGAGCCGCACCTGGGAATCAGAGGGCAACACCACGCGGGATCCATCACCCAGCAACAGGCTGACAAACGCCGACGCCGAGGTCTTCACACCTTCCTGTTCATCAATAGACATGCCTTCGAGCAGGGGAGTCGTCTTGCCCTGGGTATCGAGCTTCCAGGCTTCACCGGTGAGATGCTGGACTACGGCAGGCAGAGGCTGGACCCGGCACAAAAAGTCATCGTCGATGTATGGCGCACGAACCTTTGTAGCAGCGCCCGCCGAGCCCACCATCATGATCAACAAAGAGGGAAGGGCGCAGCGCAGGCAATTAGGAGAAAGAAACATGGCGCTCATACAAGTCAGGGTTCCAGAGGGCAACAGACATCAGCGCACAGGAGTTTACGGCAGCGCATGCGTCGGCTGATCCTTTTCCTTAGGGTCAGGAGCCGGTATCTTTCCCACATTGGTATCGAGGACTTTCAATGGGTTAACCGCTCATTGATCCCAGCGTATAGAGAGATCCGAGGGGTCGATGAATCTGCGCACAATTCTTCAGATTCAAAACCGGCCGACGGCTGTCGCACTCTTCAAATGAAAGGACCCACCCATGCGTGTCGCAATACTGGATGACGAGCCCGCTGAACTGCGCCGGGTGGAACAGACACTGCGACAAATCCCCAGCACCGCCGAACAGCCCTGGTCCCTGCATTGCTTCGAACGCGGTGAAGACCTGTTACGCCAACTGCGCCGGGAAACCTTCGACCTGCTGATACTCGACTGGCAATTGCCGGACATCACCGGCATCGCTTTGCTGCGCTGGACCCGCGAACACATGGAGTCGCCACCTGCGGTCATTATGCTCACCAGCCGCGATGCCGAGAGCGACATTGTCACCGCGCTCAACAGCGGCGCGGACGATTACGTCAGCAAACCTTTCCGCCCCAACGAATTAAAAGCACGGGTCACTGCCGTTCTGCGTCGGCATGGCCTGCAGAAGTCTGCCACCCATGAAGTGCAGAGCTTTAATGACCTGACCTTTGATGACGCCGAATTGACGGTGACCCGCGCAGGCAAACCCATCAACCTCACGGAACGTGAATATCGTCTGGCCAGTTGTCTGTTCGCTAACTTGGCCCGACCACTGTCTCGTGAGTACCTCTACGAACGGTTCTGGACCCATGAGGAAATGGTGTCGTCACGACCGCTGGATACGCATATCTACCGGCTACGAAACAAGCTGGGGCTGACGGCGGATCGGGGTTGGCAGTTGCTGACGATCTATGGGTATGGGTATCGATTGGAGAGTGTGGCGGCAGCCTCTCAAGGCTGATTACGCTGATGTTCCACGTGGAGCATTTTCAAATTCGCTGATTTTCACCCAATAAAAAAGGCCAACGCTAAGCGTTGGCCTTTTTAGTTTGGCAGGCTTACCGGGATCAGAAGTCCAGGTTGGAAACCGCCAGGGCATTGCTTTCGATGAAGTCACGACGAGGTTCGACCGCATCACCCATCAGGGTGTTGAAGATCTGGTCCGCGCCAATGGCGTCTTCGATGGTCACGCGCAGCATGCGACGCTGGGCTGGGTCCATGGTGGTTTCCCACAGTTGATCCGGGTTCATTTCACCCAGGCCTTTGTATCGCTGGATGGTATGGCGCTTGGTGCTTTCCGCCATCAGCCAGTCGAGGGCTTCCTTGAATTCCTTGACCTGCTTCTTGCGTTCGCCACGCTGAATATAAGCGCCGTCGTCCAACAGGGTGCTCAATTGAGCGCCCAAGGTAACCACGGTCTTGTAGTCATTGCTGCCGAAGAAATCGCGGTTGAAGGTGACGTAGTTCGACAGGCCGTGGGAGATCAGTTCGACCTCTGGCAACCACACGTTACGTTCACGGTCTTCACGCAGGCTGGCTTTGTACACCAGGCCAGACTTCTCGACAGTACGCAGGCGCACTTCGTACTGAGCCAGCCAATCCTGCATCGCTGCGTGATCGCCCAGTTGCTCCAGGCTGACGGCCGGCAGGTAGATGAAGTGCTCGGTCAACTCCTGAGGGTACAGGCGCGACAGACGCTTGAGGGTCTTCATCACCATGCGGAAGTCGTTTACCAGACGTTCCAGCGACTCACCGGAAATGCCCGGTGCTTCGTCATTCAAGTGCAAGCTGGCATCTTCAAGGGCTGACTGCGTCATGTACTCTTCCATGGCGTCGTCGTCTTTGATGTATTGCTCTTGCTTGCCCTTTTTCACTTTGTACAACGGCGGCTGAGCGATGTAGATGTAGCCACGCTCGATCAGCTCCGGCAACTGACGGAAGAAGAAGGTCAGCAGCAGGGTACGGATGTGCGAACCGTCGACGTCAGCATCGGTCATGATGATGATGTTGTGGTAGCGCAGCTTGTCGATGTTGTACTCGTCGCGGCCGATACCGCAGCCCAACGCCGTGATCAAGGTGCCGACTTCCTGGGAGGAAATCATCTTGTCGAAGCGGGCCTTCTCGACGTTGAGGATCTTACCCTTCAACGGCAGGATGGCCTGGGTGCGACGGTTACGACCCTGCTTGGCGGAACCGCCAGCAGAGTCACCTTCCACCAGATACAGTTCGGAGAGGGCAGGGTCCTTCTCCTGGCAGTCAGCCAGTTTGCCTGGCAAGCCGGCGATATCCAGCGCACCTTTACGGCGAGTCATCTCGCGGGCTTTACGCGCGGCTTCACGGGCACGGGCAGCGTCGATCATCTTGCCGACGACCAGCTTGGCTTCGTTCGGGTTCTCCAGCAGGAAGTCGGAGAAGTACTTGCCCATCTCCTGTTCCACGGCGGTCTTCACTTCGGAAGACACCAGCTTGTCTTTGGTCTGGGAGCTGAACTTCGGATCCGGCACTTTTACCGAGATGATCGCGGTCAGACCTTCACGCGCATCGTCACCGGTGGTGGCGACTTTGTGCTTCTTGGCCAAGCCTTCGGCTTCGATGTAGGTGTTCAAGTTACGCGTCAGTGCGGAACGGAAACCCACCAAGTGAGTACCACCGTCGCGCTGAGGAATGTTGTTGGTGAAACACAACAGGTTCTCGTTGAAGCTGTCGTTCCACTGCAGGGCGATTTCCACGCCGATGCCGTCTTCACGCTGGATGTTGAAGTGGAACACCTGGTTGACCGCAGTCTTGTTGGTGTTCAGGTATTCAACGAACGCACGCAGGCCGCCTTCGTACTTGAACAGCTCTTCCTTGCCGCTGCGTTCGTCCTTGAGGACGATACCGACACCGGAGTTGAGGAAGGACAGTTCACGAATCCGCTTGGCCAGGATGTCCCAGCTGAAGTGGATATTCTTGAAGGTTTCAGCCGATGGCTTGAAGTGGATCTGCGTACCGGTGGTTTCGCTGTCACCGACGATTTTCATCGGTTCTTGTGGAACACCGTGGACGTAGGTCTGCTCCCAGATCTTGCCGCTGCGGCGAACTGTCAAGATCAGCTCTTCGGACAGTGCGTTCACCACAGACACACCTACACCGTGCAAACCACCGGAGACTTTGTAGGAGTTGTCATCGAACTTACCGCCGGCGTGGAGCACGGTCATGATGACCTCTGCCGCCGAAACGCCTTCTTCTTTGTGTACGTCTACCGGAATGCCGCGACCGTTGTCGCGCACGGTAATCGACTCATCCGGGTGGATGATGATGCTGATGTCGTCGCAGTGACCGGCCAGAGCTTCGTCGATGGAGTTGTCGACCACCTCGAACACCATGTGGTGCAGACCGCTACCGTCATCAGTGTCGCCAATGTACATACCGGGACGTTTGCGTACGGCATCCAAACCTTTCAGCACTTTAATGCTGGTCGAGTCGTACGTGTTTTCTTCGCTCATGCCTTCACTCCCGATGGTCGTGGGTCTGGGTGATACGGCCTTGTTCCACGTGGAACAAAGCGACTGGCGTTTCCGTCTGCCAGCCTTCCCTCAATAATTCGTGGTCTACACAGGTGATAAACACCTGGCAGCGTAATTCTTCCAACAAGCGGCATAGCGCGCGGCGGTGTTGCTCGTCGAGTTCCGACGGCAAGTCATCCACCAGATAAATACATTGTCCGCGTCGGGCCTGGCTAACCAGGTGGCCCTGGGCGATACGCAGCGCACACACCACCAACTTCTGCTGACCACGGGACAAGATCTCCGCGGCATTATGAGCGCCTAATCTAAGACGCAAATCAGCCCGTTGGGGTCCGGCCTGGGTATGGCCAATTTGCTGATCCCGCTGCAAGGATGTCGCGAGCACTGCACTCAGCTCACGTTCTTTATCCCAACCACGGTAATAACTCAGCGTCAGCCCCTCGAGATCCAACAACTCACTCAAGGTCTGCTCAAAGACTGGTTTCAAGGCTTTGATATAGGCACGGCGGTATTCATCAATTTCGTCGCTGGCCAGGCACAGTTCCCGGTCCCAGGCCGCTTGCGAAGCGGCGTCAAGTGTACCATGCCGCAGCCATGAGTTCCGCTGCCGCAGGGCCTTCTGCAGGCGCTGCCAAGTGGCCATGAAACGCGGTTCCACGTGGAACACTCCCCAATCGAGGAACTGCCTGCGGATTTTTGGTGCACCTTCCAACAGACGGAAACTGTCGGGGTTGATCAATTGCAGCGGCAGGATCTCTGCCAACTGCGCAGCACTGCGCGCGTTTTGCCCGTCAATGCGAATCTGGAATTCTCCGCCGCGATCACGGGATATCCCCAGGCTGCTGTGCCCACCTTCAGCGAGTTCGACCTGGCCAAACACGGTGCACGCCAATTGCTCGTACTGAATCACCGGTAACAAGCGAGCGCTGCGAAAGGAACGAGCGAGCCCCAGCAGGTGAATGGCTTCCAGCACGCTGGTTTTGCCACTGCCGTTGGCGCCGTGGAGGATATTGATGCGGGGAGAGGGGGAGAAGGTCACCGGGTGCAGATTGCGCACCGCGGTGACCGAGACGCGACTGAGGGACATCTAGCTTCTGCTGAGCATGATTACAGGCGCATCGGCATGACAACATACGCCGAGTCGTCGTTGTCGGATTCCTGTACCAGGGCGCTGCTGTTGGAGTCCGACAGAATCAGGCGAACCTGTTCGGTGGTCATCACACCCAGTACGTCCAGCAGGTAGCTCACGTTGAAGCCGATTTCCAGAGAGCCGCCGTTGTAGTCGACGCCCACTTCTTCTTCCGCTTCTTCCTGCTCCGGGTTGTTCGCCTGGATTTTCAGCTGACCGTTGGCCAGTTGCAGACGGATGCCACGGTACTTCTCGTTGGACAGAATTGCGGTACGGCTGAACGCTTCACGCAGCGCCTGACGATCACCCAGTACCAGCTTGTCGCCACCTTTAGGCAGCACGCGCTCGTAATCCGGGAACTTGCCGTCAACCAGCTTGGAGGTGAAGGTGAACTCGCCGGTGGTCGCACGAATATGGTGTTGACCCAACACGATGCTGACGTTGCCTTCCGGCTCGGTGAGCAGACGCGCCAATTCAAGGATACCTTTGCGCGGTACGATCACCTGGTGACGGTCCGGCTGACCGATATCGGCGCGCATCGAGCACATGGCCAGACGGTGACCGTCGGTCGCCACGGCGCGGATGATGCCTTCCGACACCTCCAGCAGCATGCCGTTGAGGTAGTAACGCACGTCCTGCTGAGCCATGGCGAAGCTGGTGCGCTCGATCAAACGACGCAGTTTGCTCTGCTCCAGGCTGCAGGTCAGCGAGCCAGGGCCTTCTTCCACAGTCGGGAAATCATTGGCCGGCAAAGTGGACAAGGTAAAGCGGCTGCGACCGGCCTTGACCACCAACTTCGCGTCATCAACCTTGATGTCGATCAGCGCGTCGTTCGGCAGGCTTTTGCAGATGTCCATCAGCTTGCGCGCCGGGACGGTGATCTCGCCGGGTTCGGCGGGCTCTTCCAGCTGCACACGACCGACCAGCTCGACTTCCAGGTCAGTACCGGTCAAGGACAATTGCTGGCCTTCGACTACCAGCAATACGTTGGAAAGCACCGGCAAGGTCTGTCGGCGCTCGACGACGCCTGCGACCAGTTGCAGGGGTTTCAACAGGGCTTCGCGTTGAATGGTGAAATGCATGGTCTAGTCCCTTGCCTTAATAAGCTGCGCTGGTGTCATCAAGTGGTCAGTGTACGCAGCAGGTTCTTGTAGTCCTCGCGAATATCCGCGTCGGATTCCTTAAGTTCATTGATCTTGCGGCACGCATGCAAGACCGTGGTGTGGTCGCGTCCGCCAAACACATCACCGATTTCCGGCAGGCTGTGGTTGGTCAGCTCCTTGGAGAGCGCCATGGCCACCTGACGGGGACGTGCCACCGAGCGCGACCGGCGCTTGGACAGCAGGTCGGAAATCTTGATCTTGTAGTACTCGGCCACGGTGCGCTGGATGTTATCCACACTCACCAGTTTGTCCTGCAGCGCCAACAAGTCCTTCAGGGATTCACGAATCAGCTCGATGGTGATGTCGCGGCCCATGAAGTGAGAGTGCGCGATGACCCGCTTGAGCGCGCCTTCCAACTCCCGCACGTTGGAGCGGATGCGTTGAGCGATGAAGAACGCCGCATCGTGGGGCAGATCGACTTTAGCCTGGTCGGCCTTTTTCATCAGGATCGCGACGCGGGTTTCCAGCTCCGGCGGCTCTACCGCAACGGTCAGACCCCAACCGAAGCGAGATTTCAGACGTTCTTCCAGGCCTTCGATTTCTTTCGGGTAACGGTCACTGGTCAAGATGACCTGTTGGCCACCTTCGAGCAGGGCGTTAAAGGTGTGGAAGAACTCTTCCTGGGAGCGTTCTTTGCGGGCAAAGAATTGAATGTCATCGATCAGCAACGCATCAACCGAGCGGTAGAACCGCTTGAACTCGTTGATGGCGTTGAGCTGCAAGGCCTTGACCATGTCGGCCACGAAGCGCTCCGAGTGCAGGTACACGACCTTGGCATTCGGGTTCTTCTTTAATAGGTGGTTACCCACAGCGTGCATCAAGTGGGTCTTACCCAAGCCAACACCGCCATAAAGGAAGAGCGGGTTGTAACCGTGCTTGGGGTTGTCAGCAACCTGCCAGGCGGCTGCGCGAGCCAGTTGGTTGGATTTACCTTCGACGAAGTTCTCGAAGGTAAAGGTGCGGTTCAGGTAGCTGGTGTGCTTGAGCGCGCCTTCGACCTGCACGGTGCGCTGTTCGGCGCGGACCGGGGCCTGTTGGGAGGCAGCACCTGCCATCGGGTCAAAGCTGTCGCGGGACGGCTCTTCATTCTCTGCTGCATTTTTCTGCGCAGAGGATTTGGAGGGCGCTGGTGCAGGCGTCGGCGCGCTGACAGCAGGTGCTGCTGCCGCCTGGGCTTGCGACGCAGCCGCGGCCAATGGCGCATTCGGCGCAGCGCGAGGCGCCGAGCTACGTTTGCTGCCTATTAATAAGGAGAGAACAGGCGCGAGGCCGTTGCCATGTTCATCGAGCAGTTCGAGAACGCGGCTCAGGTACTTCTCGTTGACCCAGTCGAGAACAAAACGATTGGGCGCGTAGACACGCAACTCGTCGCCTTCGGCTTCGACCTGTAGCGGACGGATCCAGGTGTTGAATTGCTGGGCAGGCAGCTCTTCGCGCAAAATCTCCACGCACTGCTGCCAAAGTTCCACTGACACGGATATCCCCTAAGTTGAAAGCCGGTGAGGCAAAAACAGCCGCCATTGTAGCGGCGAGCCGCCCACTTATCCACATGTAGGTTGATCAGAGGCCAGCCAAAATCAACGTGTTAACGGTGATAAATGCGACCAATGGTCTGTGCATAAGCTCTGTGGATAAGCGCCCTTGAGGTCGTTGTACAAGTGGGGGCGAAAGTCTGTGGGTAACTGGCCTGTGGATAACAACCCATTCCACCCACAGCTTATCCGACAGCGCAGCACAGGCAGAGCACCGTTTCTCCCCTGTGTTGTCATTCTCTGTACATCACGTGGAATATGGCCTAAAGGCAGTTATCCACAGATAATTGGCTGCCTAGCTTTTATAAGCTTTACAGAAAAGCTTTAAATAACTTCCTTCTTTATTTTTATATCTATGCCCTGACCTGAGAAAGCCGAGCGGACAGAAAAAGGTAAATGAGCGGCAGAGATCTAATTAAAGGAAAAGCTGGTTGGAAATTGACCTAGAGGCTTGCTTTCTCTAGAATCGCCGGTCTCTTAAAACGGGGGCCATTCCGGCCCGTTGTGGACGAACCAGGTAACAACGCCATGAAACGTACTTTCCAACCAAGCACCATCAAACGCGCCCGTACTCACGGCTTCCGTGCTCGCATGGCCACCAAGAACGGCCGTGCTGTCCTGTCGCGTCGCCGCGCCAAAGGTCGTGCGCGTCTGGCAGTTTGATAATCCGGTACTGGTGGTGAGTCAGGACTTCAGTCGGGAAAAGCGTCTGCTAACCCCCCGGCATTTCAAGGCAGTCTTTGACTCCCCCACCGGCAAGGTTCCGGGGAAAAATCTCCTGCTCCTTGCGCGTAACAACGATCTTGATCACCCCCGTCTCGGGTTGGTGATCGGCAAGAAGAGCGTAAAGCTCTCCGTTGAGCGCAATCGCCTCAAGCGTCTGATGCGCGAATCGTTTCGCCTCCACCAGGACACTCTGGTTGGTTGGGATATTGTTATCGTCGCGCGCAAAGGCTTGGGTGATGTAGAAAACCCCGAATTGATTCAGCATTTCGGCAAGCTCTGGAAACGTCTGGCGCGTACCAACAAGCCAGTCCCAGTTGCCAACACCGAAACTGTAGGGGTAGACAGCACCGATGCGTAAACTGGCCCTCGTTCCGATCCAGTTTTATCGCTATGCCATTAGTCCTCTGATGGCCAGCCACTGTCGTTTCTACCCCAGTTGTTCCTGCTACGCGTTAGAGGCCATAGAAAATCATGGTCTTCTGCGCGGTGGCTGGCTGACCTTTCGTCGTTTAGGTCGCTGTCATCCGTGGAATCCCGGTGGTTATGACCCGGTTCCACCTATCCCTACCTCCCGTTCTTCTTCGATGGCCGAGTAATCATGGATATTAAACGCACGATCCTGATCGTCGCCCTGGCAATCGTGTCCTACGTCATGGTTCTTCAGTGGAACCAGGACTACGGCCAGGCTGCCCTGCCGACTCAGAATGTTGCTACCAATCAGGCTGCGCCGGCTATTCCGGACACCCCGCTGGGTAACAATGCGTCCGCGAGTGCCGATGTTCCCAGCGCGAATGGCGAGACAAGCGCCCCTTTAGAAACGCCAGTGGTCACCAATAAAGACCTCATCCACGTTAAAACGGATGTGCTCGACCTGGCTATCGACCCACAAGGTGGTGATATCGCGCAGTTGAAACTGCCGCTGTATCCACGTCGCCAAGACCATCCGGATGTTCCGTTCCAACTGTTCGATAACGGTGGTGAACGTACTTATCTGGCACAAAGTGGCCTGACCGGCACCAACGGTCCGGATGCCCGTGCTACCGGTCGTCCGGTTTATTCGACCGAACAGAAGACTTATCAACTGGCTGATGGCCAGAACCAGTTGAACGTTGACCTGAAATTCAGCCTCGACGGCGTCAACTACATCAAGCGTTTCAGCTTTACCCGTGGTCTGTACGACTTGAAGGTCACTTACCTGATCGACAACGAAAGCGACAAACCATGGAGCGGCAACCTGTTTGCCCAGCTCAAGCGTGACGCCAGTTCCGATCCTTCTTCCAGCACTGCCACCGGCACCGCGACTTACCTGGGCGCCGCCCTGTGGACAAGTAGCGAACCGTACAAAAAAGTGTCGATGAAAGATATCGACAAGGGCTCGCTGAAGGAAACCGTCCAAGGTGGCTGGGTCGCCTGGCTTCAACACTACTTTGTGACCGCCTGGATCCCGAGCAAAGGCGACGCGAACCTGGTTCAAACCCGCAAGGACAGCCAAGGCAACTACATCATTGGCTTCACTGGCCCGGCGTTGACCGTCGCACCAAGTGCCAAGGCTGAAACCAGCGCCACCCTGTACGCTGGTCCGAAAAGCCAGGCTGTGCTGAAAGAGTTGTCCCCAGGTCTGGAACTGACTGTGGATTACGGTTTCCTGTGGTTCATCGCCCAGCCGATTTTCTGGTTGCTGCAACATATCCACAGCATTGTGGGTAACTGGGGCTTCTCGATTATCTTCCTGACCATGCTGATCAAGGGGATCTTCTTCCCACTGTCGGCAGCCAGCTACAAGTCGATGGCACGCATGCGCGCCGTGGCACCGAAACTGGCGGCGCTGAAAGAGCAACATGGTGATGACAGGCAGAAAATGTCGCAGGCCATGATGGAGCTGTACAAGAAAGAGAAGATCAACCCGCTGGGCGGATGCTTGCCGATTCTGGTACAGATGCCGGTATTCCTGTCGCTGTACTGGGTACTCCTGGAAAGCGTGGAAATGCGCCAGGCACCGTTCATGCTGTGGATAACTGACCTGTCGATCAAAGACCCGTTCTTTATCCTGCCGATCATCATGGGCGCAACCATGTTCATCCAGCAGCGTTTGAACCCGACTCCGCCGGATCCGATGCAGGCCAAGGTGATGAAAATGATGCCAATCATCTTCACCTTCTTCTTCCTGTGGTTCCCAGCGGGCCTGGTGCTGTACTGGGTGGTCAACAACGTGTTGTCGATCTCTCAACAGTGGTACATCACACGTAAAATCGAAGCGGCTACCGCAAAAGCCTCTGCGTAATTTACTCTGTGGATAACCACTCAAGACGCCCCCTAGTGGGGCGTTTTGCTTTCCGTCACTTTAGTTCTGGAACCTGCTGATGAGCGCTCCTCGTGAAACCATCGCTGCTGTCGCTACCGCTCAAGGTCGCGGCGGTGTCGGTATCGTTCGTATCTCCGGACCGCTCGCCGGTAAGGCGGCCGAGGCTATCAGCGGCCGCGAGTTGAAGCCGCGATATGCCCATTACGGGCCATTCCTCGATGCCGACAAAAGTGTGTTGGATGAAGGGCTGGCGATTTACTTTCCAGGGCCAAACTCATTCACCGGCGAAGATGTCCTGGAATTGCAGGGGCACGGCGGCCCGGTTGTGCTGGATATGTTGTTGCAGCGCTGCCTGCAATTGGGCTGCCGCTTGGCTCGCCCAGGAGAATTCAGTGAACGTGCCTTCCTGAACGACAAACTCGACCTGGCCCAGGCCGAAGCCATCGCTGACTTGATCGAAGCCAGTTCTGCACAGGCGGCACGCAATGCACTGCGTTCGCTGCAGGGTGCGTTTTCCCTGCGTGTGCATAACCTGACCGAGCAGTTGATCAGCCTGCGTATCTACGTCGAGGCGGCGATTGATTTCCCGGAGGAAGAAATCGACTTTCTCGCTGATGGCCACGTCTTGGCGATGCTGGATAAAGTGCGCGATGAGTTATCCACAGTACTGCGTGAAGCCGGGCAGGGCGCTTTGTTGCGCGATGGCATGACCGTGGTGATTGCCGGTCGGCCCAATGCCGGCAAATCCAGCCTGCTCAACGCCCTGGCGGGGCGTGAAGCGGCGATTGTTACCGAGATCGCCGGCACGACGCGGGATATCTTGCGTGAACATATCCACATCGACGGTATGCCCCTGCACGTGGTCGACACCGCTGGCTTGCGCGATACCGATGACCAGGTGGAAAAGATTGGCGTAGAACGAGCGCTCAAAGCCATCAGTGAAGCGGATCGGGTGCTGTTGGTGGTCGACGCCACCGCGCCTGAGGCCGTGGACCCTTTTGCACTGTGGCCGGAATTCCTTGAGCAACGGCCGGACCCGGCCAAAGTCACCTTGATCCGTAACAAGGCCGACCTGACCGGTGAAGCCATTGCTATGGAAACCAGCACCGATGGCCATGTCACCATCAGCCTGAGCGCGAAAGCGGCAGGGGATGGCCTGGAGCTGCTACGCGAACACCTCAAGGCCTGCATGGGCTACGAGCAGACCTCGGAAAGCAGCTTCAGCGCACGCCGCAGGCACCTGGAGGCGTTGCGCCATGCGAGCGCAGCGTTGGAACACGGCCGGGCGCAGTTGACCTTGGCAGGCGCAGGGGAGCTGCTGGCTGAAGATTTACGTCAGGCACAGCAGCTGTTGGGTGAGATCACCGGTGCATTCAGCTCCGATGATTTGCTGGGGCGGATTTTTTCCAGCTTCTGCATCGGTAAATAACCGAGTTATCCACAACGCCCTACCAGTTGTAAGACACCGTACCGAGCAAGGTACGGCTGTCACCCCAATAGCAGCGGCCCGCATCGTTGCATCCAGAAACATATTCCTTGTCGAACAGGTTCTTGGCGTTCACGTCCACGGACCAGTGTTTGTCGATCTGATAGCCAACGGCTGCATCCACCAAGGTGACGCTGCCGGCGTCCAACTTTCCGTAGAGCGTGGGTGCGGTGTAGGAAAAGGTACTGTCGAAGTAACGCACGCCGCCGCCCAGGGACAACCCCTTGAGTTGGCCATCGAGGAAGCGATACTTGCCCCACACCGACGCCTGGTTGCGCGGAACCCCCGTCATCTGACGCCCCTCGACCAGCGATGTTGCTGAATCCTTGGTAATCCGCGCATCTGTGTAGGTATAAGCCGCCGTCACATTCAGGTTGGGCGTGAGGTTGCTGTTCACCTCGACTTCCGCACCTTTGGCTCGGCTTTCGCCCACCTGGCGGTAACTGTTGGTGGTGGCGTCGAGGTAGGTATCGTCTTGCTTGCGCAAGTCATACACCGACACAGTCATCGCCGTATCCCAGCCGATCGGCTCGTACTTCACGCCCAGTTCGTACTGGCTGCTGGTGATTGGCTTCAGCGGTGACCCTGCGTTGGAGATCTGCTGCACAGGGACAAACGCAGTGGAATAGCTGACATACGGTGTCAGGCCGTTGTCGAACTGGTACATCACCCCGCCCTGGTAGGTGAACTTACGGTCTTGCGATCCCGTGTTGCTGGCTTTGTTCACCTTGTCACGGAAATCACTGTCGACCCAGTCCTGACGACCGCCGAGCAAAAACAACCAATGGTCATACTTGCTCTGGATCTGTGCATATACCCCTTTCATCTGCTGTTCGAGCAATGTGTTCTGCACCGCCACCGGGGTCAACGGATCCCGCAGGTATACCGGGTTATACACATTGATGGTGCCGGCAAACCCCGCGTCCCAATCCTGATTGAATGAGGTGCGGTCATAGCTGGCGCCGAACAGCACGGTGTTTTCCAGCCCACCGACCTGGAATTTTCCTTCCAGCTGGTTATCCAGGGAATAAACCATCGATTTGTTGTAGCGGTCGTAGGCGGTCATGTTCAACTGGGTGCCGAAGCCGCGGTTATTCAGGGCACTGGGCCAGGTTTCATGGCGGTTGATGCGTGATTGCATGTAGCGCGAGTTCTGCCTGAATTGCCAATCGTCGTTAAAGCTGTGGCTAAATTCATAGCCGGTGCTCCAGGCTTCGCGCTCGAACGTATTCCAGTCCGGATCGCCGAGCATGGTGTGTTTGGAGAGTTTGCCATTGGGATTTGTAAGCAAGGTGCCAGCGGCTGGCAGGCCGAGTTCCAGGTTGGTGTGATCCTTCTGGTAATTGGCCAACAAGGTAAGGCTGTTGTAATCGTCGAAGTTCAAGGTCAGGGATGGCGCGATGTAGAGGCGATCGTTCGGGACATGATCGGTCTGTGTGTCGGACTTGCGACCGAGCATCACCACCCGACCGAGAATATTGTCGCTGTCGTTGAGCGGACCCGAGATATCCACACCCACTTGGCGTCGGTTGTTCGAGCCATAGCCCAACTGCACCTCGCCCTGTGGCGTGGACGTAGGGTGTTTACTGACCAGGTTCACCAAGCCCCCAGGAGCATTTTCGCCGTAGAGCAGGGAGGAAGGACCTCGGAAGATTTCAACCCGCTCCAGGCCATAAGGCTCGCTGGTCGTGTCGTACCTATTACCTTGAACGCGTAGGCCATCACGCAGCAGGCCGTAGCCGTAATCCGTTGCGTTGAAACCGCGAATGAAGAACAGGTCACCCGCCAAACTATCGCCGGCGGCGAAGGGGGGCGCGAAGATACCTGGTACGTAGCCAAGGACTTCAGTCAGGCTCTGGGATTTCTGGTCCTTGATGCGCTGGCCGGTGACGACCGACACCGAACGGGGCGTTTCCGAGAGAGGTGTGCTGGTCTTGGTGCCGATCCGGCTGTTTTGTGCCTTGTAGCCTACGTCCCCAGCAATCTCTTGATTGAAACCAACCTGTTGATAAGTACTGACAGTGGTCGGCGCAAGGGTGAGTTCGCCAGCAGGAACAGCCTGCAAGACATAGCTGCCGGGGGCCTGGACGACCGCCTGTAACCCCGAGTTTTGCAGCAACAATGCAAAACCTTGGTCCACCGAATAGTTACCTTCCAGCCCCGACGTGTTCAAGCGCGCGGTCTGCTGGGGCGAAAAAGACAGGATCACGTTCGCCCTGGCCGCAAATTGGCTTAAGGCGCTGTCGAGAGGACCGGCGCCAATGGCGTAGTGTTGCACAGCGCTGGCGGCCATGACGCCTGTAGAGAGCAAGGCAGCGACAGTGGCAGCCGTGCCCAGTAGCAGGCTGCAGGTCATACCGTGGAGGGAAAGTCGCTGGCGAAACTGGGTGGGGAGGCGCATAGGTGAGTTAGCCCTGAAGGTTGCATCGTGATTACCTGTAGGGCCGATCCAGGCAAAAAAAAGATAACCCCCTTGTGGATAATTTTTTCGGTCAACTGCTTCGCTTCACCGAAATCCAATATCGCGTTAAATACCTCACCTGAATCGGCAAGGTGGCTTGCAGGTTGGCCAGTACCGCGTCGGTAGCGTCCAGACGGAACGTCCCGGAAACACGCAGTCGAGCGCTGGCCTGATCACATTGCAGGACACCCGGTCTATAACGTGAAAGTTCGTCGATCACCTCCCCCAGTCGAGCATCCAACACGATCAACTGGCCTTCGACCCAGGCAGCTTGGGACCTTCGATAATTGTGGTTCGGTCCTACGTTCTGACGATCAAAGTCGACGCATTCACCTGCACTGAGCAAGCGGAGATGATCGGGCTGATCACCGGGCAACACACTTACCCGGTCCTCCAGCACCCCGACACGCGTGGTGTCTGGCAATTGGCGTACGGTAAACCGGGTCCCCAGTGCCTGGATCCGGCCTTGGCGGGTGTCGACGTAAAAGGGGGGCTGCCCGCCCGACTTACCCGTGTGGATAAGTACTTCACCTTCGCGCAGTCGGATCAAACGCTGGCGCCCGTCGAAGACCACATCAATCGCCGTGCGGGTATTGAGGTCGATCCGCGTGCCGTCGGCCAACTCGATACGCCGGCGTTCGCCTACAGATGTGCGGTAGTCGGCGCCTACATTGCTGTACTGCTGAACATTCCAACCCAGATAACCTGTACTGCCCAATACGAGCATCCACTTCAATACCTGGCGACGTTGTTGAGTAGCCGACAAGGCGCGTCGGGTGAAGTCTTGGGGCAGGGCTCCAAGGCTGCGCTGCAACTGTTCCATCTGGTTCCATGCGACCTGATGGGAGGGATCGCCGTTGAGCCACTGCTGCCAGGCCAAGCGTTCCGCAGCCGTAGGTGGCTGGGATTGAAACTGCACATACCAACTGGCGGCGGCTTCGAAGGTCTTGCGATCAGGCGCCGCCATTACAGGCTGGCCATGATCAGCGAACACTCGGTCAACGCTCGGATCATGTGCTTCTTCACTGTAGTCAGTGACACCTGCAATTGGTCGGCGATCTGTTGATAAGTCAGTCCCTCAATCTGCGACAGCAAGAAGATCCGCCGCGCTCGCTCGCCGAGTCCGCACAAGGCTTTATCCACTGCCACCAGGGTTTCGATGATGATGGCTTTATCTTCTTCACTGATAGCTGTGGCTTCAGGCCGTTCGGCCAGGGTCTGCTTGTAAGCCTGCTCAATGGCGTGCCGACGGTAGCGATCAATCACCAGGCCCCGCGCGATAGTCGCCAAATAGTCCCGTGGTTCAAGGATCTGCGCCGCATGACGTCCGCCCAAGATACGCACAAACGTATCGTGAGCTACATCGGCCGCATCGCAGGCGTTATGCAACTTACCTTTGAGCCACCCGTGCAACCAGGAATGGTGTTGCTCATAAATGTGCTGGACTGCGGCCGTGTGCGAAGGAGGGGACATAGGGTATGACAAGGCGGGTTAATGATAATCGCTATTATTAACTGCCCTGCCGTTTTCTCACAATAGCTCTCTTTTTGCAGTACTCATCGCCGAGTCGGACGATTCTGCGGGCTTGGCCGTGGGCGAAATACACACCAAGTGACCGATTTCTGTGGATTAAGCCCTGTGAATAACCGCCTCTGTGCCCAGTTGATAACAGGGCCTGAAACCTGAGTAAAAACCCGCCTGTGGATAAGCACCTGTTTAATCCACAGGCTTAAAGCACTTATCCAAGCCCCTCATTGGTACATGACCACAGACTTTTGAATCTCTGTACACAACGTAATTAAAGGGTTGTAGAGATCTATCCACAGAAAGTTAGCTGCATAGAAATAAACATAAAAACAAAGATTTAATAAATTTCTCTCTTTTAATTTCTATTGTCTGTGATTCATCCACAGCTGGTTAAATTTTGTGCAAAGGGTTCTTTAGGAAGGGCTAAGTCCCTATACTTGCCGCCAAAGCTCCAAAACCCTTTCAACAGACAATTCCTGATTACCTACATAAGCAGGCACGAGGTGCGTGGTGGATTTCCCTTCCCGTTTTGAAGTGATCGTCATCGGCGGCGGTCATGCCGGTACCGAGGCAGCACTGGCGTCAGCACGCATGGGCGTAAAAACCCTGTTGCTCACGCACAACGTGGAGACCCTCGGTGCAATGAGTTGCAACCCCGCTATTGGTGGGATCGGCAAAAGCCATCTGGTCAAGGAAATCGATGCCCTTGGCGGCGTGATGGCCATGGCCACCGATAAGGGTGGTATTCAATTTCGTGTGCTCAACAGCCGCAAAGGCCCAGCCGTACGGGCTACCCGAGCTCAAGCCGACCGCATCCTGTACAAGGCGGCCGTGCGCGAAACCCTGGAAAACCAGCCGAACCTGTGGATATTTCAACAAGCCGCAGATGATCTGATCGTCGAACAAGACCAGGTACGCGGTGTTGTCACGCAAATGGGCCTGCGTTTCTTCGCAGAATCCGTGGTGTTGACCACCGGCACGTTCCTCGGCGGACTTATCCACATCGGTATGCAGAATTATTCCGGCGGTCGCGCCGGTGATCCGCCGTCGATTGCCCTGGCAAAACGCCTGCGTGAATTGCCGCTGCGTGTCGGGCGCCTGAAAACCGGGACCCCGCCGCGTATCGACGGGCGTTCTGTGGATTTCTCGGTGATGACCGAACAGGCCGGCGACACGCCGATTCCAGTCATGTCGTTCATGGGCTCCAAAGAGCAGCACCCGAAACAGGTGAGTTGCTGGATCACCCACACCAACGCCCGCACCCACGAAATCATTGCCGCGAACCTCGACCGTTCGCCGATGTACTCCGGGGTAATCGAAGGGATCGGCCCGCGTTATTGCCCATCGATCGAAGACAAGATCCACCGCTTTGCCGATAAGGAAAGCCACCAGGTGTTTATCGAGCCCGAAGGCTTGACCACCCATGAGCTGTACCCGAACGGGATTTCCACTTCCCTGCCGTTCGACGTGCAAATCCAGATCGTGCAATCGATCCGTGGCATGGAAAACGCACACATCGTGCGTCCGGGCTACGCCATCGAATACGACTACTTCGACCCGCGCGACCTGAAGTACAGCCTGGAAACCAAAGTGATTGGCGGTCTGTTCTTCGCCGGCCAAATCAACGGCACTACCGGTTACGAAGAAGCCGGCGCCCAAGGTTTGCTGGCCGGAACCAACGCAGCACTGCGTGCACAAGGCAAAGACAGCTGGTGCCCGCGTCGCGACGAAGCGTATATCGGCGTATTGGTCGATGACCTGATTACCCTGGGCACCCAGGAACCGTACCGGATGTTCACTTCCCGGGCGGAATACCGTTTGATCCTGCGTGAAGACAACGCCGACCTGCGTTTGACCGAAAAAGGTCGCGAACTCGGCCTGGTCGATGATGTGCGTTGGGAAGCCTTCTGCAAAAAACGCGAAAGCATTGCGTTGGAAGAACAGCGCCTGAAAAGCACTTGGGTTCGCCCTGGCACCGAACAAGGCGACGCGATCGCTGAAAAATTCGGCACGCCGCTGACCCACGAATACAACTTGCTCAACCTGCTGTCCCGTCCGGAAATCGACTACGCTGGTCTGGTCGAAGTGACCGGCCAGGGCGCGGAAGATCCCCAGGTCGCCGAGCAGGTTGAAATCAAGACCAAATACGCCGGATACATTGACCGTCAACAGGACGAGATCGCTCGCCTGCGCGCCAGTGAAGACACCAAGCTGCCTGCGGATATCGATTACACCGGGATTTCCGGGCTGTCGAAAGAAATCCAAAGCAAGCTGGGGATAACTCGTCCCGAGACATTGGGCCAGGCTTCACGTATCCCCGGCGTCACCCCGGCAGCCATTTCGCTGTTGATGATTCATTTGAAAAAACGCGGCGCGGGCCGTCAGTTGGAGCAAAGCGCTTGAGTTCGTTGGTCACCTCGCAACACGCAGAAGAGTTATCCACAGGTGCACGCCAGTTGGGCGTTGACCTGACCGAAACCCAGCATGAGTTGCTGTTGGGGTATTTGGCGTTGTTGATCAAATGGAACAAGGCTTACAACCTGACCGCGGTGCGTGATCCCGACGAAATGGTGTCCCGTCACTTGCTCGACAGCTTGAGCGTGATGCCCTTCATCGAAAACGGCCGCTGGTTGGACGTGGGCAGTGGCGGCGGTATGCCTGGCATTCCGTTAGCCATCTTGTCTCCCGAGTCCCAAGTTACCTGTCTGGACAGCAACGGCAAGAAAACCCGCTTCCTGACCCAGGTCAAACTCGAACTCAAGCTGGATAACCTGCACGTTATCCACAGTCGCGTAGAAGCCTTCACGCCTGAACTGCCTTTCAACGGAATTGTTTCCAGGGCCTTCAGCAGCATGGAGAACTTCAGCAACTGGACCCGCCACTTGGGCGATCGCGATACGCGCTGGTTGGCAATGAAGGGCGTCCATCCAAGCGATGAGCTGTTAGCATTGCCGGCAGACTTCCACCTCGATAGCGAACACGCCTTGGCCGTACCCGGTTGCCAAGGCCAACGCCATCTGCTGATACTGCGCCGCACGGCATGATTGGGAACACAAGCAAGAATGGCTAAGGTATTCGCGATAGCGAACCAGAAAGGTGGCGTGGGCAAAACCACCACCTGCATCAACCTCGCAGCATCCCTGGTCGCGACCAAGCGCCGGGTGCTGTTGATCGATCTCGATCCACAGGGCAACGCCACCATGGGTAGCGGTGTGGATAAACACGGCCTGGAAAACTCGGTCTACGACTTGCTGATTGGCGAGTGCGACCTGGCCCAGGCCATGCACTACTCCGAACACGGTGGTTATCAACTGCTGCCGGCTAACCGCGATTTGACCGCGGCGGAAGTGGTGCTGCTGGAAATGCAGATGAAAGAAAGCCGTCTGCGCAGCGCCTTGGCGCCGATCCGCGAGAATTACGATTACATTTTGATCGACTGCCCACCGTCGCTGTCGATGCTCACGCTGAACGCGTTGGTGGCCGCCGATGGGGTGATTATCCCCATGCAGTGCGAGTACTACGCACTGGAAGGGTTGAGCGACCTTGTGGATAACATCAAGCGCATCGCCGAGTTGCTCAACCCGAACCTGCAGATCGAAGGCCTGCTGCGGACCATGTTCGATCCACGCCTGAGCCTGATGAACGATGTGTCGGCGCAGCTCAAGGAACACTTTGGTGATCAGCTTTACGACACCGTGATCCCGCGCAACATCCGTCTGGCCGAAGCGCCAAGCTACGGCATGCCCGCGCTGGCGTATGACAAGTCCTCGCGTGGCGCCATTGCTTACCTGGCTCTGGCCGGCGAGATGGTTCGCCGCCAACGCCGCAACTCACGCACCGCTGCAGCCCAGCCAACTTAAGGAATCCCCATGGCCGTCAAGAAACGAGGTCTCGGACGTGGACTGGATGCACTGTTGAGTGGTCCGACCGTCACATCGCTTGAAGAACAAGCGGTGCAGGCCGACGAGCGTGAGTTGCAGCACCTGCCGCTGGACCTGATCCAGCGCGGCAAATACCAGCCACGCCGGGACATGGATCCCCAGGCGCTGGAGGAACTGGCCAATTCGATCAAGGCCCAGGGCGTGATGCAGCCGATTGTGGTTCGCCCGATTGGCGGCGGCCGCTTTGAAATCATCGCCGGTGAGCGGCGCTGGCGCGCAAGCCAGCAGGCCGGCAAGGAAACCATCCCGGCGATGGTGCGCGACGTACCAGATGAAACCGCCATCGCCATGGCGTTGATCGAAAACATCCAGCGCGAAGACCTCAACCCGATCGAGGAAGCGATCGCCCTGCAGCGTTTGCAGCAGGAGTTCCAGTTGACCCAGCAACAAGTGGCCGAGGCGGTGGGTAAATCCCGCGTGACCGTGTCCAACTTGCTGCGTTTGATAGCGCTGCCGGAAGTCATCAAGACCATGTTGTCCCACGGCGACCTGGAGATGGGGCACGCCCGTGCTTTGCTCGGTTTGCCGGAAAATCAACAGGTTGAAGGGGCGCGACACGTTGTCGCACGGGGGCTCACCGTTCGCCAGACCGAGGCGCTGGTTCGCCAGTGGCTCAGCGGCAAACCTGCACCGGTCGAAACGGCCAAACCTGATCCGGATATCGCCCGTCTCGAGCAGCGCCTGGCCGAGCGCCTGGGCTCTGCGGTGCAAATTCGCCATGGCAAGAAAGGCAAAGGGCAATTGGTCATCGGTTATAACTCGCTCGATGAGCTCCAGGGCGTCCTTGCCCACATCCGCTGAAACATTTGCTTATGTAGCGTGTGATCGGAAATCACTACCCGACAGTTGAATAGGGGCAGAACCGCCCCTATACTCTGCGCGCATTTTGTCGGCACAAATTATGCCAAGTTATTGATTTCCGGCAGCCGACCATTGAGGAGCAAGAGTGATGGAAACCCGCACGCCAAACACGTTGCCGTTCCATCGCTTGGCCGTTTTTCCGGTTTTATTGGCTCAATTTGTCATTTTGCTGATCGCCGCATTGGCGCTTTGGTATTGGCATGGAGTCGTTGCCGGATATTCAGGACTCTGCGGAGGCCTGATAGCCTTGCTGCCCAATATGTATTTTGCTCACAGGGCCTTTCGGTTTTCCGGCGCCCGAGCAGCCCAGGCTATCGTCCGGTCATTTTATGCCGGCGAGGCAGGGAAACTGATTTTGACGGCAGTGCTGTTTGCACTGACCTTTGCAGGTGTGAAGCCATTGGCGCCGCTGGCTGTATTCGGCGTCTTCGTGTTGACCCAACTGGTCAGCTGGTTCGCTCCCCTGCTAATGAAAACAAGACTTTCGAAACCTTAGGGCGTTTGAGGCAACCATGGCAGAAACAACCGCTTCGGGCTATATCCAGCACCACTTGCAGAACCTGACCTTCGGTCAGCTTCCTAATGGCGGCTGGGGCTTTGCCCACTCCGCAGCAGAGGCCAAAGAAATGGGCTTCTGGGCTTTCCACCTGGACACTCTGGGCTGGTCGGTCGCATTGGGTCTGATCTTCGTCTTCATTTTCCGCATGGCGGCAAAGAAGGCGACTTCCGGTCAACCAGGTGCTTTGCAGAACTTCGTTGAAGTACTGGTCGAATTCGTCGATGGCAGCGTGAAAGACAGCTTCCATGGCCGTAGCCCGGTGATCGCACCGCTGGCACTGACCATCTTCGTCTGGGTGTTCCTGATGAACGCCGTCGACCTGATCCCGGTTGACTGGATTCCTCAGCTGGCCATGGCGATCAGCGGCGACCCGCACATTCCATTCCGTGCCGTATCGACCACTGACCCGAACGCCACCCTGGGCATGGCCCTGTCGGTCTTCGCGTTGATCATTTTCTACAGCATCAAGATCAAGGGCATCGGCGGCTTCATCGGCGAACTGACCCTGCACCCGTTCGGCAGCAAGAACATTTTCGTTCAAGCCCTGCTGATCCCGGTGAACTTCCTGCTGGAATTCGTGACCCTGATCGCCAAGCCGATTTCCCTGGCCCTGCGACTGTTCGGCAACATGTATGCCGGCGAGCTGGTGTTCATTCTGATCGCTGTGATGTTCGGCAGCGGCCTGCTCTGGCTTAGCGGCCTGGGCATTGTTCTGCAGTGGGCGTGGGCTGTGTTCCACATCCTGATCATCACCCTGCAGGCCTTCATCTTCATGATGCTGACCATCGTCTACCTGTCGATGGCGCACGAAGAGAACCATTAAGACCAGTCTCGACTAGTCTGATGTCCTTCCCGGTCAAACGGGAAGGTAGGCCCTACCGGGCTATGAAACGATTTGTTTTACCGCTTTAAAATCTAAAAAACCTAAACCATACGACGTAAAAGTCGGGAGGAAAGATGGAAACTGTAGTTGGTCTAACCGCTATCGCTGTTGCACTGTTGATCGGCCTGGGCGCCCTGGGTACTGCCATTGGTTTCGGCCTGCTGGGCGGCAAGTTCCTGGAAGGCGCAGCGCGTCAGCCAGAAATGGTTCCAATGCTGCAAGTTAAAATGTTCATCGTCGCCGGCCTGCTCGACGCCGTGACCATGATCGGTGTTGGTATCGCTCTGTTCTTCACCTTCGCGAACCCTTTCGTTGGTCAACTCGCCGGTTAATCACTCGTCTTTTCGAGTGATTGGTGTGTTGTGCAACGAATGAGCGAGGTATTGGCGTGAACATTAATGCAACCATTATTGGTCAGTCCTTAGCGTTCTTGATTTTTGTCGTTTTCTGCATGAAGTTCGTATGGCCTCCGGTCATCGCAGCTCTGCACGAACGTCAGAAGAAGATCGCGGATGGGCTGGACGCTGCAGCACGAGCAGCTCGCGACCTGGAGTTGGCCCAAGATAAAGCGGGTCAACAACTGCGCGAAGCGAAAGCTCAAGCAGCCGAAATCATTGAGCAAGCCAAGAAACGCGGTAACCAGATCGTTGAAGAGGCTGTTGAAAAAGCCCGTATCGACGCTGACCGTGTGAAGGTTCAGGCTCAGGCCGAGATCGAGCAGGAACTGAACGGTGTCAAAGATGCGCTGCGTGCCCAACTGGGTGCTCTGGCCGTCGGCGGTGCTGAGAAGATCCTGGGTGCCACAATCGATCAAAACGCGCACGCGGAGCTGGTAAACAAACTGGCTGCTGAAATTTAAGCGAGGGCGATCATGGCAGAATTGACCACGTTGGCCCGACCTTACGCTAAGGCAGCCTTCGAGCACGCCCAGGCCCACCAGCAGCTGGCCTCTTGGTCAGCCATGCTCGGCCTGGCTGCAGCAGTGTCGCAAGACGACACCATGCAGCGCGTGCTCAAGGCCCCGCGACTGACGAGCGCAGACAAGGCCGCCACTTTTATTGAAGTGTGCGGCGACAAGTTCGATGTGAAGGTACAGAACTTCATCCACGTCGTTGCCGAAAACGACCGTCTCCTGCTTCTGCCGGAGATTGCCGCTCTGTTCGACCTGTACAAGGCCGAGCAAGAGAAGTCGGTAGACGTTGAAGTGACCAGTGCTTTTGCATTGAACCAAGAACAGCAAGACAAACTCGCCAAGGTTCTCAGTGCACGACTCGACCGGGAAGTGCGCCTGCAAGTTGCGGAAGACAAGTCCCTCATCGGGGGCATTGTCATTCGCGCCGGCGACCTGGTTATCGATGGCTCGATTCGCGGCAAACTCGCGAATCTTGCCGAAGCATTGAAATCTTGAGTTTGAAGGGGCAGCAGAGCAATGCAGCAACTCAATCCTTCCGAAATAAGTGAAATTATCAAGGGCCGCATCGACAAGCTCGATGTGACCTCCCAAGCCCGTAACGAAGGCACTGTCGTCAGCGTATCTGACGGTATCGTGCGGATTCACGGTCTGGCCGACGTAATGTCCGGCGAGATGATCGAGTTTCCGGGCGGCGTCTTCGGTATGGCCCTCAACCTGGAGCAGGACTCCGTAGGTGCCGTAATCCTGGGCGCTTACCAGTCTCTGGCTGAAGGCATGAGCGCCAAGTGCACCGGCCGCATCCTGGAGGTTCCGGTTGGTAAGGAACTGCTGGGTCGCGTAGTCGACGCACTGGGTAACCCTGTTGACGGCAAAGGTCCACTGGGCAACACCGAGACCGACGCGGTCGAGAAAGTTGCTCCAGGCGTGATCTGGCGTAAGTCGGTAGACCAGCCTGTACAGACTGGCTACAAGGCTGTCGATGCCATGATCCCTGTCGGCCGTGGCCAGCGTGAGCTGATCATCGGTGACCGTCAGATCGGTAAAACCGCTCTGGCGATCGACGCGATCATCAACCAGAAAGACAGCGGCATTTTCTGCGTCTACGTAGCCATTGGTCAGAAGCAATCGACCATCGCCAACGTGGTTCGCAAGCTGGAAGAGAACGGCGCACTGAAAAACACGATCATCGTGGCTGCCAGTGCTTCGGAATCGCCTGCACTGCAATACCTGGCACCGTATGCCGGTTGCACCATGGGTGAATTCTTCCGCGACCGCGGTGAAGACGCGCTGATCGTTTATGACGATCTGTCCAAGCAAGCAGTGGCTTACCGCCAGATTTCCCTGCTGCTGCGCCGTCCACCAGGCCGTGAAGCTTACCCAGGCGACGTGTTCTATCTCCACTCCCGTCTGCTGGAGCGCGCATCCCGCGTTTCGGAAGAGTACGTAGAGAAGTTCACCAACGGCGCAGTGACCGGCAAAACCGGTTCCCTGACCGCACTGCCGATCATCGAAACCCAGGCTGGCGACGTTTCCGCGTTCGTTCCGACCAACGTGATTTCCATCACCGACGGTCAGATCTTCCTGGAATCGGCCATGTTCAACTCAGGCATCCGCCCTGCAGTGAACGCCGGTGTTTCGGTATCCCGTGTGGGTGGTGCCGCTCAGACCAAGATCATCAAGAAGCTCTCCGGTGGTATCCGTACCGCTCTGGCTCAGTACCGTGAACTGGCGGCATTCGCCCAGTTCGCTTCTGACCTGGACGAAGCGACCCGTAAGCAACTTGAGCATGGTCAGCGCGTTACCGAGCTGATGAAGCAGAAGCAATACGCCCCAATGTCGATCGCTGACATGGCGTTGTCGCTGTATGCCGCTGAGCGTGGGTTCCTGACTGACGTCGAAATCGCCAAGGTCGGCAGCTTTGAACAAGCGCTGATTGCTTACTTCAACCGCGATCACGCCGACTTGTTGGCCAAGATCAACGTGAAGGGTGACTTCAATGACGAAATCGACGCTGGCCTCAAAGCCGGTATCGAGAAGTTCAAGGCCACCCAAACCTGGTAAGCCGCAGCGGGAGCCGCAAGGCTCCCGCTTGCTAACCTGATAGGTGTTACATGGCAGGCGCAAAAGAGATTCGCAGTAAGATTGCGAGCATCAAAAGCACGCAAAAAATTACCAGCGCCATGGAAAAAGTGGCGGTCAGCAAAATGCGCAAGGCACAAATGCGCATGGCTGCTAGCCGTCCTTATGCGGAGCGTATCCGCCAGGTAATTGGGCATCTGGCCAACGCCAACCCGGAATACCGCCACCCCTTCATGATCGACCGCGAAGTAAAGCGTGTGGGTTATGTGGTTGTGAGCAGTGACCGTGGTTTGTGCGGTGGTTTGAATACCAACCTGTTCAAGGCCCTGGTCAAGGACATGGCGGTAAACCGCGAAAAGGGCGTCGAGATCGATCTGTGTGTTGTTGGTAGCAAGGGTGCGGCCTTTTTCCGCAACTTCGGCGGCAACGTCGTAGCAGCTATCAGCCACCTGGGTGAAGAGCCGTCGATCAATGATTTGATCGGCAGTGTGAAGGTGATGCTGGATGCATACCTGGAAGGCCGGATTGACCGCCTCTCCGTGGTATCCAACAAGTTCATCAACACCATGACCCAGCAGCCAACCGTGGAGCAATTGATTCCACTGGTGGCGACTCCGGATCAGGAACTCAAGCACCACTGGGACTACCTCTACGAACCAGACGCCAAAGAGCTGCTTGACGGCTTGATGGTGCGCTACGTGGAGTCGCAGGTGTACCAGGCGGTGGTCGAGAACAACGCAGCTGAACAAGCGGCGCGGATGATCGCGATGAAAAACGCTACCGATAACGCCGGTGATCTGATCAGCGATTTGCAGCTGATCTACAACAAGGCGCGTCAGGCTGCGATCACCCAAGAGATCTCGGAAATCGTCGGCGGCGCTGCCGCGGTTTAACGGTTCAAATATTCAGAGGATCCAGCTATGAGTAGCGGACGTATCGTTCAAATCATCGGCGCCGTTATCGACGTGGAATTTCCACGCGACAGCGTACCGAGCATCTACAACGCGCTGAAAGTACAAGGCGCGGACACTACTCTGGAAGTTCAGCAGCAGCTGGGCGACGGCGTAGTTCGTACCATTGCGATGGGTTCCACCGAAGGCTTGAAGCGCGGTCTGGACGTTGTCGACTCTGGCGCAGCCATCTCCGTACCGGTCGGTAAAGCGACCCTGGGCCGGATCATGGACGTACTGGGCAACCCGATTGACGAAGCTGGCCCGATCGACACCGAAGAGCGCTGGGGCATTCACCGTCCAGCACCTTCGTTCGCGGAACAAGCTGGCGGCAACGACCTGCTGGAAACCGGCATCAAGGTTATCGACCTGGTCTGCCCGTTCGCCAAAGGCGGTAAAGTCGGTCTGTTCGGTGGTGCCGGTGTAGGCAAGACCGTAAACATGATGGAACTGATCCGTAACATCGCCATCGAGCACAGCGGTTATTCCGTGTTCGCCGGTGTGGGCGAGCGTACCCGTGAGGGTAACGACTTCTACCACGAGATGAAGGACTCCAACGTTCTGGACAAAGTGGCACTGGTTTACGGTCAGATGAACGAGCCGCCGGGTAACCGTCTGCGCGTAGCACTGACCGGCCTGACCATGGCCGAGAAGTTCCGTGACGAAGGTAACGACGTTCTGCTGTTCGTCGACAACATCTATCGTTACACCCTGGCCGGTACTGAAGTATCCGCACTGCTGGGCCGTATGCCTTCGGCAGTAGGTTACCAGCCGACCCTGGCTGAAGAGATGGGCGTTCTGCAAGAACGTATCACTTCGACCAAGGAAGGTTCGATCACTTCGATCCAAGCGGTATACGTACCTGCGGATGACTTGACCGACCCGTCGCCAGCGACCACCTTCGCCCACTTGGACGCCACCGTCGTACTGTCCCGTGACATCGCTTCCCTGGGTATCTACCCAGCGGTCGATCCACTCGACTCGACTTCGCGCCAGCTGGATCCGAACGTGATCGGCCAGGAGCACTACGACACCGCTCGCGGCGTTCAGTACGTGCTGCAGCGTTACAAAGAACTGAAGGACATCATCGCGATCCTGGGTATGGACGAGCTGTCGGAAGCCGACAAGCAGTTGGTAAACCGTGCTCGTAAGATCCAGCGTTTCTTGTCGCAGCCGTTCTTCGTGGCTGAAGTCTTCACCGGTGCATCGGGTAAATACGTTTCCCTGAAAGACACCATTGCTGGCTTCAAAGGCATCCTCAACGGTGACTACGACCACCTGCCAGAACAAGCGTTCTACATGGTCGGCGGCATCGAAGAAGCGATCGAGAAAGCCAAGAAACTGTAATCCAGGCGCCCGGAAACGGGCGCTCATCAGGTTGAGGCAATCAGATGGCTATGACAGTCCATTGCGATATCGTCAGCGCGGAAGGGGAAATCTTCTCCGGTCTGGTAGAGATGGTGATTGCACACGGCGAACTCGGTGACCTTGGTATTGCCATGGGTCACGCGCCGTTGATCACCAGCTTGAAGCCAGGTCCGATCACTCTGACCAAGCAAGGCGGGGAAAAAGAGGTGTTTTACATCTCGGGTGGTTTCCTCGAGGTTCAGCCGAACATGGTCAAGGTACTTGCCGACACCGTGCAACGTGCTGGCGACCTGGATGAAGCCTCCGCTCAGGAAGCCGTCAAGGCTGCTGAGAAGGCCCTGAATGAAAAGGGTGCGGACTTCGACTACAGCGCTGCTGCTGTACGTCTGGCCGAGGCTGCAGCTCAGCTGCGCACGCTCCAGCAGATCCGCAAGAAGTAAGCGGCCACGCCGTCATGCTTCATGCGCGATTGATTAAAAAGGGTAGCCTCGGCTACCCTTTTTCTTTTTCAGCAAAACACTTCTCTGGTCTGAAGCCGGACCGCCCAGGATTGGTAGCCACTCATGTCTCTTGAAATCGTCATTCTCGCCGCAGGCCAGGGCACCCGCATGCGTTCGGCCCTGCCCAAGGTGCTGCACCCGGTTGCCGGCAATTCCATGCTGGGCCATGTTATCCACAGCGCCCGGCAACTCGATCCGCAACGCATTCATGTAGTGATCGGCCATGGTGCTGATGTGGTGCGTGAGCGCCTTGCCGCGGACGATCTGAATTTCGTATTGCAAGACAAGCAACTGGGCACCGGCCACGCCACCGCCCAAGCCGTACCCTTCATCAGCGCCGACACCGTGCTGATCCTCTACGGTGACGTGCCGCTGATCGAAGTCGAAACCCTGCAACGCCTGCTCAAGCATGTCGTGCCTGGGCAGATGGGCCTGCTGACGGTTGAACTGGATGATCCTACTGGTTACGGGCGCATCGTGCGTAACGCCGATGGCAAGGTTGCCGCTATCGTTGAGCACAAGGATGCCAGCGAAGCCCAACGCGCTATTACCGAGGGCAACACCGGGATCCTGGCGGTCCCCGCCGATAAGCTCGGCGATTGGATGAGCCGTCTGTCCAACAACAACGCCCAGGGCGAGTACTACCTCACCGACGTCATCGAGATGGCGGTAAGCGATGGCCTGTTGGTCGCCACCGAGCAGCCCCACGACCAAATGGAAGTGCAGGGCGCCAACGACCGCAAGCAACTCGCCGAACTGGAACGTCACTACCAATTGCGCGAAGGCCGTCGTCTGATGGCCCAAGGCGTGACCTTGCGTGACCCGGCACGCTTCGATGTACGGGGTGAAGTGACTGTCGGCCGCGATGTGCTGATCGACATCAACGTGATCCTCGAAGGTCGCGTGATCATCGAAGACGACGTGGTGATTGGCCCGAACTGTGTGATCAAGGACAGCACCCTGCGCAAAGGCGTGGTGGTCAAGGCCAACAGTCACCTGGACGGCGCGGTGATGGGGGAGGGCAGCGATGCGGGTCCGTTTGCGCGACTGCGCCCCGGCAGCGTGCTGGAGGCCAAGGCCCATGTGGGTAACTTCGTCGAGCTGAAAAACGCTCATTTGGGCGAAGGTGCCAAGGTGGGTCACCTGACTTATCTGGGCGATGCCGTCATCGGCGCACGCACCAATATCGGCGCCGGCACCATCACCTGCAACTACGACGGTGCCAACAAGCACCAGACCGTGCTGGGCGAAGACGTTTTCATCGGTTCGAATAATTCGCTGGTTGCCCCGGTGACAGTGGGCGACGGCGCTACCACGGCTGCCGGTTCCACCATCAATCAGGATGTGGATAACTTGCAACTCGGCGTAGCCCGCGCCCGCCAACGCAACATTGACGGCTGGAAGCGCCCGGTCAAAATCAATAAGACCTGAGTTATCCACATTCACTGAAACCTGTTGGCTAACCACCCACAGGTTTTTTTATACCCGCATATTGACGATTTTCTCCGAATAGGTTTTGATTGCCTTCGTTATCTTTCGAAACGAAACTTAAAGCCAAAATGTCGAAACGAAATACGCCCCAACGACGCCACAACATCCTGACCTTGCTCAATGAACAGGGCGAAGTCAGCGTGGATGAATTGGCCAAGCGTTTCGAAACCTCGGAAGTTACGATCCGTAAGGACCTGGCCGCCCTTGAAAGCAACGGCCTGCTGCTGCGTCGCTACGGGGGCGCAATCACCATGCCCCAGGAGTTGGTGGGCGACGCTGCCCAGCCCATCTCGGTGTACAAGCGCGCCATCGCCCGTGCCGCCGTGATGCGCCTGCGTGAACACGCCCGCATCATCATCGACAGCGGCAGCACCACCGCTGCCATGATCCCCGAACTGGGTCACCAGCCAGGCCTGGTGGTGATGACCAACTCCCTGCACGTGGCCAGCGCCTTGAGCGAACTGGAACACGAGCCGGTGCTGTTGATGACCGGTGGCACTTGGGACCCGCATTCGGACTCGTTCCAGGGGCAGGTCGCCGAGCAAGTGCTGCGCTCTTATGACTTCGATCAGTTGTTCATCGGTGCCGACGGCATCGACTTGGAGCGCGGCACCACCACCTTCAACGAACTGCTGGGCCTGAGCCGCGTCATGGCCGAGGTCGCCCGTGAAGTGGTGGTCATGGTCGAATCCGACAAGATCGGCCGCAAGATTCCCAACCTGGAACTGCCCTGGAGCAGCGTCCATACCCTTATCACCGATGATCGCCTGCCGCTTGAGGCCCGCGACCAGATCCAAGCCCGCGGCATTACGCTGATATGCGCGGCAATCATCTAGGAGAAACACCATGTGTGGCATCGTAGGCGCAGTCGCTGAACGCAACATCACCCCGATCCTGCTCGAAGGCCTCAAGCGCCTGGAATACCGCGGCTACGACAGCGCCGGTGTGGCGGTCTTCACCAACGCCGGCAAGCTGGAGCGCATGCGCCGTCCGGGCAAGGTCAGCGAGTTGGAGCAGGCCCTGGCCGGCGATCCGCTGGTTGGCCGTCTGGGTATCGCCCACACCCGTTGGGCGACTCACGGTGCGCCGTGCGAACGCAACGCCCACCCGCACTTTTCCGGCGACCTGGCCGTGGTGCACAACGGCATCATCGAAAACCACGAAGTGCTGCGCGAGCAACTCAAGGGCCTGGGCTACGTGTTCACTTCGGACACCGACACCGAAGTCATCGCCCACCTGCTCAATCACAAGCTCAAGGACCTGGGCGACCTGACCGTCGCGCTCAAGGCCACGGTCAAGGAACTGCACGGCGCTTACGGCTTGGCCGTGGTCAGTGCCAGCCAACCGGACCGCGTCGTCGCGGCTCGCAGTGGCAGCCCGCTGGTGATCGGCCTGGGCCTGGGCGAAAACTTCCTCGCCTCCGACCAACTGGCCCTGCGCCAGGTCACCGACCGCTTCATGTACCTGGAAGAAGGCGATATTGCTGACATCCGTCGTGAAAGCGTGGCGATCTGGGACGTTAACGGTCAGTCCGTCGAGCGCGAAGCCGTGCAATACCGCGACGGCGCCGAAGCCGCCGACAAAGGTGAATACCGCCACTTCATGCTCAAGGAAATCCACGAGCAACCGGCTGTGGTGCAACGCACCCTGGAAGGTCGCCTGAGCCAGAACCAAGTGCTGGTCAACGCCTTCGGCCCACAGGCCGCCGAACTCTTCGCCAAAGTGCGCAACGTGCAGATTGTTGCCTGCGGCACCAGCTACCACGCCGGCATGGTTGCGCGTTACTGGCTGGAAGAACTGGCCGGCATCCCGTGCCAGGTCGAAGTCGCCAGCGAATTCCGCTACCGCAAGGTGGTGGTGCAGCCCGACACCCTGTTCGTGACCATCTCCCAGTCCGGCGAAACCGCCGACACCCTGGCCGCCTTGCGCAACGCCAAGGAGCTGGGCTTCCTGGCCAGCCTGGCGATCTGCAACGTCAGCATCAGCTCCCTGGTGCGTGAGTCCGACCTGACCCTGTTGACCCAGGCCGGTCGCGAGATCGGCGTGGCATCCACCAAAGCCTTCACCACCCAGCTGGTGGGCCTGTTGCTGCTGACCCTGTCCCTGGGTCAAGTGCGCGGCACCCTGGCCGAAGGCGTCGAAGCCACCCTGGTCGAAGAATTGCGCCGCCTGCCAACCCGTCTGGGCGAAGCCCTGGCCATGGACAGCACCGTGGAAAAAGTCGCCGAACTGTTCGCCGACAAGAACCACACCCTGTTCCTCGGCCGTGGCGCGCAATACCCGGTGGCGATGGAAGGTTCGCTCAAGCTCAAGGAAATCTCGTACATCCACGCCGAAGCCTACCCGGCCGGCGAGCTCAAGCACGGCCCATTGGCCCTGGTGGATGACGACATGCCGGTGGTCACCGTGGCGCCGAACAACGAACTGCTGGAAAAGCTCAAGTCCAACCTGCAGGAAGTCCGCGCCCGTGGCGGCCAACTGGTGGTGTTTGCTGACGAAAAGGCCGGCATGACTAACGGTGAAGGCACCCACGTCATCAACATGCCGCACATCAACGACACCCTGTCGCCGATCCTCTACACCATTCCGCTGCAGTTGCTGTCGTACTACGTCGCTGTGTTGAAAGGCACCGACGTCGACCAGCCGCGTAACTTGGCGAAGTCAGTAACCGTGGAGTAATCCGCCACATCCTGGAGACCCGCCCGGGCCTCCAGGCTCCCGCGAAAGGACGCGCCCTCGATGCAAACCCCCTCCCAGCTCCACCAGCGCTTGAACAACCGCCGCTTCACCGTCGCCAACAACGCCCAGGGACTTTCTGGCTCGGGCACGGTGTTTCATTACCTTGTCGAGGGTGATGCCATCTCCGGCACGTACCAGGGCGGACGCATTCGCCTGGGCACGCAAGTGGGCCGAGTGACAGGCCCGGACACTATCGAATTGCTGTTTCAGTGCCTGACCTTGGACGGTGAGCTGTTGTCCGGTTGGTCGCGTGGCACAGTCGGCATTGATCACGCTGGTCTGACGACACTGGCCTTCGAGTGGGGCTGGTTGTCGGGTGACATAGGCGGTGGCGAGTCCAGTTACGTGGAGTTCTTCTCCCGTTAACCACCTCTTGTCGGTTCTGTGGGCCAGTGCCCGGCGCGGCCTCTTGTTTTAGTCCTAGAATGCGACCCTGTGGATAACTCAGCCAGGGAATGCCTTCACCATGAACATCGAACTCCTAATCGCCGGCATCGTTGTGCTGATCATTGTTGTCGGCCTGGTCGGCTGGATGGTGGGCGTCTACAACGGCCTGGTGATGCGGCGTAACGATGTGGACAAGGCTTTCGCCAATATCGATGTGCTGCTCAAGCAACGGGCGGATCAGATCCCGGATCTGATGCGTGTGGTGCAGACCGCGATGAACCATGAGCACGCGCTGTTTACCCGCCTCAGTGACGCGCGCCAGCAATACCTCAACGCCAGCAGCCTGAATGACAAGGTCGAGACGTCCAACCAGTTGAATACGGCGCTCAAGTCGGTGATTGCGGTGGCGGAGGGTTACCCGACGCTGATTTCCGGTCCCAATATGGTCGAGCTTCAGCAGGCGATTTCGGCTGTTGAAGAGCGCATCGCCGACCGTCGTGAATTCTTCAATGAGTCGGTCAATCTCTACAACATCGCTATCGCGGTGTTCCCCGACCTGTTTTTCGCGCGGATGCTCAGCTATCAACGCATTCCGCTGCTGGCCATCAGTGCCGAAGAAACCCGTTACGAAGGCGTGAAGCTTGAGGTGCCGGGGGCATGAAAACCACGCAGGCGGGCGAAGAGAAAAAGAAGTCGCGTTGGAAAACCCTGTTGGCGCTGTTGTGCCTGGCAGGGTTTGCCTGCTTGTTGGTCTACGCGCCGATGACCGTAGTGGCGATGTTTTTCCCGGTATTCGCCCTGGTGTGCCTGCTGGCCAGCTTCGGCCCCAACTTCTACAAGACCGAACAACGACTGGCCACCAGCCAGATACGGTCGCTGGCCATGGGCTTGGTAGAAATCCGTGGCAAGGTGATTGTGGATAAACCGCTGGTGTCTCCGGTGCACGGCAAGCCCTGCGCTGGCTACGTGTGGATCATCGAAGACGGCGAAAAGGACGACGACGGGCGCTGGAGTTGGAGCCGGGCCAAGGGCGAGGCGCGCTGCAACGACTTCCGTGTACAGGACGCCACGGGAGAAATCCGCGTCATTGCCGAAGGCATCGACCTGTTCGGTAACAAATCACCGGACGACTATGAACTGATCGGCAGCTCGCGCCGCCAAGGCGAAATCCTGCTGGTCCAGGACTTGGACGTGATGCTGATCGGCGACGCCTGCGAGCGCGATGGCCAGACCGTGATCGCCCAGGGCAAACAGTCCAAGGCTGTATTCGGCGTGGCACTGACCGAGGACGTGGAAAACCGCCGGGTACTGGCGCCGTTGTGGCGTGTCGGTAGCTTCTACGGCGCGGTGGTGGCGATGCTCGGGGTTGGCGTGATGGCCATGACCCCCGCGCATTTTGCCCAATTGCAGTTGCCGGGCCCGGACACTTATCAACAGATGGAATCACTTGGCCCTGTGTATAAGCTGCTGGCCTGGCTGTACCGCGAGGGCGGTTTTCCGATCCCCTTCATGGCCGCGTTCGGCTTCATGCTGACGATTTTCGTGGTGTTGATATGGACCCGGCTGTTGCTGCCCAAAGGCATGCGCCTGGCGGTCGGCCGTGTGCTCGGCGCTTGGATGGCGTTGGGCATGGTGATTGGCGGCGTGGTCACCCTGCTGCTGTTCGTCGCCCATGTGGATGCGTTGAAACAGTTTCTGGTGTGGATGCTGATCCTGCTGGGCACCCTGGTGTTCTCGTTGTTTGAGCAGCGCAAAATGGGGGTTGCGTACAGGCATTTTGCCAAACGGGTGAGCAAGGGTAGTTTCAGCGATGAAGACGGATAATCTTTAACTCACGGCTAGTTCGACCCGTGACCCGACTTCATTAGGCTTAAGTCCAAAGCCCGCCACTAAACGATCAATGATCGTCTCCAGAGAGCCTTTTAATTTCAAGTCCTTAAGATTCACTTCTTCAAGCGCCAGACGCTCCAGGAACGTACTCATGTCGGTGCTTACTGCCGAGGGCAGGGTTATTGGTTGGTCTGAAAGTAATTGGCTTAAGGCAAGAACATCGTTCCTGTGCTTTTTGATGTTCTTGCTATCGACGGGTTCTCCGTTCGCTTTGGCGTCCGATAAGTTGAGCCAGGCTTTGGCCTTTAGAGGAATTAACCGATCAACGCTGATATGAGTGATATCCCCGAGAAGCTGTCGACCTTCCAGCAGGAAGGTGTAATAGGCGTCATCCAGTAAAAATGCAGATAGGCTGGATACTGAATCGTCTGTTGGGATAGGGACCAGCTTGGTATCTTCTGGGACTGCAAGTCCTTCAGGTGCTCGTGTAAACAGCTCGATTTGTACCGGATATTCTTCATCGCTTGGGTGTTGAAAGCGGAAGAAAACGGGCCGCTCTCCATCTCCCTGTTTGATCCGATAACCACCCGCCCGGATGAATGCCCAGAAGTGGGCAACAAAATCTGAATCCAAGGCTTCTATGACCAGCACGATGTCCAAGTCCTTGGTTGCCCTGAAGGCCCCCCCGGCGTCGTCCACTGTAATCCAGGCAGCAACGCCACCAATCATCACATAGCGGTCCCGATAATCGGCAAAATGTCGCCCGAATAGCGTTAGTCCTCTGATAGCCAAATAACTCTCTCCTTCAACTCATCCAGTGCAATCTGAATACGCTCATCGGGGCAGTCTTCCAGACTCAACAGTAACGATGCTTCATCCGCCAGGTTTTGCTCTTTCTTCAGGCTGGAGTAAGACCAGATCTCGACCCAGGCCCTCTGCTCATCGATACCATCAGTCACCGTCACCTCAAGGCTATCAAACACCTTTCTCGTCATGCCGTAGACCGGCGAGGCAGGCTCGGCCAGCATTGAGACACTGGCCAGCGCGGTTTCCCCTGCCAGGTAAACCCCTTCACCCAGATGGAGCTTCCGATCGATAGGGAGTTTTCGCTTAACTGGGGACCGCAGATAAGTACGTGCTTTTTGAAAAACCTTTGCTTGGGAGCCGCTGAATTCGTAGTGGTTGATGAAGCCTTTGCTCTGAGCTGGACGAATGATGTCCAACGTTAGCAACTGATGGATGACCTTGCCCAAGGTCACACGGCTGTATTTGTAAGGGCCCATGATTTGATTAGCAGTCAGGAGCGTATGGTTTTGCCAGCCACGGTAGAGGCAGTGCAGCAACATTGCTTGCGATGCAGGCAACAGGGCACTGGTTTCTGCGTCAGCTCTGCGTTTACGGAAGTGCTCACGCAGGTCCAGCGCCAACTCGGGCACGAACATCTGATAGCCAGGCTGGATAAAGTTGATCTGCTGCTTGATCAGGCTGCGTCGCTCCAGCACGGACAACGATTTGCTGACGTATACGACCACCGCCTCGCTGGCTTTCTGAACGTGTTGGATGTGTTTTTTTAAAGCGACAGCGCCGGGATAGGTATCGTCCGTTGGCAAAAGTAGAAGAATTGAAAGCGCAGGGGTAGAGCCGAGTTGAAGCGTGAGTTCAGCTATTCCATAGGCGTCCGTGATGAAGAACGGAAGCTTTAAGCCTGTTACCGTCGCCACGTCCGTTTCTATACCTAGAACAGATTGGACATAGGTACGTGTTTGGTCTCTGAGGTTATCCATGTGCGCAGCTCTTGTTAACCTATTTTTTTCACTGTAAACCCATATGGGTTACACGTCAAAAAACTGGATAACATAGTGCCGTGGTTTAAGGCACAAACTCCACCTTCAACCCTCGACTCGTACTGCGCCCCTGATCATCACTGACCCGCAACCGATACTCCCCCGACTTGCCCGGTCGCCAGTTCAGCGTGCTTTGCGGCGGGCCCTGGCCGATCAAGGTTTGATCGACAAACCAGTACAACGTCGCTGCGTCGCTAGCGGCGTTGGCATTCAGCGGGATGCTTTCCTGGGGCTGGGACAGGCGCAATTGATAGCTCACCTGGGTCAGCGGCGAGCGGATCTGCGGGGCTTCGCTCTGGTCACTGAGGCGGTTGGGCTGGCAGTTTTTCATCACGTTGGGCGGCGTACGTCGCGGCAGACCGGCGGCGCGGTACAGGCGTTGCACGTCGCTGGGCCAGAATTCGAAGACCTCTTCACGGGTGTATTGCGCGTCGAACGGCGGGCAGGCGGCCTTGCCGGTGCGGGTGTCGATCAGCACCGGGCGGTGCAGGTTGGACACGCGAATTGGCGACACGCCGGGGATGTACCAGGTCTTGCGGGTTTGCGGGCACCAGCGGTTGGGTAACTCGCCGGACGCAGCGCAGACATCGATGCGCACCAGCCCGGCGGGCGGTTTGTCGGCCTTGATGACCACGTTGGGCAAGGCCAAAGGCAATGCGTCGGCGATGCGGAAGAACAACGGCGCGGCGGTTTTGGCACCGATGAAGGCAGGATTCGGCCGGCCATCGAAATTACCCACCCACACCACCAGCACGTAGGGGCCTACCAGTCCTGCACTCCACGCATCATGAAAACCCCAGGAAGTGCCGGTTTTCCAGGCGGTACGCCAGTGGCGTCCGGGCAGACCATCCGGGCGAGGGTTTCGGCGCAGCATATCGCGCACCATAAACGCCGCCTGGGGCGTCAGCAGTGGGGCGCCGGTGGTCTGGGGCTGTTCCTGCAAATAGCGCAATGGCCGCAGATGCCCATCACCGGCCAGCATCACATACAGCCGCGCCAATTCTTCCGGGGTCATTTCACCGCCACCGAGGGCCAGGGCCAGGCCGTAATGGCTTTCGTCACGCAGGCCTTTGATCCCGGCGCGTTGCAACAGCCCATACAAGGAGGGCGACTTGACCTGGCTGGCGAGCCACACCGCCGGGATATTGCGACTACGGATCAGGGCGTCCCGCGCGGTCAGTGGGCCGACAAAACTACCGTCGAAATTTTCCGGCTGGAAGTAGCCGAAGTTACTCGGCAGGTCCTTGAGGATGCTCATGGGGTGGATCACCCCCTGGTCCAGCGCCAGCCCGTACAGGAACGGCTTGAGCGTCGACCCTGGTGAGCGCCGCGACAGCACGCCATTGACCTGGCCGTGAAGGCTTGTGGATAAATAATCCGCCGACCCGACCAAGGCCTTGACGCTCTGGTCGCGGCTGTCGATCAGGATCGCCGTGGCGTTTTCCACACCCGTGCTGCGCCGTTCGGCGATGAAGCCGGTGATCAGGCGTTCGAGCAATTGTTGCAGCGGCAGGTTGAGGGTGCTGTTCAGCTCATTGCCGGGCTGGGACGCCAGCAGTTGTTCACTCAAATGCGGCGCCAGGAACGGAATCTGCTGGCGGTTGCGTGCTTCCAGGGGCAAGTCCAACAAGCTGTCATTGCGCGGGTCTTGTGGATAAGTTTCGCGCCAGTCAGTCATCAAGCGCTGCCGCGCCTGTTGCAGCGACGGGCCGAAGCGTGCGCGTCGCCCCGGTTGCTGCGGAATCACCGCCAGCGCCAGCGCCTCGGAAAGCGACAACTGCGTCGCCGATTTGCCGAAGTAGATACGGCTGGCCGCCTCGGCACCTTCGATATTGCCGCCCATCGGCGCCAGGTTCAGATAGGCCTCAAGGATGTCGTGCTTGCTGTAGCGCGCCTCCAGCCACAGCGCCAAGGCCATCTGCTGCAACTTGCCCGGCACTTGGCGGGTGTTCAAGTCCCATAGGCGCCGTGCCAATTGCATGCTCAAGGTTGAGCCACCCTGGCGCTGGCCACCGCTGTAGGTGGCCATGGCCGCGCGCAATAACGCCGGGGGATTGATCCCCGGGTGCCAGTAGAAATTGCGGTCTTCCTTGAGCAGCAAGGCTTCGACCAATGAAGGAGAAATCCGCTCCAACGGTAGCCAAAGACGGTATTGCCCGTCATCCGCCAAGGTCATGCGCAGCAGCGAGCCATCATCGGCCAACACCACACGTGATGACGTGACGGCTTGCTCCAGCGGCGCATGTGGCCATAGACGCAGCCCCACCAGGACCACCGCCGCTGCGAACAGCGGCAGTGTCAGGCGCTTAAGGCTTGGTAATTTCAAGCTGGCCTACTTTGCCGCGCCCTTGCAGGGTGGTTTCGTACATGCCTTCGGCATAGGCCGGTGGCGTATTGAAAGTGCCCGCGTTGGTAGCGCGCACGCGGTACACGAAAGTGCCTACGTCGCGCAGTGCCGTACCGTACAACACCACTCGATCATCGCGCACATCGACGTACTCCGGCTGCCAGTTGCTCAGCTCGGTTTCGCCGATGGGGGCTTGCCAGCTTTCTTCTTCCTGGCTGTCCTCTTCCACGTACTCGGACTCTTCGCCTTCACCTTCCTCGCTGCTGGCGGCTTCCGGCTCCGGCGGCAAGTTATATACAGGCTCGACGCCACCCGGCAGCAGGTCGACCACGGCCACTTGTTGCACCTGGTCACGGTCGGTCGCGCGCAGACGCAGGCGCACCAGGAACTCATCACCTACCGCGACCTTGCTCACCGGCTCGCCCTTGAGGTCGAGGTATTCGTGGATGATCTCCAGGCCATTGGTGATCGGCTTGAGCTTGGCGCCCTTGTCGAAACCGGCTTCGCTGAGCATGAAGAACGCCGCCGGGCCGTCGGATTTTTCCATCACCAGCTTCTGCGTCGCGCCCGGCACGGCGGCGCGGGGTGGCTGACCGGCCATCTCCAGCAATTGCTGCTGCTTGTCCCCCAGCCAGGCCGTGGCCTTGAGGGTCATGTCGCTTTGCGCGCGCTGGCCGTAGTTGTCCAGGGCGCGCAGCAGCAGGGCCGCCGACAGCGAGTTGTAACGCTGCTCGTTGAGGCGCTTACCGAGTTTATCCAGCAGCGCTGCAGGCACATCGTCCATCAGCTCTGGGAAATGTCGCGCCAACAGGTGCAGGTGTTCGGCGTCGTGCACCAGCGGGTCGTAGTACAAACCGTCGCTGTCCCACTTATCCACAAGCGAGCGCCAGGGGATTTTGCGGAACAGCGTGTCAGCCTGGCGATCCTGCTTGAGCAGCTTGTAGCTGGCCGCCAGGTAAGCGGCGCCCAGGTCGTTCTGCCAGCTGTCCTTGAAGTAGCCCTCGTAGCGCTCGCGGATATCGCTCAAGGCGCCGCTTACCAGAATCCCCTGACGGCTTAGCAGGTAACTGGCGTATGCGCGATTGCGCAATTCCGACAGGCCCTCGCTAGGGCCATTAGCCAGGTCGGTCAGGTACGCATTCGAGCGCACCAACAGGTCTTCCGGCACCGGCAAGCCGCGCTCCTTGGCTTCGATCAGGAAGTCGGTGGCGTACAGGCTGGCGTACGGTGCTACGTCCGGGTTGGCCGCCCACAAACCAAAGCCGCCGGCCTGGTTCTGGCGCTGGCGCAGCATGCGCACCGCACTGCCGAAGGCCTGTTCGGCTTCAGGTGCGTTGCCGCCCCAGATCAACGCCGGCATGGCCTTGGACACCAGTTGCTCGGTGCAGGCGTAGCCGTAGTCGTCCAGGTAATGCTTGAGGCCGTTGGCCCACACCAGAGGCGAGGCCGCCACGCCCAACTGTACGTCGCGCAATTGGCTGAACAATTCACGGGTCGGCTTGAGCTCTTTGCTGGCGCTCTCAAAGCGGCCCAGGCTCAGGGCGACGCGATGTTCGCTCAGTGGGCGGATCGAAGTGGTTTCGGCCACCTGGATGCGTTTGCCATCCGGCAGCACTGCGACAAATCGCAGGTCCGCCGAACCCAGGGTCTCGCCAACCTTGATCTTGAACTCGGCGGTGCCTTCCTTGCGCGGTTGCAGGGACAAGGTGCTGCCCTTGTCGCCCTGTACCTTCAGGCCATCGCTGGTCTGCAGTTCAAACTTCACCTCTGCCGCCGCGTCGAGGTTGCTGAACACCCCGGCGCTGACGTTGAACACATCCCCCGGCGCCACAAAGGCCGGCACGTTGGGCGTGATCACGATCGGGCCGCGCACGTCGGTATTGGTTTCGCTGACGCCGACACTGTCGTTATCCACAGCCACCGCAAACAGGTGCAGCTTGCCGTTGAAGCTGTCCGGGACTTGGTAATGCAGTACGGTTTCGCCAGCGGGCAGGTCGACCAGTCCAGACCACCAAGCCACGGGCGGCTGGTGTTTACGCTTGAACGGGTTGAGGTGATTGGCCAGGGCGCCTTCCGTATCGCCACCGGGCGCTGCCCCACTGAGCAGACGGCTGAATTCCGGCAGGATCAGGTCAAGAATCTGACTGGTGCCGACCTCCAGCGCTCGCTTCTGGAAGAAGAAGCCCAGCGGATCCGGCGTCTGGTAGCGCGCCACTTGCAGGATGCCTTCGTCCACCGCATACACCACTGCGCGGCCTGGGCGGTCGGCGTTGACCTTGATGTCGAGCATCTGCCCCGGCTCGATCTTCGCCGGGCCCTCAACCTTCAACGCCATGCGCCGCGCATCCAGGTTGATGCTGAAGGGCACCACGCCATAGGACAGCGGGCTCATGTACACCTCGGCCGAGCCCATGTCGCGCACAAACTGCACGTTGACGTAGGCATTGCCTTCAAGCCCTGCAGGCACGCGGATATGTTGCACGCTGTTGGTGCTGTCGGCCTTGAACCATTGCTGGGTGTAGACCTTGTCCCGCTCGATGGTGATCAAGCCGGCACCGGTATACGGCGCGCGAATGCTGATGGCGATTTCATCACCGGTGGCATAGCTGCGTTTATCCAGGCGCAGTTGCAGCTCGGCATTGCGTTCCAGCGAGCGCGACGTGTTGCCACGCCCTGCCACGCTGTAGTCGATCTGGTTGAGCAGGTTGCCGTTGGCGTCTTTCAATTGCAGGGTGAAGTCACCCGGTGTGCCGGTGTTCAGGGCCTGCTTGGCGCCTTCCTGGGTCATCACCAGCGGTGAGGCCGGCTGGCTGATGTTCTTGATGCGCGACTCGTACTTGTAGGTGCCGTTGGATTGTTTCACCAGCACCGACACATAACGATGCTCGACCACTTCAGTGGTCAGGCCGTCCACCGCCAGGGGCGAAAGGTCCGGCGCGACGGCCAGCCATTGCACTTGGCGAGGCGCATCCTTGGCGACGTACGACAGCGAATCCTGACTTTTCACACCCACAAGGTAGGGCGCGGATGACACCAGCAAGGCACTTTGCGCCGCCACATTGCGACCGCCTTCCGCTTCGAACACCTGGCTCATCACCTGCAGGCGATAGGTGCTATTGGCGAAGCGTTGCAGGTTGAGGTCGAGCACGGCCTGGCCGTTGTCGTCGACGGTGGTTTCGGCCAGGTCTTCCGTGGTGGCATCTTCCAGGGAGTCGTTGAGACGGAAACGGTAATCCGGGTAACGATCAAACGCCGCGAGCGTCGGGCTCAGGGACATTTTGGCTGTCACGCGACGGCCGGACGCCGGGGCGCCAAACAGGTGCATCGCGGTGACCTTGGCCACCACTTGGTCCGGTGGAATCCAGCCTGGCACAGGCGTGTCGTGCAAACTCAGGCTGACCTTCATGCGGTCCGGTTCGAAGTCACGGACCTTGAAGCTCACGCTGCCCAGGTCGGTGCGGGTCTGCTTCTGGCCGATCAACTGCAAGGTCGCGGTGTATTCCCCGGCGGGGGCGACTTCACTGCTGGGGAAATCAAAGGTTTCAAAACCGCTGGCGGACAGCTTCAACGGCTGGCGAATCACTTCCAGGCCACGGGGGTCGGTGATTTGCAGCTCAACCGGCAGGCCCAGCAAGGCGCCTTTCCAGTTGCCGCTGCGCACGATCATGCCCAGGTGCGCGGTTTCGCCCGGACGGTACAGGCCGCGGTCGGTAAACAGGTAGGCGCTGAGGCGATCAATCGCACCGTCTTCTTCCAAACCGCCTACATCGAAGCGCGACAGATCCAGTTGCTGGGACTGACGGGCGATCGGCAAAAACGACTGGTCATTGCCGCGAGTGACCACATACATCAGCGGCGTTTTCTCACGGCGCAGTTCATCCAGCTTGGCGAAGTGTGCGTGGCCTTCGGCGTCGGTGCGGCCACTGCTCACCGGCAGACCGTTACGCCCAATAATGTCGACTTGCGCGTCGGACACCGGCGAACCGTTGCCGATGGACTGCACATACACGTCATGGCTGCCATCGCTGGAGCGCTTGGCGATGATGCCCAGGTCTGTCACCACGATAAAACGCAGGTCGCTGGTGCTGCTGCGGTCGTACTCGAAAGTGCGTTGGGCCGGGTCATCCTGCGGGCTCAACTTGAGTACGAAAATCCCACGACGGCCGCCATTGGCGGTGAGGTAGTGGCTGAGGTCCACGTTGTCGTAGACGGTTTTCGCCGGGTCATTGGATGACAGCGGGATATCCAGCGACTGACGCTCGACCATGCGATCGAAATATTCGTTGCCGAAGTTCGGCCGGGCAAAGCTGCCGCTGCTTTGGTCCACCAGGTGTTGCAACTGGTTGGGCAGCAGGCGGGCGATTTCCACATGGGCGCCAGGCACACCGCGAGCCATGAAGCCCAGGCGTTTTTCGCCATTAAGGCTGAGCAAGGCGCCGTCAGACAGGAACTGCAAGGTGCGTGGGTAAGCCGGCATGCTGATCAGCGACGCCGTAGGATTCTTCGCCAGGTAGCCGCCGATGGCTTCCAGGTTGGCGGGGACTCGCACATACACCGCGCGCCCGGCCGGGGCCTTGAATTTGAAGGCGTGCAGGGTATTCAGCGGTTCGACGCTGGGCACATGGGTCAGGTTGAGCTTGGTGCTGCGGGCGAGCAGGGCGTCGTCGATGTCGTTGCTGCTGTAGGGGCGCGTGTCGTCTTGGGCTTTTTCCGGCAACAACCAGGCCTGGACCTTACCGGCGATGGTCTCGTCGGCGACGGCGCTGGAACTGCTGAACATCAGCACCGGCTCTGGTTCACCCCGTGTGTTGTCGACAAAACTCACTTCGGCGCCGGTGAAGGTCAGGCGATAGCGGCCGGGCACGGTGACTTCCGACACCAGCGGCGCGGTGCTGGCGTTGCCGCCGTCGCGGGCCTTGATGCCTTCGTCGAGCTTGGCGCTGACGGGCGTGCTTTCCAGTGGTGTGGCCAGGGCGGCGGAGCGCACGTACGCATTGAGTTTTTTCTCGTCGAAGGTGATTTCCGGGCGATTGGGCAACTGGGCGTCGCGGTAGGCCAGGCCTTTGCCGAGGGTTACCGTGACGCGCTTGCGTAGGTTGTCTTCATCCACTGGGTGGGAAAAATGGAAGGTCGCCACCAGCTGTTTCAGCGTCGGGTTGGACGGGTCCTGGTACAGCTCGTTTTGCGCCAGGGTGGCGCGGAACGGTTGGGTGGAAAACTGCGTGCTGTACTGGTCGAGCAACACGCCGTCGGCGAGCAGGTTTTTCTTCGCCATGTCCAGGGTGTAATGGGCATCGATGGGCCAGTCTTTTTCCGGCACGAACAACAGGCTGCGGTCATCCGCCCAGCGCCAGGTGCCCGCTACCGCAGGTTTAAGGGTAATACCCTCGGTGACCGGTTTGCCGATGGCCGACAACGGAGCCACGGATTCGCCAAAGCGCACCTGCAAGTTATCCACAACCGGCGTTTGCTGGGTGTAGTCGGTAAGGTTGGGTTTGTGCAGCGAGTAGCTCGCGGTATGCGGCTGTGGCAGGTTGGAGTACCAATGCCAGCCGTAGAAACCGGCGGCGGCCAGCAATACCAGGCCCACTAAGCCGGCACCGGTTTGACGCGGATAAGCGCGCGCCTTGTTGCCCAGGTTCGCCAGCCCACGCCCGACTGCACGCAGCCAGACCGGCGGATGCCATTGGCCAAAGACGGCTCCCACCACAGTCAATAACGCACCGACAATACGGCGGCTGATCGCTTTGAACGAATCGAACATGGTGAGCATCCCTGGCTAAGTGCGGCGTATCTTACACGCGTCTTTGATACAAAAGATGACGCCGATACGCCGCACCGCTAGGCGTGTTGCACAAAAGTGAGACGCACCGCAAAACCGATCAAAAGACTGCCGAATAGCCATTGCTGCACACGCTGCGCCGAGCGATTGCGTGCCAGCCACTGGCCAATGCGTGCGCCGGCCAGGGCGTAGCAACAGTCGAAGGCGAAACCGACTGCGACCAGAATCACCCCCAGCAACGCGAATTGCGCCGCCACGGGGCCGGCTTGCGGGTCGATGAATTGCGGCAGCAGCACCGAGCAAAACAGCAGCGCCTTGGGATTGAGCAGATTGGTCAGCAAGCCGCGTTGCAGTGCGGCACGCCAGGCACGCGTTGTCAGGGTGGCGTTGGTGGTATCGAGGGCTGGCAACATGTTCGCCCGCAGGCACTGGACCCCCAGCCACAACAGATAGGCCGCGCCGCCCAGGCGTACTACATCAAAGGTCCAGGGCGCCACCTTGAACAAGGTCGCCAAACCCATGCCCGCCAGGGCCACATGGCAGGCGCGGGCCAGTCCCAGGCCAATCGCTGTGGTCAGCGCCAAGGCCTTGCCCTGGCGCGCGCCGGTCTGCAGCAGCAGGATCATGTCCGGCCCTGGCAGCAGATACGCCACCGAAAGAGCCACCAGAAACAACCAGAGTTCCGCCATGTTCCACCCCCTTGTGTGTTGGCCAATTCTAGGGCCGAAGGGCGGGGCAGGTACTTGCTTAGTCAGCCAGAAAAGCGTCTAGTCTTGGCACTATCTGCCACTTATTACCATGAAAGCCATCCACTTATGCCAAATCTGAAACTCGATGCTTTTGACCGCAAGATTCTCGAAGCCCTGCAACGCGACGGCCGTCTGAGCAATGTGCAACTGGCCGACGAGATCGGGCTGTCTGCCTCACCCTGCCTGCGGCGCGTGCGCCTGCTAGAAGAAGCCGGCGTGATTCGCGGCTACCAGGCCACACTGGATCGCGATGAAGTGGGCCTGGGGATGATGGTGTTCGTGGGCGTGAAGGTGGAGCGGCATAACGACACCGAAGCCAACGCCTTTCGCGAGGCGGTCACGGCGTTGCCAGAGGTGATCTCGGCGTTCCTGGTGTCGGGGGAGTCGGACTTTCTGTTGCAGGTGGTGGTGCCGGATTTGCGCGGCTATGAGCGGTTCGTCACGGGGAGTTTGCTGAAGCTGCCGGGCGTGAGGGACATTCGCAGTAACTTCGCGATCCAGACCGTGAAAACCCCAGGGGCGTTGCCGCTGGGGCATTTGCCCAATTAATCGCCTTCTGTGGTGAGCGGGCTTGCCCCGCGCTGGGCTGCGCAGCAGCCCCAAACCAAACCACACCCAACTTCCAGGCGCTCCACAATGGCTTTCTTGGGGCTGCTTCGCAGCCCAGCGCGGGGCAAGCCCGCTCACCACAGGGTTACTGCGGCGTCATGCAGTCGAGTGAACGATCCACCATCACGTTGCCGTTTCCACATTTTGCTCTTCATAGGGTTTTGGATGAGGGGCTCAGGTCCACCAATACCGCACAAGATGAAAGAAAATCGGCGCCGCAAAGCACACCGAATCCAACCGATCCAGCATCCCGCCGTGCCCTTCGATCATATGGCCCCAGTCCTTCACGCCGCGATCGCGTTTGATCGCCGACATCACGATGCCGCCGGCAAACCCGAGCAGGTTGATCAGCAGTGCAATCAAGAACGACTGCCACGGGTTGAACGGCGTGGTCCACCACAGTGCCGCGCCTATCAGGGATGAGAGCAGGATGCCGCCGACAAAGCCTTCCACGGTTTTCGACGGTGACAGGTTCGGCGCGATCTTGTGCTTGCCGAACAATTTCCCACACACGTACTGCAAGACGTCCGACAGTTGCACCACGATCACCAGGTAGGCAATCAGCAGCAGGTTGCGGCCTTCGTAGCCGGGGATGTCGAGGGTGAGCAGGGCGGGCACGAAAGACACACAGAACACTGCGATCATCAGGCCCCACTGCACTTTCGACGCGCGTTCCAGGAAGTGCGTGCTGTCGCCACCCAGGGAGGCGAGGATCGGCAGCAGCAGGAACACGTACACCGGGATGAAGATCGAGAACAGCCCGTACCAGTCCGAGTAGATCAGCAGGTATTGCAGCGGCAGCGCCAGGTAGAACGCGGCGACCAGCGCCGGGTAGTCGCTGCGGCGGGTGGGTGTGAGGGTGAGGAATTCGCGCAGGGCGTAGAACGACACCGCGTAGAACAGCAGGATCACCGCGCCGGTGCCGAGCCAGAAGGCGATGCCGATCACCACCACCATGACCCACCAGGCGTTGATGCGCGCATTGAGGTTGTCGATGACGGCATTGGGGCTGCCACGGGTGCGCAGTTTGAGGATCAGGCCGATCAGCGAAGCAAGCACCAGGATGGCGCCGATGCCGCCGAACAACATCAGGGTTTGGCTATCCATGTCAGACAGGCTCCGGAGCAAGGGCGAGCAGGGCGTCGCGGGTGCGTGCGAGGAACGCGGCTTTGTCTTCGCCGTCTTCCAGTTGCAGCGGCGCGCCGAAGCTGGTGGTGCACAGCAGGGGCAGCGGCAGCACGCGGCCCTTGGGCATGACCCGGTTGAGATTGGCGATCCACACTGGCACCAATTCGGCCTGTGGGTAACTTTTCGCCAGGTGATACAAACCACTTTTGAACGGCAACAGGCCGTCTTCAAGGTTGCGTGTGCCTTCGGGGAAGATGATCAGTGAATCGCCGCCTTCCAGAGCGTTGAGCATGGGTTGCAAAGGGTTATCCACAGGGTCCTTGCGTTCGCGGTCGATCAGCACGCCGTTGAACACTCGGTTGATGATGTAGCGACGCACGGCGCTGGTATTCCAGTAATCGCTGCCGGCGACCGGGCGCGTGAATTTGCGCAGGTTCTGCGGCAGCGAGGCCCACAGCAACACGAAGTCTCCGTGGCTGCTGTGGTTGGCGAAGTAGATGCGTTGCACCGGCACCGGCGCGCAACCGAGCCACAGGCTGCGGGCGCCGGTGACGGTGCGGGCCATGGAGGTAATCAGTGTGGCGACCACGGGTTCGAACATGGGGATTCCTTATCCGGCGAAAGGCAGCCAAGGGCTGGCGAGGATCACGCCCAGGGTCAGCAGCGCTTGCGCGCCTAGCAGCCAGGCTTGTTTGCGCAACAGTTTGAGCGCGCCACGACGGCGCTCGGTCCAGGGTCGGCCAACGCGCTTGGCCGATTGCAGGCCAAGGGTTTGCAAGGCCTGGTCGAGGTCCGGGGTGCGGTCGATGTCCCGGGCCAGCAGCGCGAACAGGTCGGCGTCGAAGGCCACGCGCAGCGCCCAGTACTTTTGCAGCAGCCCGAGGATAATCATCCACAGGCTCAGCAGCAGGCAGATCGGCGCAATACTGGCCATCAGCAGTTGGGCCAGGCCGAACAGTACGCCGACCAGGGTCAGGCCTGTGGATAACTGATCCAGCGAGCGACCACGACGCAGCAAGCTGGCGACAACCTGCAGTTCCATATCAGCGGGCATGGGGTAAACCCTCCAAAGCTTCACGGTGTGCGGGGTGCAGGACCACATCGGCCCGCGCTGTACGAATGATAGTCAGCGCATCCTCTATCGTCGCGGCGCGCCCGGTGTGCAGTAGCCAGGCCGCGATGGCGGTGGCGCTGCGCGAATAGCCAAGGGCGCAGCACACCAGCAAGGGGCCGTTAGTGCGCAAGCGTTCGATGGCTTGCGCGGCTTGCAGGCATTCGGCGGGACTCGGGGCAATCAGGTCCAGCACGGGAATGGCGTGGTAAGCGCGGCCCTGTGGATTAATCGGCAATTCGGCACAGAGATCGACGATGGCCTTGAAGGGTTCTTGCTCGTTCGTTGTAGGAATACGCCCGAGCCAGACGTTATCCACAATCAGGTCAGGTTGTGGATGCTTGCGTGTCCACAGGCGTGAGTTGATCCAGGCAGCGGCCAGATAGGGCGCATACAGCCAACGCGCGGCAGGTGTCAGTTGGCCGTCGGCGCGTTTCTGGAACCCCGCAGCGCCGAGCACGAAGTAATTGGCCTTGATCAAGGCGAGGGAAACCGCAGGCCAAAGTATCCACAGCCATGCGCCACCCATCACAAGCGCAAGGATCGCCAGAGCCAAGGCGCCTACGCCATAGCGCACACCCAACCGCCAGCGCTTGGGATCCCGCGTCAGCCGTGCATTCAATAACGGGCTCGGATGTTCCACCGGCCACAACCACACACACAGCCACCCGGCGAGGGCGCCTGTGGGTAAGTCGATAAAGTGATGTTGATAAGTGGTCAGCACTGAAATGCCGATCACCGCGAACCAGCCATGCACCAGCCAACGCCAGATTCCCTGGGTATGGCGTTGGTACATGACCCACAGGATCACCAGCAACGCGATATGCAGGGACGGCGCCTGGTTGAACGGCTTGTCGAACCCCGCCAGCACCGCAAACAGCCAGCCGAACACGCCGTCCAGCTCCGGCCGTTCGAAGGTGAAGCGCAGCGGCCAGATCAGGAAGCAGCTCACGGCGATCACCTGGGCACTCAGCAAACGCAGCGCATGTTGCTTCAGTTCATGCCGGGTGTTGGGCAGCAGCAGGGAAAACCCGTAGAGCAGGTCGATGGACCAGTAGGGCACGATGGTCCAGGCCCAGAACGGCATATGGGTTTCCCAATCGAACACCAGCGTGCCGACGTCGCTACGCTGGCTGGTCACCCAGGTGGCAAAGCCGTAGGTGCTGAAAAACAGCGGCGCCAACAGCAGCAGCCACAGGAACGCGGGTTTCAATAAGCCGGGTTCGCGCATGCTCAGATCTTCTGTGCCAGGGACACCGTGAAAATGCCCCACTCATCCACTCGCTGGGTGATCTTGCGGAAACCGGCGGCTTCCACCAGTTGGTCCATTTCCGCCTGGCTGCGGCGGCGCATCACCCAGGCCTGGCCCTGGCGGTGGCTGGTCAGCGCGCGGGCGATCAGCTCCAGTTGCGGGTGCCATGGCTGGCCGGTGTAGACCAGATAGCCGCCGGGCTCTACGGCCTCAGCGAGGCCCGCCAGCGAACCGCCGACCATGCCGTTATCGGCAAACAGCTCATACAGCCCGGACACCACCGCGAGCGTTGGCTTGGGTTCCAGCGCGGCCAGGTTCAAACGGTCAAACGCATCGCCTTTGACGAACTGCGCAATGTCCCCCAGGCCTTTCTCGCGAATCAGCGCACCCCCGTCGCGCACGTTGATGTCGCTGTAGTCGCGCAGCAGGATCGATTCCGGCAGCGGTGACACGCCCTGCAAGGCTTCGAGGATGTAGCGGCCATGACCGGCGGCGATATCCACGATACGCACTTCGCGATCTTCCCCGCGCAACTTGGCCATCGCCAAGCGCAACAGTTCTTCTACATTCAACTTGCGCTTGCGAATACCGCGCCAGCCGATGGAGTTGAGGTAGTTGGTGTCGATCATCCGTCCCAGCCCGCCCTTGCCGGTGGGCGTGTTGCGGTACACGTAGTCGAGGGTGCTACCGGAGTCGAAACCGGTGTCGAAGCCCAGCTTCACACCGTCCGAGAGGTTCTTGCCCAGGCCCATGCTGGCGCGGGTCATGCGCCAGTACAGGTCGCGCAAAGAGTTGCGCGGTAGCGGCGCGGCCAGGGCTTCGGACTCGGCGCAAGTAGCGCCCAGCTTATCGGCGTCCAGCAGTGACGCGCGGTCCAGCGGGTGTTCGAAGTTCTGCAGGATGAAACGCCGGGCGCTGCTCACAGCAGTTGCGCGGTCGCGTTCGCCCAGGGTGTCGTGGAAAAAACCGGGGAGAATGTGCAGCTCTTTTTTCAGGCTGCCGAGGCGGTCGAAAAATTGCTGCTGGGGTTTGCGGTGCACCACAAAGTCCGAACCCGAGATCAGCAGTTGCGTCGGCACCTGGATCGCCTGGGCATCGGCGACAACCCGGTCGGCCGCTTCGTACAGGCCGAGCAGCACATTCACCGAGATCGCCTTGGTGATCAGCGGATCGCTGTCGTAGGAGGCGACGCGCTCCGGATCATGGCTGAGAAACTTGGCCTTGACGTAACTGTTGACGAAAAAATTGCCACGGAATTTGCGCATCAGCGCCAGGCCCGGACGGGCAAATGGCACGTAGAGCTTGACCTTGAACGCCGGGGACGCGAGCACCAGCGCGCGGATTTTTGGCGCGTAGTCGTGCACCCAGGTCGCGGCAATCACCGCGCCGACGCTTTGCGCAATGACGGCGAAGTTCTCCTCCTCGATGCCATAGGTGGCGCCGATGTGGTCGCAGAAGGTCTGCACATCACGGGCGCTGGTGGCGAAGCTGGGGCTGTCACCGCGCTCGCCGGGGGATTGGCCGTGGCCACGGGCGTCCCAGGCGAAGAAGTCGAATTGCGGCAGGTTCAGCTCATCCACCAGGTGGGCGATACGCCCCGAATGCTCATGGCCGCGATGGAACAACACGATTGCCTTGCGCGGCCCGGTAGTTTCCGTGGCCGGCCAGTGCCGGTAGAAAAGCTCGACGCCGTCGTGGGTACTGAAGGTGTGCTGTTGCTGTTCGCGCATCGCAAAAATCCTTATGCAATCGGTGAGGTTTCTTGTTGTTCTTTGAGGCCCTGACGCACGCGGTTGACCAAGGTGTAGGCGAGCAGGGCGGCCACCAGCCACATCACGGCGTCGATCCAACCCGCGCCCAGCCAGCCCAGCGCCACGCCGGTGGCCAGTACCCCGAGTACGAACGCGCGATCGCTTTTGCCCATCGGCCCGTCATAGCGCCGCGATGCGCCCACCATCGGCCCCAGCACGCCGGCGTATTCGCTGAACACCGCCAACAACGCCACCAGTAGCACCGGCGCCAGGTTCACGCCGGGGATCAGCGCAAACGGCAGGATCAACGCGCTGTCGGCGATCACATCACACAGTTCATTCAGGTAGGCGCCCAGGCGTGACTGCTGGCCGAATTCACGGGCAAGCATGCCGTCGATGGCGTTGAGGGCCATGCGCAGGATCATCCACAGCGGGATCAGCGCAAACAGCCACAGGTGTTGGGCGAAGCTGGCAATCAACAGGCCGACCAGCAAGGAAATCACGCCGGCCAGCACGGTGATCTGGTTGGCGGTGGTGCCATTGTCATAGAGGCGCTGCACAAGAGGGCGCAGCAGGTTTTGAAAACGCGGCTTGAGCTGATAGATCGAAATCATGGGGAGTGACGCTTCCTTGTCCGTGGACCCGCGAAAAACTGTTCTGGAGTGTGCCCGATTCTTCGTGGCCTGCACCAGTGATGGCGCGTGTTTCTGGGGGTTTAGTCACGGTCTGCTTCTAAGCAAACAAAAATTTCACGCCTTGTGTTATATCGTAACTAATTGTGTGCGAGCGGACATAAGTGGATGCAAGTGGATCTGGAAGCTGACGGCGCTTCGGTGGAAGGCCTTCCGCGTTTTCAACAGGGGCTGTTCCATGCCCGCCGATTGCGCCAGGCCGGTATCAGCCTGACGGTGTTGGCCGTTGCCGGCTGGGTGCTGGCGCTGTTTGTCGCGTTGTTTGCGCCGCTGTCGATCTGGCCGGTGGTGTTGATCAACTGTGCGTCGGCGTTGTTGTTATTGGTAGCCGGCTTGCAATCAGCGTGGTGGGTGGCGGATTGGCGTGCCCAGGCGTTGGAAGAACCGTCGGTTGATGTGCCGGTTGAAGACGCAGGCCGCTACGCGCGCCTTATGGAGCGCTTTGGTAAGCAGATCGGTACGCCGGTGTTGTGGCTCGGCGGCTGGTCGTTGCTGGCGTTGGTCAGCATTGTCGAGTTCTGGAACCTGGCGCTGCCCGCCGCCGCAGTCGGTCAATCGGCAAGCATCGGCGCGGCCCTGGCATTGGGGTTGGCGTTTGGTGTGCTGGTGTTTGAACGCCGTCTGGCCCAGGAGACCACCGCGCAATGGCCGGAAGCCTCGCAACTGGCGCAGTTGAGTCGGGTGGCGATTATTTGCCTGGTGGTCAGTGCGGTGTGCCTGCTGTTTGCCGGGGCTAACTCGGTCTGGCCGCTGAGGCTGGCCGTATTGATCGGCTTGCTGCCGGCGCTCGTCTCCCTGGAGTTTCTATTAAGAGCTGTGTTGTCGCTGTTCAGCCCCCGTCAGCCACGCGTCGAGCCGCGCTTGATGGCGCAAAGCTTTATCGCCGGATTGTTACGCTGGCCGCCGCAGCCCTTGCTCGCGCTGCAACATGAATTGCACAACCGCTTTGGCATCGACCTGCGCCAGATCTGGGCATTTACCTACATGCGCCGGGCGTTCCTGCCGGTGTTGCTGGTGGTGCTGGCGGTAGGCTGGGCGCTTACTGGCGTGCACGAAGTGCCACTGCAAGGCCGTGGGATCTATGAACGTTTCGGTAAGCCGGTGCAGGTCTTCGGCCCTGGCCTGCATGCGGGATTGCCGTGGCCACTGGGCCGCGTGATCAGTGTGGAAAACGGCGTGGTGCATGAGCTGGCCACCAGCGTCAGCGAAGCCGCCACGCCAGAACTGGCCCCCGCCGAAGGCCCGGCGCCGCTGATCGCCAACCGCTTGTGGGACGCCAGCCATGTGAATGACAAGTCCCAGGTGATCGCCAGCAGCAGCGGCGACAAACAGAGCTTCCAGATCGTCAATATGGATGTGCGGTTCGTCTACCGCATCGGCCTCAGCGACCAGGCCGCGCTCGCCGCCACCTATAACAGCGCGGACGTGCCGACCCTGATCCGCAGCACCGCCAGCCGTATCCTTGTGCATGACTTCGCCTCGCGCACCCTCGACGAATTGCTCGGCGAACAACGCACGAGCCTGGCCGACGAAGTCGGCCGCGCCGTGCAGGCCGACCTGCAAACACTCGACAGCGGCGTAGAAATTCTCGCCACGGTGGTGGAGGCGATTCACCCACCGGCCGGCGCCGCCAACGCTTATCACGGTGTGCAGGCTGCGCAGATCGGTGCCCAGGCCCTGATTTCCCGCGAACGCGGTGCGGCCAGCGAGCAAACCAACCAGGCGTTGCTGCAAGCCAGCACCGCCCGTGACCAGGCTACGGCCACTGCCCGCGAAGTGAACGCGGGCGCCCAGGCGGCCAACCTGCGTTTTGCCGCCGAACAAAAGGCCTACGCCACGGCCGGCCAGGCGTTCGTTTTGGAACAGTACCTCGGCCAACTCAGCCAGGGCCTGGCCCACGCCAAACTGTTGATTCTGGATCATCGCCTGGGTGCCGACGGCGCGCCGACGATCGATCTGCGTTCTTTTACCTTGCCGGCCGATCCTTCGGTGCCGCGTAAAGCCGTTCAATAAGGAGTCTGTCTGTTGAGCGCTCATTCTCACGATCACGGTCATCATCACGGCCATCACCACCATCATCATCACGGTGACGAACAAGCGGCCGGCCCGTTCCCTTGGCGGCGTATGGCCTGGGCGCTGTTGCTGGTGCTGTTTGCGGTCGCTGCCGCCAGCCTGGTGCAGGTGCGTTCCGGCGAGGCCACGGTGATTACCCGTTTCGGTAACCCGTCGCGGGTGCTGCTGGAGCCGGGCCTTGGCTGGCGCTGGCCGGCGCCGTTCGAAGCGGCGATCCCGGTGGATTTGCGCCTGCGCACCACCTCCAGCGGGTTGCAGGATGTGGGTACCCGCGACGGCCTGCGCATCATCGTGCAGGCGTACGTGGCGTGGCAGGTGCAGGGCGACGCAGACAACGTGCAGCGCTTCATGCGCGCCGTGCAGAACCAACCGGATGAAGCGGCGCGGCAGATTCGTACCTTCGTGGGTTCGGCGTTGGAAACCACGGCGGCCAGCTTCGACCTGTCCAGCCTGATCAACACCGACGCCAGCCAAGTGCGCATCGCCGATTTCGAAGCGCAGCTGCGCCAGCAGATCGATCAACAATTGCTCACCACCTATGGCGTGCGTGTGGCCCAGGTCGGCATTGAACGCCTGACTTTGCCTTCGGTCACGCTTACCGCGACCGTCGACCGCATGCGCGCCGAGCGTGAAACCATCGCCACCGAACGTACCGCCGTGGGCAAGCGCGAGGCCGCGCAGATCCGCTCCGCCGCCGAGCGTGATGCGCGCATCGTGCAGGCCGATGCCACAGTGAAGGCTGCCGATATCGAGGCCCAGTCGCGGGTCGAAGCGGCGCAGATCTATGGCCGCGCCTACGCGGGTAATCCACAGCTGTACAACCTGCTGCGCTCTCTGGATACCTTGGGCACCGTTGTCACGCCAGGCACCAAGATCATCCTGCGCACCGACGCGGCGCCGTTCCGCGCCTTGGTGGACGGACCGAAGGACGTCCAGCCATGACGATGCGTGACAGCCCGGACAGCCCCTGGATCCAGGCCGGGCGCCTGACCTTCCTGGCGCTGTACGCGGTGACGGTATTGGCGGCGTTGGCCTGGGCGTTTTCCAATGTGCGCCAGATCGACCCGCAGAACCGTGCGGTGGTCCTGCATTTTGGCGCCCTCGACCGTATCCAGAATGCCGGGCTGTTGCTGGCGTGGCCGCAGCCGTTCGAGCAGGTGGTGTTGCTACCGGCGGCTGACCGCGTGATCGAACGTCGGGTGGAGAACCTGCTGCGCTCCGACGCGGCGATCCAGGCCGACCGTGTGGCCAGCTTCGCCACGCCCTTGAGTGATGCGCTGGCGGGTTCCGGTTACCTGCTGACTGGCGATGCCGGCGTGGTGCAACTGGATGTGCGGGTGTTCTACAAAGTCACCGAACCCTATGCCTTTGTGTTGCAGGGCGATCATGTGCTGCCGGCCCTGGATCGACTGGTGACGCGCAGCGCGGTGGCCCTCACCGCGGCGCGGGACCTGGACACGATTCTGGTGGCGCGACCTGAACTGATCGGCACCGACAACGGCGCCGCTGAGCGCCGTGAGCGGTTACGTGGCGACTTGGTGCAAGGCATCAACAAACGCCTGGTGGAATTGGCTTCCACAGGTTTGGGATTGGGTATCCAAGTGACCCGTGTCGATGTGCAATCGAGCCTGCCGGGCCCGGCAGTCAATGCGTTCAACGCCGTGCTGACCGCCAGCCAGCAAGCCGACAAGGCCGTGGCCAACGCGCGCACCGACGCGGAAAAACTCACTCAGACCGCCACCCAGCAGGCCGACCGCCTGGTGCAAGTCGCCCACGCCCAGGCCAGCGAACGCCTGGCCAATGCCCAGGCGCAAACCGCGACCGTCGCCAGCCTGGCCCAAGTGAAAGACCCGGGCTTGCTGCTGCGCCTGTACCGCGAGCGCGTGCCGAAAATTCTCGGCCAGGCCGGCTCTGTGACCACGGTCGATCCGAAAGACGACTCCCGCTTGATCATCCAGGGAGCCGAACAATGAGCGCACCTATGCTGACCTCCGCCGAACAGCGCAGCGCTGCCCGGCAATTGACCCTGGCCATGCTGGCCTTGGGGTTGCTGGTGCTGGGCCTGGTATGGCGCTGGCTCGCGCCCGACCAGACCGGCGTAAGCCAATTGCTGCTGGGCGTCGCGTCCTTGCTGGTGGCCGTGCCGGTGATGCGTTCGGCCTGGTACAGCCTGCGGTTTCCGAGTTTGCATGGCATCACCGATCAACTGATCGCCCTGGCCATGCTCGGTGCCTGGGCCACAGGGGATCTGCTGACAGCGGCGTTGCTGCCGATCATCATGATCTTCGGCCATGTGCTGGAAGAGCGCAGCGTGATCGGTTCCCAGGAAGCGATCCATGCCTTGGGCAAGCTGACGCGCAGCCACGCGCGCTTGGTGCAGGCTGACGGCAGCATTGTCGAAGTGGACAACGGCATGCTGAACACCGGCGATGTGGTCGAGGTGCGCGCCGGTGACCGGGTGCCGGCCGATGGCGTGGTGCTGTCGGGCCAGGCGAGCCTGGACACGGCGCCGATTACCGGTGAGTCGGTGCCGTTGGAAGCCAGTGTGGGTGTGCAGGTGTTTGGCGGGGCGATCAACCTGGATGGCTTGCTGCGCCTGCAAGTGACGCGCACGGGCAATGAATCCACCTTGGGCAAAGTCATCGCGCTGATGCAGAACGCCGAGCGCTCCAAGCCGCCGATCACACGCCTGCTGGAACGTTATGCCGGCAGCTATATGGTGCTGGTGTTGTTGCTGGCGGCGGTGACCTGGTTTGTGACCAACGACGCCCAGGCGATGCTCGCGGTGCTGGTGGCGGCGTGCCCGTGTGCGTTGGTGCTGTCGGCGCCGGCCACGGCGATTGCCGGGATAGCAGTCGCGGCGCGGCATGGGATTTTGATTCGCAGCTCGGCGTTTCTGGAAGAGCTGGCGGACCTGACCTCGTTGGTGGTCGACAAGACCGGGACGCTGACATTCGGCACCCTGCGCCTGCAATCCATCGAAACCACCGCGCCGGATCGCCAGGTGCTGCTGAATCTGGCGGCCAGCCTGGGCTCTGCGAGCAGCCATCCGGTCAGCCGGGCGTTGGCGGGGTTGGCAACGCAGGAACAACTGCTGGCGTTGACGGATATCCGTGAGCGTCAGGGGCTGGGCGTCGTGGCGCAGACCGATCAGGGTGAAGCGGCCTTGGGTCGGCCGGAATTGTTCGAGCAACTGGGTATCGTCACCACCGTCGTGCCGAACCACGATGGCCCCATCGCCGGGCTGGCGCTGAATGGGCAGTTCCTCGCCTGGCTGCTACTGGCCGACAGCGTCAAGCCGGAGGCTCGCCAGGCGCTGCAAGAACTGCGTGATCTGGGCCTGGGTCGCCAACTGCTGCTTACCGGCGATCGTCAAAGCGTGGCCAATAGCCTGGCGCTGGAGGTGGGCATCAGCGATGTCGAAGCGCAGGCCTTGCCGGAAGACAAGCTCAACCGCGTGTTGGGTGAAATCGGCAGCGGCTTTCGCCCGATGGTGGTGGGGGATGGCATCAACGATTCCCTGGCGCTCAAGGCCGGTGTGGTCGGTGTGGCCATGGGCGCGGGCGGGGCGGATATTGCCCTGGCGTCGGCGGACGTGGTGCTGATCGGCAGCGACCTGCGGCGCCTGGGCACCTGTGTGCGCTTGAGCCGCCAGTGCCGGCAGACCTTGCAGGTCAACGTGATCATCGGCCTGGGTTGGACCTTGGCCATTGTCGTGTTTGCCGCGTTTGGCTGGTTGGGGGCGGCGGGCGCCATGATTGCAGCGGTGCTGCATAACCTCAGCACCTTGTTGGTCTTGGGGAACGCCGGGCGTTTGCTACGCTTCCAGGAGCCCCTTTTGAAGCTCGAAGAATAATTTTCAGAAATATTTGTACACGGCTGTAACGCGGCTGAGGGACCTCACTCTAGTGGTGTGTCGAGACTGAACAATCCGTTCAGACCGACACCCCTACGATCATGAGGAATACAACAATGAACATCAAATCCGCTGCTGCTGGTGCCGCTCTCGCAATGGCCGCTGCCACTATGTTTGCCGGTGTTGTCACTCAGGCTCAAGCCGCTGACACCGCTGTTCACTGCTATGGCATCAACGCGTGCAAAGGCCAGAACGACTGCAAAACCAAGGACCACGCCTGCAAAGGCCAGGGTTCTTGCAAAGGCCAGGGCTTCAAGGCAATGGCCAGTGCCGATGCCTGCACCAAGGCTGGCGGCAAAGTCGGCGAATAACCGACCGTTAAGTGCACCCGCAGCGGTCGCCCCCACCGCTGCGGACACTTTCCCAGGAGTGTCTTATGCCTACCTCTCTTCCGAGCCTCGGTTACGGCCTGGGTTTACGCAGTGAGTACTACCAACAGATCCTTGAACAATCGCCGGCGGTGGATTGGTTTGAAGTGATCTCCGAGAATTACCTGGTCCAGGGCGGTAAAGCCTTGTATTACCTGGATGCGATAGCCGAGCGTTATCCCCTGGTGATGCACGGTGTGTCCCTGTCCATCGGCGGGCCCCATGCCCTTGATACCGATTACCTGAAGCAGATCAAACAGCTCGCCGAGCGTATCCAGCCGGCGTGGGTTTCCGATCACCTGTGCTGGAGCCGCGGCAGCGCCCACCAGTTGCATGACCTGCTGCCGCTGCCTTACACCGAAGAAAGCCTCTACCACGTGGCCGCCCGTGTGCGCCAAGTGCAGGACGTGTTGCAACGCCCATTGGTGCTGGAAAACGTCTCCAGTTATGTGCGCTCGAAGGCGGACGAATTCACCGAGTGGGAATTCCTCAATGCCCTGGCCCACCTGTCGGGCTGCCAGCTGTTGCTGGACGTTAACAACGTGTACGTCAGCTCGCGCAATCATGGCTTTGACGCCTGGACGTTTATTCGTAACTTGCCGCCGGAAAGCATCCGCCAGCTGCATCTGGCGGGGCATATGGACTATGGCGACTACGTGGTCGACACCCATGACCATCCGGTGTGTGATCCGGTGTGGGCGCTTTATCAACAGACGCTTGAGCATCTGGGGCCCGTGTCGACGCTACTGGAACGGGATGACCATTTCCCACCCTTTGAAGAGCTGCTCACCGAACTGAGCAAGGCCCGTGAACTGGGTGCGACCGCCCTGGCCAGGAGACAGCTATGCGCCTGACGGATTGGCAGTTGGCCTTTGAGCAGCACCTGTTATCCGAAACGCCAGTGGCCAACAATGGTTTCGCCGCCACGTTGCTGGGCGGGCCAACGCTGGATGTGGACACGGGCCTGGCGATTTATCACAACGCCTATCTCTCGCGGTTGCAGGAAGTCTTGCGGCATGACTTCAGCGCCCTCCTTTATTGGCTGGGCGATGACGAGTTTGCCGCGCTGACCGAAGCCTACCTGCGCCGCTACCCCTCGGCCCATTACAGCCTGCGCTGGCTGGGCGAGCGTTTCCCGGTGTTTATCCTTGAGCATCTGGTGGCGCAGCAGAGTGCGCCATTGGCGGAGCTGGCGCGGTTGGAGTGGGCATTCACCCTGGCATTTGATGCGCCGCAGGGCGAGCCACTGACGCTGAACGACATGGCGTCGTTGCCGCCAGAGGCGTGGCCGGTGTTGCAGGTTTCCCTGGCGCCGACGGTGCAACCGCTGCTGTGCCAGTTCAACAGCGTAGCGATCTGGCGTGCCAGCAAGGACGAATCCGACTTCCCCGACAGCCACACGCTGGACCCGGCGCAGACGTGCCTGGTGTGGCGCCATCAGAATGTCTGCCATTACCGCAGCCTGGAACCCGCCGAGGCCTCTGCCCTGACGGGCATGGCGACCACCGGTTGGAGCTTTGCCGAACTGTGCGCCGAGTTGGCAGTCACTCATGCAGAGGGTGCGCCATTGCAGGCCGTTACGTGGCTGAAGCAGTGGGTCCAGGACGGGTTGCTCGAGCGCCGGGCCCCATAGAGGAGCGCTATCAAATCGATAGCCTCCTACTTTGTCTTGGGATGGTCTAACCTCTCAGCAGACGTCTGAAACAAGGGGGGACTACTCATGCTCGCGCAACTTCCACCGGCCTTACAGAATCTTCAGCTACCGCTGCGTCTTCGACTCTGGGACGGCCATGAATTCAACTTGGGCCCCGAGCCCAGTGTGACCATCGTGGTGAAGGACCCCACGGTCGTGACCAAGCTGACCCATCCAACGCTCGATTCACTGGGCGAAGCCTTCGTCGAGGGCAAATTGGAGCTGGAAGGCTCCATCGCCGAGGTCATCCGGGTGTGTGACGAATTGAGTCACGCCCTGATCGAAGACGACGAGGGGAGTCGTCCGGTGCGCTCGATCCACGACAAGGCCACTGACGCAGCGGCCATTTCCTACCATTACGACCTGTCCAACGAGTTCTACCAGCTGTGGCTGGACCAGGACATGGCGTACTCCTGCGGTTATTTCGAAACCGGCAGCGAATCCATCGACCAGGCCCAACAAGACAAATTCCGCCACCTGTGCCGCAAGTTGCGGCTGCAGCCGGGCGAGTATTTGCTGGATGTCGGTTGTGGTTGGGGTGGGCTGGCGCGGTTTGCCGCGCGGGAGTTTGGGGTCAAGGTGTTTGGTATCACCCTGAGCAAGGAGCAGTTGGCGCTGGCCCGGGAACGGGTGAAAGCCGAAGGCCTGGAAGACCAGGTGGACCTGCAACTGCTCGACTACCGCGACCTGCCGCAAGACGGGCGTTTCGACAAAGTGGTCAGCGTGGGCATGTTCGAACACGTCGGCCACGCCAACCTGGCGGAGTACTGCAAGACTCTGTTCGGCGCCGTGCGCGAAGGCGGCCTGGTGATGAACCACGGCATCACCGCCAAGCACACCGATGGTCGCCCTGTGGGGCGCGGCGCGGGTGAGTTCATCGAGCGCTACGTGTTCCCCAACGGCGAACTGCCGCATTTGGCGATGATGACGGCCGAGATCAGCGAAGTCGGGCTGGAAGTGGTCGACGTCGAAAGCCTGCGCCTGCACTACGCGCGTACTCTGGACCATTGGAGCGAGCGCCTGGAAGACAACCTGGAAGCGGCGGCCAAGATGGTGCCGGAGCAAGCGTTGCGTATCTGGCGGCTGTACCTGGCCGGTTGTGCCTATGCGTTTGCGCGGGGCTGGATCAACCTGCACCAGATTCTGGCGGTGAAACCCCATGCCGATGGCAGCCATGACTTGCCGTGGACACGGGAAGATATCTACCGCTGAGCCCGTTACAAGATCGGTGAAATAAGCCGCGCAACCCGCATGCCCAGTTGCTGAAGGCGGCGGGTTTCCCGGCTTTCTTCTTGGCTGACTTCATGGGCCAGGGCGAAGTCGTCCAGCAGCATGTGCTCGACTTCCTTGGCGAAGGCCTCGTCGACCGTCAGCAACATCACTTCGAAATTCAGCCGGAACGAACGGTTGTCCATGTTCGCACTGCCGATGGCGGCGATTTCGTCGTCTACCAACACCACCTTCTGATGCAGGAAGCCTGGCGTATAGCGAAATACCCGCACGCCGGCGCGCACGGCTTCGATCGCGTACAGGCTGGACGCGGCGTAGACGATGCGGTGATCGGGCCGCGAAGGCAGTAGCAGCCGCACATCGACACCGCGCAGCACGGCCAGGCGCAGTGCAGAGAACACCGCTTCGTCGGGGATGAAATAGGGGCTGGTGATCCAGACGCGCTCGGTCGCGGCGTGGATGGCTTCGACGAAGAACAGCGAGCAGGTTTCATAAGGGTCGGCCGGACCGCTGGCGAGCAGTTGGCAGAGCACGCCGTCCTCGGGGTAGGCGTCCGGCAAAATCAGTGGCGGCAGTTCGCGCGCGGCCCAAAACCAGTCTTCGGCAAACGACTCTTGCAAGCATGCCACCACCGGGCCGGTCACCTGCACATGGGTATCGCGCCACGGCGCCAGCGGCGGTTTCTTGCCCAGGTATTCATCGCCGACGTTATGCCCGCCGACAAACCCGGTGATGCCGTCCACCACCACGATCTTGCGATGGTTGCGGAAGTTGACCTGAAAGCGATTGAGCCAGCCGCTGCGGGTGGCGAAGGCTTTGACGTTCACCCCGGCGTCGCGCAGCGACTGCACATAACGATGGGGCAGGGCGTGGCTGCCGATGCGGTCATACAGCACGTAGATGGCGACGCCTTCTGCGGCCTTTTCCTTCAACAGCGCGTGCAGTTGGCGGCCGAGTTCGTCGTCATGAATGATGAAGAACTGGAACAGCACCGCCGTCTTGGCATTGCGGATCGCCGCGAAGATTGCGCTGAAGGTGGCGTCGCCATTGATCAGCAAACGCACTTCATTGTTGGCCAGGCATGGCATGCGGCCCAGCTTGGGCATGGCGCGCAGCGAGGCGTAGGCGCTGGAGTTGCGTGCCGCCAGGGCTTCCTCGACCCACGGGCGCCAGTTCAGCTCGGTGATGGCGGTGTGCATTTCCTGGTTGGCCTGGCGACGGGCCTGGATGTACGCGTCGAACGTGCTGCGGCCGAAGATCAGGTAGGGGATCAGCGTGAGGTAGGGCATGAACATCAGCGACAAGGCCCAGGCGATCGAGCCTTGGGCGGTTCTGACGGTCAGCACCGCGTGGATCGCGGCGAGGGTCCCGAGAAAATGCAGCGTGGCGATGAAGTAGGCGAGCAGGTGCGGGCCAAAGAAATCCATGAACGACGTTACTCCAGGCAATCCAGTGCCTAACAGACCATGTCTGGTCAGGAATGTCGCTATTTTATTTGCCGTGCAACCCTGGCACCTTTGCGGCGTCTAACGCCCAACATTACCCAGGAGTTACCCGATGAATGCTCGTCTGCTGTCTTTGGCCATGATGATTGGTGTGTCGCTGCCGGTGGCGGCACAGGCGCAGATGCTGGCGCCGGGCTTGTGGGAACTGACCACCAGCAATATGAAAGTCGATAACCAGGACTTGCCCGACCTGTCGCTGATCCTCGGTCAGCTCAAGCAACAGATGACCCCGGAACAGCGTGCCATGCTCGAAAAACAGGGCATCACCATGGCCGGCAAAGGCGTGCAGGTGTGCCTCACCCCGGCGCAGGTTGCCTCCGATTCGATCCCGCTGACCGACCCGCAATCGGGCTGCAAGCAGGAAGTGACCGACAAGACCGGCAACCAGTGGAAATTCCGTTTCAGTTGCCCGAAAGCCCAAGGCACGGGTGTAGCCACTTTCCAGAGCCAAAAAGAATTCACCACCACCGTCAACGGTACCTTCAATGCCACCGGCATTCAGCAGAAGGGCAGCCTGGACAGCCATGCCCAGTGGCTGGGCAACGATTGCGGGACGGTCAAGCCTCGCGCTTGAGCCTTTCGCACAGGGCTTCGATACTCATCTGACCGAGGTCTTCCCCCAGGCGGCTACGCAGGCTGACGTAGCCGCCGGCTTTTTCCCGCTCGCCAACAATCACCAGATACGGCACTTGGTGCAGGCTGTGCTCGCGCATCTTGTAGCTGACCTTCTCGTTGCGTCGGTCCACCACCGCCCGTATGCCCACACGTTTCAATGCTTCACAGACCTGCTGGCCGAAGTCGGCCTGGCTTTCACTCAGGGTGAGCACCGCAGCCTGCTGGCTGGCCCAACAGGTGCCGTAAATGCGTTGTTGCGATGCGTTGAGGGTGACCTTGGTCAGCTTGAAGGCTCGGATCACACCGGTGCTGGGCACATGAAGACCGTGGCACAGGGCTTCAAAATCGCCCAGGCGCCGTACCGAATGATTGGTGTTCGCCAAGTGACGCATGCGCGCTTCGATCTGTTCAAGGTCGAGCGCTGTGAAGGCGCGTTCGTAGGCCAAGTCATAGAAAAAACCATCGTCGATGGGCGACCCGGCTGTCAGTTGAGCGATAGGAAACAGTTGCTGAGTGGCCATCGCCAACAGACTTGCGCAGGAGCGACGCAGAATCTCCAGCCCCTCGGGATCCTGGGTGGTGATGATCTGGAGTCGGGCGTCCTGTTCCAGCAGGTGTTCACAACCCACCAGTACACCGTCAACGCGACCGGCGACCGAGGTTTTGGCCAGCCCCAAGCCGATGCTGGCGGCTACCTCGTAAACCGACAGTGCCTCGTCGTACTCGCGTTGGGTGCCGTCTGGCAGGGTGATCCGGATCATCGCCGTCGTCTCTAGCGCTGGAAATGCAAAGGTAATCCTTGGCAGCTGTCGATTACCTGACCGTTATGAAAGGCCAAGTGACCGGAAACCAGGGTGGTGCTGACGCTGTGACGAAAGCTGCGTTCGGCGAAGGGCGTCCAGCCGCAGCGGGCCAGGATGGGTTGGCTGCTGACCGGCTTGCCCTCGGGCTCAGGTTTGATCAGCACCAGGTCGGCCCAATAACCTTCACGCAGGTAGCCACGGTCGGGGATGGCGAACAGGTCGGCCACACGGTGACTGGTTTTTGCGACCAGCGTGGTCAACGGCAGCAGCCCATCGGCCACTAGTTCCAGCAGCGCGGGCAGGGCGTGCTGCACCAGGGGCAATCCCGACGGCGCCTCGCGATAACCCAACTGTTTTTGCGTCCAGGTATGCGGCGCGTGATCGCTGCCGATGACATCCAGGCGGTCGCTTAACAAGGCCAGGCGCAAGGCGTCGCGGTCGGCGCGGGTCTTGATGGCCGGGTTGCATTTGATCTGGTGGCCGAGGCGGTGATAGTCGCGGTCATCGAACAGCAGGTGGTGCAGGCAGACCTCGGCGGTGATGCGTTTTTCGCTCAAGGGCTTGTCTTCGAACAGTGCCAGTTCGCGGGCGCTGGTCAGGTGCAGCACATGCAGGCGGGTGCCATGGCGCTTGGCCAACTCCACGGCAAAGGATGACGAGCGATAGCACGCCTCGGCATCGCGGATCAGCGGGTGCGCGACGGCGGGGATGTGCTCGCCGAAGCGTTCGCGCAGACGCTGTTCGTTGGCCTGGATGCTTGGCGTGTGTTCACAGTGGGCCAGCAAAATCGTGGGCACTTCGGCGAACAGGCGCTCCAGGATCCGAGGATCGTCCACCAGCATATTGCCGGTCGAAGCCCCCATGAACACTTTGACCCCGGCCACCTCACGTGGGTCGAGGGCTGCGACGGTGTCGAGGTTGTCGTTGCTCACGCCGAAGTGGAAGCCATAGTTGGCCACCGAGTGCAGGGCGGCGCGGCGCTTTTTGTCGGCCAGGGCGTCCAGGTCGAGGGTGGCCGGGTGCGTGTTGGGCATGTCCATGAAACTGGTGATACCACCGGCTACCGCCGCGCGGGATTCGCTGTAGAAGCTGCCTTTGTCCGGCGCGCCAGGTTCGCGAAAGTGCACTTGGTCATCGATCATGCCGGGCAGCAGCCAGTGACCTTGGGCGTCGATGGCGACAGGCGCGTTGCTGTCCTGGATGCTGCTGGCGATCTTTTCGATACGACCATTGGCGACCAGCACATCGGCGTCGAATTCCTGGCCTTCGTTCACCAGGCGGGCGTTGCGGATCAGCAGGCGGCTCATGGTTCAGAACTCGTTTTGCAGGGCTTTGTAGCCGCGCACCAGGTCAACGTTGGTGCGGGCCACGTCTTCGGAAAACTCCGAGGCGCTCACGCTCACCGGCGGGAATTGCGAGAGGTCGGTGTTCGGTCCGATGCGCGTGGTGGAGGGCACGTAGAACGCGGCGGGCAAGTCGCGTCCGTCGACCACCGAGTTGTGGCGCACCACGCAGCCATCACCCACGGCGCAGTTGAACAGCACGCTGTTGAAGCCAATGAACACGCGGTCACCGACGGTGCAGGGGCCATGGACGATGGAGCGGTGCGCAATCGAGGTGAACTCTCCGATGGTCACCGCCGCGCCGGATTTGGAGTGGATGACCACGCCGTCCTGGATGTTGGAGTTGGCGCCGATGATGATCGGGTCCATGCCGCCGCTGGCGTCGACTTCGTCGGCGCGGATCACGGCGTAGGGGCCGACGAACACGTTTTCGCCAATGATGACTTTGCCGCAGATGATGGCGGTCTTGTCGACGTAGGCCGATTCGGCAATCACGGGCAGATCGCCGGACGGGTTTTTGCGGATCATGCTAAGGGCTCCGTAATGATGTGGACGTAGTCGCCGTCGATGGCGTTGTAGAAGCAGGTCGGCCGTCCGGTGTGGCAGGCCGGGCCTTGCTGGTCGACGATCAGCAGGACCGCGTCGCCGTCGCAATCCAGGCGTGCTTCCACCAGCTGTTGCCAGTGACCAGAGCTTTCGCCTTTGCGCCACAACTGCTGGCGTGAGCGCGACCAGTAGTAGACCTGCCCGGTGCCCAGGGTTTCCTTGAGGGCCTGGCGGTTCATCCAGGCCAGCATCAACACCTCGCCGCTGCCGTGTTGCTGGGCGATGGCGGCGATCAGGCCATCGCTGTTCCACGGCAGGGCATCGAGCACGGGTTCGAGTGGAAAGCGGCTGCCGACGGCAGCCCCTTCCAGGTCGAGCATGCTCAAGGTCATGGCTTGCTCAGCGCTGCGCACAAGGTGTTGAGGTTGTATTCGAACAGCCCGGTAAAGGTGCTGGCCGGGCCTTCTGCGGCAAGGGCGTCGGAGTACAGCGTGCCGCCGATCTGCGCGCCGCTTTCGTCAGCGATCTGCTTGAGCAGGCGCGAATCCTTGATGTTTTCCATGAACACGGCTTTGACTTTGTCTTTGCGGATCTGGGTGATCAGCGCGGCGACTTCGGCGGCGGACGGCTCGCGTTCGGTGGACAGACCCTGTGGCGCGAGGAACTCGATACCGTAAGCCTGGCCCAGGTAGCCGAAGGCGTCGTGGGAGGTGACGATGCGGCGGTTACCGGCGGGCAGTGCGCCGAACTTGGTCTTGGCTTCGGCCAGCAGGCGATAGATTTCTTTCAGGTAGGTTTGGCTGTTGTGCTGGTAGTCGGCTTTGTTGGCCGGATCGGCAGCGATCAATGCCTTCGTGATGTTGTTCACGTAGATTTCGGCGTTGGCCAAGTTGTGCCAGGCGTGCGGGTCGGGGATGGTCTCGCCGTCTTCGTCCATGGTGTGGGAGATCACGCCTTTGCTGGCGGTCACCACCGTGGCTTTGGTTTCGGTGCTGGTCACCAGACGGTCCAGCCAGGGTTCGAAGCCCAGGCCGTTCTTGATGATCACCTTGGCCTTGAGCAGTGCCTTGGCATCGTCCGGGGTAGGCTCGTAGGTGTGGGCGTCGGCGTCGGGGCCGACCATGTTGCTGATCTGGATGTGATCACCACCAATCTGGTGAGTGATGTCATCGAGGATGCTGAAGCTGGTAACCACCTGAAGCTTGTCGGCGGCCTGGGCCGTCGACAACGACAGGACGAGACTGAACAGCACGAGTAGAGCGCGCATCGGGAAACACCTCATTGGGATGACAGCAAAGGCGGGCGGCGCAGCAAGCCGTGCACCGGACCGAAGACCACGGACAGCAGATACCCGGCGCCCGCCACCAGCACGATGGCCGGGCCGCTGGGCAACGAGTAGTAGAACGACAGCAACAAGCCCAGCCACACCGACAGGCATCCCAGCACTGCCGATACCGCGATCAACACCGGCAGGCGCCGGCTCCAGAAACGTGAAGCGATGGCCGGCAACATCATCAGGCCCACCACCATCAAGGCGCCGATGGCCTGGAAGCCGATGACCAGGTTCAGCACCACCAACGTCAGGAACAAACCATGGGCCAGCGGACCGAGGCGGCTGACGGTCTGCAGGAACAACGGGTCGAGGGTGTCCAGCAGCAGCGGTTTGTAGATCGCGGCCATGGCGATCAGGCTGAAGCTGGAAACCCACAGCATGCCGGTGAGGGTGGTTTCATCCACCGCCAGGGCGGAGCCAAACAGCAGGTGCAGCAGGTCGAGGCGTTTGCCGGCGATGCCGAGGATCAGCACGCCCGCGGCCAGGGAGATGGGGTAGATAGCGGCGAGGCTGGCGTCTTCGCGCAGGCCGGTACGGCGAGTGATCCAAGCGGACAGGCCAGCCATGCTCAGGCCCGCGCCGAGGCCGCCGATGGTCAGGGCGGGCAGGCTGAGGCCGGCGAACCAGAAGCCGAGGGCTGCGCCGGGCAGGATGCCGTGGGCGACAGCGTCACCGATCAGGCTCATGCGCCGCAGGATCAGGAACACGCCCAGCGGCGCGGTACTGCAGGCGAGTACCAACCCGCCGATGAGGGCGCGGCGCATAAAGACGAAGTCGACGAAGGGCATCCACAGGTGGGCGGCGAAATGCATCAGGCCACCTGCATCTGTGGCTGCGGGCGGATCAGCTCTTTGCTCGGGCCGAACATGCAGCCGGTGCTTTTGATCTGCACCACTTGCTGGGTGTGGTGGCGCACGGAGGCGAGGTCATGGCAGACCACGATCAGCGTGCGGCCTTGCTCATGCCAGGCGTGGATGTGTTTCCAGCACAGCGCCTGGCCTTCTTCATCGAGGGCGGCGTGGGGCTCGTCGAGCAGCAGAACGGGCGCTTCGGCCAGGCTCATGCGAGCAAGGAGGGCGCGTTGCAGCTCGCCACCGGACAGTGCCATCAACGGGCGATGCTCAAGGCCGCTGAGGCACCAGTCTTCCAGTACTGCCTCAAGACGTTGGCTGCGCTGTTGCGGGGACAGTTGCGTGCCCCAGAAACCGGCGGCGACCAGCTCTTGCAGGCTGATGGGAAACTGACGGTCCAGGTGTTGCTGCTGGGGCAGGAACGACAGGCCGCCACGGCGTGGAACCTCCACCGTGACCTTGCCCGCCAGCGGCTTTTGCAGGCCGGCGATGACTTTAAGCAGGCTGCTTTTACCGGTGCCGTTGGCGCCGATGATGCCGGTGAGGCTGCCTTTTTCCAGGGTGAGGTCGATGGCGGGCGTCAGCGGTTGGCCGGGAGCGCCCCAGCGTAAAGCGGTGCAGGTGATCATGCAGGGTGTCTCGTCCAGCGGCTTTCAGCCACGGCATCGTGCGCGTGCAGGCTTTCGGCGTGGATCACTTTCAGGTGGAAGGCTTTGACGGCATCCGAGCGTTTCAAGGCGAGGTTCAGGCGGCGGGCGGCGTCTTCGCAGAACATCAGGTTCTGCCCGTTGGCCAGGGCGAAGGCTTGTTCGTCCGCACGTTTCACGGCGGTTTGTACGGCGGTGCCGAGGGCGGCTTCGACGGTGTCGATTAAGTCTGTCAGTGGCAATTGCTCGCCTTGCAGCTCGACATGCAATTGCGCACTGCTGCGCTGGCTGTGTGGCGTGGCGACGATGCCATTGGCGCTGCCGAGCCAGGTCAATACGTCTTCATGCTGCAACGGTGTGTTGGCGAAGTCGTCGAGAAATTGTTGCTGAATCAACTGCCTGGCGAGGGCAGCGGAGCAGGGACAGGTCGAGGAGTAAGTAACGTCAATTTTTAGTTCCACGTGGAACATCTGGTTTTCCAGACGCGCTTCGATGCTCACCGGGTAGCCTTTCCAACCGGCCAAAGGACTGACCAGTGCCGGGCGTTTGAGCAGCAAATCGGTGTGGATACGCAGGTAGGCGTTATTAGATAAACCTTCATGACTGTCGAGAAAACGCTGCAGTACATTACGCAGAAGTGCGGGCGTAAGCGGTTGCTGGTCGAGCATCTCCAAGGCCAGGTACAGGCGTGACATATGAATGCCACGGGCGGCGCCATCGTCCAGGCTCACGCCGGCATCGGCGGTGGCGGTCAGGCGCTGGCCGTCGATGAGAATCGGCAGGGCGATACCGCACATGCCCACCCAGTCGAGTGGCAAGGCTTGGCGTGAAGCCTGCGCGGCGATATCCGGCAGAGTCAGCGCATTCATGAGCAGGTCCATCGTTGGAAATAAAAAGACATGTTATATTATAACTATTGAGTCGACGATGATTTTTCTGCTCCAGCCTTTTTTCAGTCATGTCGAGTAGGGACGCTCCTTTATTTGCGGTATTTTTCATGCACAGACGTCAGCTCCTAAACCTGCTTCTGGCCAGCCCGCTGTTCACCTTGCCGTTTGCCGCCCACGCCACGCAGATCAGCAACGCCCGCCTGTGGCGCTCGGACGACAAGCTGCGCCTGGTGTTCGACCTCAGCGGTCCGGTGCAATACAAGACCTTCACCTTGAGCGCGCCGGAGCGCTTGATCATCGACTTGAGCGGCGCCGGGCTCAGTGGGGATTTCTCTCAGTTGGCGCTGAAGAACAGCGGGATCACCTCGATTCGTTCGGGGCATTTCGGCAAAGGCGACACGCGCATCGTGCTGGACCTGGCCGCACCGATGCAGCTCAACAGCTTTCTATTGCCGCCTCAGGATGGCCAAGGCCATCGACTGGTCCTGGACCTGACCAGCGCCACCCAGGCGCCTCGCCAGATTGCGGCCGAGCCCAAGCCTTTGGTGGATAAAGCGCATCCTAAACGCGACATCATTGTCGTGGTCGACCCCGGCCACGGCGGCAAGGACCCAGGCGCCGTCGGCTCCAAAGGCCAGCGCGAAAAAGACGTGGTGCTGTCCATCGCCCAACTGCTGGCTAAACGCTTGAAGCGCGAGAAAGGCTTCGACGTGAAGTTGGTGCGTAACGACGACTTCTTCGTGCCGTTGCGCAAGCGCGTGGAAATCGCCCACAAGCACAATGCCGACATGTTTATCTCGGTGCATGCGGACGCGGCGCCACGCATCACCGCTTCGGGCGCGTCGGTGTATGCCCTGTCCGAAGGCGGCGCCACTTCCGCCACGGCGCGGTTCATGGCGCAACGGGAAAACGGCGCCGATCTGCTCGGCGCCACCAGCCTGCTCAATCTGAAAGACAAGGACCCGATGCTCGCCGGGGTGATCCTGGATATGTCGATGAACGCTACTATCGCGTCCAGCCTGCAACTGGGCAGCTCGATCCTGGGCAGCCTGGAAGGCATCACCAGCCTGCATCAAAAGCGTGTGGAACAAGCCGGGTTTGCGGTGCTCAAGTCACCGGACGTGCCGTCGATCCTCGTGGAAACCGGGTTTATTTCCAACGCACGGGACAGTGCGCGGCTGGTCACCGCGCGTCATCAACAGGCGGTTGCCGACGGCCTGTTCGAAGGCCTGAAGAAATACTTCCAGAAGAACCCACCGATGAACAGCTACATGGCATGGGTGCAGGAACAGAAGAACGGTCAGGTCTAACAGCCGGTTATACGGCTACAGGTGAATTTGGCGCTGGCGCCACCCGAACTGGAAAACCGGTTGAGGGTGGTCCAGCCCACGCGCCGCGTGTAGCCGACCCACGCCTCACCGTCCGACGCCAACCCGGTAAAGAACGTCAGTTGCCCATAGCGGCTGTTGGTTTGTGCCCAATAGCGTTTGCCGATCACCTCGTACCCGCGCAAATACGTGGTGCTGCCGACCGTCGCCACGCTGTAGGCGTTGCCTGAAGGGTCAACGCAAGCGAGCAGATTGGCGCTGCGCGTGCAGTTGGCCAGCAAGCTTGGCGCCTGGGCGCACGCAGGTCCCACGGCAACCAATAACAGGGCGCACACCAGGTATCTCATCGGGTTTCTCAAGGCTGGGGAGTGTTGAAGCATTGCGCCCTTCGTCGTGGTGAGCAAGAGGGGATTGGCTTATTTGTATTGTTATACTATAACATTAAAACACAGCCTGACCCGTGAACCGCTCCCCATGACCGAACAAGACCTCCTGGCCCAGCCTTGCGCCGACTACATGAATGAAGCCCAGCAAGGGTTCTTCCGTGAGTTGCTGCTGGCCCAGCGCAATGAGCTGCAAGCCCGCATCGACGCCGAGTTCCTGGTGCTGCGCGAGCAGGAAACCAACAGCGACCCCGCCGATGTCGGCAGCGCCGAAGAACAGCGCCAATGGCAACTGCGCCTGCTGGAGCGGGAAAAGAAGCTGTTGGACAAGATCGACGATGCCCTCGACTTGCTGGCGCGCGGCGAATACGGCTGGTGCCGCGAAACCGGCGAGCCCATCGGCCTACAGCGCTTGTTGCTGCGTCCTACCGCCACCCTGTGTATCGAAGCCAAAGAACGTGAAGAGCTGCGCGAACGCCATAAACGGGCGATTTGACCGGCCAACCCTGATGAGGAATACCTGATGCCCAATCGTCTCCCCGTTACTGTGTTGTCCGGCTTTCTCGGCGCCGGTAAAAGCACGCTGCTCAACTACGTCCTGCGCAACCGCGAAAACCTGCGGGTGGCGGTGATCGTCAACGACATGAGCGAAATCAACATCGACGGCAGCGAAGTCCAGCGCGACGTCACGCTCAACCGCTCCGAAGAAAAACTGGTGGAGATGAGCAACGGCTGCATCTGCTGCACCTTGCGCGAAGACTTGCTCGAAGAAGTGGGAAAACTCGCCAAGGAAGGTCGTTTCGATTACCTGCTGATCGAGTCCACCGGCATCTCCGAACCCTTGCCTGTGGCCGAAACCTTCACCTTCCGCGACGAAAACGAGCAAAGCCTGGCCGACATCGCGCGCCTGGACACCATGGTCACCGTAGTCGACGGCATGAACTTCCTGCTCGACTACCAGGCGGCCGAAAGCTTGGCGTCGCGGGGTGAAACCCTCGGTGAAGAAGACGAGCGTTCCATCACCGATCTGCTGATCGAGCAGATCGAATTCGCCGACGTGATCCTCATCAGCAAGATCGACCTGATCAGCAGCCGCGAACGCGAAGAGTTGATGGCGATCCTTGAGCGCCTCAATGCCCAGGCGGAAATCATCCCAATGGTCATGGGCGAAGTGCCGCTGAACAAGATCCTCAACACCGGCCGTTTCGACTTTGAACGCGCCGCCCAAGCCCCAGGCTGGCTGCAGGAACTGCGCGGTGAACATGTGCCGGAAACCGAGGAATATGGCATTGCTTCCACCGCTTACCGTGCGCGCCGTCCCTTCCATCCACAGCGTTTCTTCGACTTCATCGACCGCCCGTGGGTCAACGGCAAACTGCTGCGCTCCAAAGGTTTTTTCTGGCTGGCCAGCAAGCACCAGGATGCGGGCAGTTGGTCCCAGGCTGGCGGTTTGATGCGCCATGGTTTTGCCGGGCGCTGGTGGCGCTTTGTGCCAAAAAGCCAGTGGCCTCAGGACGAAGAAAGCATCGCTGCGATCATGGGCAACTGGCAACTGAGCACCGGTGATTGCCGCCAGGAACTGGTGTTTATCGGGCAGAACATCGACTTCACTCTACTGCGTGCCGAGTTGGACGCGTGCCTGCTCAACGATGAAGAAATGGCCCAGGGCGTAGACGGTTGGCGCCTGCTGGCCGATCCCTTTGGCCCTTGGTATGAGGAGGCAGCCGCCTGATGCTGGCCCCGGTGATTCCCCTGCGTCCTGTGATTCGCCAGACCCGTGGCGAAACCCCGCTGGCGCTGTCCGACATCCTGGAAGATGGCGTCAACCTGGCCGTGTGGGAGCGGCAGTTGCCGTTGCACATCGCCGAGTTCGGGGCCTTGCTGGTGGCGCTCAACGAGCCGTTGGCCGATGCCATGGTGATCGAGCTCAACAACGAAGACGCCGAGCCGAACTGGCAGGGATTGGCGTCCAGCTGCCGTGATCTGGAAGGCTACGAAGGCTTTATCGCCGATGTGTCCTGGCTGGTCAGCGCATTCGCCTGCCTGCTGGGCGCCAAGCGTATTGGCGTGCGTTTGCGGTTGCTGGATAAGGCGATGTGCCCACGTTTTCACGTCGACCATGTGCCGGTGCGGCTGATCACCACCTATGCGGGGGGCGGCAGCCAGTGGTTGCGCGAAGGCGTGATGGACCGGCGCAGGCTGAGCCAGCCTGAGGCCGAGCCCACCGAGCGTGTCGAACAGATTCACTGCGGCGAAGTCGCCCTGCTCAAGGGCACCAAATGGCACGGTAATGAGAATTACGGTTTGATCCACCGGTCACCGGCGCTCAAGGCCGGTGAGCGTCGATTGATCCTGACACTGGATTGGCTCGCATAACCGCGTAGGATCAAACGCTCTACACGGTCCGAACGATGCCCCTCATGCTGCAGAACATTCCCACCCACGTGATTGCCGGGCCCTTGGGCGCCGGCAAGACCAGCCTTATCAAGCACCTGCTCGCCCAGCGTCCGGCCAACGAGCGCTGGGCGGTGCTGATCAACGAGTTCGGGCAGATTGGCCTGGACGCGGCCTTGCTCACCCAAGATGACGACGGCATTGCCCTGGGCGAAGTCGCCGGAGGCTGTCTGTGTTGTGTGAATGGTGCACCGTTCCAGGTAGGACTAGGTCGTCTGTTGCGTAAGGCCAAGCCCGACCGGCTGTTTATCGAACCGTCGGGCCTGGGCCATCCGGCGCAGTTGCTCAAGCAGTTGCGGCAGGCACCGTGGCAGGGCGTGCTGGCCGTCCAGCCCTGTGTGCTGGTGCTGGATGCCCAGGCGCTGGCAGCAGGAAAACCATTGCCGCCAGCGCAGCAAGAGGCTCTGACAAGTGCCGGGTTGCTGGTGCTGAACAAGGATGAAGGGTTGGACGCCGGGCAGCGCCGAGCGATCGAACGGCAGTTGCCCGAATGCCCGCTCTACTGGACCCGCCAGGCGCAATTGCCCCTGCAACAATTACCCGGCCTGAACGCGCAGGCTTCAGCCGCTGTGGATAACATCGAAGTGCCCGAAGGCCTCGCGCAAATGCCGGCGGTGTGGAGCGATCCTACTCAACCGATCTGCCTGAGTCAGACTCAAGAAGGTGGTTGGAGCGTCGGATGGCGCTGGCACCCGAGCCAGCCATTCGATACCCGCCGCCTCGACCAGTGGCTGACAAGCCTTGAATGGCGCCGCGCCAAACTGGTTATCCACAGCGCCGAAGGGTGGGTTTCGACCAACGCGGTGGACAACAGCGAGTTGACTTGGCAGGCCAGCGAATGGCGCCGCGATTCACGTATCGAGTTGATTTTCAGCGAGCCACAGGACTTGGACGCCTTGCAGGCCGCACTAAAGGCCTGCCGTTACTGACGGTTCTTGGCGTGGTCCTGGCGCCACTGGCTCAGCTCGATCACTTCGGCGCTGGGCAGCGGCGTCTTGATCTCGAACGGGTAGGGCGCCAGTTCGATCTGCGCGCTGTGGGCGCCGAATTGGGTGATGGTCCCCGGATGGCGGGTTTCGCCGGTCACGGTGAATTCAAAGTTGTAGATACGCGCCAGGCGCCGCCGCCCATTGGCATCCTTCACAAACCCGATTCGCTTGAGCGCCACCGCGCCGTCCAGCAGCTCGATGTCGAGCTTGGCACAATGCTGCTTGACCCGCTCCAGCGCCCGCTCACGCAGGCCGTGGTTGTGCCACACCCAGGCGGCACCGGTCGCCAGCAGCATCAACACGAAGATGTTTCCCAGGGTCAGCATGCGAAAGACTCCAACAAAGTGAGAGCAGCTTAACTGTGTCGCCGGTCTGTCGTACAGGCTGCGTTTAGTCGCATACTGCGCGGCCAGAATTTCAATGGCTTTACGGAAATCCCGCGCATGAAACGCACACCTCATCTGCTTGCGATCCAGTCTCATGTGGTCTTTGGCCACGCCGGAAACAGCGCCGCCGTATTCCCCATGCAGCGCGTCGGGGTGAACGTCTGGCCGTTGAACACGGTGCAGTTCTCCAACCACACCCAGTATGGCCAATGGGCGGGCGAAGTGTTGGCGCCGCAGCAAATTCCGGCGCTGGTGGAAGGCATTGCGGCGATCGGCGAGCTGGGCAACTGCGACGCCGTGCTGTCCGGCTACCTGGGCAGTGCGGACCAGGGGCGGGCGATTCTCAGCGGCGTGGCGCGCATCAAGGCCATCAACCCCAAGGCCCTGTATTTGTGCGACCCGGTGATGGGCCATCCGGAGAAGGGCTGCATCGTGCCCCAGGAAGTCAGCGATTTCCTGCTGGACGAAGCCGCGGCCATGGCCGATTTCCTGTGCCCCAACCAGCTGGAGTTGGACAGTTTTGCCGGGCGTAAGCCGCAATCGCTGTTCGATTGCCTGGCCATGGCCAAGGCGCTGCTGGCACGCGGGCCGAAGGCGGTGTTGGTTAAACACCTGGATTACCCCGGTAAGCTGCCGGACGGTTTCGAGATGCTGCTGGTGACCGCCGAGGGCAGCTGGCACCTGCGCCGGCCGTTGCTGGCGTTTCCGCGTCAGCCCGTGGGCGTGGGCGACCTGACCTCGGGGCTGTTCCTGGCGCGGGTACTATTGGGCGACAGCCTGTTGGCGGCGTTCGAGTTCACCGCCGCAGCTGTGCATGAAGTGCTGCTGGAAACCCAGGCCTGCGCCAGTTATGAACTGGAACTCGTGCGCGCCCAGGACCGTATCGCCCATCCCCGCGTGCGGTTCGAAGCGACGCCGATTGAGCTGTAGGAACATTCCTGATTGAGCCAGGCAAAGGGCGTCCGGTACTATCGGCGCCTCTTTGTCCCCTGTGCTTTTCAAGGAAGAACCATGTCATATTTCCTACGGGCTTTTTCCACGCTAAGCCTGGTTTCGCTGCTCAGCGCTTGCAGCATCAACGGTAGCTACCCGGACGCCACCGAACCCGATGCCGCCAAGCTGCGGTTCATCTCCAACACCCAGAACTCCACCCTCGACTTCTTCGACGCCCAGCACTGCGCAGGCCGTACTACCGGCATGCTCAACAACTCCTTGATGACCGACACCCAGCGTCGGGTGGGCATGATCGTGCCGCCGCCGGAAAAAGCCCGTGGTTTGCTGGAGGTCAAGCTGGCGCCTGGCAAGCCGGTGTTCATGCGCATCAACACCAATGGCAGCGGCTACGTGTGCGCCAAGGCGATCAGCTTTACGCCTGAGGCGGGCAAGGAATATGAAGTGACGTTCGACGTGGCCGATGGCAGTTGCATTACCACCTTCCAACGTCTGCAGCGCTTCAACGGTAAAGACGAGCGTATTCCGCAGCCGATGATCGAAAGCCCGCTGCAAGCGTGCGCCGGCAGCACGCCGATGTTCCCCAAGCAGATTCCAGAAACGCCCAAGCGCGCTGCGTTGATCGGTTCCATCGTTGACACCAACCTGCAGTTGTTCAAGATGATGAACCCGCAAACACCTGTCGAACCGCCGTCGACACCCAAGTCGCTTGAAGAGCAGATTGCCAAGCGCAAGGCGGCAATGAGTTCGTTCACGTTGCCGGAGGCCTACTGGACCCAATATCGCCAGAACTTCACCCTGCTCAATGAAGATGCGGCGGCGCAAGAGGCGCGCACGATGGGCCTCTACAAGGAAGTGCTGCGCTACCGATTGAGCGTCACCGAAGACGCCGTGTTGGAACAATGGCTGAACCCGACGGATACCACCACGCGTGATCGTGTGGCGGAGAACGACAAAGTGATGGCCGCCTATTACATCAACACGCGCAAGTCAGTGATGGTTGAAGTGCTCAACCATCACCTGGCGCGCATGGGCCAACTGGATCAGCGCTTTGAGGTGTGTGCGCATTTCGACAAGTGCTGGCACTGATGCCTACAGCGCGTCGGCCTTGATTTCCTGGTAGCGCTTTTCCAGCTCCTGGCGGATCTGCCGGCGCTGCTGTGCCTGAACGAACCGGCGTTTGTCTTCGCTGTTCTGCGGTTGCAAAGGCGGCACGGCGGCTGGTTTGCGCTGGTCGTCCACGGCCACCATGGTGAAGAAGCAGCTGTTGGTGTGGCGCACCGAGCGTTCGCGGATGTTTTCGGTCACTACCTTGATGCCCACCTCCATCGAGGTGTTGCCGGTGTAGTTGACTGACGCGAGGAAGGTCACCAGCTCGCCGACATGGATCGGCTCGCGGAAAATCACCTGGTCCACCGACAACGTCACGACATAACGGCCGGCATAACGGCTCGCGCAGGCGTAGGCCACTTCGTCGAGGTACTTGAGCAGGGTGCCGCCGTGGACATTGCCTGAGAAGTTGGCCATATCTGGGGTCATCAATACCGTCATCGACAGCTGGGCGTTTCCGGGTTCCATAGCACACTCACGGGTTGTAGGCATTGGTTGGGGGGCACCTCTGCGGGTGCTGGAATCTTTGCTGCGCCTTCCTTAACGGGACGCCGGTGGTCGGCTTGCCGTCACGCGTGTACCGATCTGTTTCCATATATTGCACCGGCTTTCTGCCGGAAGTCGCGGTGTTAACCTTCAAAAGCCCATCTCAGGGCATTTCTTACGATCAAGGCAGACTTTTCCTTTCGCCCTTTGCGACATTTCAAAGGCGCGGGCGGAAGTGGGAAAAGCGCCAGTACCCTCAAGGAGCCCCTCGCCATGCACGCCATCAGCTTTATCCAGGACCTGGCCGTGATCATGCTGGTGGCAGGGGTTGTCACCATCCTGTTTCACCGCCTCAAGCAGCCGGTGGTGCTGGGCTACATCGTCGCCGGGTTCATCATCGGCCCGCACACCCCGCCGTTCGGCTTGATCCACGACGAAGACACCATCAAGACCCTCGCCGAGCTGGGGGTGATCTTCCTGATGTTCTGCCTGGGCCTGGAGTTCAGCCTGCGCAAGCTGTTCAAGGTCGGCGCCACAGCCTTCATCGCGGCTTTCCTGGAAATCATCCTGATGATCTGGATCGGCTACGAAATCGGCCGCTGGTTCGACTGGAACACCATGGACTCGTTGTTCCTCGGCGCGATCCTGGCGATTTCCTCCACCACCATCATCGTCAAGGCACTCAATGACCTGAAGATGAAAAACCAGCGCTTCGCCCAGCTGATTTTCGGCGTGCTGATCGTCGAAGACATCCTCGGCATCGGCATCATCGCCTTGCTGTCGAGCATTGCCGTCAGCGGCACGGTCAGCTCCGGCGAAGTGTTTTCCACGGTCGGCAAGCTATCGCTGTTCATGATCGTCGCGCTGGTCATCGGCATTTTGCTGGTGCCACGCTTGCTGGCTTATGTGGCCAAGTTCGAAAGCAACGAGATGCTGCTGATCACCGTACTGGGCCTGTGTTTCGGTTTCTGCCTGCTGGTGGTCAAGCTGGAGTACAGCATGGTGCTGGGCGCATTCCTGATCGGCGCGATCATGGCCGAATCCCGTCAGTTGATTAAGATCGAGCGCCTGATCGAGCCGGTTCGCGACATGTTCAGCGCCATCTTCTTCGTGGCCATCGGCTTGATGATCGACCCGCAGATCCTGCTGCAATACGCCTGGCCGATTGCGGTGATCACCGTGGCGGTGGTGTTGGGCAAGATGCTTTCCTGTGGCCTGGGGGCGTTTATCGCCGGCAATGACGGCCGTACCTCACTGCGCGTGGGCATGGGGCTGTCACAGATTGGCGAGTTTTCCTTCATCATCGCGGCGTTGGGGATGACGTTGCAGGTGACCAGTGACTTCCTTTACCCAGTCGCCGTGGCGGTTTCAGCCATTACCACACTGCTCACGCCCTATCTGATTCGCGGTGCCGACCCATTGTCCTTGAAGATCGCGGCGATCATGCCGCAGCGAATGAGCCGGGTGTTCGGCATGTACGGCGAATGGCTGCGCAGTATCCAGCCTCAAGGTGAAGGCGCAATGCTGGCGTCGATGATCCGCAAGATCATCCTGCAAGTCGGGGTGAACCTGGCGCTGGTGGTGGCGATCTTCTTCGCCGGCAGCTTTTTCGCGGCGCGTATCGGTGGGTATCTGGAAGGCTGGATCAGCGATCCGAGCTGGCAGAAGGCATTGATCTGGGGCGGGGCGTTGTTGTTGTCGCTGCCCTTCCTGATTGCGGCGTATCGCAAACTCAAGGCGCTGTCGATGCTGTTGGCGGAGATGAGCGTGAAGCCCGAAATGGCCGGGCGGCATACCCAGCGCGTACGGCGGGTGATTGCAGAGCTGATCCCGATCCTGTCGCTGCTGGTGATCTTCCTGCTATTGGCAGCCTTGTCGGCCAGTATTCTGCCGACCAACAAGTTGCTGGTGCTCATTGCCGTGGTCACGGCGGCGGTGGCGGCCGTGCTCTGGCGGTGGTTCATCCGCGTGCATACGCGGATGCAGGTCGCCTTGCTGGAGACGCTGGACAACCACAAGGATACGCCCGAGCACTAAGCGCCTGGGTGTGGGCTCAGCTTTCCAGCCAGACGTCCCGCGCCCAGTGCCACACCGATTCCCAGGTTTCTTCGGTCACGAGTTCTTCTTCGCCGGACCACAGCACCACGGTGCCGTCTTCTTCAACGCAGTAGTAGTCGTCACCGTCCTGGCAGATCGGGATCATGCTGCGATCAACACCCGCATCCCAGGCATTGGCAGCCACGTCGGGCAAGTAGGTATGGGATTGCGGGTCGGTAACGGTCACCGGCTCCAGGCTGCCGTACACCACATCGCTGACGGTCAGCAGAAACTCACGGAAGACAAACGGGATATCGATGAACAGTTGTTCCTCGATTTCCACCAGTTGGTCTTCGTCAGGCAGCTCCAAAGGAACCGGGACCGGTTCGTTGGCTTCACGCAATTGTTCGATGATTTCTTCCACGGCCGGGATCCTCTTGCTAGATGGCGCGGTTTATAGGGGCGTTTTATACAGTAGCTCGCTATAAGTGCAACCGTGAAATAGAAAACCCCGGACAAGTCCGGGGTTTTTTGTAACTGCTTGCTCAAGCGTGCAGGGATCAGCCGTTCTGGCGGATACCGGCGACCAGCCAAGGCTGGTTGTCGCCTTGTGGACGTTCCATGTTCCAGCTTTCGCTGAACACTTCGCCCTGGTCGAAACGCGAGGTCTTCGACACACCGCTGAAGGTCAGGGTGGCGATGGTCTTGTCGGCGCGATCATCCACACCGTCCAACTGCACGCGCAGGTCGTCGATGTAAGTCGACTGGAATGCATCGCCAATCTCGGCGCGTTCGCGCTTGAGGAACTCCAGCAGTTGCGGGGTCACGAACTCGGCGATCTTGTCCATTTCGTTGGCGTCCCAGTGCTGCTGCAGGGACTGGAAGTGGCTGCGGGCCGCTTCGACGAAACGCTCTTCGTTGAACCAGGCCGGCGCGTTGATCACCGGGCGGGCTGCAGCAGGGGCTGCCGAACCGCCGAAGATCGAGCCCATGGCTGGTTTTTGCTCGAACACTTCACGCTGCATCGGCGCGCCGGCTGGAGCCAGGTGCTCCTGCTGCTTGCGGCGACGGGCGGCGATAAAGCGGAAGATCACAAAGGCGATGACCGCCAGGATCAGCATGTCGAAGATCTGCATGCCCTGGAAGCCGCCACCCATGAACATGGAAGCGAGCAGGCCACCGGCAGCGATACCGGCCAGAGGGCCCAACCAGCGCGAAGCACCGCCGGCCTTGGCAGCGGCGCCGGCAGCACCGGCTGCGCCTGCGGTCGCGGCTGCACCGCCCATGCCACCGGCGGATGGAGCCATTTGGCTGGTCTGGTGAGTCGGTGCCGCACCGGAACTTTTGCCGCCACCGAAGCGTTTGGCGTTGGCGTCGATGCTCATCGTCAGGCCGATGCACAACGCCATGGCGATGCTAAGAAAACGTTTCATAAAGGGAATTCCCATTTGTGGATTGCACGCGCGCCATGTTGCACAGGTGGAGTGACACTGGCTAGCGACATAATGTTTCGGGCTTTTGCGTAGGACCGATTCAGAATGGTCTGTAGGACTTATTACAGATATTGGCCCGCGCCTGTTAAAAACAAGGGCGGGCCAGTCACCTTCATGTAGGCAAATGTTTCAGACGGCTTCGAGCTTCGCGTAGCCCATCATCAGCCACTTGCTGCCTTCGGCGAAGTTCACCTGCACCCGGGCCTGTGCACCAGCGCCTTCGAAGTTGAGGATCACGCCTTCGCCGAACACCGAATGCCTGACCTGCTGGCCAAGGCTGAACTGGGTTTCCGGAATCTCGGAACCCGCGAACATACTGCTGGAGTTCTGCTGCTGCCCGCCGCCGAACGGGCGACTGACGCTGTTGGACAAGCGCACTTCCTGGATCAGGCCCTTCGGTACTTCACGTACGAAGCGCGACACCTTGTTGTAGGTCTCGCTGCCGTACAGGCGTCGGGTCTCGGCGTAGGTCATCACCAGGTTCTGCATGGCGCGCGTGATGCCCACGTAGGCCAGACGGCGTTCTTCCTCAAGACGGCCGGGTTCTTCCAGGCTCATCTTGTGCGGGAACAGGCCTTCTTCCATGCCCACCAGGAACACGTACGGGAATTCCAGGCCCTTGGCGCTGTGCAAGGTCATCAGCTGGATACTGTCTTCATGCTCATCCGCCTGGGTATCGCCGGCTTCCAGCGACGCATGGCCGAGGAAAGCAGCCAGCGGCGTCAGCTCTTCATCTTCCTCGGTGTTTTCGAAGGCACGGGCAGCGCTTACCAGTTCCTCAAGGTTTTCTACCCGGGCCTGGCCTTTCTCGCCTTTTTCCGCCTCGTGGTAGGCGATCAGCCCGGACTGTTCGATCACCGTCTGGGTCATCAGGTGCAATGGCATTTCCGCGCACTTGGCTGCCAGGTTCTCGATCAGCTCGACAAACACACCCAAAGCGCCGGCTGCGCGGCCGGTCAGGCCTTTATTGACGATGAGCAAGCGCATGGCTTCCCACATCGACACATCGGCATGACGTGCGTGGTCGCGAATCGCTTCGACGGTTTTCTCGCCGATGCCACGCGCCGGGATGTTGATCACCCGCTCCAGCGCCGCATCGTTGCCGCGACCTTCCAGCAAACGCAGGTAGGCCATGGCGTTCTTGATTTCGGCGCGCTCGAAGAAGCGCTGGCCGCCATAGATGCGATACGGGATGCGTTCGCGCAGCAAGGCTTCTTCCAATACCCGCGATTGGGCGTTGGAGCGGTACAGGATGGCGATATCGCTGCGCGCCAGGCCGGTTTTCAGCGCGCTTTCGATGGTTTCCACCACGTAGCGTGCTTCATCGTGCTCATTGAAGGCAGCGTACAGGTTGATCGCCTCGCCTTCGCCGCCGTCGGTCCACAGCTCTTTGCCCAGGCGCCCGGTGTTGTTGGCGATCAAGGCGTTGGCGGCCTTGAGGATCCCGGCGGTGGAGCGGTAGTTCTGTTCCAGGCGGATGGTCACCGCGTCCGGGAAGTCTTCGGAATACTGGTAGATGTTCTCGATTTTCGCGCCACGCCAGCCGTAGATCGACTGGTCGTCGTCGCCCACTACCATCAGGCTGTCGCCGCCTTTGGCCAGCAGGCGCAACCAGGCGTACTGCACGGCGTTGGTGTCCTGGAACTCGTCCACCAGGATGTGGCGGAAGCGTTTCTGGTAATGGGCCAACAGGCCTGGGTTGTCGCGCCACAGGTCGAGGGCGCGCAGCAGCAGCTCGGAGAAGTCGATGACCCCGGCGCGTGCACAGGCGGCCTCGTAGGCTTCATAGATGCTGCGCATGGTCGCCAGGAACAAATCGCCGCTGGCCTGGATATGTTGCGGGCGCAGGCCTTCGTCTTTCTGGCCGTTGATGAACCATTGCGCCTGGCGCGCCGGCCAACGCTGTTCATCCAGGCCCAGCTCGCGGATCACGCGCTTGACCAGGCGTTGCTGGTCATCGCTGTCGAGGATCTGGAAGGTCTGGGCCAAACCCGCCTCCTGCCAGTGCGCCCGCAGCAGGCGGTGCGCCAGGCCGTGGAAGGTGCCGACCCACATGCCGGCCGGGCTGATGCCCATCAACTGCTCGATGCGGTGGCGCATCTCGGCAGCGGCCTTGTTGGTGAAGGTCACCGACAGGATGGAATGCGGGGACGCGTTTTCGACCTGGATCAACCAGGCGATACGGTGCACCAGCACTCGGGTTTTACCGGAGCCAGCACCGGCCAGGACCAACTGACGGCCAACGGGGGCTGCTACGGCCTGGCGTTGGGCATCGTTGAGGGAGTTCAGCAAAAGGGAGAGATCATCGCGCATCGGCGCATTCTAGGGTGCCCGGGGGAGTGGGGCAAATACCAATGCCGGGTGGTCGACGGAAAACCGCCAGGGTGATGACCGGTCGGTCAATGGCCACAGCCCGCGCCGCGTCTCGCTCAAGCCGTCTGGCCCGGAAGTTTGCGCTGTACGACCGTGCAGTTTTTATGACGCAGAGCAGTTTGGCCCAGGCGCTTGCTTGTGTATGCTCCGTCGACGTTTCGGGCTCACCATTATAAGAACACTGCCTATGATCCTCAGCACCGACCTGCTCGGCCCCTCGACGGCACCCGCGCAGGTTCTTCGCAAACACTACGCCACGGAGATGGCGGTCGAGCGCACGCGCCTGCTGTATCAGGGCTCGCTGCTGCCGACCCTGTTGATGCTGGTCAATGGCCTGGTCTGCGCCTGGCTGTTGTGGAACCCCCAGCAATACCTGCTGGACAGCATCTGGCTGGTCTGGCTGCTGGCCCTGGTGGCGATGCGCGTGATCCAGGTGGCGGCGTTCGACTCGGCCATGCCCAGTCGCCAGGCCCAGCCGGTGTGGCGGCGGATGTTCATGCTCGGCTCGGCCGTCAGCGGCCTGACGCTGGCCACGGCCGCCATCGCGCTGGTGCCGGTCGACAGCTTCATGCAACAAGCCTGGGTGTTCGGCCTGATCGGCGCAGCGACGCTCTCGGCCAGCGTGGCCTATGCCGTGAGCCTGCCAGCGTTTTTGTCGTTTGCCTTGCCGTGCCTGGTGCCGGCCATCCTCTACCTGTTCTGGACCGGCGACCCGCAGCAGCGCGGTTGGGGCGTGCTTGGCCTGATCCTGCTGGCGTCCTTGAGCCTGGTGGCGTGGCAGGTCAATCGCCTGATCCAACGCGGGCTGCTGCGCCGTTTTCAGAACCAGGCGTTGATCGAGCATCTGCAGCAGGCGCAACAGCGCAGCGAGCAACTCAATCAGGAGCTGGTGCGCGAAGTGGAACAACGTCGTCAGGTCGAGCAAGAGCTGCGCGAAGCCCAGATCGGCCTGCAAGACCGCGTGGCCCAACGCAGCCAGGAACTGGACGCCGCCAGCCTGGCCCTGAATAAAAGCGAAGCGCGCCTGGCCATGGCGCTGCAAGCCAGTGAGTTGGGCCTGTGGGACTGGAACCTGCAAACCGACGAAGTCCATCACACCCAGCTCAAGGAGTTGTTCGGCCTGGAGCCGGAATACGTCACGGCGATGCTCAGCCACCTCAAGCCACGCCTGCATCCTGAAGATTTGCCGCTGCTCAAGCGTGCCTTGGTGGAGCACCTCAAGGGCCGCAGCGAGGACTACCTGGTGGAATACCGCGTGCGCCATGGCGATGGGCACTGGGTGTGGATCGAAGACCGTGGCCGCGCCGTGGAGCGCGGGCCCAGTGGACGGGTCACGCGCATGCTCGGCACGCGGCGTGATATCAGCGCCGGCAAGGCCCTGGAAGAACAGCAGCGCTTGGCCTCGACCGTATTCGAGGCCGCCAGCGAAGGCATCGTGATCCTTGACCCGGACTACAAGCTGATTGCCGTCAATCAGGCGTTCAGCCGTGTCACCGGCTTTGAAACCGACGATATGATCGGCCGCAATGTGGTCGAACTGCCCAGCAGCCGCGATGCCCGCCGTCACTTCCCGGTGATCCGCCAGGCGTTGCTCAGCCACGGCACTTGGCAGGGTGAGCTGGTGGAAACGCGCAAGAACGGTGAGCTGTACCCGCAGTGGCTGCAATTGAATGTTGTGCGTGATATCCGGGGAAAAGTCAGCCATATCGTGGGCTTCTTCGCTGATCTATCGGCGCGGCGTGAGTCGGAAGAGCGCATGCGCTACCTCACCCATTACGACGAGCTGACCGGCCTGGCCAACCGCTCGCTGTTCCGCGAAAGGCTGCGCGAGGCCCATCAGCGGGTCCGCCAGGGTGGGCGCAGCCTGGCGTTGCTGCACATCAACCTCGACCGCTTCAAATTGCTCAATGACAGCCTTGGCCATGAAGTCGCCGACCAGTTGCTGCAAAAAATGGCGCGCCGCCTGATCAATGCGTTACCTGAGGCTGACACCATCGCGCGTCTGTCCGGCGACGAATTCGCCGTGCTGTTCGACGCCTACGGCAACCTGTCGAGCCTGGCGCGGGTCGCCACGCGGTTGCTGGCCAAACTGCGGGTGCCGGTGACGGTGGACGGGCATGAGCTGGTTGTGAGTGCCTCGATCGGCGTCAGCCTGCTGCCGGACAATGCGCGGGAAATTTCTGCATTGGTCAGCCAATCCAACATGGCCATGCAACATGCCAAGCACCTGGGCGGCAATAACTTTCAGTTCTACACCGACAGCCTGCAAGCCAGCACCCTGGAGCGTTTGCAGCTGGAAAACCATCTGCGCAAGGCCATCGAAGAGCGCCAGCTCACGGTGTTCTACCAACCCAAGCTGTGCCTGGCCACCGGCAAGCTGAATGCCGCCGAAGCGTTGATCCGCTGGGACCATCCGCAGTGGGGCATGGTGCCGCCGGGGGACTTTATCGGTCTGGCCGAAGAGACCGGCCTGATCGTGCCGCTCGGCGAATTCGTGCTGCGCGAGGCCTGCTGGCAGGCGTGTGAATGGCAACGCCAAGGTCTGGCGCCAATCCGGGTGTCGGTGAACCTGTCCGTGCATCAACTGCGACAGGGCAAGCTGGTCAGCCTGGTGCGCCAGGTGCTCGAAGAAACCGGGCTGGACCCGCAATACCTGGAGCTGGAGCTGACCGAAAGCCAATTGCTCGACAGCGTCGAACACATCATCGCGACCTTCCAGCAACTGCGTGACCTGGGCGTGAAGCTGGCGATCGACGATTTCGGCACCGGTTATTCGTCCCTCAGCTATCTCAAGCGCATTCCCGTGGACTACGTGAAGATCGACCAGACTTTCATCCGTGGGCTGGGCCAGGGGCGTGAAGACGCCGCTATCACCCGCGCGATTATCGCCATGGCCCATGGGCTGGCGCTCAAGGTAGTGGCCGAAGGCGTGGAAGATCAGCAGCAGTTGGACTTCCTGCGCGGTGAGCGTTGTGATGAGGTACAGGGCTACTTGATCAGTCGGCCGATGCAGGCCGAAGGGCTGGCAGAATTGTTACGGAAAAATGCAGATTATCCCTAGTGATACCTGGGACGCCCCTGTGGCTACAACTTGGCCGCCCTTAGATTCAAAGGGGAGCAGGGCGATTTAGTGATGCGTCGGACGGGCAAAACGACAATTCTTGTAGTATAACTACAAGCTTGCTACATCCCTGGCCCTGCCCATAACAAGAGTCCTGCCCTTTGAACCTGTTGCAACATATCGCCCAGTCGCGCCACCTGTTACGCAAATCGGAACTCAAGGTTGCCGATCACGTGCTGCTTGACCCTGCGGCTGTGATGCACAGTTCCATGGCCGACCTGGCGCACAGCGTGGGCATCAGCGAGCCGACCATCGTGCGCTTCTGCCGCGCCATCGGTTGTTCCGGGTTCCAGGACTTGAAACTCAAGTTGGCGCAAAGCCTGGCCGCCGGTGCCAGCTTCGGCCAATTCGCGATCCATGAAGACGACTCCGTCGCCGACTACAGCCTGAAGATCTTCGACACCACCCTGCATACCCTGATGGAAGTGCGCGAGAAGCTCGACCCGGTGGAGTTGCAAAAGGCCGTGACGGCCATGTCCCAGGCCCAGCGTGTCGAGTTCTATGGCTTTGGTGCTTCGGGCGCGGTGGCGGCCGATGCCCAGCACAAATTCTTCCGTCTGCTGCTCACTGCCGCGGCCTACAGCGACCCGCACATGCAGGCCATGTCGGCGGTGACCTTGAAACCTACGGATGTGGCGATCTGCATTTCCCAGTCGGGCCGCTCCAAAGACTTGCTGATTACCGCCAACCTGGTGCGTGAAAGCGGCGCTTCGCTGATTACCCTGTGCCCGAGCCAGACGCCGTTGGCGGAACTGTCCACGGTCAACCTGGCAATCGATGTGCACGAAGACACCGAGATCTACACGCCGCTGACTTCGCGCATCGCCCACCTGGTGGTGATCGACGTGCTGGCGATGGGCGTTGCCATGGCGCGCGGGCCGAGCCTGGTCAACCACCTCAAGAGCGTGAAGCGCAGCTTGCGCAGCCTGCGGTTGTCGCCCAAGTCCGTCAAAGCATTGGATGATTGATCAAAGTTTCATCAGTTTGTAATCCCCGCGCCGCCAAACCGTCATCGCCCAGGGCCATCCTGAACTCCCCGTACTCGCATTGGGAGACTCCAAATGGCCCGGCCCTACGAAGACAGCAACAGCTCCGTCAAAACCCGTCGTCAGCAGGAAGACCAGCGCCGCATGGCGTTCCGTCGCGCAATCGAAGACCGTTGCGAGGAGCGCCAGCTGCTCCAGAGCATCAGTGACTACCCGGAACTCCACTGGCAGGCACCCGCGGCTGCCCAGCGAAACGCTCAGCCAGCGCGCTGATTTGCACCCGTTCGCTGCGGATAAAGCCCAGGAACGCATGGGCCACCGGTGACAGGCGCTTGGCTTTGGCTTGCACCAGGCACCAACTGCGGTACAGCGGCAGCTCTTCCACCGGCAGCTCCTTGAGCCCGCCGGTGGCCAGCTCCATGTTGACCGCGTGACGCGTCAGCAGCGCCACGCCCAACCCCGCGCAGACACATTCGCGCTGCGCCTCGGCCGAGGCCACTTCCACCGTCTGGGTGAAGTGCACGCGTTTTTCCTTGAAATACTCCTCGCACGCCAGTCGCGTACCGGAACCCGGTTCGCGCAGCAGCAGCGTGTAGGGTTCCAGGTCCTGTAGGCGCAGCGGCCCTTGCAGGCTCAGCGGGTGATCGGGTGGCGCCACGGCGACGATCGGGTTGTTGAGGAACGGCAGGAATTCCAGGCCCATGTCCTGGGGCACCATGGACATGATCACCAAGTCATCGCGGTTGTCCGAAAGCCGGCGAATCACCTGGGCGCGGTTCACCACCGTGAGGTGCAATTGCACCTCGGGATGTTGGCGCTTGAAGGCGGCAAACAGGTGTGGCACGAAGTATTTTGCGCTGGATTCAATCGCCAGCTTCAACTGGCCTTGCAGCGAACCCTGCATGTCCGACAGCTGCATATCGAGGTTTTCCAGGCGCCCGAAGATATCGCGGCTGGCTCGCTGTAAGGCTTCGGCGGCCTCGGTCATGTAGAGCTTTTTGCCCACGTAATCGAACAGCGGTTGGCCGATCAGCTCTTCCAGCTGGCGAATTTGTAGGCTAACGGCCGGTTGTGTGAGGGACATTTCCTCGGCAGCACGGCTGTAGGAGCGCAAATCGCACACTTCATTGAAGATCTGCAATTGACGCAATGTCATACGCATCAATGACTTACGCATTTTTAGCATGCTCCCGCGAAACCTGATGACCTCAACTATAAGTCTTTACTTATGCACGACCCAATAATTATTGATTTTTGTTAATCCCTCGGCGGGCTTAGTGTGTGTCTCGCGACTGTCATGAAACATTTGGTCACGCGCCGACCCGGCTCCAGCGGGTCGAAGAACGCAGCAATCGGCTCAAGGGAATTTCCAAGTGATAAAAAAGATCCTGATCGCCAACCGTGGTGAAATTGCCGTACGCATCGTGCGTGCCTGCGCCGAGATGGGCATTCGCTCGGTCGCGGTCTACTCCGACGCCGACCGTCACGCGTTGCACGTCAAGCGTGCCGACGAAGCCCACAGCATTGGCGCCGAGCCCCTGGCTGGCTACCTGAACCCGCGCAAGCTGGTGAACCTGGCGGTGGAAACCGGCTGTGATGCGCTGCACCCCGGCTACGGCTTTTTGTCGGAGAACGCCGAACTGGCGGATATCTGCGCCGAACGTGGTATCAAGTTCATCGGCCCGTCGGCGGAAGTGATCCGCCGCATGGGCGACAAGACCGAAGCGCGCCGCAGCATGATCAAGGCCGGTGTGCCGGTCACGCCGGGCACCGAAGGCAACGTCGCGGATATCCATGAGGCGCTCACCGAAGGCGACCGCATCGGTTATCCGGTGATGCTCAAGGCCACTTCGGGTGGCGGCGGCCGTGGTATCCGCCGCTGCAACAGCCGCGAAGAACTTGAACAAGCCTTCCCCCGCGTTATCTCCGAAGCCACCAAGGCCTTCGGTTCGGCGGAAGTGTTCCTGGAAAAATGCATCGTCAATCCCAAGCACATCGAGGCGCAGATCCTCGGTGACAGCTTTGGGAACGTGGTGCATCTGTTCGAGCGCGATTGCTCGATCCAGCGTCGTAACCAGAAGCTCATCGAAATCGCTCCAAGCCCGCAACTGACGCCGGAACAGCGCGCCTACATCGGCGACCTGTCGGTACGCGCCGCCAAGGCGGTGGGCTACGAGAACGCCGGCACCGTGGAGTTCCTGCTCGCCGAGGGCGAGGTGTACTTCATGGAGATGAACACCCGCGTGCAGGTGGAACACACCATCACCGAAGAAATCACCGGGATCGACATCGTCCGCGAACAGATCCGCATCGCCTCTGGCCTGCCGCTGTCGGTGAAACAGGAAGACATCCAGCACCGTGGTTTCGCGTTGCAGTTCCGCATCAACGCCGAAGACCCGAAGAACAACTTCCTGCCAAGCTTCGGCAAGATCACCCGTTACTACGCACCCGGCGGCCCCGGCGTGCGTACCGACACGGCGATCTACACCGGCTACACCATCCCGCCGTTCTACGACTCCATGTGCCTGAAACTGGTGGTGTGGGCGTTGACCTGGGAAGAAGCCATGGACCGCGGCCTGCGTGCCCTGGACGACATGCGCCTGCAAGGCGTGAAGACCACCGCCGCTTACTACCAGGAAATCCTGCGCAACCCGGAATTCCGCAGCGGCCAGTTCAACACCAGCTTCGTTGAAGCCCACCCTGAACTGACCAATTACTCGATCAAGCGCAAACCCGAAGAGCTGGCCCTGGCCATCGCCGCCGCCATCGCCGCCCACGCAGGCCTGTGAGGAATACAACAATGTCCAAGAAAATCTTTGTCACCGACACCATCCTGCGCGACGCCCACCAATCGTTGCTCGCGACCCGCATGCGCACCGACGACATGCTGCCGATCTGCGACAAGCTCGACAAAGTCGGCTACTGGTCCCTGGAAGTCTGGGGCGGCGCCACCTTTGACGCCTGCGTACGCTTCCTCAAAGAAGACCCGTGGGAGCGCCTGCGCAAGCTGCGCGCCGCGTTGCCCAACACGCGCCTGCAAATGCTGCTGCGTGGTCAGAACCTGCTGGGCTACCGCCACTACAGCGACGACGTGGTCAAGGCGTTCGTGGCCAAGGCTGCGGTGAATGGCATCGACGTGTTCCGCATCTTTGACGCGATGAACGACGTGCGTAACCTGCGCGTGGCCATCGAAGCGGTGAAAGCTGCCGGTAAACATGCCCAAGGCACTATCGCCTACACCACCAGCCCGGTGCACACCGTCGAAGCCTTCGTGGCCCAGGCCAAGCAACTGGAAGCCATGGGTTGCGACTCGATCGCAATCAAGGACATGGCCGGTCTGCTGACGCCGTACGCCACCGGCGAACTGGTCAAGGCGCTGAAGGCCGAGCAAAACCTGCCGATCTTCATTCACTCCCATGACACCGCTGGTCTGGCCGCGATGTGCCAACTCAAGGCCATCGAAAACGGTGCCGACCACATCGACACCGCCATCTCCAGCTTCGCCTGGGGCACCAGCCACCCAGGGACCGAGTCGATGGTCGCTGCCCTTAAAGGCAGCGAGTTCGACACCGGCCTGAGCCTGGAACTGCTGCAGGAAATCGGCCTGTACTTCTACGCCGTGCGTAAGAAATATCACCAGTTCGAGAGCGAATTCACCGCTGTCGACACCCGTGTGCAAGTCAATCAGGTGCCGGGCGGGATGATTTCCAACCTGGCCAACCAGTTGAAAGAGCAGGGCGCCCTCAACCGCATGAGCGAAGTGCTGGCCGAAATCCCGCGCGTGCGTGAAGACCTCGGCTTCCCACCGCTGGTCACGCCGACCTCGCAGATCGTCGGTACCCAGGCGTTCTTCAACGTGCTGGCCGGCGAGCGTTACAAGACCATCACCAACGAAGTGAAGCTCTACCTGCAAGGCGGCTACGGCAAGGCGCCGGGCACCGTGAACGAGAAGTTGCGTCGCCAAGCCATCGGCAGCGAAGAAGTGATCGACGTGCGCCCGGCTGATTTGCTCAAGCCGGAAATGACCAAGCTGCGCGGCGAAATCGGCGCATTGGCCAAGTCCGAAGAAGACGTGCTGACCTACGCCATGTTCCCGGACATCGGGCGCAAGTTTCTCGAAGAACGCGATGCCGGCACCCTGGCGCCGGAAGTGTTGCTGCCCATCCCAGAAGCCGGCGGCGTGGCCCGTGCCGGTGGTGAGGGTGTGCCGACCGAATTCGTCATCGACGTGCACGGCGAAAGCTACCGCGTGGACATCACCGGTGTCGGCGTGAAGGCTGAAGGCAAGCGTCACTTCTACCTGTCCATCGACGGCATGCCGGAAGAAGTGGTGTTCGAGCCGCTCAACGAGTTTGTCAGCGGCGGCAGCAGCAACCGCAAGCACGCCACCGCGCCGGGTCATGTCAGCACCGCGATGCCGGGCAACATCGTCGACGTGCTGGTCAAGGAAGGCGACGTGGTCAAGGCCGGCCAGGCCGTGCTGATCACCGAAGCCATGAAGATGGAAACCGAAGTGCAGGCAGCCATTGCCGGCAAGGTGACCGCCGTTCATGTGGCTAAAGGCGACCGGGTCAACCCTGGCGAAATCCTGATTGAAATCGAAGGCTGATCCAGCCTTCGACACTACCGTTTAATCCTCGGGGGGGCAGGTGCTCCCCTTTTTTTTCGCCTGTGATTTGATCAGAACTGCATCCGCCACTGGCCTATCAGGCCCTGGTTGCTGCTGTTGGAGCCATTTTCCGCGCTGTAGGTCAAGCCGACCGTGTGGTTTGTCGACAGTGCCAGATCGAGTCCTGCCTGCAGGCCCAGGCTATTGCGGTCGAGGGACGCGCCCTGAACAGTGAAGCCGTCAATGCCACTCTGGCGAAAGGACTGGCGCACCTGGCTGTCGACGTCGCCATAGAGGTGTTTCCAGCTCGTACTCAAGTGGGGCGTCAGGCTCATCTGGTTATCGAAGCGAAACACCGTGGCCAGGCGCAGGCCAAGGGTGCTGCTGAGGTTCTGCTGGGTTTGCGCCTCGACGTTCAGCGCGGCGGGCCCGCCTTGCTCCTTGAAGCTGTCACGGCTGTAGCGCTGGTAGCCGAGGCCGGCAAACGGTTCGACACTGAAGCCGTCATTGCCCAGTTGATAGCCCGCTTCGCCGAAGACATTCTGGCTGTTGGCGTTGTAGCGACCCTTTAGCGTGTCCTTGTAATTCAGGATCTCGATACCACGCAGGTTCTTCCCGGCATGACTGCTGTAGATCGCCCCCAGACGCAGCGCCAATGGGCCGTCCTGGCGCACCGCGTAACCGCCCAGGTGCCAGCTGTCCAGGTCTGCGCTGAAGCGCTGCGTGTCGAAGCGACTAGTGGATTTTGCCCCCAGTACGCCGACGCGCCAGGCGTGGTCGACCGACCAATCTGCACCCATCAAAACGCCCTGGTTGGCGGTATTCAGGCCGGCAGTGCCGCGTTGGCTATTGAGGCCACCTTCGCTGCCGAGGTTTTTCACCCAGAAGTGGCTGTCAGTGTTGGTGGGCAATTCACGCAGGGTCGAGAGCACTCGGTTGCTCAATTGCTGGGTGGTGCTTTGGGTGGCCGCCGCCAGGTTGGCGTTCTGGCTGCCGGCCAGTTGCTCAAGCGCCGCGCCGAATGCGCCGGGTTTCTGCGCGAGTTCGGCGTTGAGTTTTTCCAGGGCTTTGATCTGCTCGGAATTCAGCTTCCCTGACTCCAGCAGGCGAGTCAGCGCGGGCTCCAGCACCTTTGCCACCTGCAAGCCGTTGTAGGAAGTGGCTTGCCGAGTGAAATGGCCATCGATGGGCACACCTTCAGTTTCGGGTGAATAGGACCATTCATCATCGAGCGCGTCGTAGGGTTGATACCAATACGGCATGTACTCGATGTCGCCTCTGGCTTGGGCGAGTGGAAGGCTGGTGGCAATGGCAAGGCTGATATAGAGCGCGATTCTGCGGGGTGCTATGGGCATGACTTCCCGACCTCTTATGGATGAGGTCGGGAATTTATCGAGCTAGCCGGGGGATAACTGTCAGGGCATTGGCCGGTGATTTGCGGGAGTGGTCCTTGTTGGAGGAAGAAATAAAGCTCGGCTTGAAATACCGATATGCATTTTATTGCGGTTATGCTTCTGGAATTTTCGAGTTTATGCACTATATTGCATATTCGTCATCCGATCGCGCTCTAGAGGTGCATTAAGTTGCAGATGGAAACCCCATTCAAACTGACTGTGCAGGTATTCGAGGCCAATACCTGGCAGGACGCGATGATTCTGGAATTCCTTGAGCCGCAAAACGGCTTTGCCAGCCCATGCCGATACGGTTACGAAACCTCCTATTTGGGCAATCACTTGGAGCGTATTGAAACCCTGTTTGCCGCAGCGGTCAGCGTTCGGGTGCCGCTTACCTGGGGGCGCGAGTCTCTTAAGCACGTCCCGCCGTTCCTGTATGACATTGCTCCGGCGGGTGCCGCCAAGCGTTTTCTGCTGAGCCGCGTGGGTGCGCAGAAACCGGACAACATCGGCACGGATTTATTCTTGCTGGCACGCAGTACGCCCGCGCCCATCGGGCATATGCGTATCAAAGAGTCCGTCCTGACAGAACAGGGCCGTCCCGTCGTAGGCTTTGCACGCCAAGACGTGGTTGAGCGCGATAATCGCTTCCTCGAATACGCCTACGAGCAAGGTGCTGCCATTGGCGGCGCCACCGGGGCGGGAGGGGAAGCGCCCAAATTGCTGTTGGCTCAAGGTCGCGATGGGTTGTTGTACCCGGACGCGGTGCTGGAGGACGACCAAGTCATCCAGCACTGGTTTATCAAGTTTGCCCGTAATCACGGCCTGCAACGGGACCAGGACATACTCAGAAGCGAGTACCACTATTACAAGGCCCTGCAAGTGCTGGGGATCGAAACCGTTGCCGTCGAAGGTCTGGCATTGGAGGAGGCTTCCAAGCCGAGCCTATGGATGCATCGCTTTGATCGTGCGGTCAGTGCCCAGGGCGTGCAGCGTTTTGCAGTGGAGTCAATTTACTCGGCTGCCGGTGTCACCGCACCGGGAAGTGCCATGGATCATTTGAACGTCGTGCAACTGCTGGCTGATTTATGGAGGGCCGTCGGTCAAGGCGGGCAGCTCATCGAGCTGGTTGTCGATTACCTGCGCCGTGATCTGCTGAACAAGATCCTGGGCAACTCCGATAACCACGGGCGTAACACATCGATTATTCGGGCACGCGACGGTTTGCAGCTCGCGCCGATCTATGACCTGGCGCCAATGGTCATGGACGACGAGGGCGTCACGCGCACGACGAAATGGCCGGGCGCCTTGGAGGTCGCAGGAGACATCCATTGGCGTGGGGTATGCGACGCGCTTTCCGATGTAGTCGAGCCTGACCTGGCTTTCGAACGCCTGCGCCAGGAGGCACAACACCTGCGAGCCTTGCCGGATATTCTCGTCGCCAGTGGCCTGCCAGAGGTCACCATGAATCATCCCCGAATTGCATTGCGTGACCTGGACCGGCGATTGGCTGAATGGGGGCTAAGATGAGTCTTTCCATCGACCAGCGCGCAGAGGTCATCGAGCAGGTGGAACGAGGCTTGGCCGATGGCACGCTCGAACTGGGCGAGGCCGTGCGTCGACTGCGCACCGAAGTCACCGGCCTGCATCAAAGTCAGTTCGCCAAGATGTGCCGGATTTCCGTACGCACCTTGGTGCATATCGAGCATGGCGAGGGGAATCAGACGCTGAAGTCGCTGAACGCGGTGTTCCGCCCATTCGGATTGAGGATGGGGGTTGTAAAGATTCGTCGAGACGTGTGAAAGAACCGTTCCCACCCAGGGTGGGAACGTTCAGCCACATCAGGCCCGGCACTCTGTGAGTGTTTTCACCTGCCCATCGTTCTTCTGATTGGCCTCTGACAACCATTGCTCAAACCCCGCCCCAACTGTCGGCCATTCGGCGTCGATGATCGAGTACCACGCCGTATCGCGGTTCTGCCCCTTCACCACCATGTGCTGGCGGAACACACCCTCGAAACTGAACCCCAGGCGCTCGGCCGCGTACTTGGAGCGGGCGTTGCCGTTGTTGCACTTCCACTCCAGGCGACGATAACCCTGGTCGAACGCATGCTTGGCCAGCAAGTACACCGCCTCGGTGCTTTTCGGTGAGCGCTGCATCGGCGCACCAAAGGTGACGTGACCGATTTCGATACGGCCCTGGGCGGGAACGATAGACATCAGGCTGAGGATGCCTTGGGCCTGGCCGGTCGCGCGGTCGATCACGCTGAAAAAGTACGGGTCACTGTGGGCTGCGTGGTTGTTCAGCCAGTCATTGAACGCGCGGCGCTCGGGGAAGGGGCCGTAAGGCAAGTAGTCCCACAGCTTGGGGTCGGCGCCGGGGCCCTGGAGGGCCTGGAACAGATCATCACCATGGCGCGCCGGGTCGAGTTTTTCCAGGCGGATAAAGCGCCCTTCAAGCAGTTGCACGGTCGGCGCCGGAACGCCTTTCCAGTCGGCGAGGGAAGTGGACATGCTGCGCTCCTTAAAGACCTTTGCGAAATTGGATGAAACCCGGGCGTTCGGCGATGCGTTCGTACAGCTGGATCGCGGTGGCGTTGGTCTCGTGGGTCAGCCAGTGGACCTTGCAGCAACCGTCGGCCTTGGCGGTGGCGTAGACGAATTCGATGAGCTTGCGGCCCACGCCAGTGCCGCGTTGCGCCGGGTCCACCAGCAGGTCCTGCAGGTAGCAGGAGTTCTCGATGCTCCAGTTGGAGCGGTGGTAAATGAAGTTGACCATGCCCACCGCCTTGCCATCCTGCCACGCCAGCGCCGAGTGGGTCGGCTCATGGGCGTCGATCAGGCGCTGCCAGGTGCTTTGGCTGACCGCGTCCGGCAGCTCGGTGTTGTAGAACTTCAGGTACGCCTGCCACAGCGGCAACCACGCGGCGTGGTCGTCGGCGGTGACCTGGCGGATATCGATCGGGCTCATTCTGCAACTCCTTGGGGAATAAAGCGGGCGAGGGTCTGGTCGCGTACGTCCTGGCTGGCAGCCAATCCTTCGCGGACACCGGCGATGTCGGCTGGACTGCGGTTCTGGCTGAGTTTGCGTTTGCCGATCAGGCGCTCGATCGGTAGGGCAAAGCCGACAATGGCCTTGAGCATGCCGTCAATGTAGTCGGACGGGGCGTCGCTGACTTTCCAAGGCTGGTCACGCCCGCCTTCATGGCGGTCGGTCAGAGTGGTGACCACGCCGAGCAGACGCTCGGCATCGCTGAACACCTCGGCCTTGCCGTAGGCATGCACGGCGATGTAATTCCAGGTGGGCACGACTTTGCCGTGTTCGGCCTTGGCCGGGTAAAACGCCGGGCTGATGTAGGCCTCGGCGCCGGCAAAGATCACCAGCGCTTCGCCGCCGTTTTGCAGGTCCTTCCACTGCGGATTGGCCTTGGCCAGGTGCCCGTAGAGCGTGCCGTGGGCGCCTTCATCGGGATTGAGCAGCAGCGGCAAGTGGCTGGCTAGCAGGCCTTGCTCACCCACCGTCACCAGCTGCGCCAGGCGGGTGTGCTGGATCAGTTGCTGTAATTCGGGCAAATCTTCAAGGGCAAAGGCGCGGGGTGTGTACATGGAAATATTCCTTGGCGAATGCCTGCATCCTAGGCAGGCTAATGGTCTGTTGTAAGAGCCATCTAACGCCAATTTTATAGGTCCAATATGTCGCCCATCACGCCGCCGCTGTCGTTCAACCCCGCCGGTATCGAGCTGGATCGCCGTCAGGGGCTGACGCGCCAGCTGTATGAAGCATTGCGCCAGCGTGTACTGGATGGGCGATTGGTCAGCGGGACGCGTTTGCCTGCCAGCCGTGATCTGGCGGCGGCCCTGTCGATCTCGCGTAACAGTGTGGTGCGTGCCTACGATCAGCTGTACGCGGAAGGATTTATCGAGAGCCGGGTAGGGGACGGTACTTATGTCGCTCAGCTACCCACCGCCAAAAAACTATCCACAAAAGTATCCACAAGGTTTTCAACAGGGTTATCCCCAACCTTATCCACAAAACTGGCAAATTTGCCTGAAGATTTGGACGAAGAAGTTATCCACAGGGCCGGTTTGGCGCGGATAAAAACCAACCACCTGTCGCTGCCTCCCTCGGGGCCTCCAAGGGCCTTCCGGGTGGGCGTACCCGCGTTCGATCTGTTTCCCTTTGAAATCTGGGCCAAGCTGAACGGGGCTTTCTGGCGTAAGCCGGACCTGGAGCAACTGTGCTACGGCGACCCGGCGGGTGACAGCCGCCTACGCGGATTGATCGCCGCTTACCTGCGCAGTTCGCGGGGCATGCAATGCACCGCTGAACAAATAGTGATCACCAGTGGCGCACAGCAGGCAATCAGCCTTTGTGCACAGTTGCTGGTGGAGCCCGGCGATGGCGTGGCGGTGGAAAACCCCGGCTACCGCGCCGCAGGGCATGCCTTTGCTTTGGCTGGCGGGCAATTGCACGGGGTACCGGTGGACGGCGAGGGCATTGATTGCCAGGTGCTCAACCGCTTGCAGGATTGTCGCGTGGCGTACGTCACGCCTTCGCACCAGTATCCGATGGGCGTGGTGATGAGCCTGGCGCGGCGCCTGGAATTGCTGGCCTGGGCCGAACGCACGGAGGGCTGGATCATCGAGGACGATTACGACGGCGAGTACCGCTATACCGGCGCGCCGCTGTCGCCGCTGGCGGCCTTGGATCGCAGCGGTCGTGTGCTGTATGTCGGCACCTTCGGCAAGGTGGCTTTTCCGGCGTTGCGTCTAGGCTACCTGGTATTGCCACCGGGCCTGGTCGATGCCTTCGCCCGGCGTCGTGCGGTGGATATGCGCCACTCCGAGGTCAGCACCCAGGCGGTGATGGCCGAGTTCATGGCTGCCGGGCACTTCCAACGCCACATCCGACGCATGCGCCGTGCTGCCCTGAGTCGGCGCAATGCGTTGTTGGTCGGCTGGCCAAGCGGGCTGGAGGGGGTTGGCGAACTACCCAATGTCGCAGCCGGGCTGCATGTGACCGTTCGCGTGGACAGCCTGGCCCGCGAGCAGCAGTTGCTCGCCCAAGCCCACACGGTCGACGTCGAAATCAACGGCTTGAGCAGCTACTGGCTGTCGCAATCCACCACGCCGATGGATCAGCGCGCCGGCCTGGTACTGGGCTTCGCCGCCGTGCCAGAAGCCGATATTGCCGCAGCGCTGGCGCGGTTGCGCCAGGCCTGGCAATGCTGATCAGGTGCCCGACTTGATCTTGGTCCAGACCCGCGTCCTGGCCCGCTCTGCATCACGCCCCAGCGGCTTCAAGGTGTACAGCGTGGCCATCGCCGCCTCGGTCGGGTACAGGTTCGGGTTGTTGCGAATCGACGGATCGACTTGCTCGGTCGCATCCTTGTTAGGGTTCGGGTAGCCGACAAAATCGCTGATCGGCGCAATCACCTGAGGTTGCAGCAGGTAGTTGATAAAGGTGTAGGCGTCCTGCGGATTTTGCGCGCCCTTGGGAATGGCGAGCATGTCGAACCAGATCGGCGCACCTTCCTTGGGCAAACGCATGTCCACCGTCACGCCGTTCTTGGCTTCCTTTGCGCGATTGGCGGCCTGGGAAAAGCTGCCTGAATAGCCCACGGCCACGCAGATGTCGCCGTTGGCGATATCGGCCATGTATTTGGATGAATGGAAGTAGGTGATATAGGGCCGGATCTTCATCAACAGCGCTTCAGCCTTGACGTAGTCCTTGGGGTTGCTGCTGTTGGGGTCCAGGCTCAGGTGCTGCAAGGCCAGCGGCAGGATTTCCGATGGCGAATCGAGCAAGGCCACGCCGCATTGCTTGAGTTTGCTGATGTTCTCTTCCTTGAAGATCAAGTCCCAGCTGTCGACGGGTGCGTTGGGCCCGAGTACCGCCTTGACCTTGTCCGGGTTGAAACCGATCAGGATGGTGCCGTACATGTAGGGCACGCCAAATTTATTACCGGGGTCGTTGGCCTCGATCAGCTTCATCAGCTTGGGGTCGAGGTGGTTCCAGTTGGGCAATTGGCTGCGGTCCAGGGGCTGGAACACACCGGCTTCGATCTGCTTGGCGAGGAACACATTGGACGGCACCACCACGTCATAGCCGGAATTGCCGGTGAGCAGCTTGGCTTCCAGCGCTTCGTTGGTGTCGAAGATGTCGTACACCAGTTTGACCTTCGGGTTCTGCGCCTTGAAATCTTCCAGCGCCTTGGGCGTGATGTAGTCGAACCAGTTGTAGACCTTGAGGGTTTTTTCTTCAGCCTGGACGGCACCGCTCAAGACGGTGGCGCAGAGGGCGAGGGTGGTGAGCAGCTTCATCGGGTCGCTCCTTCTTGTTCGAAACCTTCGAGCACATTGACGGCGTTGATGCCGATTTCTTCGACGGCGTAGCCGCCTTCCATCACGAACAGCGTCGGTTTGCCCAGGCGGGCGAGGCGTTGGCCCATGGCCAGGTAATCCGGGCTGTCGAGCTTGAACTGTGAAATGGGATCGTCCTTGAACGTGTCCACGCCCAGGGACACCACGATGATGTCGGCGCCGTAGCGTTCGGTCTCTTGGCAGGCTTCTTCGAGGGCTGCACTCCACTGCTCCCAGCCGGAACCGGCCGGCAGTGGATAGTTGAAGTTGAAGCCCTCACCCGGCCCATCCCCGCGTTCATCGGCATAGCCCAGGAAAAACGGAAATTCCGCTTCCGGATGGCCGTGGATCGAAGTGAACAAGACGTCGCTGCGCTCATAAAAGATCGACTGGGTGCCGTTGCCGTGGTGGTAATCCACGTCGATGATCGCGACTTTTTTGTGGCCCTGGTCGAGAAACGCCTGCGCGGCAATGGCGGCGTTGTTGAGGTAGCAATAACCGCCCATCAAGTCGCTGGCGGCGTGGTGCCCCGGTGGCCGGCAGAGCGCGAAGGCACTGTGGGCGCCTTGCTGGATGGCCTGTTGCGCAGTGAGTGCGACTTGCGCCGCGCTGTACGCCGCTTGCCAGGTGCCGGCGGTAATCGGTGCGCCGCCGTCGAAACTGTAATAGCCGAGCTGGCCGTGCAGGCTGGTGGGCAGCACCCGGCGCAGCGTGCGGGCGGGCCAGGTGTAGGGCAGCAGGTCACCGTCCTGGCCGAACTCGGTCCAGCGGTCCCACGCACCTTTGAAGAAGTCGAGATAGTCGCGGCTGTGGATGCGTTGCAAGGGGGCCAGGCCAAAGTCCTGCGGCGCCTGCACCGGGCCGAGTTCACGGTCCTTGACGCGTTGCAACACGTGGTCGGCACGAGACGGCATTTCGAAGCAGGGCATCAGTTGCCCGTCCATCAGTTCGCAGCGTCCGTGATGCAGGTGGTGATCGTCGGAGTAGATCGTCAGCATGGGTACTCCCCGCAGGCTCGTTGTTGTGCCTTGCAGTGTTGCGTCACGCAGCAGTCATGAGAACGGCAGGAGCGGCCAGAAGGGGATAAATGTGGCCAATGGCTTTGACCGGAAATCGCCCGTTAATGGCGCATAAGACTGGGCGCCACCCCACTCCAGCGCACGAACGCGTGGCGAAAACTGGCGGTTTCGCTGAAGCCCAGTTGTTCGGCGATCTGATGGATCGGCATCTGGTTTTGCGCCAGCCACAGCTTGGCTTGCTCAAAGCGCAGCTCATCGAGCAGTTGCTGATAGCTGCAACCCAAAGCCTGTAAGTGTCGACGCAATGTACGCGCCGAACAGTTCATCTGCGCCGCCAAGCCATCAAGGCCCGGTGCGGCGTGCAGTTGGTCGGCCAGCAATTGGCGCACGCGATTGAGCCAGGCCTGACGTCCGGTGAACTCGGAGTTTTGTTTGCGGCAGCGTTCGGCCATGGCCCGATGGGTGATGGCGTCGGCCAGGGGCAGGGGGCGTGCAAGCCACTCCTGATCGAAGGCAAAGCCATTGGCGGGGGCGTCGAAACGCAACGGACAGTCGAAGCGCTCGGCGTAACGGGCGTGATAAACCGGCGCCGAGTAATCGAAGCGTGCCTCACGCAGGGGTAACGCGCAGCCGAGCAAGTCATCGCAGATCACCTTCAGCGACACCAGGCAAAACTCCACATTGAACGCCGCCAGCGCCGGGTCTTCCCGATAGTCGCCGGCGGTCAGCCAGACCTGATCGCCAGCTTCCACCAGGCTCAGCTCGAAAAGTGTTCCCAGCAGTGCCGGGTAGCGCAGCGCCAGACGCAAAGCGTCACCTAAGGTGGCACTGGTGAGCAGCGCATAACCGAGCAGACCGTAGCTGGACACATGCATGCGCTGTCCCAGTTCCAGGCCGATGTCCTGGCACAGGGCCACGGCATTGGCGCACACGCGCATTTCCTGGCAGGTGGTGATTCGGGTGTCGGCATGGCGCAGATCGGCTACGCCAATGCCGCTTCCGGCCAGCAATACATCGCTCGCCAGGCCCTGGTCCTTGAAGGTGGCCAGGACCAGGGATACGGCGTTAAGGGTGGTCAGGTGTGAATGCAGCATGGGGAAACCTGCGCCAGGGTGTGGCAGAGGGGCAGCAAATTGCATGCCGCCCCGTGGCGTCGATCAATCGCCGGACTTGGTTTTCGATGTATTGAAAAACAGTTTTTCGGCCTGCATCACGCTGATCTCACTGCGGTAGAACGCGACGGTTTCCGCGCGGGTCAACTCTGCGGGTAGATTGGCTGTGTTTCCCGCCGACCGTTCTGCCGGGGTTATCAGGCGGGCAGATTGATAAGCATTGTCCGATGTCCAGTCGGCGCTGTAATGGAAGTGTGCGTACCACAACACGGTCCCGTTGGTGCGGTCAGTGATGCTGTACTCATCCAGGAAGTCGTTCGGGTCTTTTGAGATCCTGCGACGTTTCACGGTTTCTTTTTTAATGCTGATGACCTTACGCCGTTCAAGCCATTGGACACCGGACACGGTAGGCGGATGCAGCTTGAGCCTGCGCTGTACCAACTGATTGCTCTGTTGGTAGAGGTCTTTGAGGGCCGTATCGAGGTCTTTGGTTACAGTACTGGCGGAGACGGACAGCCCATCGTTTTCGGTGAGGTTGTGTTGTGTCAGGGCGTGTTCGATCGTGTTGCTGGCGTGTTCCAGTTGCTGAGCATGCTGGTGATACAAGTACTCGATGCCGAACGGTGCGCGTTCGGAGAACAGGGCATGGGAACGGGCCTTTGCGAGAAACAACGGCAACTCATCGAGCAAGGCCTGGCCCTGATCGATGCTGGTTTGTACGTCCAACGCAATGGATTCGGTCGAGGGGGGCGGGGTTTTTTCGCGCCGGACCCAGACGCCGTCAGTTTTCTCATGGTAGGTCGCGAGGACTTGATTGGTCAGCGGCGAGAGAATATCCACCAGGCCGGTCTCCACGCCGACATCGGATAAGCGCGGCTTGCCGATCAACAGGCCGCTGAAACGCGTGTAGATAAATTGCTTTTGGGGACGCAGCGGGGATGACGGTGGGGTGGGGCGGCTTCTCAGGTTCGTTCTTTCTTGGCTCAGATAACCGAGGTTACTGGTGGCGCGCCGCTGGAATTCGGTGAGCTCCTTGCGTAACTCAAGCAACGGCTCGGTGATGGCTTGTTTGGGGAACTCGACGGGAAAATCCTGCAAGCGTTCATCCAGTATCTGAAACTGCTCGATCAGGCTGCTCAGGCTATCAATGCGTTCATCCAGGCGCCGTTGGCTGATCTCTTCCAGCGTGTCGTACAGGCACCGGATCGCGATGTCGGCAGTGTTGACGATCTCGTCAATCTGCGTCCAGGCACCCGGCGCCGTGCTGAGGGTATCTTCAAGCAGGCACAGGTTGCGGCTGAGTGTCACGCGAAACGCCATGAGGGTGTCGATGGTGTGGACGGGCATCTTTGCCTGCTGGTCAGCCAGGTGCAGCGAGCCGGTTTTACCCAGGCGTTTGAGTTCCTCGAAGCGGCCAGTCATGTATTGGAGTTGAGTGAGCAAATTGTTGGTCAACTCGTGCGTCTCACGAAATATCTTGATGTCACGCTCTTGCGGCGACTCGGTCTGGCGTTCCAGTTGTTCCAGTACGGTTTGCCTGTTGGGGGTGAAGCGGGTGAGGATGTCGCGCATTGCCTCTTGAGTCAGTTTGGTCTGGGCCTTGATGTAGCTAAGGGCTTTTGGCGCGTAGTCCGTGCTGGGGTTGTGAACGTTCAATTCTTTGAGCTTTTGCAGTGCCGACTCGTAGTCTTTGCGCTGGTCCTCCAGGGTCTGGATGTAGGTTCGCCGCAAGGTTTCGATCGATTCAGGAGGGGCGTTGTCGTATTCACGGCGAGCGAGTTGCAGCGCCTTTTGCGCGGTGGCTTTGCCGCTCTCAAATTGATCAAGTTCCTTGCGCAGCTCATCAGCCCTCTTTTTCGCAAGCGCGCGTGCTTTACCGTTCATGATCTTGGGGCCGCCCCCTCGCAGGCGCAGGCGCGTATCGACAAACCACTGGCCCTGGCGGCTGTGGATCAAGGGCGGGCCGGTGCGCTCGGGACGAGTGGAGTCGACGATCAACACGGTGTCGTTTTCATCTACCTGCACCTGGAACCAGCGCTCACCCACGGGGGCGTACCAGTGCTCGCCGCCGCGATACAGGTGTTGATGGGGGCCTGCCTTTCTGTTGATTTCGCCGAGGGTGGTGGGCTTGGTCACTTTGAAACTGTCCAGCACGGTGGCCAGGCGCACTGGCGTGCGGTTGACCGCGCCGCTGATGTGCAAGGGGCGCTCGTGGGGGCCCAGCGTGTCGGAGCTGATCGTCGCGAGTTTGCTGACGATCTGCGGTTTCAGTTAGGTGGGCGGTTGGGGGGGCGGTGGCGGTAAAGCCTTGCCTCTTTGTGCCTGGCCTGGCGAACGGTGGGTGACAGAATGCAAGGTGATGGCCATGCCGATATTCAGCAGCAGGTCCGCGAGGGCGGCCCAGGGCGACTCCTGTTCGGGGTGGGACTGGGCGTCGACCACGTTTTGCAGTTGATCCATGATCTGCCAGATCCAGGCCGCCGTGCCCACGGTGCGCCCGAGAAACGGCAGGACGGCGTTGAAGGCTGCCCAGCCGACGCGCTTGAAGGTGGCCCAGCGTGCCTCGGCATTGGACACCGATTTCCGGTCAGCCAGTGTCACCAAGGCGTTGGCATTGGCGTTATACAACGTGGCGAACAGATCGCCGTCCACGGTGTTCTGGCTCAACTTCACCGGCCCGCTCATTGCCAGGGCATTGGGTCTGTCCACCAGGAATTTGAGTACTGCCCAGGGCGAAGGCAGATCACCGGGGAACACGAACTGAGCGTAGTCATCGCGGTTGGCATCGGGCAGCCAGGCCAGTACCGAGTCGCGCAGGTTTGCAGACTGTTGCAGGGCATAGAGCAGATTGTTCGGCGACGGAAATTGCGACAGCGGTTTATCGAGCAGCGGACGGTAGAGCAAGCACGGGCCGGCGTCCATGTCCTGAGGGCCAATCACGAACATATTGGCGACCACGTCGGGGGTCGTATCCAGCCGCAGGCTCGGCACAAAGGCCAGCGGGCGGATGACAATCATCTGGCCCTCCACCTGGCGGTCGGCGGGGGCAGCCTGCATCAACGCGGTGATATACCGATAGCCCTGTTCATTGATTCCACCCTCGTCGCGGATTTTGCATTGCAGTGCCAGCATCGGCAGTTGGATGCGCAAGTGCTGGGTGTAGAGCAACTGGCGGCGCGCGGCCTCCAGGGGATCGTCCAGCAGTGTTTCCTTGACCAGGGTCGGGTAGGTGTTGCCGATGTCCACACGGCTGATCAAGTCTTCCAGGTAGTCAAGGGTCAGCCAGTCAGGCAACTGTTCCTGCTTGCGCTGGCGCAGCGTCTTGACGCCCAGAGGCAGGGCGATCAGGTTCTGCAGGGCCAGCTCGGTCAGGCTGAATATAGACGTGTCGAACTGCCCGGGTACCGGGAATAAGCCCCAGATCACGGGGCTGCGCACCACAATCTCGAGGTTGCCCAACCACCCTGTGGAGGCCGTGGGGTGGTCCTTGAGCATCTCGGCGTTTAGCTGGTCGAGAGCGTATTGCTGGATCGGGCTTATGCCCTCTTGATAAGTCCGGCCACGATTCAAGCTGTGCAGGGTCGCGAGGTCTTTGAGGTGGCGCGAGAAGGCATCCTGGTCTGAGGCCGAGGCGGCGGTCAGCCAGTCGGGCAGGGCTTGCACGTACTGCTGCAAGTCCGGGCCACTGGGTGTGGCTTGCGGCGCTGGCGGTTGTATAAGGCTTCGCTGGGAGGCGCCCGGCTCGCGCAAACCGGAAAAATTGATGCTGCCGATGGCCATGATCTGGAGGCTGATAAAGGCGCAGGCCAGGTAGTCGAAAAAATCGCCATTGGGCTCCACCAGGCGCCACTGCACTTTTATGGGCCCCAGTTCGGTGCCTAGCAACTGCGGCAAATCCTCACCCAGTTGTTCCAGGCTGGTGTGTTTCTTGAATCCGTCGAGCAGGGTGTGGGTGAGAACCACCTCGTGACCCTTTTGTTGACCGGTCAAGACACTGATCAGGTGCTCATCCAGGTGGGTGGTCTTGCCCTTGTCGTCGACCTGGTCGATATCAATCACGTAGGCCCTGACGGCCTGGGGGTCATCGACGCTGCGCAGGGCGAAGTCCGGCGTGCGATATAGCTGGTGTGCCAGTTGGCAATCATCGTCGGTCAAGCCGGGCGCCTGGTCGAGGTTCCAGAAGTCGCGCAGCGTCTTTGACAGCGCGTGCCAGCGCGGGCCGCTGTCAGCCTCCGAAGCGTTCCAGTACTCCATCTGAGCCTGTTGATAACCGCGTAACATCAACGGTGCCAGCGCATTGAGCAGGCGGGTGATGTCGAGGATGCGCACCGGCAAGTGTACGGCGGGCTCAACGATCGGCAGTTGGGTCAGGAAGTGTTCACCTTCGATGTACAGCACGGGCACCGCCAGCACGGCCTGGACGGCGAGGATGTCGGTGAGTGCCTTGTAATGGCGGCCGACGGGTACGACGTGGCCATCTTCAATGTCCCAGATCGGGGTGCCCACCATGGTCACGTTCGGGTCGATGTCCAGAGCCGGGTATAGCTCTTGTAACTGTTCACGCAGCAACGTGGCGGCGACTTCGCGGAACGCAGGCCCGGTGGACATTTGCGTGATGAGCGTATCGGTGAGGTTTTGATGGGAATAGGTTGACGGAGTAAGGGTCATGGCGCGTCCTGGCAGGCAAAAGAATGGCAACGGCCTCAGGGGAAACCTGGAGCGTTGCCATGCTAGGAAGCCTTGGCTCAGGCGCGGTGGTGCTTATGTAAGGTGGCTGTTCAGCTCAGTTCGCCGCACAGGTCCAGCTCCACAAGGCGGCGCACTTGCTGGCTGTCGAGCCCGGCGCCCAGCAGCGCGTTGAGCTTGCCGAATGCCGCTTCACGGGTCATGCCGCCACCGGACAGCACGCCGACGCCACGCAGGCGGCTACCGGCCTCGTAGACATCCAACTCAACGCCGCCTTCATGGCATTGGGTGATGGCCACGACCACAATCCCTTTGTCGTGCGCCTGTTGCAGGCTGGCGAGGAATTGCGGGTTGTCGCTCGGCCCGGTGCCGCTGCCGAAGCATTCGACGATCAGCGCCTGGATGCCGCTGCCGATCACCGCGTCCAGTTGGGCCGCGCCGATGCCCGGCACCAATGGCAGTACGCCGACGTTAGCCAGGGCTTTGGGCTGGCGGTAATCCAGGGCGAGTGGAATGGCATCGGCAGGGTCAGCGCCGCCCTGGCGGTTCAGCGCGGCGAACGGGTTGCGGCCGAAGCTGCGGATCTTTGCGCAGCGGGTGGGCGCCATCATTGCGCCGTGGAAGTGCAGGTGCACGCTCGGTGCCAGACCTGCACCCAACGCCTGCAACGCGCCACTGACGTTTTCCCACGCATCGCTGTCCGGCACGCCGGCCGGCAGCATGGAACCGGTGAACACCACCGGCGCCGGCAGGCCCAACAGTTGGAAGCACATGGCTGCCGCGCTGTAGGCCAGGGTGTCGGTGCCGTGCAGGATCAGCACGCCGTCGCAGCCTTGGTCCACTGCGTCGATCACGGCGATGCGCAGGCGCTGCCAATAGGCGGGGGCCATGTTGGCGCTGTCGATCAGCGGGGCCATTTCCTGGAAGCGCCAGGCGGGCAAAGGCTGACCGGCGAGCTGTTCGCGCATGCGGGCTTCAAAGCCGGACGCGGGGGCCAGGCCGTTGGCGCTGGCCTGCATGCCGATGGTGCCGCCGGTGTAGAGCACCATCACGTTGTGAGCTGGTTGCATCGAGAAATCTCCTGAACGAAAAACGCCGCCGGGCCCAGAGCATGCCCAAGGCCGGGCGGCGTGTCATCTATCGATGTTTTAGCGTTGTACTTGGGCGTTCAGCTCAGCCGAAGTAGCGGCATCCGGTTTTACCGGATTGGCCGGCCAGGCCTTGCGGTCCAGGTCCAGGTCAGGGAACCGGCTGGAGTCGAACACTGGCGTCTTGATACCCGCCGCGCGCTGGTTGTCGTAGTCATTCAGGATGCGCATGGCGATCTTGAACAGGAACGCCAGGGCGAACAGGTTGACGAACGCGAGCATGGTCATGGTGATGTCTGCGAAGGCGAACACGGTGCTCAGGTTCTCGATGGAACCCCAGAAAATCAGCACCAGCACCAGCGCGCGGTAGCCCATCAGCACCTTGCGGTTGTTGCCCACCAGGAAGCGCAGGTTGCTCTCGCCGAGGTAGTAGTTGTACATGATCGAGGTGAACACGAACAACGCCAGGGCCACGGAGATGAACATGCGGCCCCAGTCGCCCACTACAGCGGCCAGGGAGTTCTGGGTCAGGGCAATGCCGTCGCCTTCAAAGCCTGGGGTGTAGAAACCGGAGAGCAGGATCAGCAGCGCGGTGCAGGTGCAGATCACGAAGGTGTCGAGGAACACGCTGAACGCCTGGACCACGCCCTGGGCAATCGGGTGCTCTACGGAAGCCACCGCCGCCACGTTAGGCGCACTGCCTAAACCTGCTTCGTTGGCGAACACGCCGCGCTTCACGCCCATGATGATCGCACTGCCCACCAGGCCACCGAAGGCTTGGTCGAGGCCGAAAGCGCTCTTGACGATGGTCGCGAGCATGGCCGGAACGTGGTCGAATTGCAGCACGATCACGTACAGGGTCACGGCGATGTAGACCAGGGTCTTGACTGGCACCAGCAGGTCGGCAATCGAAGCAATACGCTTGATCCCGCCGATGAACACCAGGCCCAACAGCACAGCCAGCGCGAGGCCGGTGTAGGTGGTGTCCAGGCCAAAGGCGTTGTTCAGCGAGTGGGTCACGGCGTGGGCTTGCAGGCCGTTGAAGGCAAAACCGAAGGTCACCAGCAACAGGAAGGCCATGACCATACCCAGCCAGCGCTTCTGCAAGCCGTGCTGGATGTAATACGCCGGGCCACCACGGTAGGTGCCTTCGGCATCAGTGCGTTTGTACAACTGGCCGAGGGAGCACTCGATGAAGCTCGACGACATGCCCACCAACGCGGTGACCCACATCCAGAACACGGCACCGGGGCCACCCAGGGTCACGGCAATGCCGACGCCGGCGATGTTACCGGCACCCACGCGGCCAGCCAGGCTGAGCATCAGCGCCTGGAACGAGCTGAGTTGGTCGGAGCTGCTTTTCAGGCTGTCTTTGAACACCGAGAACATGTGGAAAAAGTGACGCAGTTGAACGAAACGCGAGCGAATCGTGAAATAACCGCCGAGCCCGACAATGAGCACGATCAGTACTTTCCCTGAGAGGAAGTCGTTGATGACTTCGAGCATGGAGTGTTCCTCGCTGATTTTTCTAATGGCAAACGCAGGACGGTCCGACCACGCCGCATGGCACCAGGCAGTGCGCGGCAGTTCGACCCCAATCCTTTTGCGGGTTGTTATTCATGCGGTTTCGCGCTGTATCCGGGCCTCGTTACCGACGGCCGCAGACGCGAAGAGGGGCGGCACTATACCTAGGAGCGCGTGATCCGTCTGCACGGGGCGATTAAAGGTTTCAGCAGGGCGGTGGGCTTGCAGGGCGATATTGGATTTTTTATGGGCGTCATTTCACAACCTTGAGGCAAAAAAAAGGGCCTGAAGAACGAGCCTTCAGGCCCTCAAAAGGTGAGAGGTGTCTAGTCCCTCAACCTGGTGAGCGGTGCAACAAACGCTTAGGCCTTCAGGGGAACCAAGCGTGGGGCAATCATGTTTTCGGGGCGCAGGATGTCGTCGAGCATGGCGTCGTCGAGCAAGCCTTCTTCACGCACCAATTCCAGCACGCCACGGCCGCTTTCAAGAGCGATACGGGCGATGCGGGTGGCGTTTTCATAGCCGATGTACGGGTTCAACGCGGTGACCAGGCCGATGGAGTGCTCGACCAGTTCGCGGCAGCGCGCTTCGTTGGCGGTGATGCCGACGATGCAGTGCTCGCGCAACATGTCCATGGCGCGTTGCAGCAGGCGGATCGAGTCGAAGATCTTGAAAGCGATCAGCGGCTCCATCACGTTCAGTTGCAGTTGGCCGCCTTCGGCTGCCATGGTCAGGGCCAGGTCGTTGCCGATCACTTGGAATGCCACCTGGTTCACGGCTTCCGGGATCACCGGGTTAACCTTGCCGGGCATGATCGAGCTGCCTGGCTGACGGGCCGGCAGGTTGATCTCGTTGATCCCGGTACGTGGGCCGCTGGACAGCAGGCGCAGGTCGTTGCAGATCTTCGACAGCTTTACGGCGGTACGCTTGAGCATGCCGGAGAACAGCACGAAGGCGCCCATGTCGGAGGTGGCTTCGATCAGGTCGGCTGCCGGCACCAGTGGCTGGCCGCTGATGGTGGCCAGGCGTTGCACGGCCAGGGCCTGATAGCGCGGGTCGGCGTTGATGCCGGTGCCGATGGCGGTGCCGCCCAGGTTCACTTCGGTCAACAGCTCTGGCGCCAGGGTTTTCAGGCGGGCCAGGTCTTCGCTCAGGGTGGTGGCGAAGGCGCGGAATTCCTGGCCGAGGGTCATCGGCACGGCGTCTTGCAATTGGGTGCGGCCCATTTTCAGCACATGGCCGAACTCGACGCCTTTGGCGGCGAAGGCCTGGATCAGGCTGTCAAGGCTGGCCAGCAGCGCGTCATGGCCCAGCAGCAGACCCAGGCGGATCGCGGTCGGGTAGGCGTCGTTGGTCGACTGCGCCATGTTCACGTCGTTGTTCGGGTGCAGGTACTGGTACTCGCCCTTGTTGTGGCCCATGGCCTCCAACGCGATGTTGGCGATGACTTCGTTGGCATTCATGTTGGTTGAAGTGCCAGCGCCGCCTTGAATCATGTCCACCACGAACTCTTCGTGGAAATCGCCGCGGATCAGACGTGCACAGGCTTCGCTGATGGCAGCGTGCTTGGCTTCGCTGAGCTGACCCAGCTCGCGGTTGGCGTCAGCCGCCGCTTGCTTGACCATTGCCAGACCGACCACCAATTTCGGGTAATGCGAAATCGGAACGCCCGAGAGACGGAAGTTGTTCACCGCTCGCAGGGTCTGGATGCCGTAATACGCTTGAGCCGGTACTTCGAGTACGCCAAGCAGGTCTTTTTCGGTACGGAATGATGCAGCAGAGGACATGACGGAAATCATCTCGATAGGGACCCGGAACTGGCCGGAACGCTGCGAATGCTAGGCTTGTGGAAGTTTTTGGGCCAATGCTGTTAAACACTGGCCTATGCACAAACGGCATAATGCAGGTGTGACCCGGCTATGATGACGGGCGTGTGTGCCAAAATGGTGCGTACCCGTGGGAGGAAGTGATGAACCTTGAGAGCAAATGGCTGGAAGACTTCAGCGCCTTGGCGGCCACCCGCAGCTTTTCCCAGGCGGCGGAACGACGCTTTGTGACCCAGCCGGCGTTCAGCCGACGTATCCGCAGCCTGGAAGCGGCGTTGGGGCTGACGCTGGTCAACCGCTCGCGCACACCCGTGGAACTCACGGCGGCGGGGCAGTTGTTTCTGGTGACCGCGCGCACGGTGGTTGAACAGCTCGGTGAAGTGCTGCGCCATTTGCATCATCTGGAAGGCGGGCAGGGTGAAGTCATGCAAGTGGCGGCGGCCCACTCCCTGGCGTTGGGCTTCTTCCCGCGCTGGATTGCGCAGTTGCGCAACGAAGGCCTGAACATCGCCACGCGGCTGGTCGCCACCAACGTCGGCGACGCGGTGCATGCCCTGCGCGAGGGCGGTTGCGACTTGATGCTGGCATTCTACGACCCGGATGCGGCGATGCAGATGGACTCGGAAATCTTCCCCTCCCTGCACTTGGGCAACACCGAAATGCTCCCGGTGTGTGCGGCGGATGCCGATGGCAAGCCGTTGTTTGACCTGGAAGGCGAGGGCAGCGTGCCGCTTTTGGCCTACAGCGCGGGTGCTTTTCTCGGCCGCTCCGTGCACTTGCTGTTGCGTCAACGTGCACTGCGCTTTACCACGGTGTATGAAACCGCCATGGCTGACAGCCTCAAGAGCATGGCTCTGGAAGGCTTGGGTATCGCCTGGGTGCCGCAACTGAGCGTGCGGGCGGAGTTGGCCCGAGGTGAGTTGGTGGTGTGCGGCGGGCCGCAATGGCATGTGCCGCTGGAAATCCGCCTGTATCGCTGTGCCTTGGTCCGTAAGGCGAATGTGCGGTTGCTGTGGCGAAAACTGGAAGGTGGAGCAGCGCAGAATCCGGCGGGGGATCGCTGACCTCAGAGTCAATAAAACCGCCGGTTTGCACCGCTAGACAGATGGTCATCCAAGGGGCTGTTTATCTCGATTATTACGGTATACTGCGCGGCCTTCGGCCGGTCCAACCGGCCTTAATTCGTACAACAAGCCACGCCGGATTTCCCGCGTGGCTTGTTGTTTTTTGACGCGCCTGCGGGCGCCCAGAGAGAAGAGGCACGACGATGAGTGCATTGGTTGGCGTGATCATGGGCTCCAAGTCCGATTGGTCCACCCTTAGCCACACCGCCGATATGCTGGAAAAACTCGGCATTCCGTATGAAGTGAAAGTGGTCTCTGCCCACCGCACCCCGGATTTGCTGTTCCAGTATGCCGATGAAGCAGAATCCCGTGGCATCGAGGTGATCATCGCCGGTGCCGGCGGTGCAGCGCACTTGCCAGGCATGTGTGCGGCCAAGACCCACCTGCCGGTGCTCGGCGTGCCGGTGCAGTCGGCGATGCTCTCGGGCGTGGATTCGCTGCTGTCCATCGTGCAGATGCCAGCCGGCATTCCGGTGGCGACCCTGGCGATCGGCAAGGCCGGCGCAATCAACGCCGCCCTGCTGTCCGCCAGCATCCTGGGCGCCAAGCACCCGCAGTTTCATGCGGTGCTGAAAAAATTCCGTGCTGAGCAGACAGACAGCGTGCTGGACAATCCAGACCCACGCATCGCCTGAGGTTGTTGACGATGAAAATCGGTGTAATCGGTGGCGGCCAACTGGGTCGCATGCTGGCCTTGGCGGGAACCCCGCTGGGGATGAACTTCGCTTTCCTGGACCCGGCGCCGGACGCTTGCGCAGCCGCGTTGGGTGAACATCTGCGCGCTGACTACAGTGACCCGGACCACCTGCGCCAACTGGCGGATGAAGTCGACCTGGTAACCTTCGAGTTCGAAAGCGTGCCGGCCGAAACCGTGGCGTTCCTGTCGCAGTTCGTGCCGGTGTACCCGAGCGCCGAAGCCTTGCGCATCGCCCGTGACCGCTGGTTCGAAAAAAGCATGTTCAAGGACCTGGGCATTCCCACCCCGGCCTTCGCCGACATCCAGTCCCAGGCGGACCTGGACGCTGCCGTCGCCAGCATCGGCCTGCCGGCTGTGCTGAAAACCCGCACCCTGGGCTACGACGGCAAGGGCCAGAAAGTCCTGCGCACGGCCGCTGATGTGGTCGGCACTTTTGCCGAGCTGGGCAGCGTGTCTTGCCTGCTGGAAGGCTTCGTGCCGTTCACCGGCGAAGTCTCGCTGATCGCCGTGCGTGCCCGTGATGGCGAAACCCGCTTCTACCCGTTGGTGCACAACACCCACGACAGCGGCATCCTCAAGTTGTCGGTCGCCAGTACCGATCACCCGTTGCAGGCCCTGGCGGAAGATTATTCCAGCCGTGTGCTCAAGCAACTGGATTACGTCGGCGTGATGGCGTTCGAGTTCTTTGAAGTCGACGGTGGCCTCAAGGCCAACGAAATCGCCCCGCGCGTGCACAACTCCGGGCACTGGACCACCGAAGGCGCCGAGTGCAGCCAGTTCGAAAACCACCTGCGGGCGGTCGCGGGCTTGCCATTGGGCTCCACCGCCAAGGTCGGCGAGAGCGCCATGCTCAATTTCATCGGCACGGTGCCGGCGGTGGAAAAAGTCATCGCCATCGATGACTGCCACCTGCATCACTATGGCAAGGCCTTCAAGGCTGGGCGCAAGGTCGGCCACGCCAACCTGCGCTGCAAGGACCGCGCGACATTGGAAGCGCAGATCCTCAAGGTTGAAGCGCTGATCGCCGAGCAATAAGGTAAGTCCGACGGGAACCATTGGTGACCGTCGTCTCTCTGATTGCAGGATGCCAAAGCCTGACTAGGCTTTGGCATAGCTCACTTCAATCAGAGGGAAATGCCATGGGTATCATCGGAACCATCTTTATCGGCTTGATCGTCGGCCTGCTGGCGCGTTTCCTGAAACCAGGCGACGACAGCATGGGTTGGATCATGACCATCCTGCTGGGTATCGCCGGCTCCCTGGCCGCGACCTACGGTGGTCAGGCGCTGGGTATCTACCAGGCAGGCCAAGGTGCAGGCTTCATCGGTGCCCTGGTTGGCGCGATCATCCTGTTGGTGATCTACGGCCTGATCAAAAAGAAGTAATCTGCCGACAAAGTCCTCTGCGCTGCGCAGGCGCAGGGGGCTAGAATGCTCGGCACCTGTACTTGCCGAGCTTCTCCATGCGCCGTCTTTTGTTGATGTTCCTTTTGCTGGGCCCTGGCCTGGCGCACGCCGGTGAACTGCCGGAAACCGACTGGCTCGACCTGATGCCGCTTTCCGACCAGAAAGCCCTCGAAGCCATGCCCGAGATCGACCACAACTCCCCCGAAGCCCAGGGCACCTTTACCGATAAAGGTGGCTTGAAGCAGAGCAAGGGGTTGCCGGCGGTGATGTATTCGACCAAGACCGTCGCAGCCATGAATGGCAAGAACATCCGTATCGGCGGTTACCCGGTGCCGTTGGAAACCGACGCCAAGGGTCGCAGCACCTTGTTCTTCCTCGTGCCGTACCCAGGCGCGTGCATCCACGTGCCGCCGCCGCCGCCCAATCAGCTGGTGCTGGTGCGCTACCCCAAGGGCTTGCAGCTGGACGATATCTACACGCCGCTGTGGGTGACCGGCACCCTCAAGGTCGAAAAGGTCAACAACGACCTGGCGGACGCCGCCTACGCGTTGGATGCCGGCAAGGTACGGGTGGTCAAGGAGTCGGATCTTTAACGCCCTGCATCGGGATAAAACACCCGCTTGGCTTGTGGCCAATAGATCTCTGCGCGATGAATATCCAATCGTCGGCCCTGGCGAGCGGCCTCGACTTGGGCGGTTGCCCCTAACGCCCGCTGTGCCGGCGTCTTGAGATGGGATTTGGCAGGGACGCTATGGGACGCCTGCTCATAGTGCAGGTGCGCGTAGGCCCACAACTTGCCTTTGGCATGGATCTCGAACTCATCCAGAAAGTCCGGAACCTTGATCCATTTTTCGGTACCAGGTTTTTTTGATTGTCGGGTGCCGGCGACCCGGTCAAGGGTTTTGCGGGTGCTTAGAACCCCGGGCTGGCTGTGCAAGAACTCCAGGGCATTGGCATCGGGCGCTTGCTTGATAACGAGGTCCAGACGCAGCAGTTTGGCCATTGTGTTCAAGCGGGTCGCGTGTTCCCTAAAATGCCGTACTTGCGCCAGTAGACCCTGTCGAGCTGTCTCATTGATGACGGTGGTGCAGGCTGCCTCAAGGTCATCGGCGCCTTGATTGAGCTTGGCTGCGCCCAGCCTGATACGGTCTTCGACACCCGCGGGTTCGGCCGACGCTTTGTTCCTGTAAAACACGATGAGGTCATCCTGTTCCTCTAGCACGTCCTGCATTTTCTTGGCGGCGGCGTTCAGCTCCTGAGTCAGGTTCGTCTGGTTGGAAGAGGCTGGTGCACTGGGCTCTTTAACCTGAATGGTCGACTTGATCCAGAGCTTGTCCTCGCCAGACTTGATATAGGTGGCGATGCGCTGATCCTCGCTGTCGAGGATGTCGGCAACGTCGCTGTTCTCGGTCCTGGGTTTGGCAAGCACGGTTTTAGTGGTGCGGGGCCGGTCGCCGGCGATCAGTATGGGAATACGATTTTTCGGCGTAGGTTGGGTGGACAGTTTCGACGTGCCAGGCGCAGGCGGGGTGACGGGCGATGGTCCGGCTTTCGCCGCTGGGAGTTTTTCCAGGGTGTCCAGCATCCGTTCCAGTTCGGCGTCCAGTAAAGACTTCAACGCCTTGGTCTGTTCAATAATGGTGTTAACGGCGCTGCGTTTAGCGTCGAGAAAGTCGTAGAGCGGTTTAAGGGTGAGTGTGTCTTGCCCCTGGAATGCGCCAGTCTCTTTCACCCGATGAAGGCTTTTTTGCTGAGCCTCCAGATAGCCTTCCAGATCATCAACGACTGCCGCATAACGCGGCCTGAGGTTGTTTGCCACATCAATGGCATCGCTCAACCGTGATCTGCCAAAGTCCGGTGTCGTGGCGAAATCCTTGGGGTCGAAGATTCGCAACTCGGTGTGCCTTGCGTGTACCAGGCCCAGTTCCTGGACGGCTTCCTGGTGTAGGAACGATTTGTCGAACAGCAGGTTTATCGTATTGAATTCGGTCGATTGGGTGGCCTGATCCAGCAGTCGTGTCGCGGTGTCCATTGTCTCGTATGCTTGTTGATAGCGCGCATCCCGTTCAGCTTTGGCTTTTTTAAGCTCCTCCAGCCTTTTCCCCCCCGCATGCCCACTTTCGCCGACCGGCGTCCACACTCCGTCCTTGTTGACGATGCGGTGCGCAGGACGTGTCTTGTTGTGCGGGTGAACGATATAGAACTCTGTGTCGCCTGCGAGGCCGTGGCGCGTTTCGACCCCATACCATTGGCCGCGGGAACGGACATAACTCTGCTGATTCTTGCCATCGTAGACACCGTTGGCCCGGCGGCTGAATTCCGCGCTCTGTTCATACGGAACGTGCGCGATGTAGCCGTCGAGATCCGGGATACGTTGCAGGCCCTCTTCGCCAAACGGGATGTACCGCGGCCCGAACGCTTGGTTGGTCAGCGGATCGATCAGGCGGTACTCCGGCAACAGGTCGGTGCCGACGCTGCGCATGGGCACATGGTCGATGCCTTCTACGGTAAACAGACTGTCCTGCGTCTCAAGGGGTTTCCAGGTTTGCGGGTCGACCGACTGTAGCGTTCGGCCAGAGGGCATGAACGATGGTTTGACGAGGGTCTTCCTGAACAACGCCAGGCCTGCGTCCACCTGGCGCGCAGCCGCAACGCTGAGCCGCAGCGCACTCAAGCCGCCGATCTTGAGCAAGGACGGTACGGCTTCCAGCGGGTTGAGTTCTTTGAGGGAGGTCAGCAAAAACGTTTTGGTGAGTGCCGCGAACCTCGGCAGCGCCGCCTGAAAACTGATCCTCCCGGCTTGTGCAACTAGGCGCGTCGAACCGCCAACGTACTTACCGATGGGGGCGGCGAAGGAGAGCACGTCGGTGAAGAGCGACAACGCGCCGCTTTCCACGCGTTGTGGGTCGCCCGAGGCGATGTCCTCTATCCCGCCCCAGAAAGGCACCAGCATCTTGGCGTAGAAGCTGAAGTCGTTAATGGTTTCGTGTGCCGCCTCAAGCGCTGAGGTGTTGCGTTCAGCGGCCAATTTGAGCTGGGACTCGTCCGTGTGAAACAGCGCATCGGCAACGATGGCTGCCAGTTGTCGACTGCGCGCCGAAGTCAATGTTTGTGCGGCCCGCAGGTACTCCGAAGGGGCTGGCGCAGTGGCGGGCAACACCTGACCGATGGGCTCGGCAATCAACAGGCTGGACACCGTTTCGCGCGGGCGCTGGCCCTGTTGATACGCGGCCCAATCGAACGGCATAGACGTTGCGCGGCGAAAGGCTGCCTTGCCCGAGCGGCTTGAGCCGCCGGTGGATTCCACGACAACCTTGCCATTGACCGTCAGCGTTTGAATGTCTGGACGCGCACGGATCACTGCCGCGCGAGGGAACACCTCATAGTAGGTGGTGCGGTGCTTATCCCGGGCCTGGATGATAAAGCCGTGACGTCCCCGTGCGGCCGCGATGTTCTGTGGGGTTTCGCGCTCAACCGTCACGTGTTGCAGTTCCTGGCGCAGGGCGTACAGCGTGACCTCGCCGTTTTCGATCGCGCTGCGGTCAGGCAGTGGCAGGTTGGGCAGCAATGCTCGGATAAAGGTTTGGTAGGCTGATTTGGCGCCGCTCAGGTAATCATTGAAGCCTTGTTCGAACGCTGCGTCCGTGGTGAAACGCCAGCGGCCAGGGGGGGCTTGGGAAATGGTTGCCGTGGCCTGGGTTATCTCCTGCTCGTGCTGCTCCAACGCCTCTACGGCCAATTGGGCTTGTTCAGGTGTGTATTCATTGCTTGCGCTAGGCAGTACGCCGTTGGCTTTGGCCCACTCCAGCGTGGGCTCCAGCCGGGCCAGCGCGATCACCAGTGTTTGCTCGGGCGTGGCGCTCTCGCTTGTTGTGGCCAGTAACCCGAGCAGTTGTGGGAAGGTCATGTGTTGAGCCGAGCCGGGTGTAATGGCGTGCGCAAGCGCCACGGCTGCCTTGAAATTCACCCAGGCGATAGAGCTGGCGTAATGCAGGTCGTCAGGAATGTCCCTTACCCAAACCTCCGAGGCGGAAGCCTGTTGCAGCAGGCGCTTGGCCAATTGGATGCCGCCAGGAGTGAGCTGGCAGTTGTGGCTCAGGGACTGCTCAAGTTGTCGATGAATGTAGCTGTAGTTGTAGCCCCAGTGCAGGGGGGTGGCTATTTCTTCTCCGGCGACGGTCGTGCGAGCTTTGCCTTTTGGGCGTTCAAAATTCAGCCAAAGCGTGCGCCAGACCAGGTTGCGCAGCACTTTCTCCGGTGGGTTCTCACCCTCGGCGGTATACCAGTCCAATGCTCTGACCAATTGGTTGGCGAACTCAAGGCATTGACGCGTCTTGAACCACTGTTCGAGCACGACTGTGGGGGTCTTCAGCGCCTGGGCTTCGCGTTGGGGTGTCAGAAAGTGCAGGGTCAACTGCTTGAATATCGAACCGTTGCCAGTGATGAGTTGCTGGTTGATCCGTCGTTGCAGGTTGGCATCGTCTTGTTCATCCATGAGCTGATCAAAAGGCAGTTCGCCTACACTCAGGTCCAGCGACAGTGAGGCGGCGTGTTCCTGAAGTCGCTCAATCATCTGTTGCAGCGGATTATCCGCTGCGATGGGAACTGCATAGAACTTGAGTGCAAGATCAAGCCGAACGGTGCCGTCTGCGCGAATGCCGTCACCGACGTCCCGTCGCGCCGCTATCAAGACGTTGACATCGTTGCGCCAATAGATCGGCACCGTGCTCAGGGGTAGCAGCACGCCCTGAACGGTAAAGCGGGTCAGCGGCGAGTCCGCCAGCGCTGGCTGGTTATTGACGAGCTTTTCCAATACCCGCAAGGGCGACCAGTCGATCTCGGCTGGGCTGGATCGTTGGCGCATCCAGTCTGCGAAGTCGCTGTCATCCTTGAGTTTGTTCAAGACCTCCACAGCCCGCGCGCATGCCTTGAACAGTGGTGATTGGCGATGAGGTGCAAAGAACTCTTCTGTCAGCGGTTGCTGCCTGGCCCGCGCCTGGAGGCTGTTCAACTGGGCCAGCAGGCCAGGGAAGTCAATCAGTCGGTCGGCCTGTGTTTGCATCAACTGCTGCTGGGCCGTAACCGCCGCCCCCCTTTGTTGTGCGCGGGTGATCAAGAGCGGCCGGGCATGCTGCGTGATGGACCGGCTGAAATCCAGCAGTGCAAACAGGCTGGCCGCCTGGTCGATTTTTTTCACCACGCCCTCCGGGGCGTCGCGATGAGTGGCCCAGTGGTACTCGATATCCTGGCGCTGCTTGCTGAGCAACAGGCCAACTTGATGGTGGAAAAAATGCTCAACACCGGTGACCGGCATCAGATTGACCCGCGCATCTCTGTTGGCCCGTGGCGCCAGGCTTGTAAACGCCGGGTGGTGGCGATGAGCAAGGCTGACCAGCAGCTGTTCACGCCCAGGCTCTGTTTTAAACAACCGGGTGATATGTGTCTTCAGCGCCGTGGGACTGGTGAACCCGATCAGGCCTTGCCTCGGCAGGTAGAGCACCGTGGGGTTGGAGGTTCGGTGTTCATCCAGTGGCCAGGTGCACAGGGCGAACGCACCGATCAGCGCCAGTTCGTCGGGTCCTGTGGTGTCTTGCAGGTTGAGGTGAAAGATGTTCAGGGTGCCGGGCAGGGCGGCTGTGCCCAGTTGCCGGACCAACGCGACACTGGCGGGGTCAAGGGACGCCGTTTCGAATCGCAATGACGCCTCGCACTGGATCAGAAGCGCGAGGGCTTGAGCGATATAGGTACTGCGGGATTGTTGGGTTGCGCTGTGACTGGCACTCCAGAAGTGATTGAGGTCATTGAGGTAGTACTCAACCCCCAGCAACTGATTCATCAGGGTTCTGATTGCTATCTGGCCTGCGTCACCCAGTCGCAGGAATGCGCCGTTTTTATAGAGATAGAAGTCACTGCGCTGGTGGTAATACGCCGGAATCCGACATTGATGGAGCGCGTCCTGCGCCAGGGTTTTCAGCGTCCTGTCGTTCGCGCTGGGCGCATCAATCAGGGAGTCCTCAGGATTTTTCAGGTAAAGGTGTTCGGTGGGGTGCTTATCAAGGGATTTGGCGAGCGCCTCCAGGACGAGCTGATTGGCGCAAAAGGTCAATGAAGGTTGGGCGCGGAGGATCTCTGTTACTGCGTCGTTCCACTTGACCATGAGTTGGGCCACGTGGGAGGGAGGCTGTTGCGTTACTTCCAGGGGAGAAGGAATCATTGAGGGGCCTTTGTCAGATGCGTTTTTTGCACCATAACGAGGCTGATTAGACTTGAGGCTCTACATAAATGATGCAGCGATCCGCCGCACTAAAGGGCAGTGCGCCGGACCTGCATCCATCAACGGGGTGCCCGTCAGAAAGATTACAACGGGGCTGCAGTGATACTGACCGCCAGCGTGTGGCTTTGCCCCGGGGCCAACACCACCACATCATCCAGCACATTCGCCGTCTCGATGCACAGCATGCCTGGCCAGCCATCATCGGCCATGTCGTCAAACGCCTTGGCGCGTTCGGTCCAGGGGTTCCAGATCACCGTCGACTTCGAACCCTCGGCAGTGAGCTGAATGCGGCGCTGCCAGTCTTTGTCGACGATGTTCAGCTGTGACGGCGTGTCGAGGTAAATTCGATCGGTCTCGGCCGTGAAGTGCAGCAGGCCGGATTGTGTCTTCTCGGCCCAATTGTCTGCGGTATCGAGATAGGCATGCCCGTCCAGCCCTTCGACCTGCACGTTGCGCACATCGCTGACGGCGAAGTAGGTGTGCAGCGCCTGGCTGAGGGTTACGGTACCGGTGCCACGGTTGTGGCTGGTCAGGCGGATATGCAGTTGCTCATCCAGCAGCAGGCTCAGTGTCAGGTCAACCGGATGGGGCCAGCCAGGAAACCCGCCTGCCGGCACCGGCAGTACCAGATCCACGCGTAGCGCGTCACCTTCAAGCTCGGTCGCGGCCAATTCCCACAACGCGGTACGCACGAAACCGTGGGCGCCGGCGGGCTGCTCGCTCTGGCGCATCGCCTTGACGCTCTGCGGGTTGCGCTCAAACACACCAAACCATGGCCAGCACACCGGCACACCGGTACGAATGCCTTTGCCTTGCTTGAAGACCGCGTTAGGGTTCGGCCAGATCAGCGGCTGTTCGCCATCGCGTCCGTAACTGAAGATATGCGCGCCCTGCTGGGCCACCATCAGTTCGGCGCCGTTGTGGCGAATACGCCAGCAATCCAGCTCGTCGATTTTCACGGTTTCAACGTGGGGCGTCGGCATAACAAAGCACTCTTGGTGGCAGGCAATGGGGCAATTGACCGTCAAATCCCGGCGAGGTTTAACGTGCGCGCGAAGGAACCGAGCGCGTGCGACCGCTGCCGTCGATGGCGACGAATACAAATACCGCCTCGGTCACCTTGCGCCATTCGCTGGACAGCGGATCGTCGCTCCACACTTCGACCATCATCTGAATCGAGCTGCGGCCGATTTCCAGGGCCTGCGTATAAAAGGACAGCTGCGCGCCCACCGCAACCGGCACCAGGAACGCCATGCGATCAATGGCCACGGTTGCCACACGCCCACCTGCGACCTTGCTGGCCATGGCGGTGCCGGCCAGGTCCATCTGTGCGACCAGCCAGCCGCCAAAGATGTCGCCAAAACCGTTGGTTTCACGCGGGAGCGCGGTGATTTGCAGGGCGAGATCGCCTTGCGGGATAGGATCTTCTTGTTCGAGTTCGATCATGCCGAGGGCCTCTGACCCGTAACGCTTCATGGGTATTTCAAGTGGATAGCCGTCTTCGAAAAAAACGTTTCAGCACCAACATACACCGCGTGATGCGTTTCTCGTAAGGCGTACTAAAGGGAAACTCTGCCAAATCGGCTGGATGGCACCCAACGGCGTTTTGGCACAGCAGCCCCTCAAGACTGCGGTTCTGGCGCTTGCAGGGGCCGAGTATATCGAGACCCTGGCGCCACGACGACCTCTGGGCGTTCATTTGGTCGGCATTTAGCGGCTGTATCGCGGCTTTTTCCGGCAACTGTGCCTCTAGGCGCAATTAATGGGGAATATTTAGCGCCTTTGAACTGTTGTTCGCTCAACGCTGTGCTTTTTCTAGCGATTTGCTATCTTGCCAAGCCTGCCGCAAGTCCCGGGCTTGCCGTCCCGACTACTATAAGAGAAGCCTTACCATGTCCTCCGTGCCCGCAAGCAGTGCGCAACCGTCGCGCCCGCTGACCCGCAACGACTACAAAACCCTGTCGCTGTCTGCCTTGGGCGGGGCGCTGGAGTTTTATGATTTCATCATTTTCGTGTTTTTCGCCACCGTGGTCGGGAAACTCTTCTTCCCTGTGGACATGCCTGAATGGCTGCGCATGATGCAGACCTTCGGCATCTTCGCCGCCGGCTACCTGGCGCGCCCCCTGGGCGGCATTATCATGGCGCACTTCGGCGACCTGCTGGGCCGCAAGAAAATGTTCACCCTGAGCATCTTCATGATGGCCGTGCCGACCCTGATCATGGGCCTGCTGCCGACCTACGCGCAGATCGGCCTGTGGGCACCGGTGCTGTTGCTGCTGATGCGCATCATCCAGGGCGCGGCAATCGGTGGCGAAGTACCGGGCGCCTGGGTGTTCGTCTCCGAACACGTACCGCCGCGCCACATCGGCTACGCCTGCGGCACCCTGACCAGCGGCCTCACTGCCGGTATCTTGCTGGGTTCGCTGGTGGCCACCGCGATCAATACGCTTTATAGCCCGGAGCAGGTCTCGGATTTCGCCTGGCGCATTCCGTTCCTGCTTGGCGGCGTGTTCGGCCTGCTGTCGGTGTACCTGCGCCGCTGGCTGCATGAAACACCGATCTTTGCCGAAATGCAGCAGCGCAAGACCCTGGCCGCCGAACTGCCATTGCGCGCGGTCCTGCGTGATCACCGTGGCGCCATCGTGTTGTCGATGCTGCTGACCTGGCTGCTGTCGGCTGGCGTGGTGGTGGTCATCCTGATGACCCCGACCGTGCTGCAAACCGTCTACCACTTCAGCCCGACCGTTGCGCTGCAGGCCAACAGTCTGGCCATTGTTACCCTGAGCCTGGGTTGCATCGCCTCGGGCGCCTTGGCTGACCGCTTCGGCGCCGGCCGCGTGCTGGTCACCGGTTGTGCACTGCTGCTGGCGACGTCCTGGACGCTGTATCACAGCCTTATGGCCCACCCGGATTGGTTGTTCCCGCTGTACGCCCTGACTGGCCTGTTCGTAGGCACCATCGGCGTCGTTCCCTACGTGATGGTCAAAGCCTTCCCGCCTGTTGTGCGTTTCAGTGGCTTGTCGTTTTCCTACAACGTGGCCTACGCCGTGTTCGGCGGGCTGACGCCGCTGGCGGTGTCGCTGCTGATGAAGGAAAGTCCGATGGGTCCGGCTTACTACGTTGCCGCCCTGTGCTTGATGGGGATGGTGGTGGGTGGGTATCTGTGGAAGCGTTCGCGCTAAGCCTGTTCAGGCTCTCGCCACCGCGAGAGCCTGGTTTCGCATTCGGCGCCTGGCCACCGTGCGCCGTGCCAGAGCATATTTTCCAAGGCCTGAGCGGCGACTGATGGCGTGATTGTGTGGTGTTCCACCATCAGGTCCAGTAGCCATAGTGCACCACGCACTTGAATACCCTCTTTCTGCGCCTGGCGACGCAGTTGTCCATCACCTGTCAGCAACGGCCTGCCTGTAGTGTGAGCCAGTAAATAGCAGGACACATCGGCCATTGAGCTATTGCGGTGCTCGATTTTCAATGTGAGTAAATTTTGTACACCTCTTTCGTCAAACGCCTCTACCAAAAGTCCCTGCGCGAGCAACTCTTCATGCAGAAAATCTTCGAGCTCATACAGAACAAAGTCAGTACAGCAAAGGGTGAGGGGTAGTTTGAACATCTGTTCCAGCAGTCCGGCATTTCTGAAGTCGATCCAGATATTCGTATCGCTGATATAGATCAGGCTCATGCACTCTCCAGTGCCTTCAAGGGCCTTCGCAGTAGTTCCGCAGCTCGAGACCTAGTGATCAAGTCTTCCGCCAGCGCCCAGAACACCAGAGACTCAAAACGTTGAGGCGGTTTGCAGGGAAGTGGCTCGGGTTCGGTCTTGCGCCACCCATTGGCACTGAATTGAATGGTGAGCAGCTTGTAGCCGGTATCGCCCACCAGGCCGAGATCTTTCAGGCGGCGCAACGCAGCATGCATTGAAAGTCCGTACTGACGTTTGGCAATCAACAGCTCCTGAGTATGGATCCTCGAGCGAGGACGGCTACCAAAATCACGGGTAACGGCTTCAGCTGGATAAAGAAATGCACCCGCGAAACGATGACAACAATTCTCTTTTTCGCGCTCCGACATCTCTTCGGGCAGCCGCATGACCCAATGTCCCAGCTCATGGGCCGCGGTAAAACGAATGCGCTCACCTGAGCGCTGGCCGTTCAAGGCAATCAGTACGTGCTCGCCGTCACGGGTGGCTACGCAGGCGCCATCAAAATCATCCGGGCCCTCGAGCATTACTACCTTGATGCCATGTTCTTCCAGTTGTTCGGTCAGGTTAGCGATCGGATCGCCGCCAATGCCCCAATACTTTCGCAGTTCGTCAGCTGCGATCTCGGCGTCTTCTATAGAAGAGACCGGCAGTAAATACGCTGGGGTTTTGGCAGTCTGAATATCCCGCGGCTCGAAGCATTCTTCCAGGGCAATATAGCGTTCCAGATGCTCCCGGACCTGCTCCTCGACCTGCACCTGGCGGTATTGAGGCATCTTGGCCAGTTTGCGGAACTCCAGCGGGGCCAGAGGCAAGGCTTCAGGGCGGAAAAAATATTCTGGACTCACTTCCAGTACTTTGGCCAATTGCAAAAGCCGCTGTGAGTTGGGAGTACTTAATCCCTTTTCATATTTACTCAGGCCTTGTTTGGTGATGTCGCCCAACTGGAGTGCTAACGCTTCAAGTGACATGCCCTTAAGCAGCCTTGCGCGACGAATTCGGTCATTGATCATAAAAGTCTCCTTAGGTTGACAAGGCTATTCCCGGCTGTGTATTTGTCAACCTTTGGCGGAGTTTTGAATGCGCTGGCAGGTTAGAGGGCACGCGTCCGAGCAGCAACCCTAAAGGGCTGTCGGAAAAGTCCGAGCGGGATCTTGACCAACAATTCTGAGTGTTCCCGGTTTAAGCCAGAGTCGTGTCCAATAGTGGCCTTTCATCTAACTGTCACATTCCAGACATAGAGTGTTCACACGGCCTCCCGATACTTGGCCCCGATCCAACTATCCCTATCTGCTAGGAGCAAGGCATGAAACTGAAACGTTTGATGGCGGCAATGACTTTTGTCGCTGCTGGCGTTGCGACCGCCAACGCGGTGGCCGCTGGTGTTGATCCGGCAATCCCGGCGTACGTGAAGACCACTGGTGTATCGGGCAACTTGTCCAGCGTCGGTTCCGATACCCTGGCTAACCTGATGACCCTGTGGGCCGAGGGTTACAAAAAGGAATACCCGAACGTCAACATCCAGATTCAAGCTGCCGGTTCTGCTACTGCGCCACCTGCGCTGACTGAAGGCACCTCCAACCTGGGCCCGATGAGCCGCAAGATGAAGGACACCGAACTGGCGGCCTTCGAGCAGAAGTACGGCTACAAGCCAACCGCTATTCCGGTTGCCGTGGATGCCCTGGCCGTGTTCGTGCACAAGGACAACCCGATCCAGCACCTGACCATGGAGCAAGTCGACGCGATCTTCTCCTCGACTCGCCTGTGCGGAGGCAAAGCCGACGTGAAAACCTGGGGTGACCTGGGTGTGACCGGCGACCTGGCCAACAAGCCGGTTCAGCTGTTCGGTCGTAACTCGGTATCCGGCACCTACGGCTACTTCAAAGAAGAAGCCCTGTGCAAAGGCGACTACAAGCCAAACGTGAACGAACAACCGGGCTCGGCTTCGGTCGTGCAGTCGATCAGCTCCTCGCTGAACGGCATCGGTTACTCGGGCATCGGCTACAAGACCGCCAGCGTGAAAACCGTGGCCCTGGCCAAGAAAGGCAGCACTGACTTCATCGAAGACAGTGAAGAAAACGCCCTGAACGGCAAATACCCGCTGTCGCGTTTCCTCTACGTGTACGTCAACAAAGCCCCGAACAAGCCTCTGGCCCCGCTGGAAGCCGAGTTCGTGAAGCTGGTTCTGTCCAAACAGGGCCAGGAAGTTGTGGTGAAAGACGGCTACATCCCACTGCCAGCCAAAGTCGCCGCCAAGGCCCTGGCTGACCTGGGTCTGAAAGAAGGCAACTGATTGCCTCTGCGGGGCCGGAGTACCGGCCCCGCATCCGAATTTTCTAGTCCGCTGCCAGCCTTGCTTCGCGGCGGATTTGTTGCGTCACTGCACTGTCATCTTTCTGTCATACAGGATCGCTAGGGTGTGCGCATGAATGATCTGGCCAATTCCACCATGACGACGACTTCTCCCCCCAAGCGCATTGATTTCAATACGCCTGAGCTGCAACGCAAGCGCCGCATTCGCGCGCTCAAGGATCGCCTGACCCGTTGGTATGTGCTGGTCGGCGGCCTCGCCGTCCTCGGCGCCATCACCCTGATTTTCTTCTTTCTTGCCTATGTCGTCGCGCCGCTGTTCCAAGGTGCCTCATTGACCAAGGAAGACGCCCTGACCCCGGCCTGGATCCAGGACGCGGGCAAGCCGCTGATGATCTCCCTCGAAGAACAGAACCAAGTCGCCATGCGGGTTTCCGACAAGGGCCAGGCACTGTTCTTTAATGTGGAAACCGGCGCCGAACTCAAGCGTGTCGACCTGCCACTGCCTGCCGGCACCAGCGTTGCCTCTATCGGTGAAGACCAGCCCGGTAGCCCGTTGGTGATCCTCGGTCTGTCCAATGGCCAGTCCATGGTGTTCCGCCACACCTATAAGGTGTCCTACCCGGACGGCAAGAAAACCATTACGCCTGCGATCGAATACCCCTACGGTGAAACGCCGATCGTGCTGGATGACGCCGGTCGCCCGCTGGAGCATGTCGCCCTTAACGCCACCGATTCCACCTTGGTGGTTGCAGGTTCCGCCGGTTCGCACTTGAACGTGCTGTCCCTGAGCCGCGAAGAAAACATGATGACTGGCGAAGTCACCAGCGAGCAGAAGCGCATCGAGCTGCCGCAGATGACCGAGCCGGTGAAGGCGATCTTCATCGACCCACGCCAGCAATGGTTGTACGTGATCAACGGCCGCGCCCTGGCCGATGTGTTCAGCCTGCGCGACAAGAGCCTCAACGGGCGCTACAAATTGCTCGAAGACGGCACGGCCGAAATCACCGCCAGCACGCAGCTGGTGGGCGGTATTTCGCTGATCGTCGGTAACTCCAAAGGCGGCCTGGCCCAGTGGTTCATGGCCCGCGACCCGGATGGCGAGCAGCGCTTCAAGCAGATCCGCACCTTCCAGATGGGAACCACGCCTATCGTAGAAATTTCTGCCGAAGAACGTCGCAAAGGCTTCACCGCCCTCGATGCTTCCGGCAAGTTCGGCGTGTTCCACAGCACCGCGCACCGCACCCTGTTGGTCGACCCTGTAGTCGATGGCCAAGGCGTGTACGGCATGTCGCCACGGGCCAACCGCGTGATCGTGGAAGCCGGCGGCAAGCTGCAGCCGTTGATGCTCGACAACCCGCACCCGGAAGTGTCCTGGAGCGCACTGTGGAGCAAGGTTTGGTACGAGAACTACGACGAGCCTAAATACGTCTGGCAATCGACCGCCGCCAACACCGATTTCGAACCCAAGATGAGCCTGGCCCCGCTGACCTTCGGCACCCTGAAGGCTGCGTTCTACGCCATGCTGCTGGCTGCACCTCTGGCCGTTGCCGCCGCGATCTACACCGCGTACTTCATGGCCCCGAGCCTGCGCCGCAAGGTCAAGCCGGTGATCGAACTGATGGAAGCCATGCCGACGGTGATCCTCGGCTTCTTCGCCGGCCTGTTCCTGGCGCCGTATGTGGAAGGGCATCTACCGGGCATCTTCAGCCTGTTGATGCTGTTGCCGATTGGCATCCTGGTCGCCGGTTTCATCTTCAGCCGCTTGCCTGAATCGATCCGCCTGCGCGTTCCCGATGGCTGGGAAAGCGCGATCCTGATCCCGGTGATCCTGTTCGTGGGCTGGCTCTCGCTGTACATGAGCCCGTACCTGGAAACCTGGTTCTTCGGCGGCGACATGCGCATGTGGATCTCCCACGACCTGGGCATCACCTACGACCAGCGCAACGCTCTGGTAGTCGGGTTGGCCATGGGCTTCGCGGTGATTCCGAACATCTATTCCATCGCCGAAGACGCCGTGTTCAGCGTGCCACGCGGCCTGACCCTGGGCTCGCTGGCCTTGGGCGCCACACCGTGGCAGACCATGACACGCGTGGTCATCCTGACCGCCAGCCCGGGTATCTTCTCGGCGCTGATGATCGGCATGGGCCGTGCTGTCGGCGAGACCATGATCGTGTTGATGGCCACCGGTAACACCCCGGTGATGGAGATGAACCTGTTCGAGGGCTTGCGCACCTTGGCGGCCAACGTGGCGGTGGAAATGCCTGAGTCGGAAGTGGGCGGCAGTCACTACCGCGTGCTGTTCCTCTCGGCACTGGTGCTGCTGCTGTTCACCTTCATCATGAACACCCTCGCGGAGCTGATCCGTCAGCGTCTGCGCAAGAAATACTCGTCGCTTTAAGAAAGGTAGAAGTCTGTGAAACAGAACTCCCTGAATGGATGGTTCAAGAGCGGCGCCCCCGGCGTCTGGATCAGCGGTGGCGCGGTGTCCATCGCGGTCATCATGACCATTGGTTTGCTGGCTGTGATCGCCGTGCGTGGCCTCGGCCACTTCTGGCCGGCCGACCTGATCCAGGCCAACTACAACGTGCCGGGCCAGGCGAACCATATCGTCATCGGCGAAGTGGTGCAGAAGGAAGAAGTGCCTCGCGAGCGCCTGAAAAGCGCGGGCCTGCCGGTGCCGGACCAAGGCCCGGAGTTCATGACCCGCGAGCTGATCAAGGTCGGCAACCGTGACCTGAACGGCAACGACTTCACCTGGATCGTCGGCGAGTGGCTCAAGGACCAGACCACGCCGGCGAACCTGATGACCATCGAGCGCCGTGAGTGGGGTAACTTCTACGGCACCCTGGTCAACGTCAAGCAAGACGGCAAGGTCATCGCCGAAGGCGAGGCCGCATGGCCGGAGCTGCAGGCCCGTGTGGATCGCGTCAACAAGCTGGCCGCCCAGCTCAAGACCCTGGAAAAATCCGATATCGGCGCGATCAACGCCGGTCTAGAACGCATTCGCCTGCACGGCCGCAAGCTGGAACTGGAAGGCAAGCTCGACGCCGCCGCCCAGGCCGACATGGATGCCGACCGCGCCGAGCTGAATGCCCGCTACCAGGACATCGAAGCCCGCCTGGCCGACCTGCATGCCCAGTTCAATCGCGACGCGCTGACCGCCCGCGACGGTAACGGCAAGGAAGTGGAAATCGGCATCGGCAAAGTGGTGCACGCCTACCAGCCAAACGCCATGGGCACGATCACCAAGATCGGCTTCTACTTCAGCAAGGTCTGGGAATTCCTCAGCGATGATCCACGGGAAGCCAACACCGAAGGCGGGATTTTCCCGGCCATCTTCGGCACCGTGATGATGACCCTGATCATGGCGATGATCGTCACCCCGTTCGGCGTGCTGGCGGCGGTGTACCTGCGTGAATACGCCAAGCAGAACACCCTGACCCGCGTTATCCGTATCGCCGTGAACAACCTGGCCGGTGTACCGGCCATCGTCTACGGCGTGTTCGGCCTGGGCTTCTTCGTGTATGTATTGGGTGGCTCGGTTGACCGCCTGTTCTTCGCCGAAGCCCTGCCGGCGCCGACCTTCGGTACGCCGGGCCTGTTGTGGGCCTCGCTGACCCTGGCGCTGCTGGCGGTGCCGGTGGTGATCGTGGCCACCGAAGAGGGCCTGGCGCGGATTCCTCGCACCGTACGCGAAGGTTCCCTGGCACTGGGCGCGACCAAGGCGGAAACGCTGTGGAAGATCGTGCTGCCGATGGCCAGCCCGGCGATGATGACCGGCATGATCCTCGCCGTGGCCCGCGCCGCCGGTGAAGTGGCGCCGCTGATGCTGGTGGGTGTGGTGAAACTGGCGCCGTCGCTGCCGCTGGACGGCAACTACCCGTACCTGCACCTGGACCAGAAGATCATGCACCTGGGCTTCCATATCTATGACGTCGGCTTCCAGAGCCCCAACGTCGAAGCCGCACGGCCGCTGGTGTACGCCACCGCGTTGCTGCTGGTGCTGGTGATCGCCACGCTCAACTTGTCGGCGGTGTGGATCCGTAACCACCTGCGCGAAAAATACAAAGCGTTGGATAGCTGATCTGAATATTGCTTGCCGCAGGCCCGATGCCTGCGGTTCAACACAACGAATTGGTAGCACAGGGAGCATCCCATGCAACAAGACACCCACACCCACGGCATCAACATGTCTGCCCTGGGTCGCGACAAGCAGAGCCTGAGCCTGGCCCAGGAAACCGTGGCCATCGAAGTGCCAGGCCTGAGCCTGTACTACGGTGAAAAACAGGCGCTGTTCGACGTCAGCATGAACATTCCCAAGCAGCGCGTGACCGCCTTCATCGGCCCATCGGGCTGCGGCAAGTCCACGCTGCTGCGCACCTTCAACCGCATGAACGACCTGGTGGACGGCTGCCGCGTAGACGGTGCCATCAACCTCTACGGCACCAATATCTACCGCAAGGGCGAAGACGTGGCCGAGCTGCGTCGCCGCGTGGGCATGGTGTTCCAGAAGCCCAACCCGTTCCCCAAGACCATCTACGAAAACGTGGTCTACGGCCTGCGCATCCAGGGCATCAACAAGAAGCGCATCCTCGACGAAGCCGTCGAGTGGGCCTTGAAAGGCGCGGCGCTGTGGGACGAAGTCAAAGACCGTCTGCACGACTCGGCCCTCGGCCTGTCCGGCGGTCAGCAACAGCGTCTGGTCATTGCCCGCACCATTGCGGTTGAGCCGGAAGTGCTGCTGCTCGACGAACCTTGCTCGGCACTCGACCCGATCTCCACGCTGAAAGTCGAAGAGCTGATCTACGAGCTGAAATCCAAGTTCACCATCGTCATCGTGACCCACAACATGCAACAGGCGGCGCGGGTTTCCGACTACACCGCGTTCATGTACATGGGCAAACTGGTGGAGTTCGGCGATACCGATACCCTGTTCACCAATCCGGCGAAGAAGCAGACCGAAGACTACATCACCGGTCGCTACGGCTAGGATGCCGGGATTTTCCTCGCACTGACGCTGCGGTTCTCCGCACCTTACCGGACGCTCCAAGGACGCCAACATGATTAGCAAAGAAGGCCTTACCCATCACATCTCCGCGCAGTTCAACGCCGAGCTTGAGGAAGTGCGCAGCCACCTCCTGGCGATGGGCGGGCTGGTGGAGAAGCAAGTCAACGACGCCGTCACCGCGCTGATCGAGGCCGACTCGGGCCTGGCCCAGCAAGTGCGTGAGATCGACGACCAGATCAACCAGATGGAACGCAACATCGACGAAGAATGCCTGCGCATTCTTGCCCGTCGCCAGCCGGCGGCGTCCGACCTGCGTTTGATCATCAGCATCTCCAAGTCGGTGATCGACCTGGAGCGCATCGGCGACGAAGCCACCAAGATCGCCCGCCGCGCCATCCAGCTGTGCGAAGAAGGCGAAGCACCGCGCGGTTACGTGGAAGTGCGTCACATCGGCGACCAGGTGCGCAACATGGTGCGCGATGCCCTCGACGCCTTTGCTCGCTTCGATGCTGAGCTGGCACTGTCGGTGGCCCAGTACGACAAGATCATCGACCGCGAATACAAGACCGCGCTGCGTGAACTCGCGACCTACATGATGGAAGACCCCCGCTCTATCTCGCGGGTCTTGAGCATTATCTGGGTGCTGCGTTCCCTGGAGCGTATCGGCGACCACGCGCGCAATATCTCGGAATTGGTGATTTACCTGGTACGCGGCACCGACGTACGGCACATGGGCCTCAAGCGCATGAAGGCTGAAGTTGAAGGTTCGGCCGATCTTATCCCTAATGTTCCGGGCCAAACTGACGATAAGTAAGGTTGCCCGAGAAATTAACGCCCGGCCTTTGGTCGGGCGTTTTTGTTTGTGGCCACTGAATTTTTTGCACGTTGAGCGAGATAAATTCCCAACGTGACTACCGAGTTTTGGCAAAATGCCATCAGTCAGGCGTCTTGCGTGCCGAAGTTTTAATTAGGATGAAGGGTCGATGAGTAAAGTCAGTGTATTGGTGGTGGATGACGCCTCGTTTATCCGCGACCTGGTGAAGAAGTGCCTGCGCAACTACTTCCCCGGGATCAAGCTTGAAGACGCGGTGAACGGCAAAAAGGCCCAGGCCATCCTGATGCGCGAGAGCTTCGACCTGGTGCTGTGCGACTGGGAAATGCCGGAGATGTCCGGCCTTGAATTGTTGACCTGGTGCCGTGAGCAGCCTCACCTCAAGGCCATGCCGTTCGTGATGGTGACCAGCCGTGGCGACAAGGAAAACGTGGTCCAGGCCATCCAGGCCGGAGTTTCGGGTTACGTCAGCAAGCCGTTCACCAACGAGCAGTTGTTGAACAAGGTCAAGCAGGCCCTGCACAAAATCGGCCGCCTCGACGCGCTGGTCGCCAGTGCACCGACCAAAATGAACTCGGCGTTCGGCAACGATTCCCTCAGCGCGCTGACCGGCGGCAAGCCGGAAGCCGCACGCGCAGCTCCGATTGCTGCTGCGGCGCCTGCGCCCAATAAAGGCTTGCTCAACAGCCCACCGGTACAGGCACCTTCAGCAGCGCCGGCCGGCGGTCGTGGCCAGGGCCAGCTGCGCCTGTCCAGCGGCAACCAGCAATGCGTGATCAAGGCGCTGAGCATCAAGGAAGCGCTGCTGGTGGTACGTCGTGGCGAAGTCCTGCCTCAGGTACTGGAAAGCGCCGTGCTCGACCTGGAGCAGGGCGACAACGCCGAAGTGGCCCGTCTCAACGGCTACCTGCACGCCATCGTCGCCTTTGAGCCCAAGCCTGACAGCGATTGGCTGCAGCTGACCTTCCGGTTTATTGACCAGGACGCGCAGAAGCTCGACTACATCTCCCGCCTGATTGCACGCGGCACGGCGCAGAAGCACTTTGTGCCGGGTGCGTAATCTCCTGAATACCGGGAATCGACCGACTGTCTGATTCCCGCTCCCTGTCTTGATTTATATCTGTTTCGATATAGGCTCTCGGTAACGTCTCAGTGTTATCGAGTCTTCGCTATGCCTTGAAACAAACCTCTAAGCCCCTTGGCCGAATCGTCGATTACGCTTTTCCTTTCCAGAAAAGGAGAAGCCAATGCCAAGGCACAAGGATGTGGTGTTTCTAGGAAGTTCGCTCAAGGACCTCAAAGCGTTTCCTCTCGACGCCCGTAGGGCGGCAGGCTTTCAGTTGGATCTCTTGCAACAGGGTGAGCAGCCGTTTGATTGCAAGCCGATGAAAACCATCGGGAGAGGTGTCAGTGAGATTCGGATTGCTGAGGAGTCAGGAGCTTTTCGAGTGTTTTATGTGGTCAACCGGCCAGAGGCCATTTATGTGCTGCACGCGCTGCGCAAGACCACACAAAAAACCGAAGGGCGTGATATCGAGCTGGCGCGCGCCAGATTGCAGGAGTTAGGGTGACCCATGACTAATCAAAAAGTTTACGGCGAACGTTTCAACTGTGTTTGGGACGCTCTGGAGGATACGCCCCAGCAAGCCGCCAATATGCGGCTGCGGTCAAAATTGCTCTTGGAGCTGTGCCAGACCATTCGCAGCTGGGAGCTTTCTCAAAAAGAGGCGGCACATAGGTTGGGCATCAGTCAGCCCCGACTTAACGACGTCCTTACCGGCAAGATCGACAAGCTCTCTCTGGATGCCTTGGTCAATCTGTCGGCCGCTGCCCAAATGAACGTGGATATTTGTTTCAACGGGCTGCCAGCCTGAAGTTGTCATCAAACCCCGCTAACCTGCCGCTCAGTCATCCCGGCAGGTTCACGCCATGCTCATGCGCTTTTTACTGTGCTGTGGGCTGGCCACGGTCGCCGTGTCGACCCAGGCCATGACCCTCTACAAATCCACCGATGCCAACGGCGTGGTGTTTTTCAGTGACCGGCATACCCCGGGCGCCCAGGCGTTTGTGATTCAGGATCGCAAGGTCGAACGCGTGAAGCCGCCGATGCTGGTCGTGCCCAAACCGAGCGATCAACAGCAGGCCTACCGCTACCCTTTGCCCTGGCGTGGCGGCCCATTCCGCCTGAGCCAAGGCCCCAACGGCAGCTTCAGCCATACCGACGCCAAGAGCCGCTACGCCATGGACATCGCCATGCCCGAAGGCACGCCGATCATTGCGGCGCGCAGCGGAATGGTGGTGAAGACCGAGAATGAGCAGGTCGGGCGTGGCAATGATGCGTCGGGGAATTTTGTGCGAGTGCGTCATGACGACGGCAGTGAGGCGGTGTACCTGCACCTCAAGCAAGGTTCGGTCAGCGTTCGGGCAGGTCAACGTGTGGCGGTGGGAAGCCCGCTGGCCCTGTCGGGCAATACCGGCAACAGCAGCGGGCCGCACTTGCATTTCGTGGTGCAGCGCGCCACTGAGGCGGGGCTGGTGTCGATCCCGTATGAGTTCAACCAGCCCGTGGGTGCATTGCCCAACTTTGCGTTGGGCAATTGAGGGTCAATCGAGCAGCAGCACCTTGGCCAATACGATTTTCGGCCCTTTCATCTTCTTGATGATGATGCGCAAGCCTTCCACCTCCAGCACTTCTTCCTCTTCCGGCACGCGCTTGAGGGTGTCGTAGATCAGGCCGGCCAGGGTTTCGGCTTCGATGTGATCCAGGTCCACGCCCAGCAGGCGCTCGACCTTGAACAACGGCGTGTCGCCACGCACCAGCAGCTTGCCCGGCTGATAGGCCAGGATTCCGCGTTCGGCCTTGCGGTGTTCGTCCTGGATATCGCCCACCAGCACTTCCAGCACGTCTTCCATGGTCAGGTAGCCGATGATCTTGCCGTCGGCTTCTTCCACCAGGGCGAAGTGCGCGCCGCCTTTGCGGAACTGCTCCAGCAGTTGCGACAGCGGCATGTGCCGCGACACACGCTCCAGCGGGCGGGTCAACTCGGCCAGGTTGAACGACTCGGGGATGTGGTCCAGGGCCGCCAGTTCCAGCAGCAGATCCTTGATGTGCAGCAGACCCACGAATTCGTTGCGCACCGCGTCATACACCGGGTAGCGGCTGAATTTGTGGCGGCGGAACAGCGCGAGGATTTCCTTGAGCGGGGCATTGAAGTCCAGGGTCACCAGGTCTTCCCGGGAGTTGGCCCAGTCCACCACTTCCAGTTCGCCCATTTCCACGGCGGAGGCCAGCACGCGCATGCCTTGGTCGCTCGGGTCCTGGCCACGGCTGGAGTGCAGGATCAGCTTGAGTTCTTCACGGCTGTAATGGTGTTCGTGGTGCGGGCCAGGCTCGCCTTGGCCGGCGATACGCAGGATGGCGTTGGCGCTGGCGTTGAGCAGGTAGATCGCCGGGTACATGGCCCAGTAGAACAGGTACAGCGGCACCGCCGTCCAGAGCGACAGCAACTCGGGTTTGCGAATCGCCCAGGACTTGGGCGCCAGCTCACCGACCACAATGTGCAGGTAGGAAATCACGAAGAAGGCGGCAAAGAACGACACGCCCTTGATCACTTCCGGCGACTCGACGCCCACGGCGCCCAGCAACGGTTCGAGGATGTGCGCGAAGGCCGGCTCACCGACCCAACCCAGGCCCAGTGAGGCGAGGGTGATACCCAGCTGGCAGGCCGACAGGTAGGCGTCGAGCTGGCTGTGCACGGTACGCAGGATCTGCCCGCGCCAGCCGTTCTTGTGGGCGATGGCCTCGACCCGAGTGGCGCGCAATTTGACCATGGCAAATTCCGCCGCAACGAAGAAACCGTTGAGCAGTACCAGGATCAGTGCAAAAAGAATCATGCCGAAGTCGGCGAAGAGTGTAGCGAGGGTGATACCAGGGGAAGGGTCCATGATGGGGTTTTGCAGGTTCCGTGTGTTCAATAAGGGGTGGCAGGTGGGCCTGAAAGGCAGGCGCAAGTCGGCCAATGTAGCGGCTGACGGGGCGCTTGCCTAGTGCCCACTGCCGGGCGGGCCGTCAGGTGTCCTGATCAATTGCCTTTGATCGGGTCATCTGTGCTGGCGGGAAATGGCAGGTAAACGTACTGCCATGGCCCAGCACGCTGCTGATCTCCAGGCGCGCGCGATGGCGCAGCAACACGTGCTTGACGATCGCCAGGCCAAGCCCGGTGCCGCCGGTGTTGGAGTTGCGGCTGGAGTCGACACGGTAGAAACGCTCGGTCAGGCGCGGCAGGTGCTTGGCGTCGATGCCGATGCCGGAGTCCTGCACGCTCAGGTGCGCGCCCTGTTCGTCGGCCCACCAGCGGATGCGGATATTGCCTTTGTCCTGGGTGTACTTCACGGCGTTGAACACCAGGTTGGAAAACGCGCTGCGCAATTCGCCTTCGCTGCCTTTGAGCTGCACGGCCGGGTCGGCTTCCAGGGTGATCTGTTGCCCGCGTTGGCCGGACAGGGCCTGGGCGTCGTTCTTGATGGTCTGCAGCAGGCTTTGCACGGCGACGGGATGGTTGTCCGAGGGGTAATCGGTCGCCTCCAACTTGGCCAGCAACAGCAGGTCGTTGAGCAGTGTCTGCATACGTGAACCTTGCTGCTGCATCTGTTGCAGGGCACGGCTCCAGCGCGGATTGATCTCGTCGACGTTGTCCAGCAGCGTCTCCAGATAGCCGCAGATTACCGTCAGCGGTGTGCGCAACTCGTGTGAGACGTTGGCGACGAAGTCTTTGCGCATCTGTTCCAGCTGGTGGATGCGGGTGACGTCGCGCACCAGCATCAGGTGTTCATTGTTGCCGTAGCGCGTCAGGTACAGCTGGATACGCACGCGGTCATTGGTGGGCGAGGGGATTTCCAGGGCTTCTTCGTAGTTCTCCTGTTCGAAGTACTCCTTGAAGCGCGGATGGCGCACCAGGTTGGTCACCGGCTGGCCACTGTCCTGGGGTGTCTTGAGGCCCAGCAGGGTCTCGGCGGCGCGGTTCCACCATTCCAGGTTGCCGTCGCTGTCGAGCATGATCACCGCATCTTTCAACGCGGCGGTGGATTCCTGCACCCGGTCGATCACTGCTTGCAGGCGCCCGCGTACCCGTTGGTCGCGGCGTTGCAGGTGGTAGATGCTGTCGAACACTTCGCCCCACAGGCCGTAGCCATCGGGCGGTGCTTCGTCGGGTTTGTGCTGGCGCAGCCATTCGTGCAGGCGCAGCAGTTGCTTGAGGGTCCAACCCAGGTACAAGGCAATGCCGGCTGCCAGGCTCCAGCCGTAGTAACCGCTGATCAAACCCACCAACAGGCAGCCGGTGATCAGCAAAAGCATGTGGCGGATCAGGGTGCCATGCCAGTTTTGGTTCACTTGAACATGCGTCCTTGTCAGCTGTTAAGTCAGGCTCAGCCCTTGGTGGAAAATCGATAACCGGTGCCGCGCACGGTTTGTACCAGATTCTCGTAGGCATCGCCCAAGGCTTTGCGCAGGCGACGGATATGCACGTCCACGGTGCGCTCTTCCACATACACGTTGCCGCCCCACACCTGGTCCAGCAGTTGGCCGCGGGTGTAGGCGCGCTCCTGATGGGTCATGAAAAATTGCAGCAGGCGATATTCGGTCGGGCCCATCTCGGCCGGCTTGCCGTCGATGGTCACGCGGTGGCTGATCGGGTCCAGCAGCAGGCCGCCGACTTCGATGGGCGCTTCGCCATCGGTCGGGCCGGCACGGCGCAGCACGGCTTTCAGACGCGCTACCAACTCGCGTGGGGAAAACGGCTTGGTGATGTAATCATCTGCGCCAACTTCCAGGCCCTGGATCTTGTTGTCCTCTTCGCCTTTGGCGGTGAGCATGATGATCGGGATATCCCCGGTCAGCTCGTCACGCTTGAGACGGCGGGCCAGCTCGATGCCGGAGGTGCCGGGCAGCATCCAGTCCAGCAGGATCAGGTCCGGCTTGCGGTCGACGATAATGGCATGGGCCTGCTGGGAGTTCTCGGCCTCCAGGCAGTCGTAGCCGGCCATTTCCAACGCAACGGCGATCATCTCGCGGATGGGCGCTTCGTCGTCAACAATCAGAATGCTCCTGCCAACCATGCTCAAAAATCCTCTTGTCATTTAACTGTCTTGCGCCGCATTAGATAACGGAATTATTGCAGTCGTGTGACAGTAATTTAGTCGCTCAGGCAATTCCCGCCTCTCTGGACTACGCTTTGGGTCCGAATCCTGACAACCACAAAAGGAAGGTTCCGATGACTTACAGCACGATTTCCTGGAAAGCCCTGCTGGTAACGGCGGCGTTGACGCTGCCGACCCTGGCGTTCGCGGCGGAACCCGCGATGACGAAAGACGGGATGCTGGTCGATCACAAGGGCATGACGCTATACACCTTTGCCAAGGACGCCGATGGCAAGTCCATGTGCAACGAAAAGTGCGCCACCAACTGGCCTCCGCTGATGGCTGAGTCCACCGATAAGCCCATGGGGAAATGGACCGTCATCACCCGTGACGATCAGAAAAGCCAATGGGCTTACAGCGGGAAGCCGCTCTATACCTTCATCATGGACAAGAAGGCGGGCGACATGACCGGTGAGGGCAAAATGGACGGGGCCTGGGAAGTCGCCAAACCTTGATGCATACCCCTAACGGTGAGGGGCCAGGCCCCTCATCGAAATGCGTAATCCGCCACAATCCCGACAAATATCGCCAACCCCGCCCAGTGGTTGTGCAAAAACGCCTTGAAGCACTTCATCCGATCCTTGTCCCGCGTGTACCAGAACTCCCAGACAAAACAGCCTGCCGCCGCCAGCAACCCCAGGTGGAACCATCCACCCAGCTCAAACCGTGCCCCGGCCAACAACAGGCAGCCCAGTGATAGCCCCTGCAAGGTCAGAATGATCACGCGATCAGCTTCACCAAACAGGATGGCCGTAGATTTCACACCGATTTTCAAATCGTCATCGCGATCGGTCATCGCGTAATAGGTGTCGTAGCCCACCGTCCACAGCAGGTTGGCGATATACAGCAGCCACGCGGTGGCGGGCAGGCTGCCGGTCTCGGCAGTGAACGCCATCGGCATGCCCCAGGAAAACGCCGCCCCCAGCACCACCTGCGGGTAGTAGGTGTAGCGCTTCATGAACGGGTAGCTCGCCGCCAGGGCCAGGCCGCCGAGGGACAGCAGGATGGTGGTGGCGTTGGTCAGCAGCACCAGCAGGAAACTGATGCCCATCAGCACCGCGAAAAACACCAGTGCCTCTTTCGAACTGATCTTGCCGCTCACCAGCGGGCGCTGCTCGGTGCGCTTCACATGGCCGTCGACCTTGCGGTCGGCCCAGTCATTGATCACGCAGCCACCGGCGCGGGTCAGCACCACACCCAGCACGAAAATCACGATATTGAGCAGGGACGGCGAGCCCTTGCCGGCGATCCACAGCGCCCACAGCGTCGGCCACAGCAGCAGGTAGATGCCGATGGGCTTGTCCATGCGGGTCAGTTGGATGAAGTCCCAGGCCCTCGGGTTCAAGTGGTTCAGGGATTTGAGCAGACGCTGGTACATCAGCAGTTCTCCGGATGGGCGTGCAACGCGTGCCAGAAGCTGGGCAGAAAGACCTCTGCGACCAGCACGCTCAGCGGCCCGCGATCAAAACGTGAACGGCGCGCCCATAGTCCGTCGACCTGATCCGCCGCAGGCAGCCATTCTATTGGGTAATGGCACACCTCGATGGCCTGGCGCGTGAATGCCTGGTCGCAGAACAGCAATTCGCCCAGTGAGCGGCTGCCCAACTCATCCATATGCAAGCCGTCGCCCTGCAAGGCGCTGCGTGCCGCCACGCTGCGCGCGAACACCCAAGGCTGGCCGTGCCCGCGCAAATACACCTCGCGTACCCAGCCGATACTGGCCGGTGGCAATGCCAGGGCGGCGCATTCATCGTCTCGCAACGGTTGCCAGCCCTCGAACAGCGGCGTCACGCTGAAACCGTCGTTGGACAGCCACGTCAGCCGCCGTGTCAGTGAGTCTTCGTTGAACAGCCAATTGAGCGTCAAGGGCGCGGGCGCGGGGTGCAGAAGGCTCTGGATCAGCCATTGGCAAGCATCGGGAGGGTCGATTGAGTGCGGCACGGTGAGTCAGTATTGGCAGCAAAAGAGGCGGCGAGCTTACCATGACGCCTCTGGTTTTTGCCGGACCGAACCGGCTGTTTGCGTCGATCGTGCTTGCATCTGCCGGCCCCGATCAGTACAAAACGCCCTGAGCCGCACGGCAACGCGGGTCTATCGACCGTCGGCCAAGATGCCTGACCCTGAGGAAGCAAGTGATGAAGAAGTGGCAATGTGTAGTCTGTGGCCTGATCTATGACGAGAAAGACGGCTGGCCGGATGACGGAATTCTGCCTGGCACCCGTTGGGAAGACGTCCCGGAAGACTGGCTGTGCCCGGACTGCGGCGTGGGCAAAATGGATTTCGAAATGATCGAAATCGGCTGATTTTTGGTTTTCAGATAAGTACTACAAGGAGAAAGGAATGAACGCACCTGTCGTGATCATCGGCACAGGATTGGCCGGTTACAACGTGGCCCGGGAGTTTCGCAAGCTCGACAGCGAGACCCCATTGCTGCTGATCACCGCCGATGACGGGCGTTCCTACTCCAAGCCCATGCTCTCCACCGGTTTTGGCAAGAACAAGGAAGCCGATGGCCTGAGCATGGCTGAACCTGGCGCCATGGCCGAGCAACTCAAGGCCGAAGTGCGCACCCACACTCGCGTCAGCGGCATCGACCCGGGCCACAAGCGCTTGTGGATCGGTGAAGAAGCGGTGGCTTACCGCGACCTGATCCTGGCCTGGGGCGCCGAAACCGTGCGTGTACCGGTGGAAGGTGATGCGGCTGAGCTGATTTTCCCCATCAACGACCTCGAAGATTACGCACGCTTCCGTACCGCCGCTGCCGGCAAGCGCCGTGTGCTGTTGCTCGGCGCGGGCTTGATCGGCTGTGAATTCGCCAACGACCTGATCCTGGGCGGTTATGAAATCGACCTGGTGGCACCGTGCGAGCAAGTCATGCCGACCCTGCTGCACCCGGCCGCGGCCGCAGCGGTACAGGCCGGGCTGCAAAGCCTCGGCGCGCGCTTCCATCTTGGGCCAGTACTCAATCGCCTGCAGCGCACCGCTGACGGCCTGGAAGCTCACCTGTCGGACGGTGAAGTCATCGCCTGCGACCTTGTGGTCTCGGCCATCGGCCTGCGCCCACGCGTAGACCTGGCCGCCGCCGCCGGCCTGCAGACCAATCGCGGGATCACGGTGGACCGTCACCTCAAGACCTCCCACGCCAACATCTATGCCCTGGGCGATTGCGCCGAGGTCGACGGCCTGAACCTGCTGTACGTGATGCCGCTGATGAGCTGCGCCCGCGCGCTGGCCCAGACCCTGGCCGGCAACGCCACAGCGGTCAGCTACGGCCCGATGCCGGTGACCGTCAAGACGCCGGTCTGCCCGCTGGTGGTCTCGCCACCGCCACGGGGCACCGAAGGCGTGTGGAGCGTTGAGGGCGAGGGTGCCGACATCAAGGCCTTGTGCCGCGACGCCAGCGGCCGCCTGCTGGGCTACGCCCTGACCGGCAGCGCCGTGATGGAAAAACTCGCCCTCAATAAAGAACTTCCGCCGTTGCTGGCGTAAATACCGGTCGTTCTGTCGGAATAACCGCGTTTTTCACCCTAGAAAGGTCGCCGCAAGACTGGCGGAGCGTGCGAGGGCATGCCATCCTCACTCCCGTCTGCCGCAGAGTAGAGCCTGCGGCGCTTTGGGCGCTGCTCCAGAAGAGAGCAGCACGGACATAACAACAAAAAACCGTCAAAGAGGCTTCACTTATGCGTAAACCAGAACTCGCAGCCGCCATCGCTGAAAAAGCGGATCTCACCAAAGAACAGGCCAACCGCGTCCTCAACGCCGTTCTCGAAGAAATCACCGGCGCCCTGCACCGCAAGGACAGCGTCACCCTGGTTGGCTTCGGCACCTTCCTGCAACGCCATCGCGGCGCCCGCACCGGCAAAAACCCACAGACCGGTGAGCCGGTGAAAATCAAGGCCAGCAACACTGTTGCGTTCAAACCGGGCAAATCGCTGAAAGACACTGTTAACGCGTAAGAGCGTTACCGTCTCGAAGGGGGCGGGGTGGTAGGGAAAAATGGGCACGCCGACGGGGTTGGGTGCCCATTTTTTGTGGGGGCCTTGCTGGTTAATCACACACCAGCGAGTGATCCGGGAGATGACTCAGTTTGAACTTCTTTAATTCTTGTGCAACGGAGTTCTGAAGATGCTCCGGGTCCATCAGCATTTTGACTTCACGCTCCCAGCCCGCTGCTCCGCCTACACGTTGAGTCACACCTTCAGGCCACCCTTGAAGAATGGATTTGTAATGCTCGATGCGCTCGTGGGCTATTGCATGCTTCTTGCACCAGGCCAATAGCACGATGTTGTCGGTCATGGCCTGTACTGGAAAGTTGTCTCCACCGGCTACAGTAGTTTGATAAATGGAGTCCAGTGTGGCGCATGACAGTGTATCGAGGAATGCAGTAGGGCATTGCGATCGAAAACGGTCAACAAGTTCTCCGAACTTAGTTGAGTGGCGCAACGGGCTTATCGAATCTTCAATACCCTTGCTGTTTAATAGAGATATCGGCGCAACCAGCGAGACCACCGGGAAGGACGCCATCAATGAGTGGGTGTGGAATACCGGGACATAGTGCTCCTCACCATAAACAGGCTTAAGGTAAATGCCGGTCAACAGGGGGCCGTTACGCTTTAATAAGTGAAGGGGTTTATATAACTCATAACTCCCCATCACTTCTTTCCAGTCTTGGGTAATTGCCTTTTTTTCAGTGGCCGTCATTTTTTTCATAAGGTGTCTCAGGGGTGTATCGCCGTCTGTGAAGGTGGTTTTATCGGGAGGTTATTATTATTGTTGGTCTGTTGTCGACTGCTAATCGGCCCGTTCGGGTCTTTCGTGAACTTGTAATCCAATACTTCCCCGGTGTTCTTGTTGTAAACATCTGGTCGGGCGCTGCCGGCGGTTCCTTTCGGGACCTCGACGCCTTTCAAGTAGGATTTCTCCACCGCCAAGTGAGTCTTTTGACCTGTCATGCGCTGATAGCGGTTTAGCAATTTGTCGGCATAAGTATGCTTTTTACTGCCTTGGACCGGGCCAGTACCTGCAGCACCATGTTTATTTTTAACGCCCCATTTTTCCGCCTTACTGGCAATTTTCTTGACGAAATCCTTATCCGACAGACTGGCGGCTGTCGGTTTTTTGCTTGTGCAGGACAATCCCAGTGGATCTATCCAGGTGATAGGGTTAGGGCCGTACGCGTATAAATTGAGCCCACCCATCAACCCGATAGGATCTGGTGTTGTGAAGCGGCCGATATCCGGGTCATAAAAACGGAAGGTATTGAAGTGAAGCCCGGTTTCTCTATCCAGGTACTGGCCTTGGAATCTGAGGTTTTGCTCCTCGATGTAAGAGGGTTCACGGGTTTCCCGTAGGGTGTTTCCCCAGACTCGATAGCTGGCCTGCCACAGTGTTTGGCCGTCGGCTTCAGTGAGCTCTAAAGGGAGGCCATTGAAATCGTTATGGTAGTACCGGATTTTTTGCTGAGCGCCTACGCCGTCTACCTTGGCCAATGGCTCATAGCCGTCTTCTTCATACAGATAGAGGCTGGTCTGGTTGTTTCGGTGTTCTTGCAGGAGCCGTAAGCCATCCCAACTGAAGTGTGTCGTACCGAGTAAGTACCCGTCGCTGCTCGTCTCGCTTTTCTCAATCCGTCGACCCAGCGGGTCGTAGGTCATACGGACCACATTGCCGTTCGGGTTCCGTACTTCGATCAGACGATGCTCAGCGTCATAACGCATGTGCTGTACACCACGATGACCGCTTCGCTTTTCGACCATTCGGCCAAAGCCGTCATAGCGATAACGTTTGTCCTGATAAGTCAGCAGACGGTTATGCACAACCCGTCCACTACCGGATGGCGGCCCATCCAATAAGTTGGCGGCGGCGTCATAGGAAAAGGTTTCGTGCTGCCCCATTCCGCTGTCTTGGCTGGCAATAATCCGGGCGGTGGCATCGTAGTGCAGCAACTGGCGAGCGTGGTTGGCAGGGTGCCGGTCCAATTTAGCGATCAGATTGTCTGCCGTGTCGTATTCGAACTGCTTTTGTAACGATGTCGCTTCCAGCGCTCCCGGGCTGGTCTTGCGGCGTTGTCGTGCACGCAGGCGTCCTGAGCGATCGTAGTTGCTTTGGGTACTGATCTGGCCCTGGGTGCGCAGTACTTCGCGGTGCAGCCGGTCACGCTCGAAATCGCAGATGACTTGGCCATCAAGGTTGATTTGATGCAGGTGACCGCTGCCGTAATAAAGACGATTGATCCAGCGCCCGTCGGGCAGTTTGCTTTGGATCAGGTTCCCCAATTCATCGTAGCGATGTTGCAGTGAGCCCGCTGGGCTCTGTTCTTCCAGCATCTGCCCGAGCGCGTCATACGAGAACCCGAGTGTCTGCGACAGGCCGCGAGTGTCCATGAAGTGGACGCCAGTCAGTTGGTCCAACGTATCGTAGGTGTATTGGGTGTGACCATCGTCGGTTGTCTTGGCGCTCAACCGCCCCATTGCATCGCGTTTGAGGCGATGAACAATGGGTTTGGCAGCTATTTCCGGTACTAGCCCGATCCCGCTGCCGTAAGGTGAGGGAACGCTTTCAAACTGGATGACATTATCCAGGCAGTCGTGTTCATAGCGTTTGGAACTGCCATCCAGGTCCCGTTGCTCGGTCAGGCGATCGCCTGCATCCCATGAGAACCGATAGCTCTCGCCATTCTCGTTGGTCAGAGACAGAAGGCGGCCATAATCATCGTATCCAAACTGCACGTTACGATCGTGGGCATCAGTGCGTTGACGTACCTGGCCACGTCGGGTGTATTGGTAAAAGGTGCTGTGGCCGGCGGGATCCGTGTACCCGACCAGTTGTCCGCTGGCATCGCGCCGATAGTGTTCTTCGCGCCCGTCCGGCAGTTGGACTCCAATCAGCCTGCCCTGCGTGTCGTGCTTGAATTCAGTCCGCTCTCCCAGTGCGTCAGAGATGGCCTGCAAATGTCCGCGTGCGTCATAAATGAACCGGGTGGGCGAGCCTGAGCAATCGACGTGTTCTACCAGTTGCCCTGCCTGGTTCCAGCGGAGCTTTTTATGTTTGCCGCTGGCATCGATGATTTCAACAGGCTGACCGTGAGTGTCGTACTGATAGCGCGTGATGTTGCCCAGAGGGTCGGTCTCACGGATACAGTTGCCCCGCGGGTCATACAGGAATTTCCAACTGTTGCCGGCGGCGTCGGTCTCGACGAGGGGCAAGGCCCAATGATCAAGCCAAAGGGTTGTGTCGCGGCGACCCAGAGGGTCCATTTCGCTGATTAGATTGCCGGATTCGTCGTAACAGTATTCATAGCGTCCGCCTTGCGGGTCTGTTGCGCTGAGCAGTTGGCGTTCGTCGTTCCATTCAAAGAGCCAAGTTTGCCCCAGATTATCGGTGTACTGGGTCACCTGATATTGCGTGTTCCAAACGCGCGTGCTTACCCGCTGTAAGCCGTCAGTGATACGTGTCGTTCCTGCGTTCAGGTCATAGTCGAAGTGATAGCGATCGCCTTCATTGCTCCAATGACCCGTAACGCGCCACTCGACGCCTTCAATCAAGGCCCATTCATAGAAGCAGCGCAGCCCGGTAGGCAGTTGATGCTCCACCATGCGACGCCCGGCGTCGTATGCGAAGCGCCGTTGGACCTGATCCGTAGTGTCACGTACTTCTGCCAGGTCGCCGGCGTGGTCGTAGCCATAGCTGACCAGGACTTCCCGTCGATGATCGGGGTACAGCCGCTCAATCCGATGGACACGGCCTTGCTCGCGAATCAATTCGACTCGAGCCAAATCAAACGTGTCGCGCAGCGCCATCAGTTGACCTGCTGCGTCATAGTCCAGATAGATGCGATTGTCGTTGCGGTCACCCAATTGACTCAGGCGCAGCGACGAAGCGTCGCCGGGGGAGGCGTCAAATAGCCGATACAGGCCGTTGTCGCTTTCAATCAATAACTGCCCGTTACGGTGGCGTCGAATGCTCAAACCTTCGCCTGGGCTGAACATTGCACTACCCAACGCCACTGAACCCAGATTGATACGACGGCCCTGCTCGTCGGTGTAGATCAGTTCTTCCCCGCCATCCGGGTGAGACAGTATCTGCACAGCGACTTCATAAGGCACGCTCCAGCCTGCACCGAACAGCCCATCGCGGCGAAGGTCGCGGCTGTTGTAAAAGCGCTGCCAGTCAATCGGCAACAATCCAGGTAAGGAAAAATCCAGGTCGAAATCGCTGCCCAGCACTTTGGCGCCTGTTGCCGCATGCACGGGGTTGGGTGACCCCATTGCAGCGTTTGCCATCGCTCCCATGGCTTGGCTCACCGCGTATGACCCCACGCCACTGAGCAACATGCACGGCAAATTACTCAGCGTTTTTCCCTTCGCGCCCTTGAGCATCATCAGGGCTTCAATCGCCAGCCCCACACCAGGCGTCTTACCGCTGCGAATCTCCTGCACCACTACCGTACCGCCACCAATCGTGACATTTGGCGAAATCAGGCCTGAAGAAACCACCGTCGCATCGCACATACTGCGGTCGCCGCTGCGTACGGCGGGTTGGCCGTTGATGGTGACTTTATCGGAGCCCTCGGCAAGGAGCTGCGGGGGCATTGGCGGGTGGCGGGCGCAGAGGACCAGGTCGGTGGGCAACGGCACGACACCGGGTGCTGGAGAGGCAACGGTAGGGCGCCACAGTTGTGAGAAAAATCCCTCGGCCATGTCGAGGAAGCCGGGCTCTGGCGCCGCTTCGACATCAGGTTCGGGCGCGTCGGGTTCAAACTCGGTCCCGGCGGGCGCGACATGGGAAGGAATTGCACCCGCGGCACGCGCAGCCGGAATGCTATTGACGAAGGTGTCGGTCGAACCCACCGCAATCGTGGCTTCTACAACGGGGGGAAACAGCGCATTGGCGAAACTCTCACACATTTTGCTGAGGCCCTTGTCGGCCCCCGTCTTGCTCATGGTCATGCCGACGACAATGCCGACCACGGCGCCGAGGATGCAGCCACCAATGCCGGCCGTCGCGACCGTCACACCAATCGCGGCCGCCACCGCAGCAGTCGCCAGTGCCGTGATCGCCACGTTGGCCGCCACCTCCAGCACGCCGCCGAGGATATCGGCCATCATGGAGGTGTGGGTCAGCGCATCGCCCATCCGGGCGGCCCATAACGCGTCAGACATGCAGGCCGCTCATCAAGAAATAGCGTCGAACGACAGCGAGTTTTTGATCAACGCCCAGTGCGCCGCCTCGGCGTCCCCGAGCTTGTCTGCCTTCACATAACTCAACGCGAGCATCTTGCGCGTACCCGGCAGCACCAACGCCAGCTGGTACTGGAACACCTTGTCATTGCCCTTGTTGAACTGGCTGCGCAGCTCGATGCCTTCCACTTCTTGAGCCGCGCCCAGGCGCACGTCCACGCCCGGCTGATAACGCAGGTCCTGCACCTGTTTTTCCAGGCGCTGGAGTTGGTCATTGAAGTTGCTGTGCAGGGTTTCACCCTCGGCGAGCAGGCTGCGGCTGACGATCAGGGAGGTGCCCAATTCAGGAAACTTGAGGATATTGATCGTTGCGTCCTGCAGCTCACTGGCGGGTAGTTGAAACTGGAATTCGTTGATCCGGTACGTCATGGCAAACAGGTCTCGTCAGGAGCTTTTAGGCGCGGGGAACGCGGCTTTGATATTGGCGTCGATGGCGGCTTTCTGGCCCTGGCCGTCCGGTGTCGCGCCGGGGCCGCCGCCGTTGTTCAGGTGCAGCACGCCGCCGGTGTTGAACTCGGCATCGCCGCTGGCATAGAAGCTGATTTGCACGCCCGTGAGGTTGATCTGCCCGCTGGCGTTCAACTCCAGGATGCTTTCGCCGCAGACCAGGCGCAGGTTTTCACCGACTTCGATGACATAGCTCTGGCTGATGCTGTCGGTCTTCCTCTGGCCTACCGAAAGGATGTCTTCCTGCTTGACGATGCGCAGGCGGTTGTTGCCGATGGTTACCGTCTCGTTATGGCCAATGCTCTTGTTGCGGTCATGCCCCACCGAATGGCTCTCATCCACCTCGACCACGATGTCCTGATTGCGCTCGGCATGGATGTACAGCTGCTCCAACCCCTTCTTGTCCTCCATGCGGATTTCATTGAAGTTGGCCGGTGTGCCGCCCTTGCTCGAACGGCTTTTCATGCCGCTCTGGGTGGCGTTTTCCGGCAGGTCGTAAGGCACCGTCTGTTCGGCGTTGTAGACCCGCCCGGTGATGATCGGCCGGTCCGGGTCACCTTCCAAAAAGCTCACAATCACTTCCTGGCCGATCCGTGGGATCTGCATCGAGCCCCAGTTCTTGCCGGCCCAGGATTGCGACACGCGAATCCAGCATGAGCTGTTCTCGTTGGATTGGTCGTGACGGTCCCAGTAGAAGTGCACCTTCACGCGGCCGTACTGGTCGGTCCAGATTTCCTCGCCTTTGGGGCCGACCACCAGCGCGGTCTGCGGGCCTTTGACGATGGGCCGGTGGGTGTTGGCCAGCGGGCGGAAGCTCTGCTGGGCGTCGATGCAGGTGAGGCTGCTTTCGAACTGTGCCGAACCCGACCCACCGCCGCTTTCCAGGCTTTCCTGGACGATGTAGTAGCGACAGCCGACGATCAGGTATTCACGGTTCTGGTCCTGACGACTGAAGCCGGTCAGGCTGAACAAATGTCCCGAACCCAGGCCGCGAGCATTGCCGCTGAACTCGATCTGTTCATGCAGGGTTTGCAGCGCTTCGATGCGGGTGCGCGCGTAGTGCTCGCCGTCTTCGCTTTGCACGTAGGTGCCGGGGTAGTCGTACAGCGGATAGTCGCCGGCGGTGTGCGGGCGCGGCATGGCCGAGCGCACGTCGATGCTGGCGCTGGGGCGCTGGAAATCGTAGTCGTTGAGCTCCAGCGAACCCGGCTGCACTTCGTGCGCCAGGTGCCAGTTGTGCATATGGTCGCGTTCGCGCTGCTGCTCGTCCTTGGGGTAGTAAGGGATCGACGCATAGCCGGGCACCGTGGTGTGGGCGCCGTAGGCATCAGCCAGCACTAGCACATGGCGGTCCTGCTCATGGCGGAAGAAGTAGTAGATGCCTTCCTGCTCCATCAAGCGGCTGACGAAATCAAAGCTGGTCTCGCGGTACTGCACGCAGTATTCCCATTCGCGGTAGGGCCGGCTCAGGGCGTCTTCGAAGTCGGAAAAACCCAGGTCGCGGAACACCTGCTTGATGATCTGCGGGATGCTCAGGTTCTGGAAAATCCGGCAGTCCGACGTGCGGCTGAGCAACCAAAACCACGGGCGCAGCGTCACCTGATAACTGGCGAACTGGCCCTGGTCGATATTCTGGCTGCACCGCGCGACGATGCCGTGGAAGTGCCGCTCGCCACCGTCCGCCAGTTGCAGGCCCACGCTCATGGGTTTGCCGAGCAACTGGTTGAGATCGATGTTGGCGTCCAGCGACGTCAGTTGCAGCTCGTAATTGAACAGCCTGCCCAGCTCCTCGCCGCCGCCCATTTCATTGAGCAGCAGCACATCCGGCCCGAGGGGGCTGGTGACTTTGGCCAGGCGTGAGGCTTGGTTGAATGGCATCGTTTAGGCCGCGTCGCTGAAGTCGTAGTGCAATTCATTATCCCGGCTGCTGATGCGCACACCCGCCAGCGGCTTGCCTTCGAGCATGCGCGTGAGGAACTCACGGCTCATGTCCGGCAGCAGGCTGTTGGTCAGAATGGTGTCGATCATGCGCCCGCCACTTTCGGTCTCGGTGCACCGCGAGACGATCAGGTCGACCACCGCGTCGTCGTAATCGAACGCCACCTTGTGCGTGCTCTCTACGCGCTTCTTGATGCGGCCCAGTTGCAGGCGGGTGATTGCCTTGAGCATCTCGTCGCTCAGCGGGTAGTAAGGGATGGTCACCAGACGGCCGAGCAGGGCTGGCGGGAAGATCTCCAGCAGCGGCTGGCGCAAAGCCTTGGCGATTTCTTCCGGCTCCGGCACGTTCGCCGGGTCTTTGCACACGTGGGAAATCAGCTCGGTACCGGCGTTGGTGGTCAGCAGGATCAGGGTGTTCTTGAAGTCGATCACCCGGCCTTCACCATCTTCCATCACGCCCTTGTCGAACACCTGGAAGAAGATCTCATGCACGTCCGGGTGGGCTTTTTCCACCTCGTCCAGCAGCACCACGCTGTAGGGTTTGCGTCGCACCGCTTCGGTCAGCACGCCGCCTTCGCCGTAGCCGATATAGCCCGGTGGTGCGCCTTTGAGGGTCGACACCGTGTGGGCTTCCTGGAATTCGCTCATGTTGATGGTGATGACGTTCTGCTCACCGCCGTACATGGCTTCGGCCAGGGCCAGGGCAGTTTCGGTCTTGCCCACGCCGGAGGTGCCGGCCAGCATGAACACGCCAATCGGCTTGCTCGGGTTGTCGAGGCCGGCGCGGGAGGTCTGGATGCGCTTGGCGATCATCTGCAGGGCATGGTCCTGGCCGATGATGCGTTTTTTCAGGTGCTGGTCGAGGTTGAGCACGGTCTCCAGTTCGTTGCGCGCCATACGGCCCACCGGGATGCCGGTCCAGTCAGCGACCACCGAGGCCACGGCCTGGTAATCCACGGTTGGCAGGATCAGCGGGGTTTCGCCTTGCAGGGCGGTGAGGCGTTGTTGCAGGTCGACCAGTTGAGCGCGCAGTTCATCGTTGCCGCTGTCCACCACACCGGCTTTTTCGCGCAAGGTTGCACGGGTGGCGAGCAGCTCGTCCACCAGGGCTTTCTCTTCGGCCCAGCGGCTTTCCAAGGTCGCCAGACGCTCACGCTCAGCGCTCAACAGCGCCTCGGTGTTGGTTTGGCGCGCACCAATCGCAATGCCGATGGCATGCTCACGGGCGATAATTTGCAACTCGGTTTCCAGTGCCTCGATGCGACGGCGGCTGTCGTCCACCTCCGCAGGCACCGCGTGCAGGCTGATGGCGACGCGGGCGCAGGCGGTGTCCAGCAGGCTCACGGATTTGTCCGGCAACTGGCGCGCCGGGATGTAGCGGTGGGACAGCTTCACCGAAGCTTCCAGCGCTTCGTCGAGAATCTGTACCTGGTGGTGTTTCTCCATGGTCGACGCCACGCCACGCATCATCAGCAACGCTTTGTCTTCCGACGGCTCGGCCACCTGCACCACTTGGAAACGGCGGGTCAGGGCCGGGTCTTTCTCAATGTGCTTCTTGTACTCGGCCCAGGTGGTGGCGGCCACGGTACGCAAGGTGCCGCGGGCCAGGGCTGGCTTGAGCAAGTTGGCCGCATCGCCAGTCCCGGCGGCGCCACCGGCACCCACCAGCGTATGCGCTTCGTCGATAAACAGGATGATCGGCTTGGGCGACGCCTGGACGTCTTCGATGACCTGGCGTAGACGCTGTTCGAACTCGCCTTTCATGCTCGCGCCAGCTTGCAGCAGGCCCACGTCGAGGCTGCGCAGTTCCACGTCTTTCAGGGCTGGCGGCACGTCACCGGCGACGATGCGCAGGGCGAAACCTTCGACCACTGCAGTCTTGCCCACCCCGGCTTCACCGGTGAGGATCGGGTTGTTCTGGCGGCGACGCATGAGAATGTCGACCAGTTGGCGGATTTCTTCGTCACGGCCAACAATCGGGTCGAGCTTGCCGCTGCGCGCCTGTTCGGTCAGGTCGACCGTGAAGCGCTTGAGGGCTTCCTGCTTGCCCATCGCGCTCGGCGCCATGGCACCGCTGGCTTCACCGGGCACGGCACCGGCATTGAAACCATCGCTGGCGCTCAAGGCGTTTTCCGGCGAATCCCCGACGTATTCGTCGAAACGCTCGCTCAGGGCCTCGGCCTTGATCTTGTCAAACTCGGCAGACAAGCCCAACAGCGCATGGCGCAGGCTTGGCGTCTTCAGGATGCCGAGCACCAGGTAGCCAGTGCGCACTTGGCTTTCGCCAAACATCAGGCTGCCATACACCCAGCCGCGCTCAACGGCTTCTTCCACATGGGAGGACAGGTCGGTGATCGACGTCGAGCCACGCGGCAAACGGTCCAGCGCTTCGGTCAGGTCACGGGCCAGGCGTGCCGGCTCCACGTTGAACTGACGGATGAGGCGGTGCAGGTCCGAATCCTGCAGTTGCAGCAACTGGTGGAACCAGTGGGCCAGTTCCACATACGGATTGCCCCGCAGTTTGCAGAACACGGTGGCGGCTTCGATGGCCTTGTAGGCCACGCTGTTGAGTTTGCCGAACAGTGCGGCGCGACTGATTTCACCCATGCTCTGGATTCCTTGAGGTGGTGGCGTGATCGGCGTAATGCCGGGCCAGGATTAGGTCGTTGGCGTCATGCTCGGGCTTGCCGAGCCAGGTGTTGAAGCCCAGGCGGAACTGACCATTGAGCTGCAGCGCCGGCACTTCGGGTTGTTGCAGAACCAGGTTGAGGTCCCAGTCCAGTTCATGGCCCAGGTACTCGGCCACCCACGCCACCAACTCGTTGAACGGCGGGTGGCCAGGCAGCATGCCCATGTAGTCGTCCAGCTTGAGCGGGCCCAGGCGGATGCGGAATTTGTGCTGGCGGTCCCACACGAAACTGCCCAGGCAAAAGTCCACGCCCAGGCGGTTGGCGCTCACGCTGACGCGGCTGCGCTCGGGCAACTCCAGCCATTGGCCGATGTATTCTTCAATCTCCACCGGCAGGCCGAAGTATTCGCTGAGAATGGCTTTAAGGCCGTCTGGATAGCGGGTTTGCGCCGACAGGTGGCCGCTGTAATGCAGCTTCGCGGTGTCCGGGATGAGCCCCTGATTCAACAGGCTCGGCATGCCCCGTCCGCTCAAAGCAGCGAGGCGCGCGGACCAGTAATCATCGTCCGGGCGGTCGTGGCTGACCGTCGGCCGCGCCTCGGCCCAGGCCCGGTAAAACAGGCTGAGCAAGCGATGGTGGAACACATCCAGGAACTGTTTGCTGGTGCTGTCGGCGTTGTTGCGCTGGCGCTCGCGCACGTATTCGGTGATGTGCAGCGGCAGCGGGCCATTGGGGCCGCCAAGGCCAAAGAAGAATTGTTCCAGCCGCGCCGGCTTGCCGTCGCCACCGGGATCGACCGAGGCCAGGGTGGCCGGGGCGAAGGTGCAATCGGCCTGTTGCCCCAGGCGCAGCGGATCGTCCGCCAGGCGCAGGGAATGGCCCAGGCGCGGCAGCTCCGGCGATTCGCACTCGATACGCCGCAGCGCCTGGAAGAAATCGTATTCCCAGGGCTCCTGATGCATCGCATCCAGTGTGTTCACAGGGTCGGACGCCGTCCGGGCTTGGCTTTCCATCGCATGATCTCGCCGCGTTCGGTGGTACGGATCACCGTCTCGGTAAAACTGTTGATCGACACGTAGCGTGCCAGGAAGCGTTCCAGCACTGCACCGAGCAGGAACACGCCGGTGCCGCGAAACGCGTTTTCATCGAATTCCAAGGTGATTTCCAGGCCACGGCCAAACACGATCGGGCCGGGCATCGGCAAGCGTCGGGTTACCGCTTTGCTGCTGACCTCGCGCAGGCCTTCGATCTGCAATTGCAGGGCGGCGTCGTTGCTGTCGCCGTACAGGCGCAGCAGTTCGCGCAAGGCTGCCGCGCCTTGTCCCTGTTCGCTCAGGGACAGGTAGTTCAGCGACAACTGGCTGATCAAACGCCAGGCCTTGGCGTCATGGGCATGGCTGGCGCGCGGACGGCTCGGGCCAGCCACGCAACGCACGGACAGCACCGGGGCGCTGTCGGCCAGGGTGAAGTCGGTCTTGCCGTTGCCGATGCTCATGAACAGGGGCAAATCGCGGTTGGTGCACAGCGCCGTCACGCCGAGTTGGCGCAAGTCATGGCCGTAGGGCGCTTGGCGGCTGTCCACCAGGCTGACAAAGGTCTCGCTGCCCACATAGGTGGAGCGTGGGCCGTTGCGGCGCTGGTCGCTGGACAGCACGCGGGGCTCGCGGCGCACCGTGTAATAGGCCTGGTCGCGGCCGTAGCGCGACGGATCGCGCACCGCATAGAACGGCAAAAACGGTTGCTCCGGCCCTGTGCCGTGGCCGGTGATACCACTCAACGAGTGAATTTCGAAATCCATCGGCCGCGTGCGGTCGGCGATCACATGGTGTTCGTTGACCCGGTCGGACAAGTGGATACGGTCGACGCGCTTGGGGAACAGGTTGATTGCCGGCGTGCAGAACGGCAGGAACTGCGCCGCGCCGACGCTGCCTTCCAGGCTTGGCTCATGACGGTCGAACAACACGATCAGCTCCAGCTCCTGGCCGTCGCAGCGTTTGACCGCACGGCTCAGTTCAGCGAACTCGACGAACAGGTAACGGTGGGGCAGGGCGAAGTATTCCTGCAACAAGCGATAGCCCTGGAACGCGCGTGCGACCACCGGCATTGCGGCGTCGGCATCGTCAAAACCACGGGAGCGCAGTGCATCCTGCGGCAGGCGCTCGACCCAATCGCCACCCGGCTTGCGTGCAAACACCGCGCAGGCGTTGCCCAGCAGTTGCTCGTAGAGGCGGAACGGTTGCTCGTCGGCACCGCTGAGGTAGAGCGGCAGGTTATCCAGGTCGAGGCTGTTGAAGGGCAATTCGGCGCCGGTGCGCAGGGTCAGGCGCAGACCGGCCTTGGCCTTCGGCTCACTGGCGGCCAGGCGCCCCAACACGGCGGCAGGGTTGCCGAAGTATTCGGCGTTGCTCACCTGCAACGGCCACAGCGTCACCGGGTGCGCGGTGCGGTACTCGCAGCAGGTCTGGGTTTCGCGGCCCAGCGCAGCCCGCAAAACGGTGTCGCGGGGCAGCGGGAAACCACTGGCCAGCGAACCTTCATCCGCGTCGGTCTGCAATTGCACCACGGTCATCGACGGCGTGGGTGCCAGGTAATGCGGGTAGGCAATTTCCAGCAGGTTGTGGGTGAAGGTCGGGTACTCGGCGTCGAGCTTGAGCTGCACGCGGGCGGTGAGGTAGGCAAAGCCCTCAAGCAAACGTTCGACATACGGGTCGGCGCAGTCCATACCGGACAGGGTCAGCCGACTGGCGATCTTCGGGTATTCCTTGGCGAACTCGGCGGCGCTTTCACGCACGTGGTGCAGTTCCTGGTTGTACAGCTCCAGCAGGCGCGGATTCATGGGCGTCTCCGCTGGTCGGCATTCACTACACGCACGTGGCCGGATTCCAGGTCGAGGTCGGTTTGCAGCAGCAGGCGCAACGGCACCGGCTGTGCCCACAGGTCGCCTTCGATCTCGAAACTCAGCGCGTTATGGTTCATCTCGCCATGGCCGACGCGGGCTTTGACGCGCAGGGTGTGGCGCAGAATGCGCGGTTCAAAGGTGGCGATAGCCTGGTAGATCAAGGCTTCCAGGGCCTTGATATCCACACTGGAAACACTGTTGCCCGCCAGCGCCGGCAAGCCGTAGTTAACCACCGACGTACCGGCCGGGGTGTGCAACGTGGCATCGGCGTCGAGCAACGACGTGGTGTTGAGCAGCCACGCCAGGTCGCGCAGCACCGAGGCTTTCAATTGGGTCAGGGACAGCACGCGTTTGTCGGCGCTTTCCTTGGGATTGGTTGGATCGTCGTCGGTCAGCCGGTCCAGCAGGGACGGTTGCAGACGGTCGCGGGAAGCGATTTCAGTGACCACCAAAGCGGCTCCACGGACGGGGTGTGAGAGGGACAAGTGGGCTGTGGCCGTGGCGCGAAGCCACGGCCTCAAGGGCTATCAGCGCTTGGTGTTGGAACGGATGTTCCAGCCAAACTTGATCGCGCCGCCGTCTTTGGTGCCGTCGGCTTTCTGCGGCTGGTAGTCGACCATCACTTGGGCGAAGTTCAGGGTGACGTTCTCGGTCAGGCGGTCATCGGTGCCCGAACCGCCGGTGCTCAGGGAGGTCACCAGCACTTCTTCCAGGTTGATCACCATGTACTCGACCTGGCTTTCGCCACCGGCCTTGCGCACAGTCAGCTTGACCTTGTCGATGTGCTTGCCGCTGGCGCAGTGCATCATCAGGTTCGGCGACGCCTTGTCGACGTATTTGGTCAGCGACAGGTCCTGGATATTCACCTTGCCCGCGCCGCCGCCACCGCCCACGTGCATGTTGCCGGACTGGGCCATGCCCCAGCTCCAGTTCAGCACGTCGATTTCGTCCTTGTGGGCCTTGTCCATGGACTCGCCCTTGATGTCGCCGATCTTGATGAAAATATCAACAGCCATGTTTTCTCCCTGTGTGGCGTGGGCCACTGAATTTGATTAACGCCAAATGGGCAGCGCTTTTCTGTGGGAGCTGGCTTGCCTGCGATAGCATCACTGAGGTGTGACTGACACACCTCGGTGCCTGCATCGCGGGCAAGCCCGGCTCCCACAGAAGCGCTAGCTCATCCGTGGTTTAGGCGGATTTCGCCGAAGGCAGCTTCGATACCAGGCGCAGCGACACGGTCAGCCCTTCAAGCTGGTAGTGCGGGCGCAGGTAGAACTTGGAGTTGTAGTAACCCGGGTTGCCTTCGACTTCTTCCACGATCACTTCGGCAGCCGCCAATGGGTGCTGGGCTTTGGTGGTTTCAGTGGAGTGCGCAGGGTCACCGTCCACGTAGTTGAGGATCCAGTCCTGCAACCAGCGCTGCATCTCGTCCTTCTCTTTGAAGGAACCGATCTTGTCGCGCACGATGCACTTCAAGTAGTGGGCGAAACGGCAGGTGGCGAACAGGTATGGCAGGCGCGCGGCCAGGTTGGCGTTGGCGGTGGCGTCCGGGTCATCGTATTCGGCCGGTTTCTGCAGCGACTGGGCGCCAATGAACGCAGCGAAGTCAGTGTTTTTCTTGTGCAACAGCGGCATGAAACCGTTCTTCGCCAGCTCCGCTTCACGGCGGTCGCTGATGGCGATTTCGGTCGGGCACTTCATGTCCACGCCACCGTCATCGGTCGGGAAGGTGTGCGCCGGCAGGTTTTCCACTTCACCGCCAGACTCGATGCCACGGATGCGCGAGCACCAGCCGTAGTGTTTGAACGAACGGTTGATGTTCACTGCCATCGCGTACGCGGCGTTGGCCCAGGTGTACTTGGAGCTGTCGGCACCGTCGGTGTTTTCTTCGAAGGCGAAGGCTTCCACCGGGTCGGTCTTGGCACCGTACGGCAGGCGTGCCAGGAAACGCGGCATGGTCAGGCCGATGTAGCGCGAGTCTTCCGATTCACGCAGGGAACGCCAGCCGGCGTATTCCGGGGTGGTGAAGATCTTGGTCAGGTCGCGCGGGTTCGACAGTTCTTGCCACGAGCCCATGCCCATCACGGTCGGCGAGGCCGCAGCGATGAACGGGGAGTGCATGGCGGCGCAGACTTTCGACAGCTCGCCCAGCAATTCCACGTCCGGTGGCGACTGGTCGAAGTAGTAGTCGCCCACCAGGCAGCCGTAAGGTTCGCCGCCGAACTGGCCGTATTCTTCTTCGTACATCTTCTTGAAGATCGGGCTCTGGTCCCATGCCGTGCCCTTGAATTTCTTCAGGGTCTTGTGCAGGTCCGGCTTGGAGATGTTGAGCACGCGGATCTTCAGCTGCTCATCGCTCTCGGTGTTGTTGACCAGGTAGTGCAGGCCACGCCAGGCGCTTTCCAGCTGCTGGAAATCCTGGTGATGGATGATCTGGTTGACCTGGGCGGTCAGCTTGGCGTCGATGGCGGCGATGATCGATTCGATCGACTTGATCGCGTCATTGGACACCAGGTCGGTCTGCGCCAGAGCCTGTTCGGCCAAGGTGCGCACGGCGGTTTCCACGGCTTCGCGGGCACGTTCGGTCTTGGGCTTGAACTCTTGCAGCAGCAGGTTGGCGAACTCGCTGGCTTCTTCGGTGGCACCCAGGATCTGGCTGCCTTCGCGGGCGGTATTGTCGGTCATGATTACTGATCCCCTGCAGGCTTCGGCGCGCTGGCAAGTGCCTGGAGCAGTGCCGGGTCCTTGATCGCCTTCATGATGATTTCTTCAGCGCCGGTCTTGCCGTCCATGTAGGTCAGCAGGTTGGCCAGCTGGGTGCGGGCTTCGAGCAGTTGGTTCAGCGAGTCGACCTTGCGGGCCACGGCGGCCGGGCTGAAGTCGTCCATGCTTTCGAAGGTGATGTCCAGGCTCAGGTTGCCTTCGCCGGTCAGCTCGTTCGGTACGTGGAACGCCACGCGCGGCTGCATGGCCTTGAGGCGTGAGTCGAAATTGTCGACGTCCACTTCAAGGAACTTGCGGTCGGCCACCGGCGCCAGAGGCTCGGCGGGCTTGCCGGCGAGGTCGGCCATCACGCCCATCACGAAGGGCAGCTGGACCTTTTTCTCGGCGCCGTAAAGCTCGACGTCGTACTCGATCTGCACTCGAGGCGCGCGGTTGCGCGCGATGAATTTCTGAGAACTTTGCTTCGCCACGTTGCTGCTCCTGGTCGCTTGAGCGACGGTGTTGTTACTGCACTGTCGGGCGGCTTACTCGCCGTCCGGGCCGCGCAGGTTTTCAAATTGGGACATGCCGTCGGGAATCAGATTGCGCACGATGGCCGCGAAGTCGGCGTGCACCAGATGCTTGGCCCGGTTCAACAGCACCGGCAACGGGCTCGAAGGCTCGTACCGGGTGTAGTACGCAAGGATCTTGTCGAGGCTGCGCAGCACGTCGTCGCGGCTGGCGATATCGCCCACCGGGCGCGGTGCAGCGGGCGCAGCGGCGAAGTCGGCCGAGGGGGCATTGTCGTCACTGACGGCCTCGGGTTCGCTGCTGCTGTCGGTGCCGGGCACCGCTTGATTGAGTATTTGCAGCGCTTGCTTGAGCGGTTGCTTCAAGGCACTGAGGTCCACGCCTTGGGCGGAACCGACCTGATCATTGACCTGCCGTTCGATGGCTTCACACGCCCCACGCGCCGCCATCAGCGCGTCGCGGGTGGCTTGCAGGTGCTCGGGGTCGCTGTCGAGGAACGCGGCGTTGAGCTGCTGGGCGCCGAGTTGCTCGTCGGGGAAGCTCAACAGGCCACTGGCGTTGAGCGCCGCGCGCAGGCTCACAGGCCCGAAGGTGCGCGAGCGTGTGAGGATGCTTTCGCGCAGCAAGCGAATGTTGGTGTCGCAGGTCAGGCCGGTGAGGGCGTTGATGCGCACGGTGGGGTCGTTATCGTCGTCGGCATCCAGGCGCGGGTGCAGGTCGGCCCAGTAATCGCGCAGCAACGCGTCGATCAGCGTCAGTGCTTCGGCCAGGCCAGCGACGCCTTGGAGGGCGAGGGCGCTTTGCAGCAGGAAATGGGTGATGCGCAGGTCTTTGCTGCGCGCGAGCAAGTCGAGGCTTTGCTGCTGGATGCTGCGCCATTCCGGCGGTTCAGCGGGCAGGATGGAGTCACCCATGCTGCGCTCGGGTTGGCCCTTGGCATCACGCTCCAATTGCAGAAATTGCGCGTCATATTCCATGTCTTCGCCACACGGCGAAGTCGCGGAAACGGCGGTGAGCAGCAACGGCACATCCACTGAATTTGATCTCCCTATCAGCCCGTTAGATGGCGGGCAATTCATGCATTAGTTACGCGAGGAACTTTGCATGTTTTCTTGGTCATATAAGCAAGATGCCACTAATGTGCCATCACTGGTATTCAAGAAGTTGTGCATTTTTGGTGTAGTACTTACGCCTTGTCAAGGTAAGCTATTCGCCCTCTGTGACAGATGTGCGGTGCTTAACAACCTGCGCGACTGGTGGGTCGAACGACGCACCGGGACAGGATTTTTGTCATAGAGGCCAGTTAAGATCAGCGATCATGCTGGCATTGGCAGGTTTTAGACGGTCGATTGCTCGACCTGATGGCGATATCCCGGGAGGCGCTGTCCTGGGAATCGACCGCGCGCGAAGTATCAGCAAGGAGGCAAGATGTCGCTGTGTTTGACTATCACTAGTTATCACAAGATTACCCCTGGGCAGTGCTCCGAAAAGTCCATCAATCAGGGCTCGATGGCTATTGGCCGCAGTTCCGATAATGACTGGGTATTACCTGACCCAGAGCGCCTGGTCTCCTCGCAACATTGCGTTATTCAATACAAAGATGGCCGTTATTATCTAACGGATAACAGTACAAACGGAGTGGAGTTGGTTAACGCCGGTATTCGTTTGCGTAGAGGTAATAGCGAGCTGTTGCAAGATGGCGAGTTGATCCGCATCGGCGATTACGAGATCCAGGCGCGTATCGACTTCAACGTGCAGGCCGTCGACAGCCAGCCGTTTGCCGGCGACTCACCGAACAGCTTTGAAGCGCTGATGGGCGCCGTGGCGAACAAGCCCACGCCGGTGCCGGTGATCGCGCCGAAGTTCCAGGGCGCTTCGTCGATGGACACGCTGCCGGACCTGTTCGACTTCCTCAGCCCCACCGCTGTACCGCCGCCGACCGTGGCGGACCATGTACCTTCCGAGCAACACGACTTCCGGCCACCGACGCCGGTTGCGGTCGAGAAACCCGTGGTTTCAGGCTCGGTGATTCCCGAAGATTGGGACCTGTTTGGCGACACGCCCGCGCCCATCGCGCCACCGCCCGCGCCGGTCATTGCGCCGCCACCTGCGGTCGAGTCTGTGACAGACACTCAGCAACCCGACCTGCTGCAAGCCTTCCTGCGCGGCGCCGGCCTCGATCAACTGCGCCTGGACAAAGCCCAGGCCGAGGCCCAGATGGAAAACATCGGTCGCAGCTACCGCCTGATGGTCGAAGGCCTGATCGACGTGTTGCGTGCCCGCGCCAGCCTCAAGGGCGAGTTCCGCATGCAGCAGACCATGATCCAACCCGCCGAAAACAATCCGTTGAAATTCGCCCCGAATGCTGACGAAGCGTTACTGCTTTTGCTGCGCCACGGTAACCAGGCGTTTATGGCGCCGGATGCCGCCGTGCGTGACAGTTTCAACGATCTACGCGCCCACCAACTGGCGGTGATGGCCGGCGTGGAAGCGGCGATCAAACACTTGCTCACGCGCTTTGAACCGGCGCAACTGGAAGAGCGCATGGGCAAACCCGGCGGGCTCTCGAGTCTTTTCAACGGCTCACGCCAGGCCCAGTACTGGCAGCAGTTCACCGAGCTCTACAGCAATATTTCCCGCGAGGCCCAGGAAGATTTCCAGGACCTGTTCGGCCGTGAATTCAGCCGGGCCTACGAAGAACACAGCGCACGACAGCGTCGGTAAACCCGCGCCGCAATACATGGATTAACGGATAGCTAAGTACGTCATTGAGGACGCAGGATGATTCCCAGGTTTTTACTCGCAGCCGCCACCTTGCTGCTGCTGACGGCGTGTGCCAAAGACGCCGCCAAACCCGAAACCAGTGCTGAGGCCGAAGCGGAGACGGCCGCCGTCGAGCTGCACTTTCATGCGATCAACGGGCTCAACCCCGGCGCCAACGGCCAGGCCGCGCCGGTGCGGGTGCGCATCTTCGAGCTGAAAAACGCCGCCACCTTTGCCCGCTCCGATTACTTCGCCCTGGCCGACCGCGCCCAATCGACCCTTGGCCTGGACCTGCTGGACCAGGACGAAGTGATGGTGCAGCCCGGCGAGCAACTGAGCATCCAGCGCGACCTCGACCCGTCCACACGACAGATCGGCTTGCTGGTGGGCTATCGCGAGCTGGACCGCGCGCAATGGCGCGCGGTGATCAACGTGCCCGCGCGCCAATACACCGAATACCAGATCAGCCTCGATGTGCGTGCCGTGCGCGCCGACGTCGTGGTCACCCCATCCAGCCCTGCCCAATAAGAAGCAATCGGAGCCCCCATGTCCTGGAACAATCGCGTGGTCTGGTCGGAAGGCATGTTCATCGGAACGCAGCACTTCCAGCAGCATGACCGTTACCTGGAAAACCTGATCGATGCCCGCAGCCGCCCGTTGTCTGCCGGGGCCTGGGGCTTTTCCGAACTGCTGATCGACCAGGGCCTGCTGGCCCAGGGCAAGCTGGCGATTGTCTCGGCGCGTGGCCTGTTGCCCGACGGCACACCGTTCAATATCCCCCAGGACGACCTGGCGCCGAGCCCGCTGAACATCGATGACAACCTGCGCGACGGCCTGGTGTACCTGGCGCTGCCGCTCAAGCGTGCCGGCGCCCGCGATACCGTGGAGGAAGGCGAAGCCCTGGAAGCGGCGCGTTATGTAAGCCAGGTTCGCGAGGTGCGTGATGACAACGCACCCTTCGAAAACCGCGCCCCGGTTGCCGTCGGCGCCCGCGCCCTGCGCTTGCTGACCGCCCAGGACGGCATCAGCGATTACGCCGCCATCGGCCTGGTGCGCATCAAGGAAAAACGCGCCGACCGCGCGCTGGTCATCGACGACACCTACATCCCGCCCGTGCTGGACGTGGCGGCGAGCAAACCGCTGACGGCATTTCGCAGCGAGCTGCTTGGCCTGCTGCATCAGCGCGGCGAAGCCCTGGCGGGGCGCGTGGTCGCTTCGGGCGCCGGTGGCGCGTCGGAGATTGCCGATTTCATGCTGCTGCAACTGGTCAACCGCGCCCAACCGCTGATCCAGCATTTGAGCCAGCTGAGCCCGCTGCACCCGGAACGCTTCTTCAGCGAATTGGTCAGCCTGGCCGGTGAGTTCTCGACCTTCTCGACCTCGGGCCGGCGTCCCCAGGAATACCCGCAGTACCAGCACGACGACCTGGCGCTGAGCTTTGCGCCGGTGATGGCCGCCCTGCGTGAAGCGCTGTCGATGCTGATCGACAGCAAGGCCACGCCGATCCCGATTGTCGAGAAAGCCTACGGCGTCCACGTGGCGATGCTGGCCGACAAGACCCTGCTCGACAACGCCAGCTTCATCCTCGTGGTGCGTGCCGATGTTCCCGGCGAAACCCTGCGCGCGCGCTTCGGCCAGCAGAGCAAAGTCGGTTCGGTGGAACACATCCGCGACCTGGTCAACCTGCAACTGCCGGGCATCACCCTGTTGCCTCTGCCCGTGGCGCCGCGCCAATTGCCGTACCACGCAGGTTCCACCTACTACGAGCTGGATCGCGGCAGCGAGGCCTGGCAACAGCTGGGCAACTCCGGTGGTTTTGCCTTCCACATCGCCGGGCAGTTCCCGGGCTTGAACCTGGCCTTCTGGGCGATCCGAGGATAATCCGCGATGCATCCCAATGATGATGACCGCACCCAGTTCATGCCGCGTCCGGGGGGCCGGGCGCCGGAACCTGCGCGTGCCGAACCTTCGCCGTTGGCCATGCCAGCCGCGCCGATGCTCACCGGCAAGAGCCAGGGCCTCAACCCGCTGGAAAGCGCCGCCGGCCCGTTGTTGGCCCTGCTGACGCGCCTGCGTAACACCATTGCCCACCCAGCGCCGGCCAGCCTGCGCGCGCAGTTGCTGGCGTATCTGCGTCAGTTTGAAGAGCGCGCCGAAGCGGCCGGCATCGCCCGCAACGAAGTACTGCTGGCCCGTTACGCGCTGTGCACTGCGCTGGATGAAGCGGTGTTGAGCACGCCTTGGGGCAGCACCAGTGATTGGGGCAAGCAAAGCCTGTTGATCACCGTGCACAACGAAGCCTGGGGCGGCGAAAAAGTCTTTCAGTTGCTCGACCACTGCCTGCAAAGCCCACGGGAACGCCTGTACCTGCTGGAGCTGTTGTACCTGTGCATGTGCCTGGGTTTCGAAGGCCGCTATCGCGTGATGAATGACGGTCGCAGCCAGTTGGAAACCCTGCGCGAGCGCACGGCCGCCGCCATTCGCAGCGCCCGTGGCGAACACGAACGTGAACTGTCGCCACACTGGCGCGGCGTGACCGTGGCGCGGGATCGCCTGGCGCAATTCATGCCGCCGTGGATCGCCGTGGCCATCGGCCTGGCGTTGCTGCTGGCGCTGCTGTTTGGTTTGCGCATGAAGCTGGCGTCGGATGCCGAGCCGGTGTTCAAGAACATTCACGCGTTGGGCGAAATCCCGGTGCAGGCCATCGACCGCCCGGTGGCACAACCCAAAGTCATCGAGCGTCCACGCCTGGCCGGTTTCCTGGTGGAAGACATCAAGGCCGGGCGCGTTGCCGTGGAAGATGCGGTCGACCGTTCGGTGGTGACCATCCGTGGCGACGAGCTGTTTGCGTCCGCCAGCTCCAGCATTGTCGATGATTACCAACCGCTGATGCTGCGCATCGCCGACGCCATCCGCAAAGTCAAAGGCCAGGTGCGCGTGACCGGGCACAGCGACAACCGCCCGATTGCCACGCTGCGTTTCCCGTCCAACTGGGCGCTGTCCGAGGCGCGGGCCAAGTCGGTGCTGGACATCCTCGCGGCCAAGACCGGTCAGGCGGATCGCTTCAGCGCAGAAGGGCGCAGCGACACCGAGCCGGTGGCGACCAACGCCACCGCAGAAGGCCGCGCCCGCAATCGTCGGGTTGAAATCACCGTATTGGCGGAGGGCGTCGAGTGAAGGCGTTTTTCAGTTTCATGATTCGCTGGGTGATTCCCGTGCTGGGCCTGATCGCCCTGAGCCTGATCATCTGGTTTGTCGGGCCGTTGCTCGACGTGCTGGTGCCGGAAGGGCGCCGCTGGGCGCTGATTATCCTGGTGTTCGCGGTGTGGATGGCCTACCGCGTGTTCCGCATCATCCAGGCGCGGCGCCAGGCCGCCGAAGTGATGCGCAGCCTGGCCGCCGAAACCCCGGCAGACCCGAACAGCGTCGCCACCGCCGAAGAACTCACCACCCTGCGCCAGCGCATGGACGAGGCCCTGGCGCTGCTGAAAAAGGCCAAGCTGGGCGGTGACGAACGTCGCAACCTCTACGAGCTGCCGTGGTACGTGATCATCGGCCCGCCGGGCTCGGGCAAGACCACGGCGCTGGTCAACTCCGGCCTGCACTTCCCGCTGGCCGCGCAGTTGGGCGCCGGTGCCGTGCGGGGTGTTGGCGGCACGCGCAATTGCGACTGGTGGTTTACCGATCAGGCGGTGTTGCTCGACACCGCCGGCCGCTACACCACCCAGGACAGCAACTCCACGGTGGATAAAGCCGCCTGGCTGGGCTTCCTCGACCTGCTGAAAAAGCAGCGCTCGCGCCGCCCAATCGATGGCGCCTTCATCGCCATCAGCCTGTCGGACCTGTTGCTCGGCACCGACGCCGAGCGCGCCGCCCATGCCGCCGCCATCCGCCTGCGTATCCAGGAGCTGTACACCCAGTTGGGCGTGCGTTTCCCGATCTACCTGATGCTGACCAAGCTCGATTTGGTGCCGGGCTTCATGGAGTTTTTCGACAATCTGAGCAAGGAAGAACGCGCCCAGGTCTGGGGCATGACCTTTGCCCTGGACGACGGTAAAAACAGCGACAGCCCGTTGGCGCACCTGCAAAGCGAATTCGCCGGGCTGGAACAGCGCCTCAACGAACGTCTGGTCGAACGCCTGCAACAGGAACGCGACCCGGCACGCCGCGACCTGATCTACGGCTTCCCGCAGCAGTTCGGCGCATTGAAGGATTGCCTGCAAAGCTTCCTCGAAGGTGTGTTCAAGCCCAATGCCTTTGAAGAACGCGTGCTGTTGCGCGGTGTGTATTTCACCAGCGGCACCCAGGAAGGCAGCCCGATCGACCGCCTGATCGGTGCGATGGCCCAGAGCATGAATCTGGACCGCCAGCACCTGGCGCGCCAGAGCGGCACAGGGCGCAGTTACTTCATCGAAAAACTCTTCACCGCCGTGGCGTTTGCCGAGCGCGGCTTGGTTGGGGTGAACCCCAAGGTCGAGCGCCGACGCAAGTGGATTGCACGCGGCGTGCTGGCCGCCACCGTGGCGGCTGTCGTGGTGGTCAGCGGTTTGTGGTGGGTGAGTTACCGCGCCAACCAGGCGTATATCGCTCAGGTCGACCAGAAGGTTGCACCGCTGGGCCAGACCGTGCAGAACCTGAGCCCGGCGCAGCGTGACATCCTCGCGGTATTGCCATTGCTCAACGCGGTGAAGAACCTGGCCGGCGACTCGCCGAGCTGGTCCGAAGGCCTGGGGTTGTACCAGGGCGACATGCTTGAAGCCGAGTCCGCCAGTGTCTACCGCAAGCTGTTGATCGCCGTGTTCGCGCCACGCCTGGTGACGCGCATCGAAGAGCAACTGCACGGCGGCGGCAATTCCGACTTCCTCTACGAAGGCCTCAAGGCCTACCTGATGCTCGCCGATGCCGAGCATTACGACCCGGACTTCATCAAGGCCTGGATCGCCCTCGACTGGGACCGCAACCTGCCGCGCGACCTGCCGGCCGATCAACGCCAGGCACTGGCCGGGCACTTGCAGTCGTTGTTCGAACGTCATCCGCCCAATGCGCGCCTGGATCCACGACTGATCGACGACCTGCGTCGTCAGCTGCAACAGCTGCCGGTGGCCCAGCGCGTGTATGACCGGGTCAAGCGCCAGAAACTGCCTGAAGGCATCCCGGACTTCCGCCTCAACGAAGCCGCCGGCCGTGATGCGGCGCTGGTGTTCAGCCGCAAAAGTGGCAAGCCGCTGGGCGAGCCGTTGAGTGGGTTCTTCACCGCCAAGGGTTATCGCCAAGCGTTTTTGCTGAGCAGCCTGAACCAGACCGGCACCCTGGCCGAAGAGCAATGGGTGCTGGGCCATGAACAGGCCGACCAGCAGAATGTGGTGAGCCTGGCCGCCGACGTACGCCGCCTGTATTTCCAGGATTACCAGCGCCAGTGGGACGCCTTGCTGGCGGATATCGACTTTGTGCCGATCACCAGCGTGGCCCAGGCGGCCGACGTATTGCGGGTGATATCCGGCCCTGCTTCCCCGCTGAAAAAACTGCTGGTGGCGGTGGCCAAGGAAACCGATCTGCAAGCCGAAGAGCGCCAATTGGCCGCTAAAGGCGTGCCGGTGGAAGGTGGCGTCGACAAACTCAAGGAGCGCCTGGGCAGCCTGCTTGGCCAGGAGCAACCGAGCGCCAATGCACCTGCTGCGGCGGATGATCCGGCGACCGCGCACTTTGCCGAACTCAACCGCATCGTCAGCAAGAACGAAGGCGAACCGGCGGCCATCGATGGCCTGCTTACCGACATGAACGCGCTGTATGTGCAGGTCAGCGCCATGGTTGGCGCCAGCGGTGATGCCTTGCTCGGCGAGGCGAAGAACCAGGCGGCGGCTGCGGCCACGCGGGTCAGCCTGAATGCCGAACGCCAGCCGCCGCTGGTGCAGGGCATGGTCAAGTCGGTGGTCAATTCCACCACCAACAGCATGATGGGCGGGGTGCGCACTCAACTGAACGCGGCCTGGGCCAGTGAAGTGGTCAACGTGTATCGCCAGTCCCTGGCCGGCCGCTACCCGATGTCGCCAGGCAGTGCGCGGGACGCGACCCTGGATGACTTCGGCCAGTTCTTCGGCGTGGGCGGGGTGATGGACAACTACTTCCGCAAGTACCTGCAGCCTTACGTGGACACGTCCGCGCAGACCTGGCGCTGGCAGCCGGGCGCGGCGCAGAAGCTGGGGATTGCACCGGGCGTGCTGCAAACCTTCCAGCGCGCAGCGACGATCCGCGATGCGTTCTTCCGCTCGGGAGGCACTCAGCCCATCGTGCGTTTCGAACTCAAACCGGTGTCGATGGACCCGACCATCACCCAGTTCCTGCTGGACCTGGACGGTCAGCAACTGAGCTACGACCACGGCCCCAGTCGCCCGGTGGCGATGCAATGGCCAAACCCCGGCAGCATTGGCGTGGTGCGCATCTCCATCATGCCACCCGCCGCCAGTGGCCGTTCCGGCGTGACCCTGGACGGGCCGTGGGCCTGGTTCCGCTTGCTGGAGCAGTCGGACCTCACCGCCGGAAACTCGCCGGACCGCTTCAACCTGCGCCTGCGCGTGGACGGTGCGAGCATCGCCTACGAGTTGCGCGCCAACAGCGCGTTCAACCCGTTCAAGAGCCGCGTACTCAGTGGCTTCAGCCTGCCGGAGCGGCTATGACGACCTTGGGTTTCTACGGCAAGTTGGCCAGCCGTGGCGACTTCGTCAGCCGCGCGTTGCCCCAGAGTTTCATTGGCCCGTGGGACAGCTGGTTGGCGGCGGGTCTGCTCGCCAGTCAGAACAGCCTCGGCGGCGATTGGCTCAACACCTACCTGGTCAGCCCGTTGTGGCGCTTTGTGCTGGCGCCGGGGGTGTGCGGGCCGGACGCGGCGGCAGGAGTGGTGATGCCGAGCATCGACCGGGTCGGGCGTTACTTCCCTCTGGCGGTGGTGACCTTGCTCGACCACGACACCAATCCTGCGTCCCTGGTCGGTGGGCCGGACACCTGGTTCGAGCAGGCCGAAGCGTTGCTGCTCAGCACCCTGGATGCCGGTGCCACCTTCGAAAGTTTTAATGACGGCCTCGACAGCCTGGGCTTTCCGGCGAGCGAGCCGCGCGCGGTGGGTGGCCGTTTCGCCGGCCTGCAACGGGTGGCCGCCACCGTGCCTCACGGGCGCATCAACGCCCTGGCCGAACAGGCCTGCGAAGGCGCGAGCCTGTGGTGGGGCCGTGGCTCGCAGACGATTTCCCCTGGTTTGTTGCGGTGTCAGGGCCTGCCTGCCGCCGGCGATTTTGCGCAGTTTTTGCTCGGACAAGAAGGTGTGGTGTAGATGGGGTCGACGTACAAATCCGCGAGCAAAAGCCACGTGGGCATGGTTCGCCAGGTCAACGAAGACGCCTGCCTGGACCTGCCGGAAAACCGCCTGTGGGTGGTGGCCGACGGCATGGGCGGGCATGCGGCGGGGGACTATGTGAGCAGCCTGATCGTCGACAGCCTGCGCAGCGTGCCGGTGGGACGCTCGCTGGATGAATACACGGCGGCGCTGCGCAACGACCTGCTGCGCATCAACGCCGCCGTGCGCGAAGAAACCGCCCACCGTGGCGTGACCATGATGGGCAGCACCGTGGTGCTGTTGGCCGCCCGTGGCCTGCGCGGTGTTTGCCTGTGGGCTGGCGACAGCCGCTTGTACCGCCTGCGCGACGGTGTACTCGAAGGCATCTCCCGCGACCACAGCTACGTGCAAGACCTGCAAGACAGCGGCCTGCTCAGCGAAGCCGACGCCCGCACCCATCCACGCGCCAATATCGTCACCCGAGCGATTGGCGTGGAAGCGCACTTGGAACTGGCGGTGGTCGACCTGCTGATCGCCCCCGGCGATAGCTATTTGCTGTGCAGCGATGGCCTGAACAAGACCGTCGAAGACCATGAGATCCGCGAAGTCCTCGGCCACGACACGCCGGATGAAATCGTGCGCAGCCTGGTGCACCTGGGGCTCAACCGAGGTGCGCCGGACAACATCACCGCCATCGTTGTGAAGGTATCGGCATGAACATCGTCATTCCCGGTTATGACATCGAAGGCGAGATCGGCGAAGGCGCGATGGCCAGCGTGTACCTGGCGACCCAGCGCTCCCTGGAGCGCAAGGTGGCGTTGAAGGTGATGGCGGCGGCATTGGCGGCTGACCCGAGTTTTTGCGAGCGCTTCCTGCGTGAGGGCAAGACCCTGGCGCGCTTGTCGCACCCGCACACGGTGACCATCCATGACATCGGCAATGTCGGTGAGCTGTATTACATGGCCATGGAATACCTGCCCAACGGCACGCTCAAGGAGCGCATCGCCGCCGGCATGACGCCGGAGCAGGGCGTGACGCTGATCCGCCAGATCGCCTCGGCGCTGGGCTATGCCCATGCCCAGGGCCTGGTGCACCGCGATGTGAAACCGGCGAACATTCTGTTCCGCGCCGACGGCACGGCGGTGCTGTCGGACTTCGGTATCGCCAAGTCGCTGGATGATCGCACCCAGTTCACCCAGGCCGGGTTTGCCGTAGGCACACCGAGCTACATGAGCCCAGAGCAGGCGCGGGGCCAGGAGATTGATGGTCGCGCCGACCTGTATGCGCTGGGCGTGGTGCTGTACGAGATTCTCGTCGGCAAGCTGCCTTATACCGGCACCGATGCGCTCTCCACGGCGCTCGCACACCTGACTGAACCGCTGCCCGAATTGCCGGTGCACCACGGCCGGTATCAGGAGGTGCTGCGCAAGCTGTTGGCCAAGGATCCGGCGGAGCGCTTCGCGGATGCGGCGGCGTTGTTGCGGGCGTTGGATAACCTGCCGTCTGAGTCACCAGAGGCTACGTTGGTGCGGCCGTTGCCGATCCCGATGAATTTTGATCTGGCGGGTATCACTCCGGAATCCATCGAGATCCCCACCGAGAAACCCCAGCCGGTGCGCCAACCGGTGGTGCCGCCGACCCAGCACAGCGAGCAGCGCCGTGGGCCGGTGTTGGCACTCGCCGCGGTTGCGGTGGCGGTTGCGTTGGCGATTGGCGGTGCCAGTTATTGGTGGTTGAGCGGCAGCGATGAACCGGTGGCCAAACCCCCGGCTGCGGTGGTTGTGCCGCCAGTGGCGCCGCCTGTGGCAGAAGTGGATGGCGGCCAGCGTCCGTTGCTGATGGCGGGCAAGAAAACCCTGTTCCAGCGCGTCCTCAGCAAACCCGGCGCCAAGCTTTCAACCGACGCCGGCAGTGCGCCGGGCAAGGCCTTGCCGGCGTTTTCCGTGCTTTACGTCTACCAGCGCAAAGACGTTGACGGCAGCCCCTGGGTGCGCGTCGGCGCCGCCACCGATGGCCGCAGTGATGGTTGGTTGCCTGCGTCCCAGGTCAGCGACTGGAAGCAGAGCCTGGTCTTGAAGTTCACCGAGCGTTCGGGTCGGGCGCCGGTGATGTTCCTGCGCCAATCCGCTGAAGTGGAAAAACTGCTGGCTGACCCGGCCGCCGCCAAAGGCGTACTGGCCAAGGCGCAGAAAAACAGTGAGGACAACAGCCAGATCCTGGCCCTGGAACCGACCGCCAGTGCGGTGCCGCAAAACCAGTTCTACCTGCTGCCGATCTTCGACTCCAAAGAGACCTTCGACGAAAACGGCCAGCCGGTGCAGTTGCTCAATGTGGCCTCCATCGATCCCGGCAGCAGCGCGGCCGCCAAGCCCTCGACGCCGGTGATCAAGGCCAATGCCGACGCCTTTCGCACGGCGGTGGTGCTGGTGGTCGATACCACCGTTTCCATGCAGCCCTATATCGACCAGATCCGCGACGTGGTGCACGAACTGCAAACCCGCATCGGCGAGCGTGGCGAGTTGGACAGCGTGAGCTTCGGCATGGTCGGCTTTCGCAGCAGCATCAAGAAAACCCCTGGCTTGGAATACGTCGCCAAGACCCTGATCACCCTCGACCAAGGCCGCGACCCGCAACGTTTCCTCGACATGGCGCGGCAGGTCAAGGCGTCCACCGTGTCCAGCCATTCGTTCAACGAAGATGCGTTCGCCGGGGTGATGCAGGCGGTGGACGGCATGGATTGGTCGGGCTATGGCGGGCGCATCATCCTGCTGGTCACCGATGCCGGCGCGCTGCGCAAGAATGATCCGTTCGCCGCCACTCAGATGAACGAAGCCGAGGTGCGCCAGGCTGCGCTGGGCAAGCAGATCAAGATCTACGCCCTGCACCTGCGCACCGACGCCGGTAAGAAAACCCATGCCGGTGCCGAGAGCCAGTACCGCATCCTTACCGCCGACGCCAACCCGCAGATCGGTGACCTGTACACGGCGGTGCCCGGTGGCGATGTGCGCAAACTCGGTGAACGTGTGGATGAGATCGGTACGGTGTTCGCCAACCTCGTGCATCAAGTGCGCAGCAACACGCCACAGCCGGTGCCGTTGCTGAACAGCGCACCGAGTCTGGCGGATAAGTCCGCTGCCGTCGGTTATGCCATGCACATGGATTTCCTCGGGCGTAAAACCGCAAGCCAGGCGCCGCAACTGGTTAGCGCCTGGACCGCCGACCGTGACCTGACCAACCCGGCGCTGCCGGCGTTCCAGGTGTGCGTGATGCTGACCAAGTTGCAGCTCAATGACCTGCAGCAGTCGCTGAAACTGATCGTCGATGCAGCGCGCAAAACCCAGACTTCACCCAAGGATTTCTTCCAGGAAATCGCCAGCGCCTCCGCCTATATGAGCCGCGACCCACAGGCCCTGCGCAAGGGCGGCAACCTGGCCGACGGCGGCATCCTCGGCGAATACCTGGAAGGCCTACCGTACCGCAGCAAGTCGCTGAACATGACCCAGGACCTGTGGTTGTCGTTGAGCGTGGCCGAGCAGGAAGACTTCATCGACGAGCTGGACTCGAAGATCCGCCTCTACGAAACCTTCCACAATGACCTGGCCAACTGGGTCCGTTTCGGCGATGCCGAGCCGGGCGATGCGTTGTACCGCGTGCCGTTGTCGACCTTGCCGTAATGCTGAACCTGAACGCGGTGCACAAGAGCCGGGGCGTCGGCAGCCAGCGCTACAGTCTGGTGATTCCGGCGCTGACGCTGCGTGCGGGTGAGCAATTGGCGATTGTCGGGCCCAGCGGTAGCGGCAAGAGCACCTTGTTGGATCTGCTGGCGTTGGTATTGGCGCCGGATCAGGTCGGGCAGTTTGAATTTCATCAGCAGGACATTGCCGGGTTGTGGCGCACCGATCAGCAATCCACGCTGGCCGCGCTGCGTAGCCAGCATCTGGGCTATGTGCTGCAAACCGGCGGCTTGCTGGGGTTTCTTGATGTGCGCGGCAATATCGCCTTGTCCCGGCAACTGCTGGGCTTGAAGGACGATGGCAGCGTGGCGCGTCTGGCCGAGCAATTGGAGATCAGCGACCAGTTGGCCAAGAAGCCGGCGGCGCTCTCGGTGGGTCAACGCCAGCGCGTCAGCTGTGCCCGCGCCTTGGCCCATGCGCCGCAACTGGTGCTGGCGGACGAGCCGACGGCGTCCCTCGACCCCTTGAATGCCGAGCGCGTGATGCAGGCGCTGCTGGCCCAGGCGCGCGAACACCGTGCCGCCTGTGTGATCGCCACCCATGACGAGCCCCTGGCCCGCGCCAGCGGCTTGCAGGTGCGGCGCATCAGTTGCCGTCGCGACACCGACGGTGGCGTCACCGCGACCCTCGGGGAGGTGTGCTGATGCGCATGGGTCTGGTGGCGTCGCTGGCCTGGCAGGACTATCGCAACGATGCCTGGTTGTCGGCCTGTTCGGTGCTGGCGCTGGTCGCCGTCATTGCACCATTGCTGGTGTTATTCGGCCTGAAATTTGGACTGGTTAGCAGTTTGACCGAACGTTTGCAGACCGACCCCGCCACCCGTGAAATTATTCCGTTGGGTGGTGGTCGATTCAGCAGCGCCTTTATCGAGCAACTCGGCCAGCGCAGCGATGTGGCGTTTGCATTGCCGCGCACGCGACAAATTGCGGCGACCGCGCAGGTGGGCGCCTTGGCCCTGGAAATGCTGCCGAGCGCTTGGGGTGATCCCTTGCTGGCGGATCTGCCGGTGCCCAAGGGCCTGGACCAGATCGTGCTGAGCCACACCGCCGCCGAGAAGCTGGCGGCGCGGCCGGGGGATTGGCTGGAAGCCAGTTTTGCGCGGCAAGTAGCAGGGCGCTTCGAGGCCCAGCGCACGCGCTTGCAGGTGCTGGCGGTATTGCCGCTGGAAGCTTTTGCCCGTGACGGGCTGTTTGCCGATTTGAAATTGCTGGAGGCCGCAGAAGATTACCGTGATGGCCGTGCAGTACCGGCCTTGGGCTGGGAGGGTGACGCGGTCGGTGTGAGTGAACAACGCGTGTACCCGGCATTCCGCCTGTATGCGCGCAACCTCACTGATGTGGAGCCGCTGCGGGTGTTTTTCGCCGGGCAGAACCTGCTGGTGTCGACCCAGGCGCAGACCATCGCGCAGGTGCAGTCGTTGAGCCGCAACCTGTCGATCGTGTTCTGGGTGATCTGCGGGTTGGCGTTGGCGGGAGGGTTTGCAGCGATCTTTGCAGGGGCGTTGGCCGCCGTGGCGCGCAAGCGTCGGGAATTGTCGGTGTTGCGCCTGTTGGGGTTTTCCACCGGTGGGCTGTTGTTGTTTGTGGTGGTGCAGGCGCTGTACAGCGCAGGTTTCGCCGCCGTCCTCAGTGCCGGCCTGTATGGCGTGGCCGAGGCGGCATTGAACAGGTTATTTGTGCAGGTGCCGGGCGAACACGCCAGTCACCTGTTGGCGCGTCATTACGGCCTGGCCCTTGCCGCAGTCATGGGCGTCAGCGCCGTGGCGGCGGCCTGTGGCGGTTGGCGAGTGGCGCGGATCCAGGCTTCTGAAGGAATCAGAGATGTATAAGTTACTGGGCGCCTGTGTGGCGCTGACCTTGGCCTCCATGGCCTGGGCCGATGAAGCGAGTGACAAACTCGATAACCCCAAGCCACTGGAAGGCGACGTCAGCCTGCCGCTGCCGTGCGAAGGCAACATGGTGTTCCGCTACGCCTACGTGCTGGCCCAGGGCACCCTGGATGACCGCGAGATCAGCCTCGGCTACCCCTTTGCCGAAGGCGAGGCGGGCTATCAGCAGTCATTCATTTCCGGCTACCGCCGCGACTTCATCAATGGCCAGTTCACCCTCAAGGACCTGCCCAAAGACTGGAACAAAGTCATCGCGCCCTTGATGCCGAAGACCGACGCCAAGACCCCGCTCAAGCCCATGCTCTACTTCATCGGCAAGTACGAAGTGACCGCACGCCAGTACGCCCAGGTGATGTCCCAGGCGCAGTCCCTGGCCAGCGGCGAACCGGCACCGGCGTGCGATGCGCCCACTGGCATGGCCGGGCGCTTGCCCAAGGTAAAGCTGTCGCGCTTTGAGGCCGAGCGTTTCTCGGCGGTGTACAGCGCCTGGTTGATGAAATACCACCGTGAGTTGCTGCCGGTCAGTGGTCGCGGCTCTTCGGCGGACGACGGCGGCCTCGGTTTTGTGCGCCTGCCCACCGAAGTGGAGTGGGAGTTCGCCGCGCGCGGCGGTCATGCCGTCAGCCGCCAGGACCTGGAAGGGCGCCTGTTCCCGCGCCGCACTGAAGGCAGCGACAGCGACGGCCCGCTCGGCGATTACGCCGTGTTCAACCAAGTCGCCGGCGGCACCGGCCAGGCCGCGCGCCTGATGCCCATCGGCACCAAATTGCCTAACCCAATCGGTCTGTTCGACGTGATCGGCAACGCGGCGGAAATGGTCCAGGAATCCTTCCAACTGGTGCACGCCGGGCGTCGCCAGGGCACCTACGGCGGCTTTGTGGTCAAGGGTGGCAACTACCTGGAAGGCGAGGGCACGCTGTTCACCGGCATGCGCCGCGAGTACCCGCTGTTCGCCGCTGACGGCACCGAGCAAAGCAACGAGACCACCGGATTCCGCGTGGCGATTGGCGCATTGTCGGCGCCGCGCTCGCGCTACAAGGAGCTGTTCGCCCAGTGGCAGAAAGAAGGTCGCCTGGCCGCGCTCACCGATGCCATCGACGACGCCCAGGACCCGACCAAACGCCTGGACAGCATCATCGCCGCCAGCGCCGACCCCAAGCTGCAAGCCGAGCTGGGGCTGGTCAACGAAGAGCTCAAGCGCAACGTCTCGCTGATCGCCCAGCAACGCGAAGAGGCGGCGGGCAACCTGATCCAGTCGGCCGCGTTGGTGGCCGAGACCATCGCCAACTACAACATCCGCCTGGCCAACCTGCAGAAGAGCCGCCAACAGTCCCTGGATAACAAGGACGAGGCCAGCGCGCAGCTGTTCGACATGGCGATTGCCAATGGTCGCAGCGCCCTCGATGGCGCGGTGGCGATCTATATCGACAACCTGGCCACCGGCACGCGTTACACCGATGCGGTGATCCAGGCGCAGTTTCAACGGATCAAGGAAGAGTTGGATCGCAAGCCAGTGCTCGGCAAGAGCCTGGTGACGCGCGCAACACTGTTCGTTCGCCATGTCGGCAATTACCGCAAGCAACAGCGGGCCGACCCGGCAACGATCTTGAAGGAATTGCTCGCAGCGAGCGGTCAGCGATGAGCGCTGGCTGTATGGCGAGCTTGGAAGGGACTCAGGCGGCGGTGGGCCGTGCTGGGCAAGTCAAACTTAAACGAGAACACACCTATGCTTTTTTCCCGTAAGGCGGTTTCCAAGCGTCACTTGCTGCTGATCGCGGCCGGTTTCAGCACTGTGTTGACTGGTTGCGCCACGTCGCCGGCCTCCAAGGTCGCGTCGAGCACCAAGGTCGAGTACTACCCGAACTGCTACGAGCCGGTGCAGCACCTGCGCGCGACCGATTCGGACATGACCAAGTCGGTCGTGACCGGCGCGGCCATTGGCGCCGCTGGCGGTGCCCTGCTGGGCGCCCTGACCGGCGACTCCGACAAGCGTGGCCGTAACGCCGCCATCGGCGCAGCGGGTGGCGCATTGGCCGGCGGCGCGGCGGGTTACTACACTGAGCGTCAGAAGCAAATCAGTGATGACAACCAGCGCATCGCCTCTTACTCCACCGACTTCAACAAAAGCGCCTCCGACATCGACCGCAGCACCGCCTACGCCAAAGCGTCGCAGCAGTGCTACCAGAGCGCATTCACCAAGCTGGTGGCTGACCGCAAGGCCAAGACCGTCAACGACACCGAAGGCCGCAAGCGCCTGGCGGAAATCGTGTCCGGCCTGAAGGAATCCAATGACCTGATCGTCGCGGTCAACGGCAAAGCCAGCGAAGACCTGAACAACTACACCCAGGCCTACGAAAAAGACCTGCAACAAGTGGGTGTGCAGCGTAATGACGTGGTGATCGTCGCCCAGGCAGACGTAGCCCCTGCGGTCGTTCCGGCCAAGAAGGGTGGCAAGACTCCACCGAAAGTCGCGAAGAAGAAGGACCTGCCGGTTGTGCCGAAAGAAGCGGTGACCACCGAGAAGAGCATCCAGACCGTCCAGGCCAAGCAAGCTGAAAGCAAGCAGGTTGCCAGCGCCGGTAAGGCACAGATCGAAGGCACCTGCCGCGATCCTAACCTGGCCGACTGGGCGCCCGTGCCGTGCCCGAACGTTTAAGCAACATGCTGCTATAAGCGTCAAACGCCAGCCGATCTTCCGCTAATGCGCAAGATCGGTGGCGTTCTTTTTGCAAATCGTTAAACTGCTGCGGCCACTCAATAATTACACCGAGGCCGTGTGCATGAAATTTCGTCTTCTCCTGTGGGTGCTGGGCCTGATGATGGGCAAAGCCAGCCGCACCAATCCTGCCTTCCAGCAACAGTTGGGCGATAAAGACCTGGCGTTCCAGTTGCAGACCCTCGACGGCAAGGTTGCCCGTCACTTCATCGTCAAAGACCAACGCATCACCAGCCGCTCGGGTGTTCACCCGTCGCCGGCGTTCGCCATCGCCTTCAAAGATGCCGCCTACGGCTTCGCCACGATGCAGGCGAAGAACAAGCAACTGGCGTTCATGACGGGGATTCAGGACAAGTCGATCCAGATCAAGGGCAACCCGGCGCTGGTGATCTGGTTCCAGGGGTTGACCAAGTATTTGAAGCCGAAGAAAAAGAAGTAGTCTTACAGGTAGACCGAGGTGGACTCTTCGCGAGCAAGCCCGCTCCCACATTCGACCGCATTCTCATGTTGGAACTCGGTTAAATGTGGGGGCGGGCTTGCTCGCGAAAGCGGTTTAACAGGCTACAGAATCAGGCCTGACTGAACTGCGAGGCCAGCTCACGCAACAACACCTCGGCATCCAGCACTTTGCCCACCACTTCCTCAGCCTTGTCCCGCGTCAGCCCCAGACGCTCAAGCAGCGCATCCGGAATTGCTTCATCCGGCCCGGAGCCAATCCCACGGCTGCGCAACAAGCGCACCGCCAGGCACACCAGGTTCGGATACTCCGCGTACTGACCATCGTAGGTCGGGTCATGCTGGAAGCGCAGCGCTGTGGATAACTCATCCGGCATGTCCCAGTAGCGCATCAGCCAGGCGCCAATCTGCTCGCGGCTGATACCCAGCAAGTGTTGCTCGACATAGCTGTGGCACAGGTGCGGGTTGACCTCCAGGTGACGGCAGATCAGCGAGAAGTGCGGCGGGAACACGTGGGCCAGCAGCAGGTAACCGAAATTGTGCAGCAGGCCGGCGAGGTAGGTCAGGCCGGCTTCCGGGCGCTGGGCGCGCGGCATGGCGCGGGTCAGGCCTTCGATCACGGCGGCAGTGTAGATTGACTGGTGCCAGTACGGCGTGGACTGGTGCGGATGGTCCTTGGGCAGGCTCAAGGTCTTGCCCAGGGCCAGGCCCAGCGCCAGGTTGATCACCAGGTCGAAGCCCAGCACGCGCACGATGGCGTCTTCCACGGAGCGGATCTTGCCTGGCGATGCGTAGTAGGGCGACGCGGCCCAGCTCACGACTTGCGCAGCCAGGGCGGGGTCGGTTTCGACCACGCCGGTGATGTCATCAATGGTGGCATTCGGGTCGACACGCAGCTTGATGATCTTCTGTGCCGTGTCGGCCAGCGGTGGAATCTCGATGGTCGCTTCCAGGCGTTGCTGGATGCGGCGGGCGGTGAACGCCTGCATCGCCTGGGTGATTTCCTCACGGTCATCATTGGGACGGTCGAGGTTGGGGCGGATGTTGCTCAACGGCTCGCCGAAGTGGCCGGCGCTGGCCTTGGTGAGCATCGTCTTGAAGGCGTCGCTGGAGATCTCCAGCAACAGGCCTGCCTCACCCGAGTGCACCAGCAGGCTTGGCTCGTTGAGCAGGCTGCCTTCATACAGGCACGGGGAACTGGTGAGCGGCGGCAGGCCCGGCAGCAGGCTGAGTTCGTGCTTGCCCAGCATGCGTTCGACGCGGTCCGGTGACACCGCCGTGAGGCGTCGACCGGTGAGTTCGGCGAGGCGGTTGAGGTCGAGCAACTGGTTCTGCGGGAACAGCACCATCAGTGCGCCCACCGCGTCTTCCAACAGCACGGCCTGGACCTTTCGCGCAGGATTCAGGCCCGGTAGGTCGGTGACTTCCGTGTAGGGGATGGCGAGTTTTGCGAGCAGAGCCCGAATGACCGGCGGGGCGGTCAGTGGGGCTGTGGCGAGGGCAACTTCTGACATGGCCTGATCCAATTTCTTACAGTCCACGAAGTATAACCAGCTTGATACAACTGTTGGTCGACTAAGTGAGTCAGGCGTCACACTTGGCCGTATTGCTGCCCATGGCGTAGCCAGCGATCCAGCAACGGGCTGACATGATCCGGCCAACGTTCGAGCAACGCTTGCGCTGCATCGCGCACGGCCGGCAGCAGGTCAGCGTCGCGCATCAGGTCAGCGACCTTGAATTGCAGCAGGCCGGTCTGGCGAGTGCCGAGCATTTCACCGGGGCCACGCAGCTCCAGGTCTTTTTCGGCGATGACAAACCCGTCGTTGGTTTCGCGCATGATGCCCAGGCGCTGGCGGCCGATCTGCGACAGTGGCGGATGGTAGAGCAGCACGCAATGGCTGGCGGCACTGCCCCGGCCGACACGGCCGCGCAACTGGTGCAGTTGCGCCAGGCCCAGGCGCTCAGGGTTTTCGATGATCATCAGGCTGGCGTTGGGCACGTCCACGCCGACTTCGATCACCGTGGTTGCCACCAACAGTTGCAGGTTGCCGGCCTTGAATTCGGCCATCACGGCGGCTTTTTCAGCCGGCTTCATGCGGCCATGGATCAAGCCGACCTTGAGCTCGCCCAAGGCGCTGGTGAGGTCCTCAAAGGTGGTTTCGGCCGCTTGGCACGTCAGCTCTTCGGACTCTTCAATCAGCGTGCACACCCAGTACGCCTGGCGCCCTTCGGCGCAGGCGCCGCGCACGCGCTCGATCACTTCGACACGTCGGGTGTCGGTGACCAGCACGGTGTTGACCGGTGTCCGGCCGGGTGGCAGTTCGTCGAGGATCGAGGTGTCGAGGTCGGCGTAGGCGCTCATGGCCAGGGTGCGCGGGATCGGCGTGGCGGTCATGATCAGTTGGTGCGGGTTCATGCGCCCGCCCACGCCTTTCTGTCGCAGGGCGAGGCGTTGTTGCACGCCGAAACGGTGCTGTTCGTCAATGATCACCAGCGCAAGGTTCTTGAACCGCACTTCATCCTGAAACAGCGCGTGGGTGCCGACGACCATCGGCGCGCCGCCGGCAATCTGTTCGAGTGCCGCTGCGCGCACCTTGCCCTTGAGCTTGCCGGCCAGCCACGCCACCTCCAGGCCCAGCGGTTCAAGCCAGCGCTTGAAGGTGATGAAGTGCTGCTCGGCAAGAATCTCGGTGGGCGCCATCAACGCCACTTGGTAACCGGCTTCCAGCGCTTGCAGGGCGGCGAGGGCGGCGACCACGGTCTTGCCTGCGCCAACATCGCCCTGGATCAGGCGCAGCATGGGTTCCTGTTGGCTTAAGTCGTAGGCGATTTCGTTGCCGACGCGTTGCTGGGCACCGGTCGGCGCAAAGCCGAGGTTGGCCAGGTACTGCGCAGGCAACCGCGTGGCCTTGGGCATGGCCGGTGCACGCAGGGAGCGCATGCTTTCGCGCAGGCGCTGCTGGGACAGTTGGTGGGTCAGCAGTTCTTCAAAGGCCAAGCGATGCTGTGCCCAGTGGTGACCCAGCGCCAGCTCGTCGACATCAGCATCGGCAGGCGGGTGATGCAAGTAGCGAATCGCGTCGTCCAGCGACGCCAGCTGATAGTCGCGGGCCAGCTCCAGCGGCAGCCAGTCGGGCAGGCTTTTCGGTCCGAGCATCGTCAGTGTCTGCATGCACAACTGGCGCAGGCGTTGTTGGGTCAGGCCTTCGGTGAGCGGGTAGATTGGTGTGAGCGTGGTGTCGACTGGCGGCGGTTCATCGCCGGTGATGGCGCGGTATTCCGGGTGATAGATCTCAAGACCCGAGGCGCCGGGCCGTGCTTCGCCGTAGCAGCGCACGCGGGTGCCGCGCTTGAGCCCTTCCTTCTGCGCGTTGCTGAAATGGTAGAAGCGCAGGCTCAGGCCACCGGTGCCGTCCTGCAGGCGCACCACCAGGCTGCGGCGCTTGCCCATCACCACATCGGCACCGCTCACGGTGCCTTCGATCACCGCATCTTGCCCAGGGCGCAACTGGCCGATGGGCACGACGCGGGTGCGGTCCTGATAGCGCAGGGGCAGGTGGAACAACACGTCCTGGAGGTTTTCCAGGCCGACCTTGGCCAACTTCTCGGCCATGGCTTCACCGACACCCTTGAGTGCCGTCACCGACACCTGCGACAGCTCAGTCATACCGTTGCTTAGCTCGCAGCCGTCGGCTTGGCCACCGAGCACAGGCGGATCGAATCGGCGAGGATCTCAATCGCTTTCGGCCGTGGGAAGCTGGCGCGCCAGGCGATCGCCACGGTGCGGAATGGCACTGGCGGTGTCAGTGGGCGCACTTCGATCACGCCGGGGGCGTAGTGATGGCTGTCCACTGCCGACAGCGGCAGGATCGAAATACCCAGGCCGGACGCGACCATGTGGCGAATGGTTTCCAGGGAGCTGGATTCCACGGTGGTGTGCTTGGCGCCGTCGTTGCCCTTGGTCAGGGTCGGGCAGGCTTCCAGGACCTGGTCGCGGAAGCAGTGGCCTTCGCCGAGCAGCAGCAGGCTCTTGTCGTTGAGCAGGGCGGCGTCAATGGTGTCTTTTTTGGTCCACGGGTGGTCGGCCGGCATCAGCACCTGGAACGGCTCGTCGTAGAGCGGCAGTGTCAGCACGTCCGCCTCGTTGAACGGCAGGGCGATGATGATCGCGTCCAGCTCGCCGTTGCGCAGTTTGTCGCGCAGTACGTGGGTGAAATTTTCTTCGATATACAGCGGCATCTGCGGCGCGACGCGGTGCAACTGCGGGATCAGGTGCGGGAAGAGGTACGGGCCTACGGTGTAGATGGCGCCGACTTTGAGCGGTGCAGTCAGCTGGTTCTTGCCGGCCTGGGCCAGTTCGCGAATGCTCTGCGCTTGCTCCAGTACCTTCTGGGCCTGGGCCACAATGCCTTCGCCCACAGGCGTCAGGCGCACGGCGCTCTTGCTGCGCTCGAAAATCAGCACACCGAGTTCGTCTTCAAGCTTTTTCACGCCCACCGACAGCGTCGGCTGGCTGACATGGCAACGCTCGGCCGCGTGGCCGAAGTGCTGCTCTTGGGCGAGGGTAACGATGTAGCGTAATTCTGTAAGAGTCATAGCGGGCGTCCATGAGGTTGCGGGCCAAGCATACCGGCTGCAATCGATAGACGCACGTTATCAGAACTTTGCTGGGGATTGAGTGGGGAGTTACGCAGATTTTGCTGAAGGTGGTGAGGATTGCCCCTCACCACCGTTATTTTCAGCGACGACGCTTCTCGATGTTGTACACGAACGGTGCAACGATCTCGATGCTGCCGCCTTTGAGCATGTCTGCCGGCGGCTTGGGCAGCGGCTGGGCACGACGGATCATGTCCAGTGTGGCGCGGTCCAGGTCGGCGTTGCCGGAGCGGCCCACCAACTCGTAGGACAGCACGTTGCCTTCGGCATCCACCACGAACTTCAGGCGGTTCAAGCCTTCCTTGCCACGGGCCTGGGCGCCTGGCGGGTACTTCTTGTACTTCTGCAAGTGCGCCAGCAGGGTGCCTTCCCAGGAAGCCTTCGCTGCGATCTGCTGCGGAGAAGGGCCTGGTACAGGTTGGGCCGATTTCTCAGCCGGTGCCTGGGTCGGCGGAGCGTCGCTCGGCGGATCCTCGGAGGGTTTCTCCTTGGGCGGCTCGATCTTCTTCTCCACAGGCTTGGGCGGCTGCGGTTTAGGCTTGGGCTTGACCGGCTTGGGCACCTGGATCGTTGGCTTGGGCGCCTCGGCCAGTTTCGGCAGGGGCAGCTCTTCCACCGGTGCAGGCGGTTGCGGCGGCGTTACCACCTTGGGCGGCGCTGGCGGTGGCGGGGCTGGCATCGGTGCCAGGTCGATGACCATGGCAGCCGGTGGCAACTGCACCGTGCGCGGCGCGGACCAATGTAGCGCGATAGCGATCGCGACGGCATGCACGCCCAGTACGACGGCGAGGCTGGTGCCATAACGCGTCAGTTTGTGGCGCGTCGTGATCATTTCTTGGCTGCCGTCTCAAGTCCGACCAGGCCGACCTTGAGGTAGCCGGCTGCCCGCAGGGCATCCATCACGCTCATCAGGTCGCCGTAGTCCACGCCCTTGTCAGCCTGGAAGAAGATCGTCGTGTCTTTCTTGCCTTGGGTCTTGGCGTCGAGCACCGGCCCCAGGGTTTCAGCTTTGACTTCTTCTTCGCCCAGGAACAGGCGTTGGTCCGCCTTGACGCTGAGGAAGATCGGTTTCTCTGGCCGTGGCGCAGGTTTTGCGCTGGACGCGGGCAGGTCAACCTTGATGTCCACGGTCGCCAACGGTGCCGCCACCATGAAGATGATCAGCAGCACCAGCATCACGTCGATAAACGGCGTGACGTTGATTTCGTGGTTCTCGACGAGTTCGTCGTCGCCTTGATTCAAATGCAGGCCCATGGCCGATTACCCCACTTTCACCATGTGCGGTTGCGAGCTGCGCTCGGTAGGCAGGTGATCGAGGTCGCGGCTGACCAGCAGCAGGACTTCTGCCGACGCGTCCGATACCTGGGCCTTGTAGCCGGCAATCGAACGGGCGAAGACGTTGTAGATCACCACCGCAGGAATCGCGGCAACCAGGCCCAGGGCCGTTGCCAGCAGGGCTTCGGCGATGCCAGGGGCAACGACGGCAAGGTTGGTGGTCTGGGTTTTGGCGATGCCGATGAAGCTGTTCATGATGCCCCACACGGTACCGAACAAGCCGACGAACGGCGCGGTGGAACCGATGGTTGCCAGCACGCCGGTACCGCTGCTCATGTTACGGCCGCAGGCCGCCACCAGGCGCTCCAGGCGGAAGGCAACACGTTCCTTGATGCCTTCTTTTTCGCGGGTGTTGGCGGATAGGCGCATTTCTTCCAGCGCGTCGTGCACCAGGGTATTGGCCAGGGTGCCCTTCTTGGTCGCGCTTTCGCTGGCTTCCTTGAGGGTGGTGGCCTTTTTCAGGTGGACGATTTCAGTGCGCAGACGACGTTTGGCGCCCAGCAGCTCGAAGCCCTTGGCGATCCAGATGGTCCAGGTGATGATCGAGGCGATGGCCAGGCCGATCATCACGGCTTTCACCACCACGTCAGCATTCTGGTACATGCCCCACGGCGACAGGTCATGGGCCATGCCCAGGGTGTTGTCTTCTTCCAGCACCACACCGGTGTCGTCGGCGGCGGCTGGGTCAGCTGCCAGGGCCGGGTCGGTGGCGGCGGGCGCTGCGGCCGGTGCCGCGGCGTTTTGCTCGGCGGCAGCCGGGGTAGCGGGTGCGGTGGCATCAGCGAATGCGGCGGTCGGTGCCAGCAGTACGCTGAACAGCAGCGCAGCAATCGCGCGCCAGGCGCGGGATGGGCTGTGAAGCTTGGTTGGCGAAGCGGGGGTTGTATTACGTGTCATGCTGGCCGGACCTGAGAGAAAAAATGAGTGATCGTCCTTCCAGACCCAGAGGGTCGAGGACAAATGGGCGGTTATTATTGCAAGTAATTCTTGTTAACAGAAGTAATACAGTAACTTTATTTGTGCTTTTTCTGGCCGTCTGTCATCTGCGAAGGCTAACCTAGACCTTTCAGTACGGAGTTTTGTGATGTCTGCGCCTTCTGTTGTGATTGCCGGATGTGGCGATGTGGGGAGCCGGCTGGCCAGCCAGTTGCTCGCCTCGGAATGGGAGGTCCATGGCCTGCGTCGCGATATTTCGCGGCTGCCCGACGGGGTGATCGGCATCGCCGGTGACCTGTTCAACAAGGACTGCCCCGACACCTGGCCGATCGGCGGGGTGGATTACCTGGTGTACTGCGCGGCTGCGACGGACCATGACGAAGCCGGCTATCGCGCTGCTTATGTAGAAGGGCTGAAACATGTGCTGGAGTGGCTGGGCGATTACGGCCAGGAGCCGAAACACCTGCTGTTTGTGTCCAGCAGCAGCGTCTACGGGCAGCAGAATGGCGAATGGGTCGACGAAACGTCGGAGACGCAGGCGAAGGGTTATTCTGGGCAGGTGATGCTGGAAGCCGAGCAAGTCGCACTCGACAGCGGTATTCCGGCGAGCATTGTGCGTCTTACGGGTATCTATGGCCCGGGTCGCGAATGGCTGCTGACTCAGGTTCGCCAAGGCTACCGCGTGGCCATCGACCCACCTTTATATGGCAACCGCATTCACGCGGAAGACGCGGCGGGTTTGCTGGCGTTTTTGTTGCGGCATGTGGAAAAGGGCGGTTTGCTGGACAAGGTCTACATCGGCGTCGACGATGCGCCGGCGCCGTTGGCCGAGGTGGTGGATTGGTTGCGTGAGTACTTGGGCGTGACCGAATGGGCTGATGACGCGAGTGTGCGGCGTGCTGGCAGCAAGCAATGCAGCAATGCCCGAGCCAAGGCGTTAGGCTGGACGCCGACGTATCCGAGTTATCGGGAAGGCTATGCAGCGATCCTCGAAGGCCAGCGTTAAATGAAAAAGGAGCCCAAGGGCTCCTTTTTTATCACTGTTTTTCCAGCAGCCACTGGCGAGGCCCTGGCGTAAACGAAGGCACCTCATCCGCCTGCGCGGTATTGATCGCCTGGAAGATCTCCAGTTGCTTACCCTTGCGCACAAAAATCCAAGGGTTGCCCTGGCCGTTCAATTGCAGCCAGATACTGTCATAGCCACCGCTCATGGACGCGCAATCGCCCGCCAGGCATAGCGAGTACTGATCGACATTCGGCAGGCCGGCGACCTTGCCGTTGGCCTGGAATTGCACGATGGCGCCGCTGCCGAAGCCGTCGAGGATCTTCCAGTCGCCCCCCATATAAGCGGCGTACAGTGCGCGCTCGAAGTTTGCGCCCAGTGGCGCGCCTTCCGGTGCGGGCTCTTTGGGGCGGGTAAACAGCTGCTCAGGCTCGTTGTCGTTGGCCACTTGCAGCAGTTGTTTGCCTTTGCGCTTGAGTTCGGTGGCGGAGCTGCCGTAGAAGTCCACACTCCAGGCGCCAGATTTTTCACCCAGCAACTTGCCTTCCGCTACTTCAAAACCGTTGTAGTAGCGTGCCTGCGAGGCCTTGGTATTGACCTCCCATTCGAGGTTCGGGCCAAAGCTCTGCAAGGCTTCACGCAAAGGGCCGCCCTTGGCTGCCGCATCGATGGCGACCTGGTTGATCCAGGTGCCGCTCACATCCCGGTCGGCAGGGTTGCTGGCGCAGCCGCCGAGCAACAGGGCGAGCAGTGATGAGGCTACAAGCGCTTTGCGCATCATGAAATCCTTTTAAAACGAAGTCGGCGCAGCCTATGGGGGCTGCGCCGGGTGTTTTACTCGATGACCAGAATCGCGTCCATCTCAACCTGCGCACCCTTTGGCAGGGCCGCAACGCCGATGGCGGCGCGGGCTGGGTACGGCTGTTCGAAGTACTTGCCCATGATCTCGTTGACCTTGGCGAAGTGGCTCAGGTCGGTGAGGAAGATGTTCAGCTTGACGATGTCTTTGAACGAACCGCCGGCAGCCTCGGCCACCGACTTGAGGTTTTCGAAGACCTGCACGGTCTGTGCTTCGAAGCCTTCAACCAGTTCCATGGTCTTTGGGTCCAGTGGAATCTGGCCGGACATGTAGACGGTGTTGCCAGCCTTGATCGCCTGGGAGTAGGTGCCGATGGCGGCCGGGGCTTTATCGCTGGTGATAACAGTCTTGGTCATGAATGACTCCTTGTAATGTGGCTTAGGCGCGCATGCGAGTGATACGGATCACACCCGTCAAGGCACGCAGTTTCTTGATCACGCGGGCCAAGTGCACGCGGTCGTGAACGCTGACCACCAACTGGACCACGCTGATGCGGCCATCGCGCTCGTCCATGCTGATTTTCTCGATATTGCCGTCGGCCGCGTTGACGCTGCTGGCGAGCAGGGCGATCAGGCCGCGCTGGTGTTCCAGCTCCACCCGCAGCTCGACGTTGAATTCGCCGGTGACATCCTTGGCCCACGAGAGCTGGATGCATTTTTCCGGGTTGTGGCGGATCTCGGTGATGTTGCGGCAGTTGTCCAGGTGCACCACCATGCCTTTGCCTGCCGACAAGTGGCCGACAATCGGGTCGCCCGGGATCGGCGTGCAGCACTTGGCGTAGCTGAGCACCAGGCCCTCGGTGCCACGAATCGCCAGCGGACCTTCCGGGCTTGGCAACTGTTCGCCTTCGCCGAGCAGGCGGCGGGCGACGACGTAGGCCATGCGGTTGCCCAAGCCGATGTCTTCCAGCAGGTCTTCGATGGTTTCCTGGCGATATTCGTGGAGCATCGCCTGCACGCGCTCTGTAGGAATCTTGTCCAAGGCGCTGTCGAAACCGTTGAGCACCTTGTTCAGCAGGCGTTCACCCAGGCTGATGGATTCGGAGCGGCGCTGCAGTTTCAGCGCGTGACGGATGTGCGTGCGCGCCTTGCCGGTGACCACAAAGTTCAGCCATGCCGGATTCGGGCGTGCGCCCGGTGCGCTGACGATCTCGACCGTGGAGCCACTTTGCAGCGGCTCTGACAGCGGTGCGAGACGGCGATTGATCCGACAGGCGATGCAGCTGTTGCCCACGTCGGTGTGCACGGCGTAGGCAAAGTCGACCGCTGTGGAGCCTTTGGGCAGCTCCATGATCCGGCCTTTGGGCGTGAACACATAGACCTCGTCCGGGAACAGGTCGATCTTCACGCTTTCGATAAATTCGAGGGAGTTGCCGGCACGTTGCTGCATTTCCAGCACGCCTTTGACCCACTGGCGGGCGCGGGCATGGGTGCCTTTTGGCTGTTCGTCGCCACTGGATTTGTACAGCCAATGGGCGGCGATGCCGTTGTTGGCCATCTCTTCCATTTCGCGGGTACGGATCTGGATCTCGATCGGCACCCCGTGCATACCAAACAACGTGGTATGCAACGACTGATAGCCGTTGGCCTTGGGAATCGCGATGTAATCCTTGAAGCGCCCCGGCAGCGGTTTGTACAAATTATGTACAGCGCCCAGCACGCGGTAGCAGGTGTCGACCTTGTCGACGATGATCCGGAACGCATACACGTCCATGATCTCGTTGAAGGCCCGACGCTTGCCGCGCATCTTCTTGTAGATGCCGTAGATGTGCTTCTGCCGGCCGCTGACCTCGCCTTCGATCTCGTCGATCGCCAGGCAATGGCTCAGCGACTCTTCGATCTTGTTGACGATTTCCTTGCGATTGCCCCGGGCGCGCTTGACCGCCTGGTAGATGCGCGCCGAACGCATCGGGTGCATGGCCTTGAAGCCGAGGTCTTCGAATTCGATACGAATGGCGTGCATGCCCAGCCGGTTGGCGATGGGCGCGTAGATTTCCAGGGTTTCCTTGGCGATGCGCCGGCGTTTTTCGCCGGACAGCACTTCCAGCGTGCGCATGTTGTGCAGCCGGTCGGCCAGCTTGACCAGGATCACGCGGATATCGCGGGCCATGGCCATGGCCATCTTCTGGAAGTTTTCCGCCTGGGCTTCGGCCTTGGTCTCGAAGTTCATCTGGGTCAGTTTGCTGACCCCGTCGACCAGTTCGGCCACGGTTTCGCCAAATTGCGCGCTGAGCGCTTCCTTGGCGATGCCGGTGTCTTCGATCACGTCATGCAGCATCGCGGCCATCAGGCTCTGATGGTCCATGTGCATGTCGGCAAGAATGTTAGCCACCGCAAGAGGATGGGTGACATACGCCTCGCCACTGCGGCGGCGTTGGCCGTCGTGGGCTTGTTCGGCGTAGAAGTACGCTCGGCGGACCAGGTTGACCTGGTCTGGGCCGAGGTAGGCCGATAAGCGATCGGCGAGGGCGTCTATGCTCGGCAAAGTGTGAACTCCTGCCGTTGGCTGTGACCCCGCGCCGTGCTACGTCGACCAGGCATAGGCTTAGACGGCCTCGTTGGACTCGTCCTCGAACGCTGCAAACAGCGGTTCGTCTTCAACGATTTCGGCGTTGGCGATGAACTCGTAGCTCATCAGGCCTTCAGCGATTTCACGCAGGGCTACAACGGTAGGCTTGTCGTTTTCCCACTGGACCAGGGGCTCTTTGCCGCCAGTGGCCAATTGACGGGCACGCTTGGTAGAGAGCATGACCAGCTCAAAGCGGTTATCCACGTGTTCTAGGCAGTCTTCAACGGTTACGCGGGCCATGGTATTCCTCGGAGCGAATGCAAGATGCGCGCTGCCCGGTTGGGCGAGCGGACTAAACAGTTTAAAAAATCACCAGCGTTTAGGGAAGCGCTGATTTTTCGCAGACCCTCGCAAAACCGCTACAAGTGCCAATGTAAAGCCCTTGCAGCGGTTTTGGGAAGAGCCAATCAACCGAGCAGTTCGGCCAGTAATTTGCCGAAACGCTGCTGTTGACGCTTTTGCTGGAGCTGATTGGTGCGGAAAATCGCCTTCAAATCGTCCAGTGCGTGGGCAAAATCGTCGTTGATGATCAGGTAGTCGTAGTCGACGTAGTGGCTCATTTCGCTGACGGCTTCACGCATGCGGCCTTCGATGATCTCGTCACTGTCCTGGCCACGGTTGGTCAGGCGCTGGTGCAAAGCTTCCAGCGAAGGCGGCAGGATGAAGATCGAGCGCGCCTGCGGCATCAGCTTGCGGACTTGCTCGGCGCCCTGCCAGTCGATTTCCAGGATCAGGTCGTGGCCTTCATCCAGGGTCTGCTGCAAGTGGCTTTGCGAGGTGCCGTAGAGGTTGCCGAACACTTCGGCACGCTCCAGGAAGTCGCCGTGTTCGATCATCTTGACGAACTCGGTGCGCTCGACGAAGTGATAGTGCTCGCCGTTCACCTCACCCGGACGCATGGCGCGGGTGGTGTGGGAGACCGAAATGCGGATCTGCTCGTCAGCGTCGGTCAGGGCCTTGACCAAGCTGCTTTTGCCCGCGCCCGAAGGGGCGGAAATGATGTACAGGGTGCCGGTGCTGTGGGTCATGGAGGTTGCCTTACTCAATATTCTGTACTTGTTCGCGCATCTGCTCGATCAACACTTTGAGGTTGACCGCAGCCGTGGTGCTGCGCGGGTCGAACGCCTTGGAGCCGAGTGTATTGGCTTCGCGGTTGAGTTCCTGCATCAGGAAGTCCAAACGCCGACCGGCGGCACCGCCGGACTTGAGCACGCGGCGTACTTCGAGGATGTGGGTGCTCAGGCGATCGAGTTCTTCGGCAACGTCGCTCTTCTGCGCGAGCAGGACCATTTCCTGTTCCAGGCGCGTCGGGTCGAGGTCGGCCTTCATGTCGGCGAAGCGGTCGAGCACCTTCTGGCGCTGGGTGGCGAGCATCTGCGGCACCAGTTCACGCAGGGTGACCACGTCTTCTTCGATGGCGGTCAGGCGCTCGCTGATCAAGCGCGCCAGCTCGGCGCCCTCGCGCTCGCGGCCGGCTTTCAGCTCTTTGAGGCCTTGGTTGAACAGGGCGAGGGCTTCGGCGTTGAGGGCTTGCGGGTCGGTAGCATCGGCCACCAGCACGCCGGGCCAGGCCAGCACTTCCAGCGGGTTGAGCGCGGCCGGCTGCTTGATCAGCCCGGCGATGGTTTCGGCGGCGGCGACCAGTTGCGCGGCGCGATCGCGGTCAATCTGCAAGGCTTTGCCGGTGGTTTCTTCGGTAAACCGCAGGGTGCATTCCAGCTTGCCGCGGGAAATGCCCTGGCGCAGCGCTTCACGCACGGCGCCTTCGAGGTCGCGAAACGATTCCGGCAGGCGCAGGTGCGGCTCCAGGTAACGGCTGTTGACCGAGCGCAATTCCCAGCTCAGGGTGCCTTGGACGCCGGCTTTTTCGACGCGGGCGAAGGCGGTCATGCTGTGCACCATGGAGGTACCTCGCGTTGCAGCCCGCAAACACGGGCTGATGATTAAGAAGGCGCAGGATTGTAGCGCAGTGGGGCGGACACGCCCAAACCCGAGCATTCGTAACCGGATTTTTTAGCAGTGCCCCGAATCGGCTCGCGGCTCTATAATGCTCGGCAGTTTTTCGTCCTCAGTACAGGTGTCTCCCTATGAAACGTCCAAGTGGTCGCGCTGCCGATCAGCTCCGCTCGATCCGCATCACCCGCAACTACACCAAACACGCCGAGGGTTCTGTACTGGTCGAGTTTGGCGATACCAAGGTCATCTGCACCGTCAGCGTCGAAAACGGCGTGCCGCGTTTCCTCAAAGGCCAGGGCCAGGGTTGGTTGACCGCCGAGTACGGCATGCTGCCGCGCGCCACCGGCGAGCGTAACCAGCGTGAAGCCAGCCGTGGCAAGCAGGGCGGCCGTACCCTGGAAATCCAGCGCCTGATCGGTCGCTCCCTGCGTGCAGCCCTGGACATGTCCAAGCTGGGCGACGTGACCCTGTACGTCGACTGCGACGTGATCCAGGCCGACGGCGGCACCCGCACCGCGTCCATCACCGGCGCCATGGTGGCCCTGGTTGATGCACTCAAAGTGATCAAGAAACGTGGCGGCCTGAAAGGCGGTGACCCGCTCAAGCAAATGATCGCTGCCGTATCGGTAGGCATGTACCAGGGCGAACCTGTGCTGGACCTGGACTACCTGGAAGACTCGGCTGCCGAGACCGACCTGAACGTGGTCATGACCAGCACCGGTGGTTTCATCGAAGTACAGGGCACCGCCGAGGGCGCGCCATTCCAGCCGGCCGACTTGAACGCCATGCTGACCCTGGCCCAGAAAGGCATGACTGAAATCTTCGAGCTGCAGAACGCCGCCCTGGCTGACTGAGCCCGCCTCAAGGAGAAGCGCCATGAATGACAACCAGGAACTTGTGCCGATGCCTTCCTATGAAGTGCGGCAGGGGGCGATGTTGTGCCATCTCGCGGCGTTTCTCGGGTTTGTGTTCCCTTTTGGCAGTGTCGTGGGGCCGCTGATCCTGTGGCAGATGAAGAAAGAAAAGGACGCGTTCATTGATGATCAGGGCAAGGAAGCCTTGAACTTCCAGATCACCGTGGCCATCGCCTGGATAGCCTGCATCGTACTGGCGTTCACGATAGTTGGGTTTTTCCTGATGTTTGCCCTGGCGATCGCCACGATCGTGCTGACCATCATCGGCAGCATCAAGGCCAACAAAGGGATCGCCTATCGCTACCCGTTGACCTGGCGTGTGATCAAATAATGAGCGCCCACAAAAAAACCGACAGCGATGTCGGTTTTTTTGTGCCTGGAAAAAGACCTCAGATGGTCAATGTCCAGTCGTAGTCCACGATCAGCGGCGCGTGCTGCGAGAAGCGTGGCTGACGCGGCAGGCGTGCACTGCGCACGAACCGGCGCAGACCTGGAGTCAGCAACTGGTAGTCGAAACGCCAGCCCAGGTTGAGCATCTCAGCCTGTTCGTTGTCCGGCCACCAGCTGTACTGGTCGCCTTCGCGGCTGACTTCGCGCAGGGCATCCACATAGCCCATATTGCCGACAATCTCGTCCATCCAGGCGCGTTCCGGCGCCAGGAAACCCGGGGATTGCTGGCTGTCGCGCCAGTTCTTGATATCCAGCTTCTGTTGCGCCACGTACAGCGAGCCACAATAAATGTACTCGCGACGTTTGCGTCGCTGTTTATCCAGGTAACGGGCGAAATCGTCCATTAGCTTGAACTTCTGGTTCAAGTCTTCATCGCCGTTCTGCCCCGAAGGAAGCAGCAAGGTCGCGATGCTGACCTTATCGAAATCGGCTTGCAGGTAGCGCCCGTAGCGGTCGGCTGTCTCGAAGCCGAGGCCGCTGATGACCGCCTTGGGTTGCAACCGCGAATACAAAGCCACGCCACCTTGGGTGGGCACTTCGGCATCGCAGGCATAAAGGAAGTAGCCATCCAGTTGGAAGGCTGGGTCGTCCAGTTCAAAGGCGGAGGCGCGGGTATCCTGCAGGCAGATGACGTCGGCATTCTGGGCTTGCAGCCAACTGAGCAAACCACGCTCGACTGCAGCCTGAATACCATTAACGTTCACACTGATGATCCGCATAAATGGCCCCAAAAATCGCGTGCGTGTATGATACACGCCGTCTACCTATTTAGCTAAATCCGTGGTATCTGAGGCTTTTTTCATGCAGGCGTATCAACGCGATTTCATTCGTTTTGCCATCGATCGCGGCGTTTTGCGCTTCGGTGAGTTCACTTTGAAGTCCGGGCGAACCAGCCCGTACTTCTTCAATGCAGGCTTGTTCAACTCGGGTTCGGCCCTGGCTCAGCTGGGTCGTTTCTATGCGGCGGCCATCGTTGAAAGCGGTATTTCCTTCGATGTGCTGTTCGGCCCAGCCTACAAGGGTATCCCCCTGGCGGCCGCGACGGCCGTGGCTCTGGCTGAACATCATGGCCAGGACCTGCCATGGTGCTTCAACCGCAAGGAAGCCAAGGCCCATGGCGAAGGCGGCAGCCTGGTCGGGGCTCCGCTCAAGGGCGACGTGCTGATCATCGATGACGTGATCACCGCCGGTACTGCGATTCGCGAAGTGATGCAGATCATCGCCTCCCAGGACGGTGCCAAGGCTGCCGGCGTGCTGATTGCGCTGAACCGCCAGGAACGTGGCAATGGTGAATTGTCGGCCATCCAGGAAGTGGAGCGCGATTTCGGCATTCCCGTGGTGAGCATCGTGTCGCTAAACCAGGTCCTGCAGTTCCTGGAAGATGATCCGCAGCTCAAGCAACACCTGCCGGCGGTGAAGGCGTATCGCGAGCAGTTCGGCGTCTGACACCGATCCCCTGTGGGAGCGGGCTTGCCCGCGATAGCGGTGTATCAGGCGATAGAATTGTTGAATGTGCCGCCGTCATCGCAGGCAAGCCAGCTCCCACATTTGGACCGAGTACAAACAAAAAGGCCCCGCTCAATCAGGTTGAGCGGGGCCTTTTGTGTTCTGACGCTTAAGGACGCTTGCGGTTACTGATCAGCGTGCCCATGCCGGTATCCGTGAAGATCTCCAGCAATACCGCATTCGGTACCCGGCCATCAATGATCAACGAGCTGCCCACGCCGCCTTGCACCGCTTCCAGCGCGCAACGGATCTTCGGCAACATGCCGCCGTAGATGGTGCCGTCGGCGATCAGCTCGTCCACTTGTTGCGTGGTCAAGCCGGTCAACACCTTGCCTTCCTTGTCCATCAGGCCGGCGATGTTGGTGAGCAGCATCAGCTTTTCAGCTTTCAGCGCTTCGGCCACTTTACCGGCCACCAGGTCGGCGTTGATGTTGTAGGACTCGCCATTGGCGCCCACGCCGATCGGCGCGATCACCGGAATGAAGTCGCCTTTCACCAACAGGTTCAGCAGGTCGGTGTTGATGCCGATCACTTCACCCACCTGGCCAATGTCGATGATTTCCGGTTGGGTCATTTCCGGCGTCTGACGTGTCACGGTCAGTTTTTTCGCGCGGATCAGCTCCGCGTCCTTGCCGGTCAGGCCGATGGCGCTGCCGCCGTGGCGGTTGATCAGGTTGACGATGTCCTTGTTGACCTGGCCGCCAAGGACCATCTCCACCACGTCCATGGTCTGCGCGTCAGTAACGCGCATCCCATCGATGAAGTGACTCTCGATCGACAAGCGCTTGAGCAGGTCGCCGATTTGCGGGCCGCCGCCGTGCACCACCACCGGGTTGATCCCCACGGCTTTCATCAACACGATGTCGCGGGCAAAGCCGGTTTTCAGCTCGTCGCTTTCCATGGCATTGCCGCCGTACTTGATCACCAGCGTCTTGCCGACATAGCGTCGGATGTAAGGCAGCGCTTCGGACAGGACCTTGGCAGTGTTGGCAGCGGCTTCGCGTTCGAGGGTCATTCAGGGCTCCGGTAAAAAATCAGAACGGTAATTGGAGATCAGGGGCAACACGTTTCAACTGGGCGTGGAACACGTCCTTGATGCGCTGCAACTCAGCCTCGGTATCCGCCTCGAAACGCAGGACCAGCACCGGTGTGGTGTTGGACGCGCGAACCAGGCCCCAGCCTTTGGCGTAATCGACTCGCACACCATCAATGGTGGTCAGGTTGGCGCCTTCGCCCCATTGCGCATCGTGCAGTGCGTCAATGATGCTGAATTTGCTCTCCTCGGTCACATGGATATTGATCTCTGGCGTAGAAATATCGTTCGGGAAGGTCTGGAACAGCTCTTCAGCCGTGGATTTTTCCTTGCTGAGGATCTCCAGCAACCGCGCGGCGCTGTAAATACCGTCGTCAAAGCCGAACCAGCGCTCCTTGAAGAACACGTGGCCGCTCATTTCGCCGGCCAACAGCGCGCCGGTTTCCTTCATTTTCTTTTTGATCAACGAGTGACCGGTCTTCCACATTAGCGGGCGACCGCCATATTCCTTGATCAGTGGCGTGAGGCGGCGGGTGCACTTCACGTCGAAGATGATCTCGGCGTTGGCGTTGCGCGCCACCACGTCGCGGGCAAACAGCATCAGCAGGCGATCAGGGAACACGATCTCGCCGGTCTCAGTCACCACGCCGACGCGGTCGCCATCACCGTCAAAGGCCAAGCCGACGTCAGCCCCGGTTTCCTTGACCTTGGCGATCAGGTCCACCAGGTTTTCCGGCTTGCCTGGGTCCGGGTGGTGGTTGGGGAAGTGGCCGTCGACCTCGCAGAACAAAGGGATCACTTCACAGTTCAGGGCTTCGAGCAGCTGCGGGGCGATTACGCCGGCCGCGCCGTTACCGCAATCCACCACCACTTTGAGGCGGCGCGCGAGTTTGACGTCACGGGTGATTTCATCAGAGTAGCGTTGCAGGATGTCGACTTGGGTGATGGTGCCCTTGCCGCTGGTCAGATCGTTGTTTTTCAGGCGGTCGTGCAAGGCCTGGATCTGTTCATTGGCCAGGGTGTCGCCAGCGATGACGATCTTGAAGCCGTTGTAATCCGACGGGTTATGGCTGCCGGTCAGCATCACCCCGGACTTGCCGGCCAGGACGTTGGCGGCGTAATACAGCGCGGGCGTCGGCACCAGGCCCACATCGCTGACATGGCAACCGCTGTCAGCCAGGCCCTGGATCAGTTGCTCCACCAACTCCGGGCCGGACAGGCGACCGTCGCGGCCGACCGAAACGTTGGGCTCGCCCTGGGCCAGGCTCTGGGAGCCGATGGCACGGCCAATCCAATAGGCAGTTTCGGCAGTCAGGGTCTTGGGCACCACGCCACGGATGTCATAGGCGCGAAAGATGCTGTCGGGGAATGTCGGGGCTACGCGGGCTGCGGTACTCATCGCGGGGGGAAACTCCATCTGAAAGGGGCAAGGCTGGCCTTAATGTGGCTGACCGGCAGGCTCAAACTGAAGGGTATGACGGTGTTTTCGGCAGAGAGTTCGTGGTGCAAAAATGCCATCGGAGCGCTGGCTCCGTCTTGATGTCTGCGTAATGCTTTGATTTCTATGGAGAAATCTCGCTGATAAACTCCGCGCATTCTTCGTCCTGAAAAGCCCAGCGGTGGCGTCTGGCCAGGCAACGGCGCCCGGCCAGGTTCAGCTTAGTCAGTGACTGCCGGAATGCCCAAAACCGCCTGCGCCGCGTTGGGTTTCATCGAATTCTTCTACCAGTTCGAAGTGCGCCTGCACCACTGGCACCAGTACCAGTTGGGCAATACGCTCGCCGACGGCGATGTTGAAGGCGGTCTGGCCACGGTTCCAGCATGACACCATCAGTTCGCCCTGGTAGTCCGAGTCGATCAGGCCGACCAGGTTGCCCAGCACGATGCCGTGTTTGTGGCCCAGGCCGGAGCGCGGCAGGATCAGCGCCGCCAGGCCAGGGTCGCCCACGTAGATCGACAGGCCGGTCGGAATCAGGAGGGTCTGGCCCGGTTCAAGGACGGTGTCTTCCTTGAGCATGGCGCGCAGGTCCAGGCCGGCGGAGCCGGGCGTGGCGTAGGCCGGCAGTGGGAATTCGTTGCCGATGCGTGGGTCGAGGATCTTGGCTTGCAAAGCGTGCATGGAAATTAAACCTGGTTCAGCCGTTGGGCGATAAAAGAGATCAGTTGGCGGGCAATCTTGCCCTTGCTGGTCTGGGCGAAAAGGGTGGCGTGCAGCTCGCGGTCGATCACGCTGCAGGCGTTTTCCTCGCTGTTGAAGCCGATGCTCGGGTTGGCGACATCGTTGGCAACGATCAGGTCGAGGTTTTTGTCTTTCAATTTGCGTGCGGCGTAGTCCAGCAAATGCTCGGTCTCGGCGGCGAAGCCGACACTGAACGGACGGTCCGGGCGCGTGGCGATGGTGGCCAGGATGTCTGGGTTGCGCACCATTTGCAGGAGCAGGCCGTCGCCGCTTGTAGGGTCTTTCTTAAGCTTTTGCGGGGCAACCACTTCCGGGCGGTAGTCCGCAACCGCTGCCGAGGCGATGAACAGGTCGCACGGAATGGCCGCCTCACAGGCCGCCAGCATGTCGCGGGCGCTGACTACGTCGATTCGCGTGACCCGATCCGGGGTCGGCAAATGCACCGGGCCGGTGATCAGGGTGACGCGCGCGCCTGCCTCGACCGCCGCTTCAGCCAGGGCAAAGCCCATTTTTCCTGAGCTATGGTTGGTGATGTAGCGCACCGGGTCGATGTTTTCCTGGGTCGGGCCAGCGGTGATCAACACGTGCTTGCCGGTCAGGGCCAAGTGTTGGAAGCAGTCCGCCGCACAGAGTGCGAGGTCGGTGGCTTCAAGCATGCGGCCCATGCCGACGTCGCCGCAGGCCTGGCTGCCGGACGCCGGGCCGAACACCTTGAGGCCACGGCTTTGCAGGAGCTGGGTGTTGGCCTGGGTGGCCGGGTCGCGCCACATGGCCTGGTTCATGGCCGGGGCGATGGCGACGGTGGCGTCGGTGGCCAGTACCAGGGTGGTCAGCAGGTCATCGGCGATGCCTTGGGCCAAGCGGGCGATCAGGTCGGCGGTGGCCGGGGCGATCAGTACCAGGTCGGCCCATTTGGCCAGCTCGATATGGCCCATGGCGGCTTCGGCTGCCGGGTCCAGCAGGTCCAGGCGAACCGGGTGGCCGGAGAGCGCTTGCATGGTCAGTGGGGTGATGAACTCACTGCCACCGCGGGTCATGACCACGCGCACTTCGGCGCCTTGGTCCAGGAGCCTGCGAACCAGTTCTGCGCTCTTGTAGGCGGCAATGCCGCCGCCAACGCCGAGAACGATGCGTTTCCGATACAGACGCTGCATTGGTTTGCCTTTCCAGTTCAGTGATGCCAGTTCAGTGACGCCTGCGATGCCCCCTCCCCAGGGGAAATCACACGCAAAAAAGAGGGCCTACGATAACACAGCGTCTGCGAGGCAACAGCGGCGTACATGCCACGGCGCGTATGGAGAGGGAGGTGGGATGAGTATTCGCGATTGGCCGGTGGCAGAGCGGCCCCGGGAAAAGCTTTTGGAATGGGGCGCAGCGAGCCTGTCGGATGCCGAGTTGCTGGCGATCTTCCTGCGTACGGGGGTTTCCGGTCGCAGCGCGGTGGACTTGGCGCGCCATCTGTTGGCGCAATTTGGCGGTTTGCGCCCGTTGCTGGAGGCCAGTCAGGCGCTGTTCAGCCAGCAATTGGGGCTGGGGCCGGCAAAGTTCGCCCAGTTGCAGGCGGTGCTGGAAATGGCCCGGCGCCACATGGCCGAACGCCTGCGCCAGGATTCGGTGCTGGAAAGCCCGGTGGCCGTGCGGGATTACCTCAAGGCACTGTTGCGCCATGAGCCGCATGAGACCTTCGGCTGCCTGTTTCTCGACTCAAAACACCGGGTGCTGGGTTTCGAGGCGTTGTCCCAGGGCACCATCGATACGGCGATGGTCTATCCCCGGCAAGTGGTCAAGCGTGCCCTGGCGTACAACGCAGCGGCTTTGATCCTGTGTCACAACCATCCTTCCGGCAGCCTTGAGCCGAGTGCGGCTGATCGAAAATTGACCAAGCTGCTGCAAAAAGCCTTGGAGGTGGTGGATGTGCGGGTGCTGGATCACATCATCGTGGGGGATGGCGATCCACTGTCGATGGCGGAGTATGGGTGGATGTAAGCCCGCCCCATGGGAGCGGGCCTGGTTGTCAGGGCTTGACGCTGACCTTTGAGAAATCCTGGCGCCCGAATGGGCTCACCTGGTAGCCCTCGACATTCTTGCGCGCCAGGGCAAACGCGGTCGGGTGCGCGAGCGGCAACCACAGTGCCTGTTGCTGGATCTGCGCCTGGGCCTGCTGGTAGAGCTTGCTGCGTACGCCTTGCTCGCTGGTGGTCTTGCCGGCGCTGATCAGCTTGTCCAGCGCGGGGTCGCAGTAGCGGGCGAAGTTGGTGCCGGATTTCACCGCCGCGCAGGAGAACTGCGGGGTCAGGAAGTTATCCGGGTCGCCGTTGTCACCGGCCCAGCCCATGAACAGCAGGTCGTGTTCGCCGGCCTTGGCGCGGCGGATCAGCTCGCCCCATTCGATCACGCGGATCTCGGCCTGGATGCCGACCTTGGCCAGGTCAGCCTGTAACAGCTGTGCGCCGAGGTTCGGGTTGGGGTTCAGCAGGCTGCCGGTGGGGCGGGTCCAGATAGTGGTCTTGAAGCCATCCTTGAGCCCGGCGCGGTCCAGCAGTGCCTCGGCCTTGGCGAGATCCTGTGGATAACCTGGCAGGTCCTTGGCGTAGCTCCAGGTGTTAGGCGGGTAGGGGCCGTTGGCGGCTTCGGCGGTGCCTTCAAATACGGCCTTGAGGTAGCTGTCCTTGTCGAAGGCCAGGTTGATCGCCTGGCGCACTTCGGGCTTGTCCAAAGGCGGGTGCTGGCTGTTGATGGCCACGAAGGCGGTCATGAAGGCGGCGGTTTTCTCCACCTTGAGTGCTGGGTCTTTTTCGGCTTCACCCACATCCAGCGGCTTGGGAGACAGGGCGATCTGGCATTCGTCGCGATGCAGTTTTTGCAGGCGAACGTTGGCGTCCGGGGTGATGGCGAAGATCAAGTTATCCACAGCCGGTTTGCCGGCGAAGTAGTCCGGGTTGGCCTTGTAACGCACCACGGCATCTTTCTGGAAACGACTGAAGATGAACGGCCCGGTACCGATCGGCTGGCTGTTGAGCTTCTCCGGTGTGCCGGCCTTGAGCAGTTTGTCGGCGTATTCCGCCGGGTAGATCGAGGCAAAACCCATGCTCAGGGCCGCGAGGAAGGTAGAGTCGGCGTGGTCCAGGGTGAAGCGCACGGTCAGCGGGTCGAGGGCGTCGATTTTCTTGACCAGCGTTGGCAGTTGCAGCGATTGCGCGTGGGGGAAGCCACTCTGGGCGATCTTGTGCCAGGGGTTGGCCGGGTCGAGCATGCGCTCGAAGCTGAAGCGCACGTCTTCGGCGGTCAGGGTGCGGCTGGGGGTGAAGTATTCGGTGCGGTGGAATTTCACATCCGGGTGCAGCTTGAAGGTATAGGTCAGGCCATCCGGCGAGACTTCCCAGCTGTCCGCCAGGCTGGGCACCAGTTTGCCGCTGGCCGCGTCGTAGTCCACCAGGCGGTTCATCAGCACATCGGCCGAGGCGTTGGTGGTGGTCAGCGAGTTGTATTGCACCACATCGAAACCTTCGGGGCTGGCCTCGGTGCAGACGCTCAGGTTGCTGGCGGCAGAGGCCAGCGGCGCGATAAAAAGAGGGGCGAGCAATAGCGGTAGGGCAGCGAGGCGCATGTTCGGTTTCCTTTGCAGATCGAAGGCCCATCTGCGAGTGCAGTCTGGAAAAGTCCTACCGTAGTGGTCTGATTGGTAAATGACTAGCCCATTTTTGCCTGTGCTTTTGCGCCAAATGCTGTTTTGATGGCACCTCAGCGCGTTTTGCCGAGCACTTCATCGTGCGCGCGGGCGCTGTAAATCATTCTGTGCGACGAGCGGTCGGCTGTGACAGCGGCCCCTCCTGGCAACGGTTCAGGCGTCTGTCGCCAAGATTTACGCCAGTAAAAACACTCGGGCTGTTGTTGCACCTGGGTCTTTCTGGTATAAAGCAGCGCTCTTTTCTAGGGGCCCGGTTCCTTCGCTTGTAGGTGTAGCCGGTAAGACCCTAAAGAAACGCGGCGCCTGGCGCCAAATGACTGAGAGATTAAGCGGCCAACCCATGCCGGGTTGGGCATGTGGTTTTAGAGGGCTGAGGCATGTCGAGAGTCTGTCAAGTTACCGGTAAGGGTCCGGTGACTGGGAATAACATTTCCCACGCAAATAACAAAACCCGTCGTCGTTTCCTGCCGAACCTGCAGCATCACCGCTTCTGGGTTGAAGAAGAGAAACGTTTCGTCCGTCTGCGCGTATCTGCTAAAGGCATGCGCATCATCGACAAGCGTGGCATCACTGTCGTGCTGGCTGAATTGCGCCGCGCTGGCACAATCTAAGGAGCTATATCATGCGTGAATTGATTCGAATGATCTCTAGCGCCGGTACTGGTCACTTCTACACTACCGACAAGAACAAGCGTACTACCCCGGACAAGCTCGAAAAGAAAATGTTCGACCCGCGCGTTCGCAAGCACGTGATCTACAAAGAAGGCAAAATCAAGTAATTGATTTTCCTCCTTGTGAAAAAAAGCCCGTATCTCACGATCCGGGCTTTTTTTTGCCTGCGATTTGCCGGTCAGGCTTTCTGTTCAAACACTACGTAGATCTTGCGGCAGGGTTCCAGCACTTCCCAGGTGCCGCTGAACCCGGCGGGGATCACGAAACGGTCACCGGCGCGCAAGGTCTTGGCGTTGCCATCGGCATCACGCAGTACTGAAACACCCTGCACAATTTCGCAGTACTCATGCTCGGTGTAGTTGACCTTCCACTGCCCGACTTCACCTTCCCACACGCCCGCGCTCATCTGGCCGCAGGGGCTGTTGTAGTGGTTGTAGATCGTCTGCTCGGGATCACCCTTGAGGATTTTTTCGGCGGCGGGGCGGTAGCGCTCGGCGGCGGTCTTGGCTTGGCTGAAGTCGACGATGTCCTGGATGCTCATGTGCGTGTCCCGTCTGGCCTGCGGTTGGAGAGCCCAAAGTCTATGTTTATTAAAATGAACATCGCAAGGGCGTTTACCGGCGTTATGTCAAATATATTGAAACATCCCCGGCCGCTGGTTTAGGGTGGCAGCTGCCTTGCGCCGAACCATTGGCTGGCGGGCAAGAATTCTTTGAGGCTGCCGTGGGACATCCCCTGGCCCTTGTATTCAATAAGAGGAGGACACTCGCATGACCACCCTGACCCGTGCCGACTGGGAACAACGCGCCAAGGATCTGAAGATCGAAGGCCGCGCCTACATCAATGGCGAATACACCGCCGCCGTTTCCGGTGACACCTTCGAATGCATCAGCCCGGTCGACGGCCGCCTGCTGGCTACCGTTGCCAGTTGTGACGCCGCCGACGCCCAGCGCGCCGTCGAAAACGCCCGCGCCACCTTCAATTCCGGTGTGTGGTCGCGCCTGGCACCCGCCAAGCGTAAGTCCGCCATGCTGCGTTTCGCAGCCTTGCTCAAGGCCAATGCCGAAGAGCTGGCGCTGCTCGAAACCCTGGACATGGGCAAGCCGATCAGCGACTCCCTGAACATCGACGTACCCGGCGCAGCCAATGCCCTGAGCTGGAGCGGCGAGGCCATCGACAAGATCTACGACGAAGTCGCCGCCACCCCGCACGACCAGCTGGGTCTGGTGACCCGTGAGCCGGTTGGTGTGGTTGGCGCGATCGTGCCGTGGAACTTCCCGCTGATGATGGCTTGCTGGAAGCTCGGCCCGGCGCTGTCCACCGGTAACTCGGTGATCCTCAAGCCGTCCGAAAAATCCCCGCTGACCGCCATCCGCATCGCGGCCCTGGCCGTTGAAGCCGGTATTCCAAAAGGCGTGTTCAACGTGCTGCCCGGCTACGGTCACACCGTCGGCAACGCGCTGGCGCTGCACATGGACGTCGACACCCTGGTGTTCACCGGTTCGACCAAAATCGCCAAGCAGCTGTTGATCCGCTCCGGCGAATCGAACATGAAGCGCGTGTGGCTGGAAGCGGGCGGCAAGAGCCCGAACATCGTGTTTGCCGATGCACCGGACCTGCAAGCTGCTGCCGAATCCGCCGCTGGCGCCATTGCCTTCAACCAGGGCGAAGTCTGCACCGCCGGTTCGCGCCTGCTGGTCGAGCGTTCCATCAAGGACACATTCCTGCCGCTGGTGATCGAAGCCCTCAAGGGCTGGAAGCCTGGCAACCCACTGGACCCAGCCACCAACGTCGGCGCACTGGTGGACACCCAGCAGATGAACACCGTGCTGTCCTATATCGAGGCCGGCCATACCGATGGCGCCAAGTTGGTCGCCGGTGGCAAGCGCACGCTGGAAGAAACCGGCGGCACTTATGTGGAGCCGACGATTTTCGACGGCGTGACCAACGCCATGAAGATCGCCAAGGAAGAGATCTTTGGCCCGGTCCTGTCGGTGATCACCTTCGACAGCGCCGAAGAAGCGGTTGCCATCGCCAACGACACCATCTACGGCCTGGCCGCAGCCGTGTGGACAGCCGATATCTCCAAGGCGCACCTCACCGCCAAAGCCCTGCGCGCCGGTAGCGTGTGGGTCAACCAGTACGACGGCGGCGACATGACCGCGCCGTTCGGTGGCTTCAAGCAGTCGGGCAACGGTCGCGACAAGTCGCTGCATGCGTTCGACAAGTACACCGAGCTGAAGGCGACCTGGATCAAGCTCTAAGCCACACCGCAGGCCAAATGTGGGAGCGGGCTTGCTCGCGAAATGCGGTATGACAGTCACGCATGTATTGACTGGTACGCCGCTTTCGCGAGCAAGCCCGCTCCCACATTGTTTCGTGTGATCTTAAAAATTATCCACAGGAGCGTGGAAATGCGTTGGGCGACTTATTTCGCCGTCCTGGCCTCGGTACTCAGCGTCGGCCTGGCCCTCGGCGTCAGCATGCCGCTGGTGTCCTTGCGCCTCGAAAGCTGGGGCTACGGCAGTTTCGCCATCGGCGTGATGGCGGCGATGCCGGCCTTTGGCGTACTGCTCGGCGCGAAGGTCTCCAGTCGCATGGCCTCATGGCTGGGCACCGCCAACCTCATGCGCCTGTGCCTGTGGGCGGGCGCGGTGTCCATCGGCTTGCTGGCAATCCTGCCCAGTTACCCGGTCTGGCTGGTGCTGCGTCTGATGATCGGGGTGATCCTGACCATCGTGTTTATCCTCGGCGAAAGCTGGATCAACCAATTGGTGGTGGAGCAGTGGCGCGGCCGGCTGGTGGCGCTGTATGGCTGCAGTTATGCCTTGAGCCAACTGTCAGGCCCGTTGCTGCTGGGCTTGATCGGCACCGACCATGATTACGGGTTCTGGGTGGGTGTGGGCTTGTTGGTGGTGGCGCCATTCCTGTTGCTGGGGCGATCCGGCGCGCCGACCGCCGAGTCCTTCAGCGTGACCTTCGCCGACCTGTGGCGCTTCTGCCTGAGCCTGCCGGCGATTGCCTGGGCGGTGGCTTTATTCGCCGCCTTCGAGGCGATGATTCTGACGTTGTTGCCGGTGTATTGCCTGCAACAAGGCTTCACCGCCGAGATCGCCCTGGCCATGGTCAGCACGGTGGTGGTCGGCGATGCGCTGCTGCAGTTGCCCATCGGCGCGCTGGCCGACTACCTGCCGCGACGCACGCTGTTCCTGAGCTGTGCGGTGTTGTTGCTGGCATCGAGCCTGGCGATTCCACCGCTGATGCACACCGTGTTGATCTGGCCGATCTGGGTGTTGTTCGGCGCCAGTGCCGGAGGCTTGTTCACCCTGTCGTTGATCCTGATCGGCGAGCGTTACCGCGACGACGCACTGGTGCGCGCCAATGCCCATGTGGCGCAGTTGTGGGGGATCGGTTGCCTGATCGGCCCGCTGGTGGCCGGCGCCGGCAGCCAGTGGATCAGCGGGCATGCATTGCCGTTGCTGATGGCGGCCGGTGCGTTGGGGTTGGTGGTGTTGTTGCTGCGCCAAGGTGCATTTGGCGCGGCGCAGCCGGCCTAGAGCATGCGCTCCAGGCCGACGCTGGTAGCAAACCAGGCATTGAAGCGTCGCCACCAACTGCCCGGTTCGCGGGTCAGGGTGTGCAGTTGGCCGTTATCTTCGGTCACCCACACCACTTGGCCATCCTGTAGCTTCGCCTCATAGCTCAAGGGCGGCGCCATGCCTTGCAGTGCCAGGTTGCGCACATGTTCGGCCAGCTCTGGGCTATCGACCAGCACCCCGACTTCGGTGTTCCACAGCACCGAGCGTGGGTCGAAGTTGAATGAGCCGATAAACGACTTCTCCCGATCAAAGATCATCGCCTTGCTGTGCAGGCTCGAATCCGAACCGCGGAAGGTGCCGCGACGAAACAGGTGCGGGCCGCTGCCGCCGCTGGGGTCGCCCGGTTGGCGGCGTAGCTCATACAGCTTCACGCCGTGCTCCAGCAGGGCCTTGCGATACGGCGCATAACCGCCGTGCACGGCAGGCACGTCGGTGGCTTCCAGGGAATTGGTCAGCAGGCTCACCGACACACCTGCATCGGCGCGCCCGGTCAAGTACACCAGCCCCGGTTGCCCTGGCACGAAGTACGCCGAAATCATCATCAACTCGTGATTGACGCCCTCCAGCTCCGGCGCCAGTTGGGTGGTGAGCAACAGCCGAGGATCCGGGTCGGCCTTGGCCAGTACCTTGCTCGGCGCGTCCCACAGCGCCTGGTTCCAGGCCCAGATCAGCTCGCGACGCCAGGTGTCCATGCGCGGTTGGGTCTGATAGGTGCGCAAGCGGTTGTACAGCGCGTGGTTCTGCTGGCGTGATTCGGCCAGGGACGCTTCCAGGCGCACGCGTGCGGCGGCCAGGTCGCCTTTGGAGGGTGTATTGGAGACAAAGTCATCAATCGGCTTGCTCAGGGCGCTGTTCCAATACTGGTCGAAACTGTGGCCCAACTGCTCGGCCACCGGGCCCACGCTGAGCATGTCGATATCAGTGAAGTTCAGGTTGGGCTCGGCGTCGAAATACTCATCCCCCAGGTTGCGCCCGCCGACGATGGCCACGCTGTTGTCCGCCAGCCACAGCTTGTTGTGCATGCGCCGATGTTGCAGCGACAGGTTGAACAGCCGGCCCATGGCCCGCGTAACCCCCGTGCTGCGTCCTAGGTGCAAAGGGTTGAACAGGCGGATCTCGATCTTGGGGTGGGCGGCGAGGGTGGCGATGATCTGATCGAGGCCGTCGCTGGTGGTGTCGTCCAGCAGGATGCGCACACGCACGCCACGGTCGGCGGCCTTGAGCAGTTCGTCCACCAACATGCGCGTGCTGATGCCGTCGTGCACGATGTAGTACTGCAGGTCGAGGCTGGTCTGGGCGTTGCGGATCAGCTCGGCGCGGGCCATGAACGCCTCGCTGCTGTTGGGCAGCAGGCGAAAGCCGGAGCGGCCTTGATACGGCGCGGCCTGGGCCTGGATCGAGCGGCCGAACGACGATTGCGCGGCGGGCAGGGCGTCGCTGGGGATGCGCGGCGTGCTCACCGTCGCGCAGCCGCCCAGGGCCAGGGCTCCCAACAGGAAAAACGGTAATAGCCGTTGAATCATCAAGGGAGTTGCTTCCAGATCAGGGCGGTTGTCGACATATGACGGCAAATTCCCGCGAAAGGTCAGTCGGCGGCCTCGGCCAGCAGCTTGATGGCAGCAGCACCCACCTTGCGCACGGCTTCTTCAATCTGTGGCGTGGGCTTGGCCCCGTAGTTCATGCGCAGGCAGTTCCGGTACTTGCCCGACGCCGAAAAGATGCTGCCGACGGCCACCTGCACGCCTTGTTCAATCAGGATGCGGTTGAGTTTCAGCGTATCGAAGCCTTCCGGCAGTTCGACCCAGAGCATGAAGCTGCCTTGAGGGCGGCTGGCACGGGTGCCTGCCGGGAAGTAGCGGCTGACCCAGTCGATCATCAAGTCGCGATTGCGCTGGTATTGGGTGCGCATCCGCCGCAAATGCGGTTCGAAGTGGCCACCTTTGAGGAATTCGGCAATGGCGATCTGCGGTTGTGTCGCGGTGCAGCCGGTGCTGATGTACTTCATGTGCAGCACCCGTTCCAGGTAGCGACCGGGCGCGACCCAACCGATGCGCAAACCCGGCGCCAGGGTTTTCGAAAACGAGCTGCACAACAATACACGGCCGTCCTCATCGAAGGACTTGATGGTGCGCGGGCGTGGGTAGCTGTAGGCCAGTTCGCCATACACATCGTCCTCGATGATCGCCACGTCAAAGCGCTGGGCCAGGGTCAGCAGCGCCTTTTTGCGCGCCTCGGGCATGATGTAACCCAGGGGATTGTTGCAGTTGGGGGTCAGCTGGATAACCTTGATCGGCCACTGTTCCAGCGCCAGTTCCAGGGCTTCCAGGCTGATGCCGGTGATCGGGTCGGTGGGGATTTCCAGGGCCTTCATGCCCAGGCCCTTGAGGGTCTGCATGGCGCCGTGGAAGCTCGGCGAGTCCACCGCGACGATGTCGCCAGGCTCGCAGATCGCATGGATGCTCGCGGACAGCGCCTCATGGCAACCGGTGGTGATCACGATGTCCTCGGCCGTCAGTTGGCAGCCGGAATCCAGTGACAGTCGCGCGATCTGTTCGCGCAATTCCATACAGCCGAGAATATTGTCGTAATACAGCCCCGGCAGATCCTGGCGTCGGCTCACGCGGGCCAGGCTGCGCAGCAGCGGCTTCATGGTGGGCGACAATACATCCGGCATGCCGCGCCCCATCTGTATGACATCTTTGCGCGGTACTGCGCGAATCAACTCCAGTACCTGGTCCCACTGCGATATCTCTACGGGCCGTTGCGCCGGACGACCGACTTCAGGCAGGGCCGGCAACTCGCGGCCGACGGGTACGAAGTAACCGGATTTCGGCTTGGGCATTGCCAGGCCGTTGTCTTCCAGCAAGCGATAGGCTTGTTGCACGGTACTCAGGCTGACCCCGTGTTCTACGCTCAAAGCCCGTACAGAAGGCAGCCTGTCTCCAGGGCGATAGAAGCCCTGTTCGATGCGGGTGCCCAGTAATTCGGCGAGGTTCATGTACAGGGTCATGGCATTCGCTCCCGAGAAACCATTACAGATAGCCAGAAAATACAGGATTCAGCCGCCCATAGGCAGTATCTGTATGGATTTAATAAAAACGGGTTGAATCTGTAATGGTTTTTGCCCGGCGCCCATGCTTGTCACTCAAGGCAACAAGGCAAATGAGGGGCGGCAAAATGAACGGCATGAGCGATGTGCGGCTGGCGCTACAGGGTCAGGAACTGCAGGCAGGGCAAGAGCGGGCGACGGCGCCGCGCGATATCAGCCGCTGGGGTCTGTTCTGGCACCGTCGTCACACGCGTAAGGCGTTGCTGCATCTGACCCGTGAACAATTGCGCGATGTCGGGTTGACCGCCGAACAGGCGCGCCAGGAAGGTCTGAAACCCTTCTGGCGCGACTGAATCACACCAGCTCTTTGAGGCGATGCCACAGCATCCCCAGGGCCAACAGCGGCGAGCGCAAGTGCTTGCCGCCGGGGAAGGTGATGTGTGGCACCTGGGCGAACAGGTCGAAGCGCCCCTGTTGCTGGCCACTGATGGCCTCGGCCAGCAACTTGCCCGCCAGATGGGTGGCGTTGAGGCCATGGCCGGCGTAGGCCTGGGCGTAATACACGTTGGGTTGATCGGCCAGGCGGCCAATCTGCGGCAAGCGATTGGCACCGATGCCGATCATGCCGCCCCATTGAAAATCGATGTTCACCTCGGCCAATTGCGGGAAGACCTGGAGCATTTTCGGGCGCATGTAGGCGCCGATGTCCTTGGGATCACGACCGGAGTAGTGACAGGCGCCGCCGAACAGCAGGCGACGGTCGGCGGACAGCCGGAAGTAATCCACGGTGACACGCTGGTCGCACACCGCCATGTTTTGCGGCAGCAGTTGGGCGGCCTGGGCTTCGCTCAACGGTTCGGTGGCGATGATGTAGCTACCGGCGGGCAATACTTTGCCGCTCAGGTGTGGATTGAGGCCATTGAGGTAGGCATTGCAGGCCAACACCAAGGTCTTTGCGCGCACGTTGCCCAGGGCGGTGTGCACGCTGACTTCGGGGCCGTAGTCGATACGGGTGACTTCAGACTGCTCGAACAGCTTTACGCCCAGCTGCTGCGCGGCGGCGGCTTCGCCGAGGGCCAGGTTCAGCGGGTGCAGGTGGCCGGAGCCCATGTCGATCATGCCGCCCACGTAGCGATCCGAACCGATCACGCTGCTCATCTCGTTGGCCTGCAGCAAGCGCACTTCGTGGCGATAACCCAGGCCGCGAAGTTCTTCGGCGTCTTCTGCCAGGCCTTGCAGGTCGCGGGGCTTGTTGGCGAGGTCGCAGTAACCCCAGTTCAGGTCACAGGGAATCTGGAAGCGTTCGACGCGCTCACGCACGATCTCCACGGCTTCAAGGCCCATCAGCTTCATCTGGCGCACGCCATCGGTGCCGATCACATTGGAGAACTGGTCCAGGCCATGGCCGACGCCACGGATCAACTGGCCGCCGTTGCGTCCACTGGCGCCCCAGGCGATCTTGCGCGCTTCCAGCAACACCACGCGCAAACCCCGCTCCGCCAGCTCCAACGCGGTGTTCAGCCCGGAAAAACCGCCGCCCACTACGCAGACATCGGCCGTCACTTCGCCCGTCAGCACCGGGTAATCGGGTTGCGGCACGCTGCTGGCGGCGTAATAGGAAGTGGTGTGCCGGGCGCTGGCAGTCATGGGTAGCCTCCCTGTTTGGAAAATTTGACGCAGGATACAGCGGTCGGATGAAGCTGTCTGCGCAGGGCGTTTTGCGGCAGAATCCACGCCTATTCGCCGTTCGGTATGTGTTTCGATGAGTTGCAACAGTCAGAAAATCAGCGCGCTGCGTCGGCAGATTCCTTCGTTCGAGTGCGTCCCGGGTTGCCACGACTGCTGTGGGCCGGTGACCACCTCGCCCGAGGAAATGTCGCGCCTGCCGCGCAAGACCGCCGCCGAGCAGGATGCGGCCATGGATGAACTGAACTGTGTTCACCTGGGCCCCAACGGTTGCACGGTGTACGACGAGCGGCCGTTGATCTGCCGGCTGTTCGGCACGACCAAGACCCTGCCGTGCCCGAATGGGCGACGCCCGGTGGAGCTGATTCATCCGCGGGTGGAGAAACAGATCCATGAGTATATGGCGAGCACCCGGCAGGTCTTGGTTTAGCCGCTATTCAGTCCGGAATCGGTAGGTTCAGGCTCTCTTTCACCTCTTCCATCACGATATAGCTCTTGGACTCCCGCACGTGGGGCAGCTTGAGCAGGATATCGCCCAACAGTTTGCGGTACGACGCCATCTCGGAAATCCGTGCCTTTACCAGGTAATCGAAGTCGCCTGATACCAAGTGGCACTCCAGCACATGGGGCAGTTTCAGCACCGCGCGCCGGAACTCCTCAAAGGTGTCGCCGGATTTGTAATCGAGGCTGATCTCGACAAATACCAGCAAACTGCCTTTCAAGTGCTGTGGGTTGAGCCGCGCGTTGTAGCCCATGATGATCCCTTCGCGCTCCAGCCGACGCACACGCTCGGTACAGGGCGTGGTCGACAGCCCGACTTTTTCCCCCAGCTCCGTGAACGAAATACGCCCATCGGTTTGCAGGATGCGCAGGATGTTGCGGTCGATCTTGTCCAGCTCCCGCTTGGTCTGGGTGTTGGTACGCATAGGGGATACGCCTCTGTGAAAAGGGTTTTTGCCGAGAATTGTCGCCAAATATAGGCAGTTATATAGTGAAATGCACTGGCAATTGTTTTTTAAACTGCGCTCATCATTGCTCGAATAACACACGTCAGCGGCCATGCCCGCGATGAGGATATAAAAATGCGCGTTCTGGTCTTGGGTAGCGGCGTCATTGGTGTGACCAGTGCCTACTATTTGGCGCGGGCCGGCTTTGAAGTGGTGGTCGTCGACCGTCAGCCCGCCGCTGCCATGGAAACCAGTTTCGCCAACGCCGGCCAGGTGTCCCCAGGTTATGCGTCGCCATGGGCCGCGCCGGGCGTGCCACTCAAGGCCATCAAGTGGCTGCTGCAACGCCACGCACCACTGGCCATCAAGGCCACCGCCGATATCGACCAATACTTGTGGATGGCGCAGATGCTGCGCAACTGCACCGCCAACCGTTATGCGGTGAACAAGGAGCGCATGGTGCGCCTGTCCGAGTACAGCCGCGACTGCCTCGACGAACTGCGCGCAGAAACCGGCATTGCCTACGAAGGCCGTAGCCTGGGGACGACCCAACTGTTCCGCACCCAGGCGCAGCTGGATGGCGCAGCCAAGGACATCGCTGTGTTGAAAGAGTCCGGCGTGCCGTTCGAAGTGCTCGACCGCGCCGGCATTGCCCGCGTTGAGCCGGCCCTGGCCAGCGTCACCGATATCCTCGCCGGTGCCTTGCGCCTGCCGAACGACCAGACCGGCGACTGCCAGATGTTCACCACCCGCCTGGTCGACATGTGCAAGCAACTCGGTGTGGAGTTCCGCTTCGAACAAGACATCCAGCGCCTCGACTACGCCGGTGACCGCATCAACGGCGTGTGGATCGACGGCAAGCTGGAAACCGCCGACCGCTACGTACTGGCCCTGGGCAGTTACTCGCCGAAATTGCTCAAGCCGCTGGGGATCAAGGCGCCGGTGTACCCGCTCAAGGGTTACTCGCTGACCGTGCCGATCACCAACCCGGCGATGGCGCCGACTTCGACCATCCTCGACGAGACCTACAAGGTCGCGATCACCCGTTTCGACAACCGCATCCGCGTCGGTGGCATGGCTGAAATAGCCGGTTTTGACCTGTCGCTGAATCCGCGTCGGCGCGAAACCCTGGAGATGATCGTCAACGACCTTTATCCTCAGGGCGGTGATTTGACCGAAGCCAGTTTCTGGACCGGCCTACGCCCGACCACCCCCGACGGTACGCCGATTGTCGGTGCCACCCCGTTCAAGAACCTGTTCCTGAATACCGGCCACGGCACCCTCGGTTGGACCATGGCCTGTGGTTCCGGTCGTTTGCTGGCCGACCTGATGGCGAAGAAAACCCCGCAGATCAGCGCCGAAGGCCTCGATATTTCCCGTTATGGCAACCACCAGGAGTCCGCAAAACATGTCAATCCAGCGCCAGCTCACCAATGAGCGCATGAGCCAGATCGTTGTCCACAGCGGTACCGTGTATCTGGCCGGGCAAGTCGGCGACGACATGAACGCCGGGATTGAACAGCAGACCCGTGAAACCCTGGCCAATATCGAGCGTTTGCTCGACCTGGCCGGCACTGACAAGAGCAAGCTGCTGTCGGTGACGATCTACCTGAAGGACATCGACGCAGATTTCGCCGGCATGAACGCGGTGTGGGACAAGTGGCTGCCCAAAGGTGTCGCGCCCGCCCGTGCCACGGTGGAAGCCAAGCTGTGCGAACCGGAAATCCTGGTAGAGCTGTCCGTCGTGGCGGCGCTGCCTTAACAACAATCCCTCTCCCGGTGCCGGCGTTGTCGGTCGGTGCCGGTTTTTCTTCACTCTGCCGCCTAGAAGCCTGCCGCCATGCGTCCTGCCCGTGCCCTGATCGATCTCCAAGCCCTGCGCCACAACTACCAATTGGCCCGTGAAGTCACGGGGGCCAAGGCCCTTGCCGTGATCAAGGCCGATGCCTACGGGCATGGCGCCGTGCTCGTGGCCCAGGCGCTGGAAGCCGAGGCCGATGGGTTTGCCGTGGCGTGTATCGAGGAAGCCCTGGAGCTGCGCGCCGCCGGGATTCGTGCGCCAGTGCTGCTGCTGGAAGGTTTTTTCGAGGCCGACGAGCTGCCGCTGATCATCGAGCATGACTTCTGGTGCGTGGTGCATTCGCTGTGGCAGTTGGATGCGATTGAGCAGGCCAAGCTGAGCAAACCGCTGACCATCTGGCTCAAGCTGGATTCCGGCATGCACCGCGTTGGCCTGCATCCCAAGGACTATCACGAGGCTTACCAGCGCCTGCTAGCCAGTGGCAAAGTCGCCAAGATCGTTTTGATGAGCCACTTCGCCCGCGCCGATGAACTTGACTGCGTGCGCAGCGATGAACAGGTGGCGGTGTTTGAAGCCGCGCGCCAGGGCTTGTCGGCCGAGGTCAGCTTGCGCAATTCGCCGTCGGTGATGGGCTGGCCGAATGTGCCAAGCGACTGGGTGCGCCCCGGCATCATGCTGTACGGCGCCACGCCGTTTGGCGAAGACCAGGCCGTGGCCGCGCGTTTGCAGCCGGTTATGACTCTGGAGTCCAAGGTGATTTGTGTAAGGGAACTGCCAGCCGGTGAACCGGTGGGGTACGGCGCCAAGTTCATTACGCCCAAGCCGATGCGCATCGGCGTCGTCGCCATGGGTTATGCCGATGGCTACCCGCGTCACGCGCCAACCGGTACGCCGGTATGGGTGGCGGGGCAGCGCAGCCAATTGCTGGGTCGTGTGTCGATGGACATGCTGTGCATCGACCTGACGGACGTACCCCAGGCCGGACTCGGTTCCACCGTGGAACTGTGGGGTAAAAACATCCTTGCCAGTGATGTCGCGGTCGCCGCCGAGACCATTCCCTACCAACTGTTCTGCAACCTGCGCCGCGTGCCAAGGCTCTATTCCGGCGCTTGATCGCTCGGTACGAACACAACCGTCCGGGATTTAGGCCCAAGTGTTGTAAATACTGAACGCTGTCGCCATGATAACGCTCAATTACAACAAAGCCTGAATCCTAGGAGGCTCCTGCATTGGACGTCGGCGAACGACTGCAATCCATCCGTAAACTGAAGGGTCTTTCCCAGCGCGAGCTCGCCAAGCGCGCGGGTGTCACCAACAGCACCATTTCGATGATCGAAAAAAACAGCGTCAGCCCCTCGATCAGCTCCTTGCGCAAGGTGCTGGGCGGCATCCCCATGTCCATGGTCGAGTTCTTTTCCGAGGAGATCCTCCAGGAAATACCGACGCAGATCGTCTATAAAGCCAATGAGCTGATCGACATCTCTGACGGCGCCGTCACCATGAAACTGGTAGGCCGGGCTCACCCCAGCCGGGCGATTGCGTTTCTCAACGAAATCTACCCACCGGGCGCCGACACGGGCGAAGAAATGCTCACCCACGAAGGCGAAGAAACCGGGATTCTGGTGGAAGGTCGCCTGGAGTTGGTGGTCGGTCTTGAAACTTTTGTGCTCGAAGCCGGCGATAGCTACTACTTTGAAAGCACCAAGCCTCATCGTTTTCGCAATCCGTTCGACGTGCCGGCGCGACTAATCAGCGCAGCCACACCCGCGAACTTCTAAGAAAAGAGGCGTCCTGCCAGCGTTGCAGAGACTCCCGTAGCTGTATCCGTGAAGCCGAATCTCCCTTTATTTAATAGGGTTGTTTCGGCCAGGCGGGCTAACCGTTATACTTTCGCCGCCTGCGAAACCGTGGCCGCAGGCGTGAATAGCCACCATTGAGGGTGAACGCGTGAACCTAATTATGAAAATGCTGGCTGCACCAGCAACCGTACTGGCCCTATGGGCTGTCAGCGCTCAAGCTGCGACCAATGATGACATTGCCAAACGCCTGGAGCCGGTCGGCCAAGTGTGCGTCCAGGGCCAGGAGTGCAAGGGGATGGAAGTGGCGGTGGCCGCAGGCGGCGGCGCTGCGAAGACGCCGGATGAGATCATCGCCAAGCACTGCAACGCTTGCCACGGCACCGGCCTGTTGGGCGCGCCGAAAATTGGCGACACCGCCGCCTGGAAAGAACGCGCCGATCATCAAGGCGGCCTGGATGGCATCCTGGCCAAGGCGATCACCGGCATCAATGCCATGCCACCCAAAGGCACCTGCTCCGATTGCTCGGATGATGACCTCAAAGGTGCGATCGAGAAGATGTCCGGCTTGAAATAAACCGATCTTCGCCAAAAAGCCGCTTACGAGCGGCTTTTTTGTACACCTGATTTATGTTTCAGCGCTGTTCTTTGCAGCAAAGACCCGGCAAGCTCGGTCCAACCCCTAATCATGGAATGTTCAGGAGGGTCGGATGGTGCAGTTGTGTTCAATCGAGCAAGCAGTTGACGACGTATTGGCGCGCTTGCCAGCGCATATCCACATGGGCATGCCGCTTGGCCTGGGCAAGCCGAATCTGTTCGTCAACGCGCTGTACCGGCGTGTCGCCAAATTGCCCGAGCGCTCACTGACGATCTACACCGCGCTGGCCCTGGGGCGACCGCCCTTCGGTGATGGGTTGCAAAAGCGCTTTCTGGAACCCTTTATCGAGCGGGTGTTTGGCGATTATCCCGAGCTGGATTTCCTGGCCGACCTGCATAAAGACAGCCTCCCGAAAAATATCCATGTGCAGCAGTTCTTCATGCAGCCCGGCAGCTTGCTGCACAGCGAATCGGCGCAGCAGGACTACGTGAGCAGCAACTACAGCCACGCGGCCCGCGACATCAACGCCGCAGGGTTGAATCTGGTGGCGCAATTGGTCGCCAGCAGCAGCGAACACCCTGATCGCCTGAGCCTGAGCTGCAACCCGGATATCACCCTCGACCTGTTGCCGATGATCGCCAAGCGCCGCGATGCCGGTGAAACCGTGCTGATCGTCGGCCAAGTCCACAGCGATTTGCCCTATATGCCCGGCGATGCCGAGCTGGGCATGGACGCCTTCGATTACCTGATCGATGAAAAAGACAGCACCACGCTGTTCTCCACACCGAACATGCCGGTGGGTTTCCAGGATCATTTTATCGGCCTGCATGCCAGCACCTTGGTACGCGACGGCGGCACCTTGCAGATCGGCATCGGCTCCATGGGCGATGCGCTGACGGCCGCGCTGTTGGCGCGCCAGGCGGATAACGAGGCCTACCGGCTGTTGCTGACGGACCTGGACGTCTACCAATGGGCGCCGTTGATCAGCCATGAAGGCGGCGTCGATCCGTTCGCCCGTGGCCTCTACGGTTGCAGCGAAATGTTCGTCAACGGCCTGCTGGTGCTGGCGGACGCAGGGATTATCCGCCGCAAGGTCTACCCCGACGTGACGACGCAGGAGCAGGCCAATGCCGGCGTGCTGGATGACGCCGCACAGCCGGATGGCATCTCGATCCACGGCGGTTTCTTCCTCGGCCCGCGCAGCTTCTACCAGCGCCTGCAGGAAATGACCCACGCCAAACGCCTTGAATTCAACATGACCCGCATCAGCTACATCAACGAGCTGTACGGCCAGGAAGAACTCAAGCGCCTGCAACGCCTGGATGCGCGGTTTATCAATAGCGCGATCATGTTGACGTTGCTCGGCGCGGGCGTGGCCGATCAGTTGGAGGATGGCCGTGTACTCAGCGGTGTGGGCGGGCAGTACAACTTCGTTGCCCAAGGGCATGCGCTGGAAGGTGCGCGTTCGATCCTGATTTTGCGCAGCTGGCGCGAGTCGGCGGGGGAGGTCAGTTCCAATATCGTCTGGGATTACGGCCACTGCACGATTCCCCGGCACCTGCGGGACATCGTCATCACCGAGTATGGAATTGCCGATTTGCGCGGTCAGACGGATGCCAAGGTGATCGAGGCGTTGCTCAACGTTACCGACTCACGCTTCCAGGACGATTTGATTGAACAGGCGCAGAAGGCCGGCAAGTTGCCGAAGGATTTCCGCTTGGATCCGCGTTTTGCCGACAACACGCCGGAGCGGCTCAAAGGTATTCAGGCACGCCATCATCGGCTGTTCCCGGAGTACCCGCTGGGCAGCGACTTTACAGATGAAGAGCGGGATTTGTTGCGTGCATTGAACTGGCTCAAGAGCAAATTCAAGCTGACGGAAATTCTGGAGCTGGGCAAGGCGGCATTGGATGCGCCGGAGCCGGAGGCGTTTCCCAAGCATCTGGAGCGGATGCGGTTGGATAAGCCGGAGGGCCTTAAAGAGGACTTGTATCAGCGGCTGTTGCTCACTGGCCTACAGGCCACCGCACACTAACAACCACCACAAAACCAACTGTGGGAGCTGGCTTGCCTGCGATAGCGGAGTGTCAGGCGACATCAATGTCGCTGTACCACCGCTATCGCAGGCAAGCCAGCTCCCACATTTTTTAACCGTGCCCGCTCAGGAGTAGTGCTTACTCGATGAACGTCACGACGCCGCCTTCCAGCGATTTGACCCGCGCCAGCGACTCAACGCGATAACCCTGCGCATCCAGCTCCGCACGGCCGCCCTGGAACGACTTCTCGATCACGATCCCCAAACCGGCAACGGTCGCGCCGGCCTGCTTGATAATCGAGATCAGCGCCTGGGACGCCTTGCCGTTGGCCAGGAAGTCATCGATCACCAGCACGCGGTCGCTGCTGGTCAGGTGACGCGGGGAGATCGCCACGGTGCTTTCGACCTTCTTGGTGAAGGAATACACCGTCGCCGACAGCAGGTTTTCCGTGAGGGTCAGGGATTGCTGCTTGCGTGCGAAGATCACCGGTACGCCCAGGTTCAGGCCGGTCATGATCGCCGGGGCGATGCCGGAGGCTTCGATGGTGACGATCTTGGTGATGCCCGAATCCTTGAACAGTGCGGCGAATTCGTCGCCGATCAGTTTCATCAGTGCCGGGTCGATCTGGTGGTTCAGAAAGGCGTCGACCTTGAGTACCTGATCGGAAAGCACGATGCCTTCTTCGCGAATTTTCTTGTGCAGTGCTTCCACGGAAAGCTTCCTCTAATGGCGCGGTGTGCGCCGAAAGTAGATTAAAAAGTAGTCGATTCTAGCGCTTTAACATCGCGCGTATATCCGCCAAGGCGGTGTTGCCGCGAACGGCCTTCACCTCGGTCGGGGTGTCGTCATTGCCTTCCCAGGCCAGGTCGTCCGGCGGCAGTTCGTCCAGGAACCGGCTGGGGGCACAATCGATGATTTCGCCGTATTGCTTGCGCTTGGCGGCAAAGGTGAAGGCCAGCGTCTGACGTGCGCGGGTAATGCCCACGTAGGCCAGGCGGCGTTCTTCTTCGATGGTGTCGGCTTCGATACTGGAGCGGTGCGGGAGGATTTCCTCTTCCATGCCCATGATGAACACGTAGGGGAATTCCAGGCCCTTGGACGCATGCAAGGTCATCATCTGCACGCCTTCGGCGCCGTCTTCCTCTTCCTGCTGGCGCTCGAGCATGTCGCGCAGCACCAGCTTGCCGATGGCGTCTTCGACGGTCATTTCGCCGTCTTCGTCTTTTTCCAGGGTGTTCTTCAGCGCTTCGATCAGGAACCAGACGTTGCTCATGCGGTAATCCGCCGCCTTGTCGCTGGAACTGTTGGTGCGCAGCCAGTTCTCGTAGTCGATGTCCATGACCATGCTGCGCAGGGCGCTGATCGGGTCTTCGCCAGCGCATTGCTCGCGCACCTTGTCCATGAAGCGCTTGAAGCGCGACAGGCGATCGGTGAAGCGTGTATCCAGGTGTTCGCCCAGGCCGATTTCATCGGTGGCGGCGTACATCGAGATCTTGCGTTCGGTGGCGTAGTTACCGAGCTTTTCCAAAGTGGTGGAACCGATCTCGCGGCGCGGCACGTTGATCACGCGCAGGAAGGCGTTGTCGTCGTCCGGGTTCACGATCAAACGGAAGTAGGCCATCAGGTCTTTTACTTCCTGGCGTCCGAAAAAGCTGTTGCCGCCCGACAGGCGATACGGCACCTGGTGATGCTGCAATTTCAGCTCGATCAGCTTGGCCTGGTAGTTGCCGCGATAGAGGATCGCGAAATCGCTATACGGCCGGTCGGTGCGCAAGTGCAGGCTGAGGATTTCGACGGCCACGCGTTCGGCTTCGGCGTCTTCGTTGCGGCAGCGGATCACGCGGATCTCGTCGCCGTGGCCCATCTCGCTCCACAGCTGTTTTTCAAACTCGTGGGGGTTGTTCGAGATCAACACGTTGGCGCAGCGCAGGATGCGGCTGGTGGAGCGGTAGTTCTGCTCCAGCATCACCACTTTCAGGGACGGGTAATCGTCCTTGAGCAGCATCAGGTTTTCCGGACGGGCGCCGCGCCAGGCGTAGATCGACTGGTCGTCGTCGCCGACCACGGTGAACTGGTTGCGCTTGCCGATCAGCATTTTTACCAGCAGGTATTGGCTGGCGTTGGTGTCCTGGTATTCGTCCACCAGCAGGTAGCGCACCTTGTTCTGCCATTTTTCGAGGATGTCGGCGTGTTCCTCGAACAGCTTCACCGGCAGCAGGATCAGGTCGTCGAAGTCCACCGCGTTGAACGCCTTGAGCGTGCGTTGGTAGTGGGTGTAGACGATGGCGGCGGTCTGTTCCTTGGGATTGCGTGCGTTTTCCAGGGCCTGGGCGGGCAGGATCAGGTCGTTTTTCCAGGCGCCGATCATGTTCTTGATCTCGTCCACGCCGTCGTCGCCTGCGTACTCTTTTTGCATGATGTCGGTCATCAGCGACTTCACGTCGGTCTCGTCAAAGATCGAGAAGCCCGGCTTGTAGCCCAGCCGCACATGCTCCTTGCGGATAATGTTCAGCCCCAGGTTGTGGAAGGTACACACGGTGAGACCACGGCCTTCGCCACCCTTGAGCAGGGTGCCGACGCGCTCTTTCATTTCCCGCGCCGCCTTGTTGGTAAACGTCATGGCGACGATGTACTGGGCGCGGATGCCGCACTGCTGGATCAGGTGCGCGATCTTGCGGGTGATCACGCTGGTCTTGCCGGAGCCTGCACCGGCGAGCACCAATAGAGGGCCGCCGACGTAGTTCACGGCTTCTTGCTGCCGGGGATTGAGTCGGGACATACAGAATTTCAGGAGTCGTTGTTCAAAAGGGCGGGCATTTTAACAGGCTCGCAGGATTCTGCTCTGTCAGAACGACAGTGTGACGTACCACTCGATCTAAATTTGCCGGTTTTGATACTTTGCCGCAGGATGTCGGGGTTGTTTGCGACTAATGTTTACAGTTCGCGTGTTTGATAACCCCTATCATTGGTGATTATCCGGCCGCACGTCATAATGCCCGCCGCCACGAAATTTTGCAGAGTCTAGGGAGCTAGCTTGTCTACGCCTGTCGAACCCTTGCGTTTGCTGCTGCTGGCCGATGAGCCCGCGTGGGCAGCGTTGTTGCGCGAGTGCCTGGCGCCGATGGGCGATGGGGCTGTGCTGATCAGCGCACCAAATTGGGAGTCCGTGAGCCGTCTGTTCGATGACGACCACAGCGCCGTGCTGTTGACCACGCCCAGCCTGCAACCCGGTCCTGGCCGTTGCAGCCTGCCGTGCGTGTTGTTGCTGGAGCAGGAACCGTTGGTTTCGCCACTTGGCGTCAGCGATTGGCTGGTGCGTGATGTATTGGATGCCGATACAGTGCGCCGCTGCCTGCGCCATGTCCGCGAGCGCGGTGTGCTGGAAAACACCCTGCAACGCCTCGCCGAACAGGACCCGCTCACGGGCATTGCTAACCGCCAGGGCTTTCAGACCTTGCTCGCCGCGCGACTGGCCGAGAACGAAGGCCGTGGCCTGGCCCTCGGTCACCTGGACCTCGACAATTTTCGCCACGCCAACGACGCCCTCGGCCACCAGGCCGGCGACCGGTTGATCCTGCAAGTGGTCTCGCGGCTCAAAAGCCAGCTTGAGGTCGGGGACCAGTTGGCGCGGCTGGGCAGTGACGAATTCGCCTTATTGATCGACACCCGTCGTGCGCCGCAGCGTGCCGAGTGGATGGCCGAGCGCATCACCGAAGTCATGGCCGAACCCTACTGGGTGGATGGCGAGAGCCTGCTGATCGGCTGCAGCCTGGGCGTGGCCCATGCCCGCGCCCGTGCTGGCGCCGACCCGCTGATGTGGCACGCGCATATTGCCATGCAACAGGCCAAGAGCACCCAGGGCTGCACTTTTCATATTTTCAACGAACGCATCAACCGTAACGCACGCAGCCTGGCCGACCTGGAAAGCGAGCTGCGCCGCGCCCTGCGACGTGACGAACTGGAGCTGCATTACCAACCGCGCCTGGACCTGGACGACGGGCACATCGTCGGCCTTGAAGCCCTGGTGCGCTGGCGGCATGGCGAGCGCGGCCTGTTGCCGCCCAGTGAGTTCGTGCCCCTGGCCGAGCAAAGCGGCCTGATCGTGCCGTTGGGCTACTGGGTGATTTCCCGTGCCCTGCGCGACATGCAGGACCTGCGCGAACGTGGCCTACCGCCGCTGCACATGGCGGTCAACCTGTCGTTCCGCCAGTTCCAGGACAGCCAGTTGCTCTCCACCCTCAGTCGGCTGATTGCCGAGCGGGGCGTTGAGGCGCAGTGGCTGGAGTTCGAGCTCACCGAAACCGCCGTGATGCGCCGCAGCGACCTGGTCAAGCAGACCATGGACGCCCTTGGCCGCCTGGGTGTGCGGTTTTCCCTGGATGACTTTGGCACTGGCTTCTCATCGTTCGTGCACCTCAACAGCCTGCCGATTGCCTTGTTGAAGATCGACAAGAGCTTTGTCGGCGGCATGGAAGAGCGCGAAGAGAACCGCAAGCTGGTGCACGCCATGATCAACCTGGCGCACAACCTCAATCTCGAAGTGGTCGCTGAAGGCGTGGAAACGCCGGAGCAACTTGCGTTGTTGAGGTTGTTCGGCTGCGATCAGGCCCAGGGATACCTGATCAGCAAGCCGCTGCCGTTGTCGGAGTTGGTGGAGTACCTGACCTTCGGCAATGGCCAGCAAGCCCGCGTGGGCGAAGGGCTTTAATCTGGCTGTGCAGCCTGGAACCCACCACGGGTTTCGGGCTCGGCGCCTTCCTGCCGAATCATCCGCTTCATCTTCGCTTCAAACGCCCAGGTCAGGCTGACTGCCGCGCACGCCAGGCCCAGCGCCAAGCCCCACCACACACCGGTTGGTCCCCAGCCCAGGGTGAAGGCCATCAGCCAGGCCGACGGTGCGCCAATCAACCAATAGCATCCCGCACCGATCAGAAAGGTGGTCTTGGCGTCCTTGAGCCCGCGAATGCAGCCCATGGCGATGGTTTGCACGCCGTCGAACAACTCGAACCAGGCGGCCACAGCGAGCAGGCTGACGGCCAGGACGATCACGTCGTGGAACGCGGGGTCGTTGTGGTCGATGAGCAGTCCGATCAACGGGTCGGAATAAAGCCACAGCACGGCGGCAAATCCCAACATCACCGCTGCGCCAAATCCTATACCGACACGCCCGGCCAGGCGTGCCTGCAGCAACTGCCCGGCGCCGTAATGCTGGCCGATGCGCATGGTCACTGCGTAGGACATCCCCGCCGGCACCATGAACGCCACCGATACAATCTGCAACGCGATCTGGTGCGCCGCCAACTGCGTGCTGCCCATGGTGCCCATGCACAGCGCGGCGAAGGCAAACAACCCGACCTCCACCGCGTAGGTGCCGCCAATCGGCAGGCCCAGGCGCCACAACTCGCGCAGGTACTGGGTGTTCAGGCGCAGCAGGCCGGCGCTCAGCGGGTAGGCCGCATAGGTGCGGTTGCTGCGGATGTACCACATCAGCGTCAGCGCCATGCCGTTGGCGACGATGGCAGTGACCAGGCCGATGCCCATCAGGCCGAGCTTGGGCAGGCCGAACATGCCTTCGATCAGTGCGTGGTTGAGCAGGTAATTCAGTACTGTGCCGCCGACGCTGATGACCATCACCGGAGTGGCTTTGCCGATGGCGCTGGTAAAGCCGCGCAAGGCCATGAAGCTCAAGTAGCCGGGCAGGGCGAACGGCAATATCGTCAGGAATTGCCCGGCCGACTGCACGTTGGTTTCGGTCTGGCCGAACATCAGCAACAGCGGCTTGAGGTTCCACAGCAGTAAGCCAGCCGCCAAGGCCATCAGCCAGGCCAGCCACAGTCCGGCCTGGGTCAACCGGGTGGCGCCTTCGATATCCCCGGCGCCGTGACGGATGGCGACAAGCGTGCCCACGGCGGCAATCACGCCGATGCAGAAGATCGACACGAACGAATAGCTCGCCGCGCCCAGCCCGCCACCGGCCAGGGCTTCGGGGCTCAGGCGCGCCATCATCAGGGTGTCGGTCAGCACCATCAGCATGTGCGCCAACTGTGAGGCAATCAACGGCCCTGACAGCCGCAGAATGGCCCAGAGTTCGGTACGTGCTGGATGCTGCATGATCATCACACTCGAAAAATCGGAGGGTTGGGGAAGGGTTGATTCTCGGCGCTCTCGGCCGATTGCACAAAGGGATAAATGCGATCATTCACATGACTAAAACTCATGCCTGATGAATCTGGTACGTTACGGCATCGCTTGTAGGAGTTCTCCAGATGTCACGTCGCCTTCCTCCCCTTTATGCCCTTCGTGCGTTTGAGGCGGCATCGCGACACAACTCCTTCACCCGCGCGGCGGAGGAGTTGTCGATTACGCAAAGTGCGGTGAGCCGACATATCCGCACGCTTGAAGAACACTTCGCCTGCCGACTGTTCCAGCGCAGTGGCCGCACCTTGCAGCTCACCGAAGCGGCGCGCCTGTTGTTGCCCGGCGTACGTGAAGGTTTCGCCGCGCTGGAGCGGGCCTGCCATACCTTGAATGCCGAGGACGACATCCTGCGCATGAAGGCGCCGTCGACCCTGACCATGCGTTGGTTGTTGGCGCGACTCAGCCGCTTCCGCGCATTGCAGCCGGGCAATGAGGTGCAACTGACCAGCGCCTGGATGAGCGTGGACGAGGTGGACTTCAACCAGGAGCCGTTCGATTGCGCGGTGCTGCTGAGTTACGGGCATTTTCCGGCCGATTGGGAGGCCAGTTATTTGTTTCCGGAATTGTTGATCCCGGTCGGCGCGCCGAACCTGTTGGAGGACGGACCCTGGGATGCCGCGCGCCTGGCCACCGCCGAACTGCTGCACCCCACGCCTGACCGTCGTGATTGGCGCAACTGGCTGGAGCGCATGGGCTTGTCATCCCAGGTGTCGCTCAGAGGCGGGCAGGTGTTCGACACGCTCGAACTGGGCATGATCGCCGCCGCGCGAGGTTACGGCGTATCCATGGGCGACTTGCTGATGGTGGCCGAAGACGTGGCCCAGGGGCGGCTCAGCCTACCCTGGCCAACGGCCGTAGCCAGTCGTGAAAATTACTATTTGGTGTGGCCGAAAACCCGCCCCGGTGGCGAGCGGTTGCGGCGTTTGGCGGAATTTCTGCAGGCAGAGGTCAAGGCCATGGAATTGCCCCAGGTCGAACGCCTTGATTGAGCGGCGACAGACCGTTAGTGCAATCGTTTGCGTGATACCCCTGTGATTCGCTCAAGTATTGCCTCGGCCCGCCGAAGTAGGTGTGTTGGAACCATCGTGCACCAACGCTACCCACTAGATAATTTGCCGAGCAGCGCTATGAGATCAGGATGATCCTGGCCTCGGCCAGGAGCTGTCATGTCTCAACCTCGCGCCCGGATCGCCTCCCAGTTAGGCCTCGCGTTAGCCCTGATTCTGGCTGTCGTCATCAGCGGCAGTACCGTGTTTGCCTTGCGTTCCCTCGACTCCGCCAACCTCGCCACCCGTGAGGAACACCTGGCCAGCGAGGCGCGCTTGCTCGCCGACCAACTCAATACCTTCCACAGCACCTTGCGCGAAAGTACCCAGCGTTTGAGCGGGCTGTTTGAAAAGCGCTTCGGCGCGGGCTTGAGTGTGCATGCAGACCAGCCGGTGACCGTGGCCGGGGTACAGACCCCAAGCCTGTCCCTGGGCAGTGAAGTGCTGAACAACAACTTCGATGAAGTGGATGAGTTCAAGCAGATGTCCGGCGGCGTGGCCACGGTGTTTGTGCGCAGCGGCGAAGACTTCATTCGCATCAGCACCTCGTTGACCAAACAGGATGGCAACCGTGCCATCGGTACGGTGCTGGATCGCCAGGGCCCAGCCTATCAGCGCGTGCTCAGCGGCCAGACCTACATCGGCCGTGCGGTGTTGTTCGACCGCTCCTACATGACCCAGTACAGCCCGGTGCGTGACAGCAGCGGCCAAGTCATCGCCGTGCTGTTCATCGGTTTTGACTACACCGACGCCCAGAACGCCCAGTTCGAGAACCTCAAGCGCTTCCGCATCGGCCAGACCGGCTCCCTGGCCTTGCTCGATGAGCAGAAGCGTTGGCTGGTGCCGCCGGCGGGCGTGCAGGCGCTGGACCAGGCGATCCCAGTGATGCTGGACCTGGCCAAGACGCCAGGCGCGGGCCGCTTCTGGGCGGACAAGAGCGAAGATTTCTACAGCGTCTCGGTGCCCTTCGAAGGCGGGCCGTGGGCGGTGGTTGCGAGCATGCCCAAGGCCGAGATTCGCTCGGTGACCTGGGACGTCGGCATCCGCCTGGTAATCGGCAGCGTCTTGGCCATGCTGCTGGCAGTCGGTGCAACCGTGTGGCTGCTGCGCAGCAAGTTGGCGCCGCTGGGCGACCTGGTGCGCCAAGCCGAAGCCTTGGGCGCGGGCGACTTGAGCGCACGCCTGAATGTGTCCAGCCATGACGAAATCGGCCAGTTGGCGCGCAGTTTCAACCAGATGGGTGAAGCGCTGTCGACCATGGTTTCGCATATCCGCAAGGCGGCCGAAGAGGTCAACAGCCGCGCCCAGGCGTTGTCCGGGTTGTCCGGTGGTGCGTATGAAGGCATGGAGCAGCAGTCCGGCGAGATCACCAGCATGGCCGGCGCCGTGGAAGAGTTCAGCGCCACCTCGTTGAACATCGCCGACAACATGGGCAGCACCGAACGCCTGGCCCAGGAAAACGCCCAGCAAACCCGTATCGGGCGTAACTCGATGCAAGAGGCGTCGTCGTCCTTGGAGCACATCGCCACAGCCCTGAACAGCACGGCCATGGTGATCAACACCCTTGGCCAGCGCTCCCAGGAAATCGGCGGGATCGTCGGCGTGATCACCTCGATTGCCGAACAGACCAACCTGCTGGCGCTCAACGCTGCCATCGAAGCTGCGCGCGCGGGTGAGCAAGGCCGTGGCTTTGCCGTGGTCGCCGATGAGGTGCGCAACCTGGCGTCGCGCACCCGAGAGGCCACCGACGAGATCTCCGGGATGATCCAGAGCATCCAGCAGGAAACCGGCAACGCCATCAGCACCATGGAGCGCGGCAACGTGTTGATGCAGGAAGGCCTGTCGCGCAACGCCGACGTGGCGTCGGCCCTTGCGCGTATCGACGAGCAAAGCCGTTCGGCCGGCCAGCAGTTCGCGGCGATTACCACTGCCACCCAGGAGCAGAGCAGCACCGCGACCTTGCTCAGCAGCAACCTGCAAAGCATTGCGTTGGCCAACAGCGAGCAGCGCGAAGTGGTGTCGAACCTGGCGATTACCGCCAAGGAATTGGAGACGCTGGCGGCGGGCTTGCGGCATGAGGTGGATCGCTTCCGCTGAGGCTCAGGTGATGGAGGCTGGGCGATATTGCAAGGCCTCCTTCAGATGTTCACGAGTGATGTCATTCACCTGTTCCAGGTCCGCCAAGGTGCGCGCCACCTTGAGCAGGCGGTGGGCGGCGCGCAGGGACAGGGTCAGCCGCTCGCAAGCGGTTTCCAGCCAGCCCTCATCGACCTTCGCCAGCGTGCAGTGCTTGCGCAGCCCAGGCAGGTCCAGAAAGGCATTCGCACAACCCTGACGCCGTAACTGGCGCTCCCGGGCCTCGGCTACCTCGGCCGAGGCCGTCGCGGTGTTATCGCCAGCCTGTTGGGCTGGGTTCAATGCCGTGGTTTCCCGCGCGACGGTCAGGTGCAGGTCGATCCGGTCCATCAACGGTCCGGAGAGTTTGTTGCGATAGCGCTGGATCTGCTCCGGTGTACAGCGACAGCGCCCGCTGGGTTCGCCCAAATAACCACACGGGCAGGGGTTCATGGCGGCCACCAGTTGAAAGCGGGCCGGGAAACTCACCCGGTCACGGGCGCGGGAAATCACGATGTGTCCTGACTCCAGTGGTTCGCGCAGCACCTCCAGTACCTTGCGGTCGAACTCCGGCAACTCATCCAGGAACAATACTCCGTGATGGGCGAGAGTGATTTCGCCGGGCTGTGGTTTCGAGCCGCCGCCCACCAATGCAGGGCCTGATGCCGAATGATGCGGCTGGCGAAACGGCCGGTGCGGCCAATGACTCAGCGGCGCCAGGCTGACCACCGACTGAATCGCCGCCACCTCCAAGGCCTCCTGCTCACTCAACGGTGGCAACAACCCCGGCAGGCGGCTGGCGAGCAATGTCTTGCCGGTGCCGGGCGGGCCGCTGAACAGCAGGTTATGCGCCCCCGCCGCCGCAATCAGCAGTGCGCGCTTGGCGGCGAGCTGGCCCTGTACCTCGCTCAAGTCCGGGTAAGGCTTGTTCAGATACAGCAAGCCGTCGGACTTGTAGGGCTCGATTGGCTGATGCCCGTTCAGGTGCGCCACCACCTGAAGCAGGTGGTCCACGGCGATCACTTTCAATCCCGATGCCAGGCAGGCTTCCTCTGCATTCGCCCGTGGCACTATCACGGTGCGCCCGGCCTTGCGCGCCGCCAATGCTGCTGGCAACACGCCTTTCACTGCGCGCACTTCGCCGGACAGTGCCAGTTCCCCCAGGCATTCCACGTCATCAAGCATCAAAGCCGGCACCTGCACGCTGGCCGCCAGGATTCCCAGAGCTATCGCCAAGTCAAAACGCCCGCCGTCCTTGGGCAGGTCGGCGGGCGCGAGGTTGAGGGTGATACGACGGGCAGGGTATTGCAGCGCGCTATTGAGAATGGCGCTGCGCACCCGGTCCTTGCTTTCCTTGACCGCCGTTTCCGGCAAGCCCACCAGTGTCAGGGACGGCAGACCATTGGCCATATGCACTTCGACGGTGACGGCAGGGGCTTCGACGCCAATTTGGGCGCGGCTGTGGACGATGGCGAGGGACATGCTCGTTCCTTGAAAAAGGGACCGCTTCCTGCGGTTTTTTCAAGGGTAGACGAGGGGTGACGCTATCGAAGGTGGGAGGTTTTACAGAACGTATCCAGCTCCCACATTGACCGCGTTTATTCAGCAGGCGGTGTGAGCTTGGCTTCCAGTTCGGCGACTTTCGCTTCCAGGCTCTCCAACCGCGCACGCGTGCGGGCCAGCACCACCATCTGGCTATCAAACTCTTCCCGGCTCACCAGGTCGAGCTTGCTGAAACCGCTTTGCAGCAATGCCTTGAATTGGCTTTCGATTTCATTGCGGGGCAATGGGGTGTCGCCGCTGAACAGGCGAGAGGCGTGGCCGCTCAGGGCGTCGAGGAGGTCTTTGGGCGCGAGCATGGGAAATATTCCGGAAAACTGTTGGCCGGCAGTGTATCACGCAGCGTCTATAGTCTTTTTCACGGAGGCAAGCGCACGCTTTTCGCGCAGAGGGTCGGGCCGCGACGCACTGTTTTTGTGCGCATTGCCGCCATCAAAAAGCCCCGTAGGTGGGCATAAGTGGGCAAAGGACTGATTTCAGTGATTTTTACGGAGCTGGCAAGGTTTCTGCTTAGACGATCATGACCCATGCACTGATGCAGTCGCTGTGACGAATGCAGTGCGCCGACGGATCCGGGGTACAGGTTTCGTCACCAGTGGTTCGCTGGCGTCGCAAAGGCAAATGCCGAGGCGACGACGCGTTACAAAGCCAGGCACTGCGCTTAGACTTGAGACGGGTTTGTTTTCCTGGGGCAAGTCCACCAATTCGGGAGAGAGTTTTCATGAAGCTAGTCACTGCCATCATCAAGCCGTTCAAGTTGGACGATGTACGCGAGTCGTTGTCCGAGATCGGCGTGCAGGGCATTACCGTTACTGAGGTCAAAGGCTTCGGTCGGCAGAAGGGTCACACCGAGCTGTATCGCGGCGCGGAATACGTGGTCGATTTCCTGCCGAAGGTGAAGATTGATGTCGCCATTGACGACAAGGATCTTGACCGGGTTATCGAGGCGATAACCAAGGCCGCCAACACCGGCAAGATCGGTGACGGCAAGATCTTCGTGGTCAATCTGGAACAGGCTATTCGCATCCGTACCGGCGAAACCGATACCGACGCAATCTAAGCCGCCAAACCCCAACGCCCCAGGAGAAAACAATATGACTCTGCGTAAATTCGCAGGGCTCGGAGCCCTGTTGTCCATCGTAATGCCAAGCCTGGCCATGGCGGCAGACGAAGTGGCTGCTCCAGTCCTCAATTCCGGCGACACCGCCTGGATGCTGACCGCCACCGCTTTGGTGCTGTTCATGACCATCCCTGGCCTGGCGCTGTTCTACGGCGGCATGGTCCGCTCCAAGAATATTCTGTCGGTGATGATGCAGTGTTTCGCGATCACCGGCCTGATCAGCATCCTCTGGGTCGTCTACGGCTACAGCATCGCGTTCGATACCACCGGTATGGAACAGGGTGTGGTCAACTTCAACTCCTTCTTCGGCGGCATGGGCAAGGCGTTCCTGGCGGGCGTGACCCCGGCCAGCATCACCGGCCCTGCGGCATTGTTCCCGGAAGCCGTGTTCATCACCTTCCAGATGACGTTCGCCATCATCACCCCGGCGCTGATCGTCGGTGCCTTCGCTGAGCGTATGAAGTTCTCCGCGATGCTGATCTTCATGGCGATCTGGTTCACCCTGGTCTATGCGCCGATCGCGCACATGGTCTGGAGCGGTAACGGTGGCCTGCTGTGGGACTGGGGCGTACTGGACTTCGCTGGCGGCACCGTGGTGCACATCAACGCCGGTGTGGCTGGCCTGGTGGCGTGCATCGTGCTCGGCAAGCGTAAAGGCTTCCCGACCACCCCGATGGCCCCGCACAACCTGGGTTACACCCTGATCGGCGCGGCGATGCTGTGGATCGGCTGGTTCGGCTTCAACGCCGGTTCCGCCGCTGCGGCCAACGGCACCGCCGGCATGGCGATGCTGGTTACACAGATCGCGACCGCTGCTGCGGCGCTGGGCTGGATGTTCGCCGAGTGGATCACCCACGGTAAGCCAAGCGCACTGGGCATTGCCTCGGGCGTGGTCGCGGGCCTGGTTGCAGTCACCCCAGCCGCAGGCACCGTGGGCCCGATGGGCGCTCTGGTAATCGGCCTGGTTGCCGGTGTGATCTGCTTCTTCTGCGCCACCAGCCTCAAGCGCAAGCTGGGCTACGACGACTCCCTGGACGCTTTCGGCGTGCACGGTATCGGCGGTATCGTGGGGGCGATCCTCACGGGTGTATTTGCAGCGCCTGCTCTGGGTGGTTTCGGTACGGTGACTGACATCGCTGCGCAAGTCTGGATCCAGTGCAAAGGTGTTGGCTTCACGGTGATCTACACGGCGATCGTGACCTACATCATCCTCAAGGTGTTGGACATGGTCATGGGCCTGCGGGTGACCGAAGAGGAAGAGGCCGTCGGCCTCGACCTGGCGCAACACAACGAACGCGGCTACAACTTGTAAGTACGCGAAAAAAAGATGCCCGGCTTGCCGGGCATTTTTTTGTCTGGTGTTTGTCAGTCGTAATACGCTGTAGCGGTTTTTACGCCTTGTTTGTGATGGGATGCACACGGCACTTTTCAGCGTGCCAATGTCTTACAGGCATGTAGGCGTATTCGGCACTTTGTTTTTTCCCAGAGCGCGCTAGAATGCGCGCCGATGGGCGCAAAACTGTATTTATCTGGGCGAGCACCGTGATCATGGCGGTGCTCGTAAAGTCCTCGCCACCTTGCACGGTGATGGGGCATAAGCCACTGGTTATCCGGTGGATGTTGATTTTTCCTCGGCAGCCTCGACAGAGGATGAAGCTGGGCTATAACTAATCTGCTTTTCGCAAGTCATGAGGTAGAACATGAGCGACGATGATCTGGAAAACGACGAACTCGAAGTAGGTGACGAAGACGACACCGAAGAAGGTCTTGAAGCGGCGGCGGAAGACGTTGCTGATGACGACGGTGGCGATGATGCACCTGCCCCGGCTGCCAAAGGCAAAGCCAAGGCTGCTGTGTCGGTAGATGAATTGCCGAGCGTTGAAGCCAAGAATAAAGAGCGCGATGCCCTGGCCCGTGCGATGGAAGAGTTCCTCGCTAAAGGCGGCAAAGTGCAGGAAGTCGAGGCCAACGTGGTGGCAGACCCACCTAAGAAGCCGGATAACAAGTACGGCAGCCGACCTATCTGAGGTCAGCACCCGTTTGTAAGAAAAAGCCCGCCGTCGCTGCGGGCTTTTTCATGGGTGTTATTTCCAGCCAGCCAGCAAGGGCGCTAATTCGGCCAGGCTGCGAATCTCCGCATCCGGGCGCTTGTCGGCTTCCCACACCTTACCCGTCGGGTTGAACCATACCGCCCGAAGCCCCGCCTGCTGTGCTCCGGCAATGTCATCCCCCGGATGATCGCCAATGTGCACCGCCGCACTGGCGTCCACGCCACCGCGCTGCAACGCTTCTTGAAACAAACGCGCATCCGGCTTGGCGATGCCAATGTCTTCAGCGCGCAGGGCAAAGTGGAAGTAGTCCGCCAGGCCCACGCGCTGCACGTCGGCATTGCCGTTGGTAATCACCCCCAGCAGGAAGTGCTGGCGCAGCGCCCGGAGCATGGGCTCCGCTTCGGGGAAGGGCGTGAGTTGGTGCCGCGCATGAATGAACGTCTCGTAGCAGACATCCGCCATTTCCGTGGCTTCAGGCTGTGGATAACCGGCTTCTTCAAACGCATGCATCAACACCCGGTGGCGCAAAATGCTGATCCGGTGTTTCAGCTCCGGATGGCGCTCCAGCACCTGCTGGCGAAGACTGGCGAAGTGCTCCAGCGGCAAATCGCCGACTTTGGCGGCGTTAAGTGCCAGCCATTCGCGCATCGACGCTTCGGCGCTGATGATGACGGGTACGTTGTCCCAGAGTGTGTCGTCCAGGTCGAAGGTGATCAGCTTGATACTCATGAGTCGCCGCCCTTGATGCGTTTGGCCCGTGGATGGGCGCTGTCGTACACCGTTGCCAGGTGTTGGAAATCCAGATGGGTGTAGATCTGCGTGGTCTTGATGTCGGAGTGGCCGAGCAGCTCTTGAACCGCGCGCAGGTCCTGGGACGATTCCAGCAGGTGGCTGGCAAAAGAGTGTCGCAGCATGTGTGGGTGCAGGTTCTGCCCCAGCTCGCGCTCGCCGGCCGCCTTGACCCGTATTTGAATCGCCCGTGGCCCCAGGCGTCGGCCTTGTTGGCTGACAAACACTGCATCATCCGCCGGGTTGGTCAAAAGGCGCAGCGGCAGCCACAGTTGCAAGGCTTCGCGGGCTTTGCGGCCCACCGGCAACACGCGGGTCTTACTGCCTTTACCGAGTACCTGAACCAGGCCGTCCGCCAGGTCCAGCTGGTCGAGGTTCAAGCCAGTCAGCTCCGACAGGCGCAGGCCTGATGAATAGAACAGCTCAAGAATGGCCTGGTCGCGATGGGCCAGGAAGTCATCCTCGACGGCGCCATCCAGCAATTGCAACGCGCGGTCGGTGTCCAGGGTCTTGGGCAGGCGCCGTTCGCCCTTGGGCGGCGACAGGCCGTTGGCCGGGTCGTGATCGCACAGGCCTTCGCGGTTCAAATAGTGATAGAGCCCGCGTACCGCCGAGAGCAGGCGCGACAGGCTGCGTGAGGATTGGCCCGACTGGTGCAGGCGCGCGATCAGGCTGCGCAGGCTCTGGATATCCAGGGCCTTCCAGCTGCCGACCTGGTGTTTTTCGCAGTAGGCCAGGACCTTGTTCAAGTCCCGCCGGTAGGCTTCCAGGGTATGGGGCGACACCTGGCGCTCGTTGCGCAGGTGAGCGCAATAAGCGTCCAGTTGCCGTTCCATGGCTAGCGCACCGCGCGCAGGGCGGTGGTGAAGCGCGGCAGGACGCGGCCCAGGACTTCGGCGATGTAGGTCAGGAACAGCGTGCCCACGGAACTCTTGTAGTGCTGGGGATCGCGGCTGGCGATGGCCAGCACACCGTGCAGGCCTTGATGGCTGAGCGCGACCACCGCCGTGGAGCCGATCTGCTTGCGCTGTTCGGCACCAAACAGGAAGTCCAGCTCATGCTCACGCAAGGTGCCGCTGATGGTCTTGCCTTCGGACAACAGGCCGCCGATGGCGGTGTGTGCGTCGCTGCCGCTGACCCAGCGACCCACCGGCATCGGGTTGTCGCTGAACAGGATCAGGCTCACGAACGGCACCTGGAAGTCCTGGCGCAGGCTGTCTTCCACGGCGATCACCGTTTCTTCCAGGCTGGTGGCGTCCATCAGGGTCAGGATCAGGCGACGGGTCTTCTCGAACAGGCGGTCGTTGTCGCGGGCGACGTCCATCAGGTGCGAGAGCTTGTGGCGCATCTCGATATTGCGCTCGCGCAGGATCTTCATCTGCCGCTCCACCAGCGACACGGTATCGCCGCGTTGATGGGGGATGCGCAGGGCCGGCAGCAGTTCTTCGTGCTCGACGAAGAAATCCGGATTAGCCTCAAGGTACGCCGCGACGGCAGCGGCCTCCAGACTTTCGCTCGGGGATGCTTGTGCGGGTACTTGAGGCTTATCGGTCATTGGATTGGCTCACTCATAGACGGACCTGTCCTTCGTATACGCGCGAGGCCGGCCCGGTCATCATCACCGGGTGGCCAGGGCCTGCCCACTCGATGGACAAGCGTCCGCCGGGCAGGTCGATCAGCAGCGGCGAATCCATCCACCCCTGGCTGATCGCGGCCACGGCAGCGGCGCAAGCGCCGGTGCCGCAGGCCTGGGTTTCGCCGGCGCCGCGTTCCCAGACGCGCAATTGCGCGCGGGTACGGTCGATCACCTGCAGGAAGCCCACGTTGACCCGTGCCGGAAAGCGCGGGTGGTGTTCGATCTTCGGCCCCAATTCATGCACGGGTGCGTTGTTGATGTCGTTGACCCGCAGTACCGCATGGGGGTTGCCCATGGACACTGCAGCGATGTCGACGGTCTTGCCGTCAACGTCCAGCGCATAGCTGGCGGCCTGCTCGGTGGCCTGGAACGGAATATCCGCCGGCACCAGGCGTGGCGCGCCCATGTTGACGCTGATCTGGCCGTCACTGCGGATATCCAGTTCGATCACGCCGCTCTTGGTCTCGACGCGGATCTGGCGCTTGGCGGTCAGGCGTTTGTCCAGCACAAAGCGGGCGAAGCAGCGTGCACCGTTGCCGCACTGTTCCACTTCGGAGCCGTCGGAGTTGAAGATCCGGTAACGGAAATCCACCTCCGGGTTGCTTGGCGCCTCGACGATCAGCAACTGGTCGAAACCAATGCCGGTGTGACGGTCGCCCCACTGTTTAGCGTGCTTGGGCAGGATATGCGCGTGCTGGCTGACCAGGTCGAGGACCATGAAATCATTGCCCAGCCCGTGCATCTTGGTAAAACGCAGCAGCATGGCTTACTCCGGCAGCAGGCTTTCGCCAGCATACAACTCGGCTACCGTCTCGCGGCGACGCACTTCAAACGCTTGATCACCGTCCACCAGCACCTCGGCGGTACGGCCGCGGGTGTTGTAGTTGGAACTCATGACAAACCCGTAGGCACCGGCCGAATGCACGGCCAGCAAATCGCCTTCTTCCAGGGCCAACTGACGATCCTTGGCCAGGAAGTCGCCGGTCTCGCAGATCGGGCCGACGATGTCGTAGGCGCGCGCTTCGCTGTCGCGAGGCGTCACGGCGGTGACATTCATCCAGGCCTGGTACAGCGCCGGGCGGATCAGGTCGTTCATCGCCGCATCGACGATGGCGAAATCCTTGTGCTCGGTGTGCTTGAGGTACTCGACCTGGGTCAGCAGCACGCCGGCGTTGGCGACGATATAGCGGCCAGGCTCGAACATCAGCGTCAGGTCGCGGCCTTCGATGCGCTCGCGCACCGCCTGGATGTAATCGGCGATCAGCGGCGGCTCTTCGTCGCGATAACGCACGCCCACGCCACCACCGAGGTCGATGTGGTGCAGGTAGATGCCGCATTCACCCAGGCGGTCGATCAACGCCAGCAGGCGGTCGAGCGCATCCAGGAACGGCGGCAGCGTGGTCAGTTGCGAACCGATATGGCAGTCGACACCCAGCACTTCCAGGTTCGGCAGTTGCGCGGCGCGGATGTACACGTCCTCGGCGTCGGCAATGGCGATGCCGAACTTGTTCTCTTTGAGACCGGTGGAAATGTACGGGTGGGTGCCAGCATCGACGTCCGGGTTGACGCGCAGGGAGATCGGCGCGCGAACGCCCATCTCGGCGGCCACGACCTGCAGGCGCTCCAGCTCGTCGGTGGATTCGATATTGAAGCAATGCACGCCGACTTCCAGGGCGCGACGCATGTCTTCGCGGGTCTTGCCGACGCCGGAGAACACGATCTTGTCAGCCTTGCCGCCAGCGGCCAGTACACGTTCCAGCTCGCCACGGGAGACGATGTCGAAACCAGCGCCCAATCGCGCCAGGACATTCAGTACGCCGAGGTTGGAGTTGGCCTTGACCGCGTAGCACACCAGGTGCGGTACGCCATCGAGCGCGTCGGTGAATGAGCGGTACTGGGCTTCGATATGCGCACGGGAATACACATAGGTTGGGGTGCCAAAGCGCTGGGCAATCGCGGACAACGCCACGCCTTCCGCGAACAGCTCGCCGTCCCGGTAGTTAAAAGCGTCCATGGGATTCCCTTATTCGTAGGTGTCGTGCTTATGCGCTTTGGAAGGCTTTTGCGACGATTGCGCCTGTTCATTCGGGTCTTTGCTGTCATCGGGCAGGTACAGCGGGCCTTTTTGACCACAGGCACTAACGAGGCAAGCGACCGCGACGAGCGCAGCAAGGGAAGAGATCAGGCGCTTCATGGCGAAATCCTTGAATATGCATTAATTGCGCCCGAGTATACCGACCACCCGCCAGCTTGCCTATGCGCTGGAATACCCGTCCGGCGGGGGTTTGCCGACACAGCCGAGAAGCGTACTACGCTGCTTGAGGATTTTTCACACCGTCAATCGTGTTGAGATCGGTATCCTTTGCAATCGGCGGGGCTCGCCCGTATCGTGCGGCGCTTGAGCAAAACCAGACACTTTTGAGGTTGCCACAATGAGTTTGACCGAAGCCCGTTTTCACGACCTGGTGGATTCGACCCAGCAGGCGCTGGAAGATATTTTCGACGACAGCGGCCTGGACGTGGACCTGGAAAACTCGGCCGGCGTGCTGACCGTCAAGTTCGACAGTGGCCAACAACTGATCTTCAGCCGCCAGGAGCCGTTGCGTCAGCTGTGGCTGGCGGCGCGTTCCGGCGGCGTTCACTTCGACTACGACGAAGAAAGCGGCAAATGGCAGTGCGACAAGAGTGAAGAACTGCTGAGTGAAATGCTCGCGCGCCTGGTCAGCGAGTACACCGGCGCCGACCTGGATTTCGACGAGATCTGATGGTGACCCAGCCTGAACCTGTCCGCCCGCCGAAGCCGCTGTTCAGTAATGTCAGCCCGGCGGTGCCGTCACCTTGTATCAGTTTGTGTCGCCTGGACGAGCAAAAAGTCTGCCTCGGCTGCTTCCGCCACGTGGAAGACATCCGTGAATGGCGCTCTGCCGACGATGCGCGGCGCCGCGTGATCTGCGCCGAGGCCGAGCAGCGCAGGGCGCGCGCCTGAGGTCGTCTTGTTTATTTGTGACGCTGTGGTAGTGTCCGGATACGCCTCAACTCATCGAGGCCCGTGAGAACCCCGCCTTTTCCTGGCGGGGTTTTGCTTTTTTGTGCAGAAAAAAGGAGTCTGCCTGAATCATGACCACCGCACCGTCCATCATCCTCACCCGTCTTGACGTGCAGCGTCTGGAGCAACTGATCGACCGCTTGGGCGACGAATCTCCCGGCGTCGAAGCGTTGCAAGCCGAACTCGACCGCGCCGAAGACGTGGTTGGCCACGATGAAGTGCCTGCGGGTGTCGTGACCATGAACTCCAGCGTGCATTGCCGTGAGCAGAGCAGCGGCAAGGACTACCACCTGACGCTGGTCTACCCGAAAGACGCCAATGCGGACGAAGGCAAGATCTCGATCCTGGCTCCCGTGGGCAGCGCCTTGCTCGGTTTGCAGGTTGGCCAGCACATCGACTGGCCCGCACCGGGCGGCAAGACCCTCAAGCTGGAGCTGCTCAGTGTTGAAGGCCAGCCTAAAGACGGCGGCGCCTTCCCCCTTTAAATTTCGCTCAATGCCACATTGAGCGACAGTTCCAGCTCGGCCTTGTAGCGCAGGTACAGGTTGCTCGGGCTTTGCACATCGCCGAGCAGGCCGGACAGATCCAGGTCGGTGATGTAGCAGCGGTAACGCTCGGCCTCCCGGCGTTGCCCGACGATTTCCTGAGCGACCACTGCAAACAGTTGGTCGCCAAACTCCAGTTCGGAAAACTCCCGCTGATTGCAGTACAAGGTAATGCCCACCTGGCCCGGTGCGGCCTTGCCGATAATCGCCTGCACGTCGTAAAACGGTTTGTTCGCCGGGTTCAGCGGTGCGGGTCGAGGTTCGATGCCGCGCGCGCGACCGCTGCCTGACGGCAATAGCTGGTAATACAAGACCTGCACCGCGCCCAGCGGCTCCTGCTGGTCCATTGGCGACAGCGCGTCCCGGCGATAAATGATCGACTGCAAGAAACGCTGCAACGGCGCCAACAGACTCTGTTCATCGTGAAACGGCAGGCGCTGCTGCCAGAGCGCGTTGAATTCATCCAGCACATACAGCTCGGCGAAGCCTTCGTTGACCCGGTAGAACACCTGCACGCAATCGGCCATGCCCATCGGCAGCAGCAGCGCCAGGTCGTGGTCTTCCAGGGCCATGGCATCCAAGTGCAGCGGGCTGTAGCTGGCCAATTCTTCGCTGAGGTAGGCGATCAGCGCATCCTGGGTCGCCAGCGATACATGGTTGGCCTGGCCCGGCATCAACTCCATGACGTGATAGTGCTGCTGCACCTGGAGCAAATAGCGGTGATTGCCCTGGCCGAGCAGCAGGTTCTGCGCGGTGTCGAAGATTTCTTCCACGCGCTGGGCAATGAATTGCGCACGGTTGTGACAGAAACAGCGCACCCGCAGGCGTGGCAGGTGGTCCGACGGCAACTGGTTGAGGTAGTCGCGCAGGCAGTCGAGCAGCGCGTGCGGGCCGTCGTAGCGGCTGACCATCACCTCGTTCCAGCTGTTGAGCGTGACTTGGTCCAGGGTCAGCACCAGGTTGTCGCGTACACCGGCATAGCTCAGAGAGTCGGTGCGCTCGGTGGTCATCAGGATATTCAGGTCGCGGTGATGCTTGAGCGGGTCGACGCCCACGTTGATCAGCAGCAACACTTCCTCCGGCACGGCCGAGCGCAACAGGCGCTCTTCATCAACACTGGCCAGGGGCAGGGCGATGGTTTGTTGCAGGCTGCCCAGCAGGTTGAACAGCTCGAATTCGGTCATGTCGCTGGTGCCGGGGTGCAAGGCCAGGCGGGTGCTGCTGTCGATCACGCCGTTGCGATGGCACCAGGTCAGCATTTCCAACAGGTCGCGGCTGCGTTTGATCGGCGCGAAGTGTTCCCATTCCAGCGCTGTAAGGTTGCCGTTGTACAGGCCCCAGTGGTGCTGGCCCGGTTCCTTGCGGTTGGGCGATTGCACCAGGGTCAGGGTGTCTTCGGCCAGGTCCGGGGCAATGCCGGGGTTGATGAACTCGACCTTGCCGGCCTTGCGTTCAAAGGCGGCGTACAGGCGCCGACCCAGCACATTGAGGTCGCGTTTGTTGATCAGGCTGACGGTCTGTTCGGTGCGGGCGAATTGGGTCAGGAAGCGGTAACTGTAATTGAGCTCGCTCACCAAGGCGCGGCGCTCGGAGGCGACCTGACGCACTTTCCACTGGCTGCGGCTGTCGAGCAACGCCAATTGGCGCTGGTCCCAGCCCCATTCATGGGCCAGGCGCTCCAGCAGTAGGCGCTGCCAGCTGGTGGTACGCTGGCCGGCGCTGAGCTTGCGGTTGACCTTCAGGTACAGCGCGCGCCGTACCAGTTCCAGGCGCTCGGGCTCGTTGCGGGCCTTGAGGTATTCCTCGATGCGCCGGTACACCACGATGTACGGGTCCAGCTCATCCAGGTCCATCTGGTTGGCGAACACCGCGCGCTTGAAGCGCAGGCTCAAGCAATGCACGTTCGGGTGTTCGCTGGCGTAGACCTCGGTCAGCAACAGCTTTAGCACGGATTTGTAGGGCGATTCGATGCCCTTGAACAGTTGCCATAGCCCGGCACCAATGAATTCGCCGGGGGGAATACGCGCCAGGTGGCCCAGGTCGAGGGTTTCGTCGGCGCGGATAAACCGTTTGGAAATCAGTGTGTGGGTGAACTCGGCATAACGGGTTTCTTCATACACCGGCACCAGCCACCAGATCGGCGTGCGCCCGGCCAGCCAGATGGCGGTGCGGTAGAACTCATCCAGCAACAGGTAATGCTGGGTGGTGCCGCAGTCGTCGGAGCTCAGTTGGGTGTCGCGCTCTCCGAGCACAAAGCGTGTCGGCTCGATCAGAAAGAAGTGCGCCTCGGCGCCCATGGTCAGGGCCCACGCTTCCAGCAGCTGGCACTTTTTGCGCAGCTCGGCCAACTCGGTCTCACTCAGGTCTGGGGCGTGACACACCCACACATCCATATCGCTCTGATCGGCCTGGGCCAGGGTGCCCAGGCTGCCCATCAGGAACAGGCCGTGGATTGGTCGCGGCGGGTTGCCGTGGCGCGGTTTGTAGGAGAACGAGCGCGTCAGGCGCTGGGCTTCGGTGAGGGCTTGGGCGTCCGGTTCGTAATTCGACAGGCCTGCTGGCGTACTGCCCGACACATAACCCGGCAGCAACGGATGGTTGACGTGAAAAAACAGCGGCAACAGGTTCAGCACGCTTTGCTGGCGCGGCGTCAGCCCCTCTATGGCACGGGCCATACGGCCTTCATTGAGGGCCATGAACCGCGCGCGCAACTGGGCCAGCACCTTGCGGTCGATGCCTTCGTCGAGGTCGGGGCGGATTTCATGGGTGCGGGTCATGTCGAACTCGGTGGCTCGCAGGGCCCGACGTGGGCGGCCGTGTAGGAGTTTACAGCCAGTAGCGTAGGAGGTTTAGAGGGAAATGGTTTTTGACGTCAGAATTTTTGCACGTGCACAGCAACGCCCTCGGAATCCGCAAAGGGCGGACTCCATGGGCGGTATCCGGTATCAGGCGGCTTCTTTGGTGGTGGCAGTGGTCAAGATAGTCAGCAGGGTCTGGGCCTGCTCTGCGGCGTCCCGGCCAAGGCTGGTCAGGTAGCCCCCGTCCGGCTGGTCGATAAGCCCTTTCGCGTGGAGGCGTTTGGCGGCGGCGATGGCAGTAGGTGCAGCGGTCTGGTGGACTTTCAGACCTTCTTTGGTGCTGTCCAAGGGGAAGAGTACAAGGATTTCCAGTTCGGCAACCAACTCAGGGGTATACGACATAAGGACTCCAGACTTTCTAAGAATTTATTAGAGGCTAGCAGGCCATAAGGTGAACGCACTTTGCCGAACTGTCCAGTGTGTTGCCGCGTGTTGGATTTATTGCTTTTCAGGCGGCAATTCCGGCAGGGCGCGCAGTGCAGTTTCATACCATTCGGTATTAAAGGCGCGGTCCTCTTCCAGCAGCGCGTCGATCTCGACCGCGAGCACGTGAGCCATCAGTTGCAGGATCTCTTCACGCTCGTAGCCCACCAGGGTCAGCTTGTTGAACGTGGCCTTGGCGGCCGCTGGGTTTTCGCTCTCGATCTGGTTCTCGATCGCTTCGATCAGGGTGGTTTCGGCAAATGCTTCTTCGTCGTTGTCGATATCGGTCGGCTCGCTCATGGCAGGCTCCTCAAGGAAAGGGCGCCAGTCTACCCCCATTCAGGCAGGTGATGCTGCTGGTCAGGGCGGGCGTCGGGATCTATAACAGTTGCAGCCAACCCCATTCCCGGCCTGGAGGCACCTGCAATGCTCAAACTCTACGGATTTTCGGTCAGCAACTACTACAACATGGTCAAGCTGGCGCTGCTGGAGAAAGGGCTGCCTTTCGAAGAGGTGCCTTTTTACGCGGGCCAAACTCCGGAGGCCCTGGCGGTGAGCCCGCGAGGCAAGGTGCCGGTGCTGGGGGTGAAACAGGGTTTTATCAACGAAACCAGTGTGATCCTTGAATACATCGAGCATACCCAGGAAGGGCCCGCGCTGCTCCCGGCCGAGCCATTCCAGCGTGCACAGGTGCTGGCGCTGTGTCGGGAAATCGAGCTGTACATCGAGTTGCCCGCTCGCGCGTGTTTTGCCGAAGCGTTTTTCGGCATGCCGGTGCCGGAGGCGATCAAGGAGAAGTCCAAGGCCGAATTGTTGTTGGGTTTTGGTTCATTGGGCAGGCACGGCAAGTTCGCGCCTTATGTGGCGGGGGAGAGCTTCACGATTGCCGATTTGTATTTCATGTACAGCGTGAACCTCGCCTGCGCGGTGGGCGAGAAGCTGTTTGGGCTGGATTGGCTGGCTGAGATGCCGGCGGCCAAGGCGTTGCTGGAAAGGTTGCACGCCATGCCCAACGCTCAGAAAGTGGCGGCGGACAGAGAGGCGGCGATGCCGGCGTTTATGGCGATGATCGCGGCCAAGAAATAGATTTTTGGCGTCTGGCAGGACGCTATCGCGGGCAAGCCCGGCTCCCACATTGGAATGCGATTTCCTGTGGGAGCTGGCTTGCCTGCGATGCTTTTAGCGGCTGGCGAGCAATTCCTGGCCGCGCAACACAGCTGCCTTCACCTGCGTCGGCGCAGTCCCGCCCACGTGGTTACGGGCATTCACCGAGCCTTCCAGGGTCAGCACGGCAAACACGTCCTGCTCGATCTGGTCGCTGAACTGACGCAGTTCTTCCAGGCTCATTTCCGCCAGGTCCTTGCCGGTGTCCACGCCGTACTTCACAGCGTGGCCGACGATTTCGTGGCAGTCACGGAACGGCAGGCCACGGCGCACCAGATAGTCCGCCAGGTCGGTTGCGGTAGAGAACCCACGCAGCGCCGCTTCACGCATGATTGTGTGCTTGGGTTTGATCGCCGGGATCATGTCGGCAAACGCGCGCAGCGAGTCGCGCAGGGTGTCGGCGGCGTCGAACAACGGCTCTTTATCTTCCTGGTTGTCCTTGTTGTAAGCCAGAGGCTGGCCTTTCATCAGGGTCAGCAGGCCCATCAAGGCGCCGAACACGCGGCCGCTCTTGCCACGCACCAACTCGGGCACGTCGGGGTTTTTCTTTTGCGGCATGATCGAGCTGCCGGTGCAGAAACGGTCCGGCAGGTCGATGAACTGGAATTGCGCGCTGGTCCACAGCACCAGCTCCTCGGAGAAACGCGACAGGTGCATCATCGCGATGCTCGCGGCGGCGCAGAATTCGATGGCGAAGTCACGGTCCGACACGCCATCCAGGGAGTTGCCGCCCACGGCGTCGAAGCCCAGCAATTGCGCGGTGTATTCGCGATCGATCGGGTAGGTGGTGCCGGCCAGCGCAGCGCTGCCCAGAGGCATGCGGTTGGCGCGCTTGCGGCAGTCCACCAGACGCTCGTAGTCGCGGCTGAGCATTTCGAACCAGGCCAGCAGGTGGTGGCCGAAGGTCACAGGCTGTGCGGTCTGCAGGTGAGTGAAGCCCGGCATGATGGTGTCCGACTCGCGCTCGGCTTGCTCAAGCAGGCCTTTTTGCAGGCGGGTGATCTCGGACAGGATCAGGTCGATTTCGTCACGCAGCCACAGGCGGATATCAGTGGCCACCTGGTCGTTACGGCTACGGCCGGTGTGCAGCTTCTTGCCGGTCACACCGATGCGGTCGGTGAGGCGGGCCTCGATGTTCATGTGCACGTCTTCCAGATCGACACGCCAGTCGAACGTGCCGGCTTCGATCTCGCCACGGATGGTGGTCAGGCCGTCGATGATGCTGTTGCGCTCGGCGTCGGTCAGCACGCCGACCTTGGCCAGCATCGTCGCGTGGGCGATGGAGCCCATGATGTCGTGGCGGTACAGGCGCTGGTCGAAGGTGACGGAGGCGGTGAAGCGGGCGACGAAGGCGTCGACGGGTTCACTGAAGCGGCCGCCCCAGGACTGGTTGGTCTTGTCGGTGCTCATGGATTCGCTCGTGATCTGCTTAATAAAGAGGCATGGAAGTGTGCCGGCGATAATAACAGGGTTGCCCGTGGACGCGGTGCTGCGGGTCGTCGGCATTTTTATTTGTGCAAAGGATGGCTAAGTGCCTTGCCGCCGAACGCGTCCAGGACGAGACTGGGTACAGAGGTTTATTGAAACGATATTTGACGATTGAGCAATGTCGTCTCAGTGAGCGTCTACAGTTGGACTGATAGTGTGTGAATGCACCAAAGTCGGGTGATGCGGTCAGAGCCCAGACTATCCATTTAAAAAGGGGGGTATTCGGATTGTGTATCAGCAAACCCTACGACGATGCCCGAAGGCAGCAGGTTTTGGGCGCTATTGAACAGGTCCGGGTAAATATGGGTGCCACTCTCAGGGCACTTTTTGCCGCTCGCGCTAGTCTTAGCGTGGATCGCTGTGACGCAAGTCACCGCACCTGTCTACGCTATCCTTGTGCGAGACTCACGCAGGAATCCAGCGCAATATGAATGTCCTGATCGTTGATGACGAACCCCAAGCCCGCGAGCGACTGAGCCGTTTGGTCAGTGATCTCGAGGGTTACGCAGTACTCGAACCGAGCGCCACCACGGGCGAAGAGGCGTTGACGCTGATCGACAGCCTCAAGCCGGATGTGGTGTTGCTCGATATCCGTATGCCGGGCCTCGATGGCCTGCAAGTTGCCGCCCGACTGAGCGAGCGAGAGTCGCCACCCGCCGTGGTGTTTTGCGCAGCAGGCGATGAGTTTTCCGCGGAGACGCTGGAAGCCAGTGGAGTCAGCTTCCTCACCAAGCCGGTGGCTGGCGAAGCATTGCTCAAGGCCCTGAAAAAGGCCGAGCGCCCAACCCGCGTCCAACTCGCCGCCTTGACCCAGCCAGCAGCCCAGAGTGGTAATGGGCCGCGCAGCCATATCAGTGCCCGCACCCGCAAAGGTATCGAGCTGATCCCCTTGGGCGAGGTGGTCTATTTTATCGCCGATCACAAGTACGTGACCCTGCGCCACCAGGGCGGCGAAGTGTTGCTCGATGAGCCACTCAAGGCGCTTGAGGATGAGTTCGGCGACCGCTTCGTGCGTATCCACCGCAATGCGCTGGTGGCCCGCGAGCGCATCGAACGCCTGCAGCGTACGCCGCTGGGGCACTTTCAGCTATTCCTGAAAGGCCTGAATGGCGACGCACTGATCGTCAGCCGACGGCATGTGGCCGGTGTGCGCAAGATGATGCAGCAGCTTTAGCCCGAGGGCTGTGGCGAGGCCTGCATTCATATCCCGGTGCGACGCGGCCAGGGAGGCCCCGCACTTGCTGATTCAAATCAAAGCGTATTTGCCTGAGCTGTTATTATCTGCCGTATCTATTCAGTACGGATTGATCCATGTCCTCTCGCGAAATCCGCATCGCCACCCGTAAAAGCGCCCTGGCCTTGTGGCAGGCCGAATACGTCAAATCACGCCTGGAACAGGCCCATCCTGGCCTGACCGTGTCCCTGGTGCCCATGGTCAGTCGCGGCGACAAGCTGCTCGACTCGCCACTGTCGAAGATCGGCGGCAAGGGACTGTTCGTCAAGGAACTGGAAACCGCGTTGCTGGAAAACGAAGCCGACATCGCCGTGCATTCGATGAAAGACGTGCCCATGGACTTCCCCGAAGGCCTGGGCCTGTTTTGCATCTGCGAGCGCGAAGACCCGCGTGATGCCTTTGTTTCCAACTCCTACGCGTCCCTGGACGAATTGCCTTTGGGCAGCATTGTCGGCACGTCCAGCCTGCGTCGCCAGGCACAACTGCTGACCCGTCGTCCGGACTTGCAGATCCGCTTTCTGCGCGGCAACGTCAACACTCGCTTGGCCAAGCTGGACGCTGGTGAATATGACGCGATCATCCTTGCCGCGGCCGGCCTGATTCGCCTGGGCTTTGAAGACCGCATCACCTCGGCCATCAGCGTCGAGGACAGCCTGCCAGCCGGCGGGCAGGGCGCGGTTGGCATTGAGTGCCGCACCGCCGACAGTGAGATCCACGCCCTGCTCAAGCCTCTTGATCACCACGACACTGAAGTCCGTGTCACGGCCGAGCGTGCCCTGAACAAACACCTCAACGGTGGCTGCCAGGTGCCGATCGCCTGCTACGCCGTGCTTGAAGGCGAAAACCTGTGGCTGCGTGGCCTGGTGGGTGATCCGGACGGCGGCACGCTGCTGACCGCCGAGGTGCGTGGCCCGCAGCGTGACGCTACTGCCCTGGGTATTCAGGTAGCCGAAGAGCTGCTGGACAAAGGCGCCGGTGCCATCCTGCAAAAAGTCTACGGCGAGGCCGGCCCGCAGTGACCGAATGGCGCGTGCTGCTGACGCGGCCTGCCGAGGAGTCGATGGCCCTGGCGGCCGCGTTGTCCGACGCGGGCATTTTCAGCAGCAGCCTGCCGTTGCTGGATATTGAGCCGCTCTCCGTAACACCTGAACAGCAAGCCGTCTTCCATGATCTGGGGCGTTACTGTGCGGTGATTGTCGTCAGCAAGCCTGCGGCACGCCTTGCCGTGGCGCAGCTGGATCGCGCATGGCCGCAGCTGATGTGGTTCAGTGTCGGCGCTGCCACGGCGCAGGTACTGGCCGAACAGGGCCTGAATGTTAAGTATCCGCCTACTGGCGACGACAGCGAGGCTTTGCTTCAATTGCCCGCGTTGCGCGAGGCTATCGCCCGCCCGGATGCACAGGTCTTGATCCTGCGCGGTGAGGGCGGTCGCGAGCTGCTGGCGGAGCGTTTGCGTGAACAAGGTGCTAGTGTCGACTATCTGGAGTTGTATCGCCGTTTCTTGCCGGCCTATGAGGCCGGTGCACTGATGCAACGCATCCAGTTGGAACGCTTGAACGGCCTGGTGGTCAGCAGTGGGCAGGGTTTTTTACACCTGCAAGCCCTGGCCGGAGCCGATTGGCCCCAGGTGGCACAGCTGCCGTTGTTCGTGCCAAGCCCGCGAGTCCTAGAGATGGCGCGGGCCGCTGGCGCAGAAAAAGTTGTGGATTGTCGCGGTGCGAGTGCCGCGGCTTTGTTAGTGGCGATACGGAGCTATCCCGTTCCCACTCTCTGAAACGCAAAGGACGGATACGTGAGCGAAACAGCCTTGCCTAAAGATGAAACCCAACCCGCACTTGATGCGCCGGTTGAGTCACCGGTCACCGCGCCGCGCCGTGGCAATGGCCTGGCAATTGTCGCCCTGCTGCTCGGCGCTGCGGGTGTTGCCGCCGGCGGTTGGGGGATCTGGCAGGTCCGCGCGTTGCAAGCCAGCAGCCAGCAGCAGTTGGGCCAGGTGCAGACCCTCGATGATCAATCCCAGTCCCTCAAGCAAAGCCAGCAACAACTGGCGGCGCGGCTGGCGCAGTTGCCGGGTGCGGATGAGTTGGAGGAGCGCCGTCGACTGGTAACCCAATTGCAGGGTGATCAGCAGCGCCTGAGCCAACGTCTGGAAACCGTGTTGGGGTCCAGCCGCAAAGACTGGCGCCTGGCCGAGGCGGAGCACTTGATTCGGCTGGCGAGCCTGCGCCTTTCTGCCCTGCAGGATATCAACAGCGCGCAGGCTTTGGTCCAGGGCGCCGACGAGATTCTTCGTGAACAAAGCGATCCCGGCTCTTACGCCGCCCGCGAGCAATTGGCCAAGAGCCTTGCCGCGCTGCGCAGCACCGAGCAGCCGGACCGCACCGGGTTGTACCTGCAATTGGCGGCCTTGCGTGATCAGGTAGTGCAGCTGGCGGCTATCGCTCCCGAATATCAGCTCACCGAGCCGGCTTCCGGCGGGCGTCCGACCACCGATACGGAAAGCCGTTGGAGCCAATGGTGGGAGCAGATTTCCCGTTACTTCCGCATCGACTTCAACCCGGATGACAACATCCGTCCGTTGCTGGCCGGCCAAGGTTTGAACCAAGTGCGCCTGGCCCTGAGCCTGGCGCTGGAGCAGGCGCAATGGGCAGCGCTCAACGGTGAATCGGCAGTCTACAGCCGCTCGTTGGGCGAGGCGCGCAGCGTGTTGCAGGACAACTTCAACCAGGACAACCCGCAGAGCAAGGCGATGCTGGCGCGTATCGCCGAGCTTGAGCCCAAGGCGGTGTCGGTGGTGACGCCGGATCTGGCCGCAAGCCTCGCTGCCGTACAGGCATACCTTGAGCGTCGTCACTTGTCTGCCGACGAAGCCAAGGCGGCGGCCACGCCGGCGAAGCAGGAGTAGAGCCGATGAAACGCTTCTATGTGATCCTGGTGCTGGCGATTGCAGTCGCGCTGGCGCTGGCAGTGGGTATTTCGAAACACACCGGCTACGTGCTGATTACCTACCCTCATGTGCTGCATTACGAATCGAGCCTGTGGGCGACTCTGGTGGCGGTGTTTGCCATCGGCCTGGCGATCTACCTGGTCCGTGTGTTGTTGAGCCTGGTCACCACCTCCGGTGGCGTGGTCAATCCGTGGTCGCGGCGTAACCGCAGCCGGCGTGTGCAGGTTGCCATCGAGCAGGGCCAGATGGACCTCGCCGAAGGCCGCTGGGCCAGTGCCGAGCGCCACTTGCATCGTGCCGCCGAAGCCGAGCGTCAGCCACTGCTGTATTACCTTGGCGCAGCCCGTGCGGCGAATGAGCAGGGGCGTTACGAAGAGTCCGATGGTTTGCTGGAGCGTGCCCTGGAGCGTCAGCCCCAGGCCGAGCTGGCGGTCGCCCTGAGTCATGCGCAACTGCAACTGGACCGCGGCGATACCGACGGCGCACTGACCACCTTGCAGGCCATGCACGAACGTCACCCCCACAACGCTCAGGTCCTGCGTCAATTGCAGCGCCTGCATCAGCAGCGGGGCGACTGGTCGTCGGTGATCCGCCTGCTGCCGGAACTGCGCAAGGATAAAGTGCTGCCCGCCAGTGAACTGGCCGAGCTTGAGCGTCGCGCCTGGGGCGAGAACCTGAGTCTCGCGGCCCAGCGTGAAGAGCAGGGCGAGGCCGGCTTGCAGTCCCTTGAGCGAGCCTGGCAGCAACTCACTTCCGCCCAGCGCCAGGAGCCGCAACTGGTCCTGGCTTATGCCGAGCAACTGCGTCAGTTGGGTGCCGATGCCAAGGCCGAGGAAGCGCTGCGTGGCGCGATCAAGCGCGGTTACGACAGCCATCTGATTCGACTCTACGGCTTGTTGCGTGGCAGTGATCCAGCCAAGCAATTGAAGTTTGCCGAAGGTTGGCTCAAGGATCATTCAGGTGATGCCAGCCTGTTGCTGACGCTGGGCCGCCTGTGCCTGCAAAACAGCCTGTGGGGCAAAGCGCGGGATTATCTGGAAAGCAGCCTGCAGGTGCAGCGTAATCCCGAGGCCTGTGCCGAGTTGGCGCGTTTGTTGGCGCAACTGGGTGACACTGAACGCAGCAACCAGCTGTTCCAAGAGGGCCTTGGGTTGCTGGACAACCGTTTGCTGGCGTCACCGCTGCCTGTGCCGGTCCGAGTTTGATGTAGGAAAGGGGTGAGGAGCGGCCCGGAGATAACTGGCCGCCACCCCCTCACTCCATGGGAAAAACGGGCTGTAGAGCGTTTGTGGGCAATGTCTGACGCTCAACAGCCCAACGTCTTCCATCTTCTGGCGGGAAGTCCTTACCCTCTCGCGGAATCGTCTGCTCTGGCATGTATTGAAAGGGGTCAGTCCTTTCCTCTACCGTAGCGACCTATCTTTCGCGATGCGGATAAAGCATGCCTTTGGCCCCTTCACGCTCCTTGTTTTTCCTTGCGTTCCTGGCCGGTGCGCTGACATTGGGCGCGTCCTTTTACCTTGAATTCGGCGTCTCCTTGCGCCCTTGCTTCCTGTGTCAGGTGCAAAGGGGGTTCCTGGCTGCTTTCACATTGGCCAATCTGGTTGCGGCGATCCATAACCCCAAGCGCTCTGTGAGCTGTCTGTATGGGCTGGCAAGCATGGGCTTCGCGTTGCTTGGCGCCATGACCGCCGTGCGCCAGGTATTGCTACAAAACGCCGCACCGGAGCAGGTGGCTGACTGCTGGCCAAGCCTGCACTACATGATCGAAAACCTGTCGTTTTGGCAGGCTTTGCAATTGACTGTCAAAGGCACTGTCGATTGTGTGGAGATCAATTGGACACTGTTTGACTTGAGCCTGCCGGAGTGGAGCCTGCTGTTCTTCGTCGGGATGTTGATCCTGGGCGCCATGCAGTTTTCACGGCTGTTGTTGAGCCAGCGTTTGCGTCCGGCGAGGCGCTGAATGCCGGTCGCAGTTTGTAGGACGGGATTAAACACTTGTATGAACTTTCTCTCCTGCGTACCTTGAAGCCACAGTCATGCGGGCATAATCTGGCCCGCACGTGTTATTGAAACCGTTTGTCAGATGCGGCCTTGTCCGGTTGCTGCTTTATCCTTGAAGTGTTGCGCGGGCACCAGGCGGCAGCGCCCCTATAGGGAAGAGAGATCATCATGCTGGAAAGTTGTCAGAATGCTCAGGAACGCTGGGGTGGGGTGCACAAGCTGATCGACAGCTGGCTGAAGGCACGTCACGAACTGGTTCGGGCCTTTGATGCGCTCGGCGCCAAGCCCGAGGCGCTGGCGCAGAACCGCGAACCGTTGCAGGATTTCTGCGGTGTGTTGGTGGACTACGTGTCAGCCGGTCATTTCGGCGTCTACGAACAACTGACCAAGGAGGCGGAAGCCTTCGACGATCAGCGTGGCCTTGATTTGGCTGAGACCCTTTACCCGCGCATCGATGTCATCACCGAAAAGCTGCTTGAGTTCACCGACCTGTGTGATGCCGGTAACTGCGTGGCAGATAAATTCAAAGAATTGGGCGCGTTGCTGCACGAACGATTCGAGCTGGAAGACTGCTTGATCGAAGTGCTGCACAACGCTCACAAGGAAGAGTCTGCTACCCAGGCTTGACCCTCGATAGCGATATACAAAAAACGGTGCGCATGACGCACCGTTTTTTATTGTCTCAAGGGCGCGTACCGAGCAATTCGATCTCGAACACCAGTGGCGTGTAAGGCGCAATCAATTCGCCGGCGCCATCTGCGCCATAGGCTTGGGCCGATGGAATCACCAGGCGCCATTTTGCTCCCACCGGCATCTGTTGCAAGGCGCTGCTCCAACCGCTGATCACACTGTTCAGACGAAACCATTGTGCTTGTGTGCTCTGGTCGAACACCGTCCCATCGGGTAGCCGCCCCACGTATTTCACTTGGACCTGGTCGCTGGCTTTGGGTTTTTCACCGGTGCCGGGAGTGAGTTCAGTCAGCAGGATCCCATCCGCCAATTCGCGTACGCCTTTTGCTGCTTTTTCTTTGCTCAGGAATTGTTGTTCGGCCGCGAGTGCTTTTTCGCTTTGAGGCGCCTGCGCGTCGGCGTCGTTTTGTGCTTCGTGCTGGGCGAGAATCTGTTCGATGCGGGCGTTGTCCAGCGCCAAGGGTTTGCCTTGATACGCTTGCTTGAGACCATCGATCAGCGCCTGGATTTGCAGGTCGGGAACCTCCTGGCGCAGGCGTTCGCCGAGGCTGGCGCCCAGGCTGTAGGCGAGGTCATGCTGATTCTGGTCAACGGTTTTCGCCGACGATTGATCGCTCGCATTGGCCACCGAAATTGCCAAGCCCAGCACAAGAAAAAGGTAACGCGACATGGGCATTCTCCCGCCGAAAGTGCGACGGATTATGCCAGTGTGAAAGGGTAAAAAGTGCCGCGTATTTTCGTTATATCGATAAGAATTTTCACACGGTGCAACGCAAGGCAAACGATACTGTCAACATGCCCTAGCGGCGGTAAGAGCAGAGGGCTAGTATGAGCCGCACCCACGTCAGCCAGGAGGTAAACCATGTCGGCCAAACAGAAGCCTGTTAATACCCCGTTGCATTTACTCCAACAACTTTCGGGCAGCTTGCTCGAACATCTGGAAAGCGCTTGTTCCCAAGCTCTGGCCGATGCAGAAAAACTGCTCGCCAAGCTGGAAAAACAACGCGGTAAAGCGCAAGAGAAGCTGCACAAATCCCGCACCAAACTGCAAGACGCCGCCACTGCCGGCAAGGCCAAGGCACAAGCCAAAGCCAAAGACGCTGTCAAAGAACTTGAGGACCTGCTGGACGCCCTCAAGGATCGCCAAGCTGAAACCCGCGCCTACATTTCCCAACTGAAAAAAGATGCCCAGGAAAGCCTGAAGCTGGCCCAGGGCGTTGGTCGTGTGAAAGAAGCTGTGGCTAAAGTGCTGGGTGCTCGTACCCCTGCAAAAGCGGTTGCAGCGAGCGCGGCGAAAAAGCCAGCGAGCAAAGCTGTTGCTGCAAAGGCACCTGCTAAAGCTGCGGCAAAACCTGCTGCCAAAACTGCTGCTGCGAAACCAGCCGCTAAACCTGCTGCTGCAAAACCGGCCGCCAAGCCAGCTGCTAAAACCGCTGCTGCGAAACCAGCCGCTAAGCCAGCTGCTAAAACCGCTGCTGCAAAACCAGCCGCCAAGCCAGCTGCTAAATCCGCTGCTGCAAAACCGGCCGCCAAGCCAGCTGCTAAAACCGCTGCTGCAAAACCAGCCGCCAAGCCAGCCGCTAAAACCGCTGCTGCGAAACCAGCCGCCAAGCCAGCTGCTAAACCTGCTGCTGCAAAACCAGCCGCCAAGCCAGCTGCTAAAACCGCTGCTGCAAAACCAGCCGCCAAGCCAGCTGCTAAAACCGCTGCTGCAAAACCAGCCGCCAAGCCAGTTGCTAAAACCGCTGCTGCAAAACCAGCCGCCAAGCCAGCTGCTAAAACCGCTGCTGCAAAACCAGCCGCCAAGCCAGCTGCAAAACCTGCTGCTGCGAAACCGGCCGCCAAGCCAGCTGCAAAACCTGCTGCTGCAAAACCAGCTGCCAAACCAGCCGCAGCGAAGCCCGCTGCCGCAAAACCAGCACCGGCCAAGCCAGCAACACCGGCTGCCCCGGTAGCGTCCACCGCTCCAACTGCACCGGCCAGCAGCACGACTGCCCCGGTAGCGCCAAGCACCACCCCAACCAGCGCTTCCTAAGTGTTGGTGGCCACGACGCGCAGCTGTTGCAGCGCGTCGTGGTCAAGGTTGGCGGCATCCTCAGCCGCCAGTCCTTCCAGCCATCGTTGCTGACCCATCGCATCACCCATCTGCCACAGTTGCGCCAACGCTTCCAGACGTGCCAGCAACTGCTGTTCGGCGTCCAGCTCCAGGGCCTTGACCCGTTCGCGTAATCCCGCCAAATCCTTATCTTGCTGTGCCATGGCGCGCCATTGAGTGCGTAGGTGTCTTAACGGTTCGATCACGCCTGTCTGCCAAGGCCTGGCGACCTGTCTCAGCGCCTGTATACGCTCGGCGGTCACTGTCACCGCACGCTGCTCCAGCCACGCGCCACACAGCAACAGGCACACGTCTGCCCCTTGTGCCTGCAAACGCAGGCAAGCGGCCTCCACGCCCGGGCGGGTGTAAGTCGAGAGGGCAAAGCTCCACAGGTCAGCGCGCATATTCACACCCAAGCCAGCGGCGAACGAAGCTGGTAGACTCCGCCGCCATTATGATCCGACTTCAAAGCCTAACATTACAGCGTGGCCCGCAACGTCTTCTCGAAGACGCCGAGCTGACCCTGCACGCCGGTCACAAAGCCGGCCTGATCGGTGCCAACGGCGCCGGCAAATCCACGTTGTTCGCCCTGTTGCTGGGTGAGCTGACCCCGGATTCCGGGGACTGCTTGCTGCCGGCCGACTGGCGCATCGCCCATATGCGCCAGGAGATCGACACCCTGGACCGCATCGCGGTCGACTACGTGCTCGATGGCGACCTGCGCCTGCGCCAGGTGCAACACGACCTGGCCGAGGCCGAGAAAGCCCAGGACGGCGCCGCCCAGGCCCGCCTGCACTCGGAGCTCGACAGCGCCGACGGCTACACCGCCGATGCCCGCGCCCGCAAGATGCTCGCCGGCCTTGGCTTTACCAACGAGCAGATGGACCGTCCGGTCGCGGACTTCTCCGGCGGCTGGCGCATGCGCCTGAACCTGGCCCAGGCCCTGATGTGCCCGTCGGACCTGTTGCTGCTCGACGAACCGACCAACCACTTGGACCTCGATGCGATCCTGTGGCTGGAAGACTTCCTCAAGAGTTACCAGGGCACCTTGCTGCTGATTTCCCACGACCGGGATTTCCTCGACGCCGTGGTCGACAACATCGCCCACGTCGAACAGAAGAAAATCACGCTGTACCGTGGCGGCTACACTGCGTTCGAACGTGCTCGTGCCGAACGCCTGGCCCAGCAGCAACAGGCGTTCGAGAAGCAACAGGCGCAACGTGCGCACATGGAAAGTTACATTGCCCGCTTCAAGGCCCAGGCCACCAAGGCCCGCCAGGCCCAAAGCCGGATCAAGGCACTGGAGCGCATGGAGGAGCTGTCGGCGGCCCACGTCGATTCGCCGTTCGACTTCGTGTTTCGCGAGTCGGTAAAGATCTCCAGCCCGTTGCTGGATCTCTCCGATGCACGCCTGGGTTACGGCGACAAAACCATCCTGGAAAAAGTGAAGCTGCAACTCACGCCGGGTGCGCGCATTGGTTTGCTCGGCCCTAACGGTGCGGGTAAGTCGACGCTGATCAAGAACCTGTCGGGTGAGCTGTCGCCATTGGCTGGCCGCCTGACTCGTGGCGAGAACACGGTGGTGGGCTACTTCGCCCAGCATCAGCTGGACTCTCTCGATTCCAAGGCCAGCCCGTTGCTGCACCTGCAGCGCCTGGCGCCGACCGAGCGCGAACAAACCCTGCGCGATTTCCTCGGTGGTTTCGACTTCCGTGGTGCGCGCATCGACGAGCCGGTGCTGAACTTCTCCGGCGGCGAAAAAGCCCGTCTGGCCCTGGCATTGATCGCCTGGGACCGTCCGAACCTGCTGCTGCTCGACGAACCGACCAACCACCTGGACCTGGAAATGCGCCTGGCGCTGACCATGGCCCTGCAGGAGTTCAGCGGCGCGGTACTGGTGGTGTCTCACGATCGCCATTTGCTCAAGAGCACCACGGATAACTTCCTGCTGGTGGCGGACGGCAAAGTCGAGGAATTCGACGGCGACCTGGACGACTACGCGCGCTGGCTGACGGACTACCGCCTGCGCAACGCGCCCGTCAGCAACACCCCGGTCAACCCGGACAAGACCGACAAAAAGGCCCAGCGCCAAGCCGCCGCCGCGTTGCGTCAGCAACTGGCGCCGCACAAGCGTGAGGCTGACAAGCTGGAAGCCGAGTTGGGCAAGGTGCATGAGCGCCTGGCCAAGATCGAAGCCAGCCTGGGCGACAGCGCCGTCTACGAGGCCGCCCGCAAGGATGAGTTGCGCGACCTGCTGGCCGAACAGGCCAAGCTCAAGGTGCGTGAAGGGCAATTGGAGGAGACCTGGATGGAGGCCCTCGAATTGCTCGAAACCCTGCAAGCGGAGCTGGAGGCGCTGTCCTGATGGAAGCGTTGCAGCTGCCGATACCGACACAGTGGGTCGAGCCCGTCTGGGTTGGCGTGCAAATCCTGCTCATCCTGCTGGCGGGTTACCTTGCCCAGCGCTTTGTCGCCAAAGGCCTGACTCGCCTGGGTGAGCGCTACCCATTCCCGCCGCAGCTGCTGATGCCGCTGCGCGGTGGCTTGCGCTGGCTGATCATGGGCAGTGCGCTGATCTTCGTGCTGGGCCGCCTGGGTGTGTCCGCCACGGTGCTGTGGACGGCGTTGTCCGGGTTTGTCGCGGTCGCCGCCGTGGCGTTCTTCGCCATGTGGTCGGTGCTGTCCAACCTGCTGTGCGCCATTCTGATCTTCACGGTCGGGCCGTTTCGCCTGGGCGATATCGTCGAATTGGTGGATACCGTCGACAAACCAGGGGTGAAGGGCCGGGTCGTGGCGATCAATCTGCTCTACACCACATTGATCGAAGTGGCAGAAGCGGGGACTGACAGCGCGATGGTGCAAGTGCCCAACAGCCTGTTTTTCCAGCGTTCGGTGCGGCGTTGGCCAGGTACCCATGTGTTTCCGGGCGATCGCTAGTATTCACATCTTGTAAAAATCTATAGCCAGCCTTTGGTCGGCGGAGTTAGCTTAAGGTACAACAGCAAACTCCCTCTTGAGGTGTGTAATGGCACTCGATACGTGGCTGGCCTTTTTCCTGGCCAGTTGGATCATCTCCCTTTCCCCTGGCGCTGGCGCCATCGCCTCGATGTCCAGCGGCCTGCAATATGGTTTCCTGCGCGGTTACTGGAACGCGATTGGCCTGCAACTGGGCCTGGCGATGCAGATTGCCGTCGTGGCATGCGGCCTGGGTGCCATCCTGGCGACATCCTCCACCGCGTTCTATGCAATCAAATGGTTTGGCGTGGCGTACCTGGTGTATCTGGCCATCAAGCAATGGCGTGCGTTGCCCATGGACATGACCGATGACGCGGCCGTGCGCCCGATCGGCAAGCCGATGGCGATGATGCTCCGTGGTTTCCTGGTGAATGCCAGCAACCCCAAGGCCTTGGTGTTCATGCTGGCGGTGCTGCCGCAGTTCGTGAACCCGCAGGCGCCGCTGCTGATCCAGTACCTGATCCTGGGTGCGACGATGATCTGCGTCGATATGGTGGTGATGGCGGGGTATACGGGGCTGGCGTCGAAGGTCTTGCGCCTGTTGCGTACGCCTAAACAACAGAAACGTATGAACCGTACGTTTGCCGGGTTGTTTGTCGGCGCTGCCGGCTTTCTCGCCAGCCTTCATCGCGCCACGGCATAACTGAAGAAACCGAATCAAAAATGTGGGAGCTGGCTTGCCTGCGATGGCGGTGTATCTGATACACGGCTATCGCAGGCAAGCCAGCTCCCACATTGGTTTGTGTCGCTTGTGAAATCGGGTTTCAGCGCAGGATCTTCGGCGCTTCATCCCTCGGTAGGTTGTTGCGCAGCGCCGGCTTGCCCGGGTCTTGATACCCGCCCCCCAATTGCTCCGCCAACTGCCGCGCCACATCCTCACCCAGTGCTTTCGACACGTCCTTCACCACACGCGGCCGGTTCAGGCTCACGCGCACGTCACGGCTGTTCACCAGCTTGGTGTCCTGGCCTTCGCCCATCGCCGTAAACGCCGAGGTGATCTCGTAGGTGCGCGTGTTGATCAGGCTGAAATCCGCCACCAGCGTCAGGCCCAACACGGCTGAGTAGCTGTTGGTGTGGTCCAGGGCGTTGATGTCCTGGGTGAAGTCGATATCCGACAGCGTACCGAACAGCACGTAGTCGGCACCCTTGAAATTGCCGGCCTTGATGCGCTTGATCACGTCGTAGACGTCACCCTTGGCATCGGCGGTGTAGGGCGTGCCCTGTACCAGCTGGAACTGGCGCGACTTGAGAATCTCGCCCTTGATATCGCCGCTGAATTTACGCAGCTCGGTCTGTTCGATGTAGCGGGTACGGCTTTCGTACTCGCTGTAGTTCGACGCACCGCTGGCGTGGTAGGCGCTTGCCTGGAAGTTGTTGCTGGCCGACACCTGGTGGATATATTCCTCGACCCGCGCCTCGTAGGCCAGGTCGGTCACCGCGATCTTCGGGGCGGCCGAGGCGCCAAAGGCGCACAGCAGGCCGATCATGCCGATCCATGCACGCATTGCTTAGCGCTCCGTGGTCTTGCGGATTTCTTTTTCGTCCATCCATTCGGCCAGGCCGCTCTCGACGTCGACCAGTTGCAGGCTGAATTTGTAGAACACGTCCTTGTAGTCCGAGCTGCGCTTGACGATAGAGCTGATGGAGCCTTCCAGGCGGTACTTGGCGGCGACCATGTTGCCGGTCTTGCTGACAGTCGACTTCTTGTACAGGCCGCTCTGGTTCTGCAGTTTGAGCTGGTCGACCTGGCTCTGCATGTCGGTGTTGTCGCTGGCGAAGCGGGCGGTGCCGGTTTTCATCAGTTGTGTCTTGATCGACGTGGTGATCTCGCGGGTATCGATGTACTCGCTGGTTTTGTTCTTCACGTCATACACCTGCACCACCGGGCGGCCCTGCAGGATGCCGGACTGGGCGAGGGAGCGGGTCATGCTTTCGGCGATCATCTGCAGGTCGGTGGAGCCGAACTCGTTGGTGATCGTTTCCACGGCCTTGGTGTCGCCGTAGTTGATGTTCTTGCTGCCCAGTACAGACGAGGTGTTGGAGCAACCGCTGGCCAGCAGGGCAACCACGGCGAAGATCGAGAAGCGTGCAAGCATGGGGAATTCTCTCTGAAACGTAGAAGGGGAACGGCTCAAGGCGTCTTCACTTCAAGGCGGAAGTCCGCCGCTTGAGGCAAGTTGGCGATGGCCGGCAGGAAGGTCGCCTGGTTGGCGTACAGGTTCAGCACTTTCCAGGTTTCTTCGTCGCCCACCGGGAAGCCGTCGGCTCCCAGCCAGGCGAAGCGGTAATACATCGTCTGGTTACTGCTGGTGATGTTGCTCAACTGCACCTTGGCAGTCAGGAAGCCGTTCTCGCGTGCAACGCGGATGGCACCGACGGTGATGCCCTTGAACTTGCCCATCACCACGATTTTGCTGGCGGCGCTGCCAGGCTCCGGTGGTGGCGGGGTGGCGCAGCCGGCCAGCAGGACCAGTGCCAGGGCGCCGAGGATGAAATGACGCATAGCGTGCTCCTTAAGGTTGTTTGAGGGCGATGGCCTGGGTGGCGGTGCTCGGCACCACATGGGCGGCCAGGCCACCGGCGAATACCTGGTTGCCCACCACGCGCAGGGTGATCACCTGATAACGCTGGTCAGCCTTGACCGTCACCAGCGTGCCGCCCAGAGCGTTGGGCAGGCTGACCTGGTGCTCGCCGTGCTTGAGGCGCAGGCGCGTCACCTGGGTCATGTCCGGCAGGGTGCGCCAGGTGCGGGTGTCGGCACCTTCGGTGACCGCCGAGGCGATACCCAGCACCAGGCCTGCCATGGGGTTTGTCTTGTTCAGGTTGTTTTGCGCCACACCACGGGTGACTGCACGCACCGTGGTGCGCAGGATGATCCCTGGCATGTCATCGCGCAGGGCACGGCGGGACATGGCCGTGGTGCTGTTGAGCGCGGTGAGGTTCTGTTGCTGGCCGTCGACGCCGATCTGGGCGAAAGTCGCGGTGGACGTATCGGCCTTGATCACCGGGAACGACAGCGGGGTGATCACCAGGTTGCCGTTGATCGGGATCGGAATCGGCAGGCGAATCGAGTCGCGGGCCGGCGCCAGGCCACTTTGCACCACGATCAGCACGTCGGTTTCATCGACGCCGACCTTGGATTTGTCCAGATCCAGCAGGGCCTGTTCCAGCAAGGGGGTATTGGGGCGCAACTCGGCCGCCTTGCGATAGCCAGGCGCGGCCAGGTCCTTCTCGCCCAGGGCTTCGTAGACGAAACCGGCCAGGTAATGGCTGAACGCACTCTGGTAGCTGTTTTTCAGACCGACCACTTCCGGCGCGTCCAGCGCTTCCACCGGGTAGCCGCGCAGATCTTTCATCTGGGTGGTCACGCCTGCGCGCTCGGCTTCATCCTCACGCTTGAGGTATTCCTTGTCCCGCAGGTCCGCGATCACCGCTTCGCGTTCGTGGGTCTTCTTGATCTCGGTGCGTGCGCCATCGAAGTCGTTCAAGGCCAGCAGGTTCAGCGCCATCTGCGTGGTCAGCATGACTTTTTCGTAGTCATAGCCTTCGTAGCGCCGCACCTTGTCGTTGGCAAGGAAACTGCCGAACTGGGCCAGGTACTTGGCGCTGTCGAACTTGACCGCCTCTTCCCACTTGTAGACTTGCAGATCAGCACTGCGCCAGGCGGTCTGGCTCCCCGTCAAATCACCCTTGGCCCGCAGCAACTCACCCTTCTCGAAGAAATAGAGCAAGTCCTTGTCTTCACCGGTGTTGTTTTTCTCCAGCAGCGTCAACGCCGCGTCGACATTCCCGCTGGCCAACTGCTGATTGGTCGCCTGCAACTCGGTGTCATAGCTGCGAAACATCGAACAGCCCGACAACAACGTCACCGCCGAGAGCGCAAGCAAAGGTAAAGCGCGAAATATCATGCAAACTTCTTCCCTGATAGTGTCAACCGATGTGCTCATTCCTCATAAAAACGAGAAACGAAATTCCCTTTCGCACTAACAGGGCGCGGCATTATAAGCACCCTTACTGGCAAAACAATGGCTATTTGCCCTCCAAAAACGCCAAAGCGCCACTAGCCCGCTTCTAAAAATGCCTCGCCGTCACCAACACCAAATCACTTTCGCCTTGAGTCAAACCCTTTAAGCCTTAACAATGTGTTACTTCGTATTTCCATTTGAGATTCGTTCATGACTGCCCCCTTCCGCTTTCTCGTCTGGCTACTGCTGCCGGCGTTGATGTCGTGCAGCTTCAACCTGTTGGCCGCAACTGCCGAGGGAGCCCCGCAAGCCCTGCATTTGCTCGACTACATTGGCGCTGACTATCCACCGACGGTGGAGGCGGGCAAGGTTATCGATGAATCCGAATACCGCGAACAGGTGGAGTTTCTCGGCGTGTTGCAAGGGCTGGTGGCAGAGTTGCCTCAGCGCCCGGAGCGCGCGGCGTTGGTTAAAGGTGTCGATGAACTGTTAGCGGCTGTAACTGCCCATCAGGACGGCGCAACGGTTGCCCGGCAAGCCCGGCAATTAGGTGCCCAACTGGCCGTGGCCTATGAAGTCAGCCAGGCGCCGGCAATCACCCCTGATCCAACCCGCGGCGCACCGCTCTACGCCCAGCATTGCTCGGTGTGTCACGGCACCGCGGGCGCCGGTGATGGCCCGGCCAGCGTCGGCATGACGCCGCCACCGGCCAATCTGCGCGACCCTGTGCGCTTGGACCGCTTGAGCCTCTATGCGATCTACAACACCCTCGGCCTTGGCGTCGAAGGCACCGACATGCCGTCCTTCGCCGACCAACTGGACGATCGTCAGCGCTGGGACCTGGCTACCTATATCGCCGGTTTCACCGCAGACCCGGCCGCCGCGAAAAGCGAGCAACCGTTCAACCTTGCCGACCTGGCCCGCCAGACGCCGAACGAAGTCCTGGCCGCCAACGGTGAAGCTGCCGCCACGACATTCCGTGCCCAGCGTGCGCAACCGCCGCAGGTCAAGCGTGGCCCGGCGCAGCTGCTCGACTACACCGCCACCACCCTGGACAAGAGCCTGGCCGCATTCCGTAACGGCGACCACGAGCAGGCCTACGACCTGTCGGTAGCCGCGTACCTGGAAGGCTTTGAGCTGGTGGAAAGCTCTTTGGATAACGTCGACGCCAACGTGCGCAAGGACACCGAGAAGGCCCTGATGGCCTACCGGCAGTCGTTGCAGGACGGTTTGCCGGTCGAGCAAGTGCAGCAACGACTGGATCTGGCCAAAGGCAAGCTCACCGAATCCGCTGGCTTGCTGGGCAGTGATGGCCTGAGCTGGTCACTGAGTTACATCTCCGGCTTGCTGATCCTGCTGCGTGAAGGCCTGGAAGCCATCTTGGTGCTTGCCGCGATCCTCGCGTTCCTGCGTAACACAGGCCAGCAGTCGGCAGTGCGCAGCGTCAACGTGGGTTGGGGCCTGGCGTTGCTGGCGGGTCTGGCGACCTGGGCGTTGGCCGCGTATGTGATTGACGTAAGTGGTGCGCAGCGCGAACTGCTGGAAGGCTGCACGGCGCTGTTCGCCAGTGTGATGGTGCTGTGGCTCGGCGTGTGGATGCATGACCGCCGCCACGCGGCCGCCTGGCAGGACTACATCAAGAGCAGCCTGGTAGGCGGCGGAGGACGTTTTGGTTTCGCGATGCTGGCGTTCTTCTCGGTGTACCGCGAGCTGTTCGAAGTGATCCTGTTCTACGAAACCCTGTGGCTGCAAGCCGGCCCGGCCGGGCACAACGCCGTGCTGGCGGGTGGTGCGACGGCGTTGGTGCTGTTGGTGGGCCTGGCATGGGTGATCCTGCGCGGTTCGGCGAAGCTGCCGCTGGCGTTGTTCTTCGGGATCAACGCGGCGTTGCTGTGCGCGCTGTCGGTGGTGTTCGCCGGGCATGGCGTGAAGGCGTTGCAGGAAGCCGGCATCTTCGGCACGCGGCCGGTGGCGTTCTTTGACTTCGACTGGTTGGGCATCCACGCCGATGCGTACTCACTGAGTGCACAGGCCGTGGCGATCCTGGCAATTGTGGTGCTGTATGGCCGCAGCCGCCTGGCCGAGAAGCGCCGAGTGGCAGCCTGACATGCGCGTGTGGATCGATGCCGACGCTTGCCCACGGGCAGCCAAGGACCAGGTGGTGAAGTTCGCCCTCAAGCGTCAGTTCCAGGTGGTGCTGGTGGCCGGGCAGAGCCAGATCAAGCCGAGCTTCGCGTGTGTGAAGCTGATCGTGGTGCCCAGCGGCCCGGATGCGGCGGACGACTACCTGGTGGAGCACGCGGTGCCGGGCGAGTTGGTGATCTGCAGCGATGTGCCGTTGGCCGATCGTCTGGTGAAAAAGGGCGTCACCGCCCTCGATCCACGGGGCAAGGAGTTCAGCCCGGCGAACATGAGCGAACGCCTGGCGGTGCGTAACCTGTTCACGGATCTGCGGGAGCAAGGCCAGATGGGCGGCGGGCCACCGCCCCATGGCGAGAAGGAAAAGCAGGCGTTTGCGAATGCCCTGGATCGCATTCTCACTCGCTTGATGCGCCAACCCTGACCCTGCGGCGAAGAGTTTTTGTGGCGAGCGGGGGCAATCAGTCGTTTTCGTGGGTGAGTTCCAACACCCGGTCCACCAGCTTGTTGATCCCCGAAGCGACCTCGCTGATGTTCTTGCCAAGCATATAGGCCGGCGTGCTCACCAACTTGCGCGCCTTATCCTCGACAATATCTTCCACCGTGCATTCCTGGTGAGTGGCGCCCATCTTGTCCAGCGCGGCGGCGGTGCCGGCACAGTTGCCGATGGTGCAGGTCACGCCTGGGCCATAGATCTTCGCCGCCAGGGCCGGTGAGATGCAGATCAGCCCCACCGGCTTGCTCGCTTCGGCAAAGGCTTCGGCCAGTTCCAGCACCTGTGGGTTGACGCTGCAGCCGGCGCCTTCCACGGCAAAGTTCGACAGGTTCTTCGCCGCGCCAAACCCGCCGGGCACGATCAGCGCATCGAAGTCTTCGGCATTGGCTTCGCGGATGTCTTTGACATCACTGCGGGCAATTCGGGCCGACTCGACCAGCACATTGCGCGACTCGGGCATTTCTTCGCCGGTGAGATGGTTGATCACATGCAACTGCGCGATGTTCGGGGCAAAACATTGGACCTGAGCGCCGCGCTGGTCCAGGCGCAGCAAGGTGATCACGCTTTCGTGGATCTCTGCGCCGTCGTACACGCCGCAGCCGGAAAGGATCACTGCAATCTTTTTGCTCATGGGCATTTCTCCTGGGGTCTTGGCGTTAAATGTCTACTAATTTGTCATCTGTTGCCAATGGGATCTCGCGTCGCTGCACCTAATCTTGATGTAACAAAAATAGACCGGACCAGACCATGGACTTCGTGCCTTACGCGGTACCGTTTTTCATTGCCTTGATCGTGATAGAGCTGCTCGCCGACCGCTGGCGCGGCGAGCGCAACTACCGGGTGGCGGATGCCATCAACAGCCTCAGCACCGGTGTGCTGTCCACCACCACAGGGCTGTTGACCAAGGGTGTAGGGATTTTGACCTACGCGTTCGCCCTCAAACATCTTGCATTGATTGATCTCCCGGCCCAAAGCATCTGGACCTGGGTGTTCGCCTTTGTGTTCTACGACTTCTGCTACTACTGGCTGCACCGTATGGGCCATGAACGCAACATCCTGTGGGCCGCGCACTCGGTGCATCACCAGAGCGAGGACTACAACCTCAGCACGGCCCTGCGCCAGACCAGCACCGGCTTCCTGCTGAGCTGGATCTTCTACCTGCCCCTGGCGGTCCTTGGCGTGCCATTGGTGGTGTTTATCAGCGTGGCGTCGCTCAACCTGCTTTATCAATTCTGGGTGCATACCCGGCACGTGCCGAAGCTTGGCTGGTATGAATGGTTTTTCGTCACGCCGTCCAATCATCGGGCTCACCATGCGCAGAACGCTCTCTACATGGATCGCAACTACGGCGGGGTGTTCATTATTTGGGACCGGCTGTTCGGCACCTTCCAAGAGGAAGATGACAACGAACCAGTGATTTTCGGCGTGACCACGCCCTTGGCCAGCTGGAATCCGCTATGGGCCAATCTGCAGTTTTATGCGCAGTTGTGGAGTGATGCGCGGCGTACCGAGCGCTGGTGGGACAAGTTGCGCATCTGGTTCATGCGCACCGGCTGGCGTCCGGCAGACGTAAAGGCCAAGTACCCGCTGGCCAAGCATGACCTGACCCAGTTCCGTAAATTCGAAGTGCCACTGGATGGTCGTCAGCAGGTCTACATCGCCCTGCAATTTGCGGCGTACGTGGGTTTTGGCAGTTATTTGATGAATTTCGGTGAAGGCTTGCCCACGGCGGCGCTGATCCTGGGCTGGAGTGCCATGGCGCTGGGGTTGTTTACCTTGGGGGTGGCCCTGGAGAATCGCCCGTGGGCGCTGAAGGCCGAGCTTTCGCGGCTGGTGCTGAATGTGCCGCTGGTGTGGCTGGCGCCGTTGGTGGGGCTATGGCCCGCCAGCAACCTGGGCTGGCTGGGCCTGCTGAGCTACAGCCTGCTCAGCGTGATCGGCCTCTACTGCTGTAGAAGCCGGTTTACTCGACTGGTGTCTTAGGCGTTTCGACCGGGACCGGCTCGGCTGCCAGCCGGGCCTTGGCCTCGGCACAGGCCTCGCGGGCGATGCGTGCATTCTTGATGCGGCGGCGCAGCCACAGGCCGAAGCCCAGTAGCAGCAACGCGCCCAACACCCACAGCTCGTATTTCTTGATGCTGCCCAACATACCTTCCAGCACCGCGCCGAAGTGATAGGCCGCCGCGCCCAGGGCCAACGCCCAGATCGCCGCACCAATGCCGTTGAGGATCAGGTAGCGCAACGGCGGGTAGCCGGACAGGCCGATCGCCACCGGCATGACCGTGCGCAAGCCGTAGACGAAGCGGAAGCTCAACACCCAGATATCCGGGTGCTTGCGGATATGCTCCAGGGCCTTGTCACCCATCAGTTGCCAGCGCGGCTTGCGTGCCAACAGCTTGCGGCCGTGCTTGCGGCCCATGTAATACCAAAGCTGGTCGCCGGCGTAGCTGCCGAAAAAGGCAACGACCACCACCAGGTTGATATCCATGTAGCCACGGAACGCCAGGAAGCCTGCGAGGACCAGGATGGTCTCGCCTTCAAAGAAGGTGCCCAGGAAGAGCGCAAAGTAGCCGAAGTCATGCAGAAATTGTTGAAGCATGGTCTGGGGTGCTGGCGAAATGAACGCGCAGCCTACGCCTTCACGAAGATTCATGAAAGTATCGAGATGTGTCACGAAGTGAACAATTCCTACGTGGATGACGAATGCGACTACAGGTCGCATGCTTAAGCACAACTGTCATACCTTCGTCATAATGGCCGCTTATAACTGCAACGCTCGCCCGTGAACCCGGGCTCAGGAGTCTGTCGTGAGCTTTACCCCTGCCAATCGTCTGTTCCCTGCCACCCGTCTGCGTCGCAATCGCCGTGATGATTTTTCTCGCCGCCTGGTGCGTGAAAACGTACTGACGACCAACGATCTGATCCTGCCGGTGTTTGTGCTGGACGGGGAAAATCGTCGGGAAGCGGTGGCTTCGATGCCCGGTGTGGAGCGTTTGACCATTGATCTGCTGCTTGAAGAAGCTGCAGGTTGGGTTGAGCTGGGGATTCCAGCGTTGGCACTGTTCCCGGTCACACCGTCTGAACTCAAGTCCCTGGATGCTGCCGAAGCCTGGAACCCGGACGGCATCGCCCAGCGCGCCACCCGTGCCCTGCGCGAGCGCTTCCCGGAGCTTGGGGTGATCACCGACGTGGCACTGGACCCGTTCACCACCCACGGCCAAGATGGCATTCTGGACGAAGACGGCTATGTTCAAAACGACATCACCGTCGATGCGCTGGTCAAGCAAGCCTTGTCCCACGCCGCCGCTGGCGCCCAGGTGGTTGCACCGTCGGACATGATGGACGGGCGCATCCAGGCGATTCGCGAAGCCCTGGAGCTGGCCGGTCACGTCAATGTGCGGATCATGGCCTATTCGGCCAAGTACGCCAGCGCCTACTACGGCCCGTTCCGCGATGCGGTGGGCTCGGCGTTGAACCTGGGCAAGGCCAACAAGGCTTCGTACCAGATGGACCCGGCCAACAGCCATGAAGCCCTGCACGAAGTGGCGGCCGACCTGGCCGAAGGCGCTGACATGGTGATGGTCAAGCCAGGGATGCCGTACCTGGACATCCTTTACCGGGTCAAAGAAGAATTCAAAGTGCCGACGTTTGTCTATCAGGTCAGCGGCGAGTACGCGATGCACATGGCTGCAATACAGAATGGATGGCTGAGTGAAGGGGTGATCCTAGAATCCCTGACAGCCTTAAAACGCGCCGGGGCTGATGGCATCCTGACCTACTTCGCCGCCCGCGCCGCCCAATTGCTTAGAGAGCAACAATAGCCCTCACAGGAACATTCAATGAATACCGAAGGACTCTCAGAAGTTGCCGTAAAAGACGCTCACCCGGTGGTTGAACAAGTCACCGAGACCCCGCCGGAGCATGAGCCCGCCGCGCCTGCCGTGGTAGCCGAGCCGCCAGTGCCGGCCCCGGTGGCTGCGGTGACCAACCTGGATGACAGCAGCCTGTACATCCACCGCGAGCTGTCACAACTGCAATTCAACATCCGCGTGCTGGAACAGGCGCTGGATGAGTCCTACCCGCTGCTGGAGCGGCTGAAGTTCCTGCTGATCTTCTCCAGCAACCTGGACGAGTTCTTCGAGATCCGCGTCGCCGGCCTCAAGAAACAAATCACCTTCGCCCGTGAACAAGCTGGCGCCGACGGCCTGCAGCCGCACCAGGCCCTGGCGCGCATCAGCGAGCTGGTGCACGGCCATGTGGACCGCCAATACGCGATCCTCAACGACATCCTGTTACCGGAACTGGAGAAACACCAGGTCCGCTTTATCCGTCGCCGTCACTGGACCACCAAGATCAAGACCTGGGTGCGTCGTTACTTCCGTGACGAGATCTCGCCGATCATCACCCCGATCGGCCTCGACCCGACGCACCCGTTCCCGTTGCTGGTGAACAAGAGCCTCAACTTCATCGTCGAGCTGGAAGGTATCGACGCCTTCGGTCGCGATTCCGGCCTGGCCATCATCCCGGCCCCGCGCCTGTTGCCACGCATCATCAAGGTACCGGAAGAGGTGGGGGGCGCTGGCGATAACTATGTATTCCTTTCGTCGATGATCCACGCCCACGCCGATGACCTGTTCCAGGGCATGAAGGTAAAGGGTTGCTACCAGTTCCGCCTGACCCGTAACGCCGACCTGGCGCTGGACTCCGAAGACGTCGAAGACTTGGCCCGTGCCCTGCGCGGCGAGTTGTTCTCACGGCGCTACGGCGATGCGGTGCGTCTTGAAGTGGCCGACACCTGCCCGAAACACCTGTCGGACTACCTGCTCAAGCAGTTCAACCTGGCCGAATCCGAGTTGTACCAGGTCAACGGCCCGGTCAACCTGACGCGCCTGTTCAGCATCACCGGCCTGGACAGCCATCCGGAGCTGCAATACACGCCGTTCACGCCGCAGATCCCGAAACTGCTGCAAAACAGCGAGAACATTTTCAGCGTGGTGAGCAAGCAGGACATCCTGCTGCTGCACCCCTTCGAGTCCTTCACCCCGGTGGTCGACCTGCTGCGCCAGGCTGCCAAGGACCCGCACGTCTTGGCGGTACGCCAGACGTTGTACCGTTCCGGCGCCAACTCGGAAATCGTCGACGCCCTGGTCGACGCTGCGCGTAACGGCAAGGAAGTCACGGCGGTGATCGAGCTGCGTGCGCGGTTCGACGAAGAATCCAACCTGCAACTGGCCAGCCGCCTGCAAGCTGCCGGTGCAGTGGTGATCTACGGCGTGGTCGGCTTCAAGACCCACGCCAAGATGATGCTGATCCTGCGCCGTGAAGCCGGTGAAATCGTGCGTTACGCCCACTTGGGCACCGGCAACTACCACGCCGGCAACGCCAAGCTCTACACCGACTACAGCCTGCTGACCTCCGACGACGCCCTGTGCGAAGACGTCGGCAAGTTGTTCAGCCAGCTGATCGGCATGGGCAAGACCTTGCGCATGAAAAAGCTGCTGCACGCGCCGTTCACCCTCAAGAAGGGCATGCTCGACATGATTGCCCGCGAGACCCAGTTCGCCCTCGACGGCAAGCCGGCGCACATCATTGCCAAGTTCAACTCGCTGACCGATCCGAAGATCATCCGCGCGCTGTACAAGGCCAGCCAGTCAGGCGTACGCATCGACCTGGTGGTGCGCGGCATGTGCTGCCTGCGTCCGGGCATTGTCGGCGTTTCGCACAACATCCATGTGCGCTCGATCATCGGTCGCTTCCTGGAACACACGCGGGTGTTCTACTTCCTCAACGGCGGCGAAGAGCAGATGTTCCTCTCCAGTGCCGACTGGATGGAGCGCAACCTCGATAAGCGTGTCGAGACGTGCTTCCCGGTGGAAGGCAAGAAGCTGATCATGCGGGTCAAGAAGGAGCTGGAAAGCTACCTCACCGACAACACCCACAGCTGGAGCCTGCAGTCGGACGGCCGCTACGTGCGCAACACACCGACTGGCAACCAGAACCCGCGCAGTGCGCAGGCGACGTTGTTGGAGAAGCTGGGTAGCCCGATTCTAACGGTGAATTGAGTAGCGGTGTGTACGAGCAGGCTTGTGTGGTGAGCGGGCTTGCCCCGCGCTGGGTGGCGAAGCCGCCCCAATAAAAACGCCGCATTCTGTCAGGCAGAATGCGGCGTTTGGCTTTAGGGCTGCTTCGCAGCCCAACGCGGGGCAAGCCCGCTCGCCACAGCAAGCACAACCAGCCGCTCCGGCCGCCTGCGCGTTAGCGCAGGTTCAGGCTGAACCCCACCCGCGTCAACCACTCGGCTTCCTGGGCAAAGTCCGCCTGGGTCAGTTGGTTTTCATCCAGCCAGCCCTTCGGGAACACCACATCCAGGCTGTCGCCATTGGCGCGCAGGGTCACCTGGGGCATTTCCTGGGTGCCACGGATGTGGTGGAACAGGATCGCAAAGCGCAGCAGCACGCACAGGCGGATCAGCTTGATGCCTTCGTCACCGAACTCCGCAAACTTGTCCTTGGGGATGTTACGGCGATGGCCACGTACCAGCAGGGCGAGCATTTGCTGGTCTTCGCGGGAGAAACCGGCAAGGTCCGAGTGCTCGATCAGGTAGGCGCCGTGCTTGTGGTAATGGTAGTGGGCGATGTCCAGGCCTACTTCATGCACCTTGGCGGCCCAGCCCAGCAGCTCGCGCCAGACGCCGTCCTCCAGGTCCCAGTCCTCGGCCACCTGGTCGAAGGCGTGCAGGGCTTTGCGTTCGACGCGGGCGGCTTGTTCGAGGTCGACGTGATAACGCTCCATCAACGACGTGAGCGTGCGCTCACGCACGTCTTCGTGATGGTGGCGACCCAGCAGGTCATAAAGCACGCCTTCGCGCAGGGCGCCGTCACAGTGGTCCATTCGTTGCAGCTCAAGGGCGTCGAAGATCGCCTCGAGAATCGCCAGGCCGGCCGGGAAAATGGTGCGGCGATCGGGCTTGATGCCATCGAAGTCGATTTTCTCGGCGTCCCCCAGCTTGAACAGCTTGCGCTTGAGCCACGCCAAGCCTTCGGCATTCACTTCGCCGGTGCCATGGCCGCCGGCTTTCAGGGCCAGGCCGATGGCGCGAATGGTGCCGGACGAGCCGATGGCTTCATCCCAGGTCAGGCGGTGCAGGGCGTGCTCGATGCTCATGATCTCCAGCCGCGCCGCCGTATAGGCCTGGGCGTATCGCGCCGGGGTGATCTTGCCGTCCTTGAAATAGCGTTGGGTGTAGCTGACGCAACCCATCTGCAGGCTTTCGCGCAGCAATGGCTCGAACCTTTGCCCAATGATGAATTCGGTACTGCCGCCGCCGATGTCGGCGACCAGGCGTTTGCCGGGGGTGTCGGCCAGGGTGTGGGACACGCCCAGATAAATAAGACGGGCTTCTTCACGACCGGAGATGACTTCGACGGGATGCCCAAGAATCTCCTCGGCGCGGCGGATGAATTCGCCACGGTTGCGCGCTTCGCGCAACGCGTTGGTGCCGACGATTCGCACGGCGCCCAGGGGCATGCCGTTGATCAACTGGGCAAATCGCTTGAGGCAATCGAGCCCGCGCTGCATGGACTCTTCATTGAGCTGGCGCTCGTCGTCGATGCCGGCAGCCAGTTGCACTTTCTCGCCGAGCCGCTCAAGGATGCGGATTTCGCCGTTCTGGGCCTTGGCCACGACCATGTGAAAGCTGTTGGAGCCCAGGTCGATGGCGGCGATCAGGGACAGATTCTTGGCTTGGGATTGCGGCATGGTAAGGGGGTCTCGGTCGATAACCCAGCCATCGTGCCACGATCGACCTTTGGTGCCAACGCGTACGGCTTCGGTAATTTTTCTGCGGGTGTCTGTGAGGGATTCTTGTGGGAACTGTAGGGCGGTTTTCTAAGTTAAAAGAGAAGTTGAGGTTGTCTTTGTAGGATTTATTAACGACTGATTGTAGTAGTAGTATTTACGACTTTGCCTACGCGGTGGAAGTTATTGGCTTATCGGATTTTAGTTTAAACCTACTCGGTACTTAGGTTTGGCCCACTTTTTATTTTTACGCCTCCCACATTTATTGGCGTGTTCTCTGATTCATTAATGAGGTGCCAAAGCCACAGACTGTCATTCGGCAATTTCGCCGTGGTGTTATTTATTTATGGTCGAGTGTTTCCAGGGATTGTTGGATGCTCGGGCCATTTATAGAAAACACCTGCCTATTACAGATGACAGGTAAAACATGAAAAAAAATATGTTTGGTTTGGCAATTGGCACTCTTTGCTTGGTCGCGAGTATCGGTGCTCATGCAACTACAGCGGCTGAGCTGATTGTGCGCGGGACCATCAAGCCGTTGGCGTGCAACCTGAGCCTGGCCAGCGGCGGCATCGTCGATTACGGCGTCATTCCTTCCGGTAGTCTGTCTGCTACCGCCTTCAATCCTCAGGTAGAGAAACCTGTTAGCTTGACCGTCAGCTGCGGCAATACGCCTGCGAAGTTCGGCTTGACGCTGTCTGACCTGCAATCGGGCAGCAAGGTGACGGGGATCCTTGGCACTGGCTTCACCGAGGCGCAGAACTACGGGCTGGGCCTGGTCAATGGCAAGCGTACCGGTGGCTACTCCGTCACCCTCAAGAACCTGCGCTCATCCACCGGTACGCTGAACCCCCTCGTGCGCGTTGGCACTTCAGCTTCGTGGCAGAACAGTGACGGCAAAGTCGCTCAGCGACCTAGCCAGTATTCGTGGAGCAGCAGTACCAGCCCGGTGCCAGCCTCCATCACTCAGCTGACAGGCACGCTTGAAGTAAAAGCGGTTATCAACCGCGCGCAAGATCTGGATCTGACCCGCGATGTCACGCTGGATGGCCGCGCCACACTGGAACTGAGTTACATCTAAATACGTTATGAGCGGCCGACATTAAATCAAGAGTAGTTACCTGTCTTGGTTAATTGTCGGCTGTTTTTGCGTGAGCGTTCGTTAATTGTTGGCTTTGTGGTTGTGGGGGAATTCCGTGAAGGGTCTATCAAGTACAATGATGTCGTTGCTATGGGTTATAAGTGTGTGCCTTGGTTTATGTGGCATTGCAGTAGCTGACGGAATGCAGCCCGAGACAACGGTTGTCATTCTGAATGAGGAAGACGGGGAGGCGACACTTAATATAAAGAACACCGACCCTGGCCCGGCGCTGCTTCATTCTGTTGTACAAAATATCCCCGAAGACCAGGAGCCGTTATTAATTGTCACCCCCCCAATTACTCGGGTCGAAGCGGGTGACACGCAACTTGTTCGCTTCATCAGTACGGCGAAGGCCCCCCTCAAGACGCAGCGACTGAAGCGAGTGTCATTTGAAGGTATTCCCCAGGCCCGTACGCCCGGCGGTGCGACCATTGGTATCACCCTGCGGCAGAACCTGCCCGTGATCCTGCATCCCAAAGGCCTGCCCAGGAACGATGCGCCCTGGCAGCTGCTGACGTGGAAGCGGGAAGGGGACCAGTTGAACGTTCACAACGACAGCGCTTATGTGGTGCGCCTGGCGTTGGAGGTGCAGTTGCATCCGCAGGCACGCGTGGCGACGTTGCCTCGTACCTACATCCTGCCGGGCGAAGTGCTGACGGTCGGGTCGGCCGGCTCAGTGGCGGGAGTGACTGCCGTGGAGATCCAGCCCGCCACGGTCTACGGGTTCACGGTGGACAGCTACCGTGCACCCGTGACGGCTGGCGCGGACTGACTGACCTATGAAAAAGATCAGGCAGCCGAGTCGCGCAGCCACGCGTGCGTATAGCCATGGGTTTCAGGCGCACTCCAGGGTCCTGTTGGGTCTTGCGACGCTGTGGGGCCTGCCAGGCACCAGCGCAGCCGTGGGCCTGGGGGAAGGTTTTGACCTGGCTGCGTTGACAACCCTTGGGATTGATCCGCAGGTATCCGAATACTTTCGCAGCGAAGCGCGCTTTCGCGAAGGTGTTCATGTGGTCGGGCTACGGGTCAATGGCACCCCGCTGGGTCTGGTCGACGCACGTTTCGATTACCGGGGCCAGTTGTGCTTCACCCCGGCGTTGCTGGCCAAGGCCGGTCTGGTCACGCCGTCCAGGGTGCTGCGCGAGGGCATCACCCCTGATCAGGCCTGCCATGATTTTGTTGGCGAATACCCGGCGACCATGGTGCGCCTGCGCCCGAGCAGCGATGAAGTCACCCTGGTGGTGCCTACCCAATCCCTGCGCGCGCCAGAATGGGAGGCCGGGAATTTCTCCCAAGGCGGCGCGGCGGCCATCTTCAATTACGACGTATTGGGCTTCGATACCCACTCGCGCAGTGGTCCGAGCCGCTTCGTATCGGCCTATACCGAGGCCGGGTTCAACCTGGGCAACTGGATCGTTCGCAGCCGCCAGTTCTATATCTCCGACAATGGCCGCACGCGAACCGAGCAGGTAGACGCCTACGCCCAGCGTGATATCGCGGCGTTGCAGTCAACCTTCCAGGCCGGGCAGATCTCCAGCAATAACCCGATATTTGGCGGCGTTCAGTTGGCCGGCGTGCAGTTTTTTCCGGATGGCCAGCAGCGTACGAGTGCGGGCAATGGCGAGGTGGTGGTTGAGGGATTGGCCCAAAGCCAGTCACGGATCGAGGTTCGTCAGTCGGGCGCGTTGATCCACTCCACCCTGGTGCCGGAAGGTCCGTTCCGGCTGACCGGTTTGCCTTTGCTCAACAGCACCAGCGACCTCGATGTCAGCGTGATCGACGTGCGGGGCGCAAAGCGCAGTTTTGTCGTGCCTGCCGCGTCCTTCCGAGGTGGAGCACCCGTCACGCCGGGCTACTATTTTTCCCTTGGCAAGGTGCGTGATACATCTATTGATACGCGAGGGGTGCAAGCGCCCGTGGTTGCCATGGGGAGTGGAACCTGGGGGCTGGGCCAGCGTTCGTCGGTAGGTTTCGGGTTGCTGAGTACCGACGAGTATCAGTCGGCGGGAGGCACCCTGAGCAGTGTGTTTTTCCATCAGATGACGGTGGGCGTGCGCCACAATCTGTCCCGTGATGCGCTGGACGGGGTGGGAGGCGCGCGCAGCACGTTGTCGTTGAGCACCCCGTTGTTCGCCAACCTCGACATGAACCTAAGTGCGTCGTCACAGACCCGCGGTTACCGGGAGGTACTCGACGCAGGCCAGGCATCACGGGGGTATGACCTCGATGCACGCTTCAAGCGCCAGTACACGGCGGGGTTGGGCTGGGCGGACCCGTTCGTGGGCGGTTTTTCCCTCAGCTTTACCCGTAGCTCACAATTTGACGGGCGATCCACCGATCACCTCTTCGCGTCATGGAACAAGAACTTTGGTGGCGTTGATGTGGCGCTGATCGCCGACGCCCAGGTCGGCGGGGCCAGGCCTCGACGCCTGGACCCGGCGCCGGGTGGCCGTCGTGACGAAAGGCTGGACGAGGACACGTCGCTGAGGCTGCAGGTCACCGTGCCCTTGGGCGGGAACCGCCGGGTGAGTTCCTACGTCAGCCGCCGGGGTGATCGGCTGGACGCGGGTACCGCTCTCAGTGAGACGGTCAACGATTACGTGAACTATGAAGTCGGCGTGGATCGCGACGTGAACGAGCGTGAACAGAGCGTGCGTGGCCGTGTGGACCTGCTACCGCTTTATACCCGCGTGAGCCTGGGCGCCAGCCGTGACGCGTCAAACAGCAGCTATTCCGGCCAACTGCAAGGCGGCATCGTGGCCCATGAACACGGGGTGACGTTTTCGCCGTACGCGGTGCAGGACACCTTTGGCATTGTCTCGGTGGGCGATATCGGCGCGGCCAAGGTCTCGACGCCCTATGGCCCGGTATGGACCGACTTCAGCGGCCAGGCGGTACTCCCTGGGCTGCAGGCCTACGGCGATAACCATGTGCAGGTGCAGACCCAGTCGCTGCCCAAACGTGTCGACCTGAAGAACGGCACCAAAGTACTCGCCGCCGGTCGTGGCTCGGTCAATATCCTCGACTTTGATGTGGTGAAAGTCCGTCGTCTGTTGCTTGAAGCTCAGGATGAGCAGGGCCGACCACTGCCTCAAGGTGCCGCAGTATTCGGCGAAGGCAACAACTTTGTGACCAGCGTCGTGGGTGAGGGCATGATTTTCCTGAACAATATCGATGGGCCGCAAACCCTGAGAGTTTCACTGCCGGACTCCAAGTCCTGCCTGCTGCAAGTCAATCCTGAGCAAGAGCCTGACGATGACAAACTCTACGAAACCGCACCGGTGGTCTGCCATGTTCGCTAACCGTAGGAGCGTGTGGCTGTTGTGGGTGGCCCTTGTGACGAGCCAGGCCCAGGCAGAAAACTGCCGGATGACCCTGAGCGAGCCCCGGGTCGACTATGGGGTGATTCGCCCTTCGCAAGCATCGTCCGGTAGGACGACAATGACGCTGGACACGCCACGCACGCTGCATTTGAGTGTGCTTTGCACGGACCCTTCGGTGATGGCGCTGCGTTTCAGTGGTGTAGCCGCCGATGCCCAAGGCTTCCAGTTTGGTCGACAAGGGCGTTTTACCTTGAACCTGAGGCAGGCCCAGGTCGACGGCAGGCCGGTATCGTGGCAGACCGATGAAGCCTCCAGTGGGCAGCTGTTACCGGGGCGTGTGTTATCGGCGAGCGCAGGCGGTGCGCCGGTAATGGGCCGTCGGCTGACGGCCCAGGTGGAAATAGCGGTTCAATTGCCGGCCGATGCCCTCTCGGTACGTCGGGAGATGCTGCTGGAGGGGCGTGGCCAATTCGAACTGGTCAGCCCGGCTGTTCCGTAGAACCAATGAAGTTGGCCAGCTCGGCGGTTTGCGGGTTGGCGAACAACATTTTTGGGTCGCCCACCTCGTGCACCTTGCCCTGGTGCATGAACACCAGCTTGTCGCCGACTTCACGGGCGAAGCGCATTTCGTGGGTCACCATGATCAGGGTCATGCCGTCCTTGGCCAGTTGGCGCACCACGCTGAGCACTTCATTGACCAGCTCCGGGTCGAGGGCCGAGGTAATTTCGTCGCACAGCAGCACTTTGGGCGACATGGCCAAGGCACGCGCAATCGCCACGCGTTGTTGCTGTCCGCCAGACAGGCGATCGGGGAAGGCGTCGAATTTTTCGCCCAGCCCGACGCGCTCCAGCATTTGCCTGGCCAATTGTGCCGCCTTGGCCTTCGGCACTTTCTGCACCACTTGCGGCGCGAGCATGACGTTCTCGCCCACCGTCAGGTGCGGGAACAGGTTGAACTGCTGGAACACCATGCCGACTTTCTGCCGCAGGCTGCGCAGGTCGGCGCGCGCGGCATCAAGGTATTCGCCATCGACTTCGATCACGCCGTCGTTGATCGACTCCAGGCCATTGAGGGTGCGCAGCAAGGTGGATTTACCCGAACCGCTGCGGCCGATGATCGCCACCACCTGGCCTTCTTCAACGCTCAGGTCGATGCCCTTGAGTACATGGTGATCGCCGTAATACTTATGCAGGGCGGAAATTCTAAGCAGAGGCATGCAGTCTCCTTTCCAGGTAGCGCGCACTGAGGGACAAGGGGTAGCAGAGCAAGAAATAACCAAGGGCCACCAGGCCGTAGACCATGAAGGGCTCGAAGGTGGCGTTGGCGAGCATGCCGCCGGTCTTGGTCAGTTCGGTGAAGCCGATGATCGAGGTCACGGCGGTGCCTTTGACTACCTGCACCGAAAACCCCACGGTGGGCGCGACGGCAATGCGCAGCGCTTGGGGCAGGATCACGTAGCGCAGTTGCTCAAGCGGGTTGAGCGCCAGGCTGGCCGAGGCTTCCCACTGCCCGTGGGCGATGGAGTCGACACAGCCCCGCCAGATTTCGGCGAGGTAGGCGCTGGTGAACAAGGTCAGGGCAATCGCCGCCGCCAGCCAGGGCGATATATCCACACCGAGCAGGGCAATGCCGAAAAACACCAGGAACAGCTGCATCAACAGCGGCGTGCCCTGGAACAGTTCGATATAGGTGCGCGCCAGGTTGCGCGGGAAGGCCTTGCGGCTGATGCGCATCGTCATCACCAGCAAACCGATCACGCCTCCACCGATGAACGCCACCAGCGACAGCAACAGCGTCCATTGCAGACCCGTGAGCAGGTTGCGCACGATGTCCCAGAACGAAAAATCACTCATCGGCTATTCCTCATCACGAAGCGGCGGCCGATCCAGTTGAGCAACTGGCGAATCATCAGCGCCATGCACAGGTACACCAGGGTGGTCAGGGCATAGGTTTCGAATGCACGGAAGTTGCGCGACTGGATAAAGTTGGCGGCAAAACTCAGCTCTTCGGTGGCGATCTGCGAACACACCGCCGAACCGAGCATCACGATGATGATCTGGCTGCTCAATGCCGGCCACACCTTGCCCAGCGCCGGCAGCAGCACCACGTGGCGGAAGGCTTCGAAGCGTGTCATCGCCAGCGCGGCGGCGGCTTCCAGTTGTCCGCGCGGGATGGCTTGAATGCCGGCGCGGATGATTTCCGTGGAGTAGGCGCCCAGGTTGATCACCATCGCCAGCACCGCCGCTTGCCACTCGGTGATCTTCAGCCCCAGGGACGGCAGGCCGAAGAAGATGAAGAACAGCTGCACCAGGAACGGCGTGTTGCGGATCAACTCGACATACACACCGAAGATCCACGCAAACGGCTGGATCTTCCACGCCCGCACCACGGCGCCGACGGTGCCCAGGGCTACGCCGAGGAGGGCGCCGATGGCCGTCAGCTCCAGGGTGAACAGCGCGCCGCGCAACAGCAGGTCGGTATTGGCCAGCACCGGCACGAAGTCAAATTGATACGCCATGAGTCAGCTCCGTCGTTTCAGAGATCGGCGGGCAGTGGCTCTTTCAGCCATTGCAGTGCGTTTTTCTCCAGGCTGCCATTGGCCTTGGCCGCGACCAGGATTTGGTTGACCTTCTCCAGCAGCGCCGGCTCGTTCTTGTTCACGCCCACGTACACCGGCGAGTCCTTGAGCTTCACTTTCAGCGCCGGCACGCGTTTGGGGTTGCGTTCGCTGATCGCCACCATCACCACGTTGCCGCTGGCGATCAGGTCGACCTGGCCCGCCAGGTAGGCGGCGATGGTCGAGTTGTTGTCTTCGAAGCGCTTGATCGTGGCTTCCTTGGGCGCCACGGCGGTCAGCTCGATGTCTTCAATGGCGCCACGGGTCACGCTGATGGTCTTGCCCTTGAGGTCGTCGGTGCTGCTGATGGCCGCTTCAGGCGGGCCGAACACGGCCAGGTAGAACGGTGCATAGGCCTTGGAGAAGTCGATGACCTTTTCCCGCTCGGCGTTCTTGCCCAAGCTGGAGATCACCAGGTCGACCTTGCCGGTGGTAAGGAAGGGAATGCGGTTGGTGCTGTTGACCGGGGTGAGTTCCAGCTTGACCTTGAGCTGGTCGGCCAGCAGCTTGGCGGTGTCGATGTCCAGGCCACGAGGCTTCATGTCGGGGCCGACCGAACCGAACGGCGGGAAGTCCTGGGGCACGGCGACCTTGAGGGTGCCACGGGCGACGATATCGTCCAGACCGTTGGCCTGGGCGGGTGCCTGGCCCAGCATCAGGCTGGCAAACAGGGCAGTAAGCAGGGCGCTGTAGCGCTTGGTCATGGCAACTCTCCGAGAAGGGCGAAGGAATTTTCTGGATTTGCTCAGTGCACAGCCCATGCCATCACCCTGAAGAACGCCTGCAAGCCAGGGATTTGTTGAGTTTCGGTGGTCTTACTGGTCTGAACAGTTGCAACGGTTTTCGCACCCTTTTCGAGCGCCGGCAAAACCTCGCGAGCCCCTTTGGGGCGTGGCTTGCCGCCGGACGCGAATAGCTTTACAACTAGCCGCTCAGTTGTCTGGAACCTTGAGTTTTCTATGAATTCCATCGCCCAAGCCGTACCGGAAGCGGCCCTGCAGGCCATCCGCAAACTGATCAAGGAGCAAGGCTTCGGGCCGGGCGATGCCTTGCCGTCGCAACGGGACCTGGCGGTGCAGTTGGGGGTCAGCCGGGCGTCGTTGCGGGAGGCGTTGTCGTCCCTCAGCGCGTTGGGTGTGGTCAGTGTGCAGCCTGGAAAGGGTGTGTTCGTGCAGGCCACCGAGGAGTCGCCGGGGTTTGCCTGGCCCTTCGCGGCCCAGGCCACGCCACTGGATATCTTCCAGTTGCGCTATGCGCTGGAAGGGTTCGCGGCGGGGTTGGCGGCAGTGACGCTGACCATCGATGAGCTGGACAGCCTGGAAGATAACGTCGAGGCCATGCGCAAGGTACTCAAGGCCGGCGACTTCGAGGCGGCCGCACGGCTGGACTTCGAATTCCACCAGCGCATCCTGCTGGCCAGCGGTAATCAGGCGATGGTGAGCATCCTGAGTGCCAGTGCCGAGGTGTTTCTGGAGAGCCAGAAGCTACCGTTCATCCGGCCGGAGCGGGCGATGGAAACCTGGCAGGAGCACCGCCGGATCCTGCGCGCCCTGGCCCGGCGGGCCAGTGCAGCGGCGCAGAAAACCATGCAGGAGCACGTGCGCAACGCGGCGTTGCGCACAGGCATTGCCTTCGTGACTCCCGTCACGCCGTGAGTTGGGCTATACCCAAACTCATGCACCACCATAGCAAGACTCAATCAGAGGCGGCTTCCTGAACGGGGGAAGGGCGGCTATGATGGGCCACGTTTTTTTTGCTTACAATCCGGAGACATCCATGAGCAACGATCTTATCAAGCACGTCACCGACGCGACCTTTGAGGCCGAAGTACTCAAGGCTGCTGGCCCGGTGCTGGTTGACTACTGGGCTGAATGGTGTGGCCCTTGCAAAATGATCGCTCCAGTCCTGGACGACATTGCGACCACCTACGAAGGCAAGCTGACCATTGCCAAGCTGAACATCGACGACAACCAGGAAACCCCGGCCAAGCACGGCGTGCGTGGTATCCCGACCCTGATGCTGTTCAAGAACGGCAACGTCGAAGCGACCAAAGTAGGTGCGCTGTCGAAGTCTCAGCTGCAAGCTTTCCTCGACGCGAACATCTAAGCGTCGTCAAAAAAGCCCCGCAAATTAGCGGGGCTTTTTCGTGAAACAGGGCTAGACGCTCCGAAACTCAGGTGGTACATTCGGCCCCGCACTGGTTTCTCCACTGCCCCCTGCATGCCGTCGCCGACGCACTCCTTTTCGATTAGTACGCGATCCTGTCGCCTTCTCTGCGGCGCGGCCTCATTAAGCCAAAAGCTTAATTTCCCCCCTCCATAAATGATTACGTCATTCCTATATGAATCTGACTGAACTCAAGCAAAAGCCGATTACCGACCTGCTCCAGCTGGCCGAAGAAATGGGCATAGAAAATATGGCCCGTTCGCGCAAGCAGGACGTGATTTTCTCCCTGCTGAAAAAGCACGCGAAAAGCGGCGAGGAAATCTCCGGTGATGGCGTGCTGGAGATTCTCCAGGACGGCTTCGGCTTCCTCCGCTCTGCTGACGCCTCCTATCTTGCCGGCCCAGACGATATCTACGTCTCGCCGAGCCAGATCCGTCGCTTCAACTTGCGCACCGGTGACACCATCGTTGGCAAGATCCGCCCTCCGAAGGAAGGCGAGCGTTATTTCGCCCTGCTCAAGGTCGACACGATCAACTTCGATCGTCCCGAGAACGCGAAAAACAAGATTCTCTTCGAGAACCTGACGCCGCTGTTCCCGACCGTGCGCATGAAGATGGAAGCCGGTAACGGTTCCACCGAAGACTTGACCGGTCGTGTGATCGACCTGTGCGCCCCGATCGGCAAAGGCCAGCGTGGCCTGATCGTCGCACCGCCGAAAGCCGGTAAGACCATCATGCTGCAGAACATTGCAGCGAACATCGCACGTAACAATCCTGAAGTTCACCTGATCGTGCTGTTGATCGATGAGCGTCCGGAAGAAGTGACCGAAATGCAGCGCACCGTGCGCGGCGAAGTGGTTGCCTCCACGTTCGATGAGCCGCCAACCCGCCACGTGCAGGTTGCCGAAATGGTGATCGAGAAGGCCAAGCGCCTGGTCGAACACAAAAAGGACGTGGTGATCCTGCTCGACTCCATCACCCGTCTGGCCCGTGCCTACAACACCGTGATCCCGAGCTCCGGCAAGGTATTGACCGGTGGTGTCGATGCCCACGCCCTGGAGAAACCGAAGCGTTTCTTCGGTGCTGCGCGGAACATCGAAGAAGGCGGCTCGCTGACCATTATCGCCACCGCACTGGTTGAAACCGGTTCGAAGATGGACGAAGTGATCTACGAAGAGTTCAAGGGTACCGGCAACATGGAACTGCCCCTGGACCGTCGCATCGCGGAAAAACGCGTGTTCCCGGCGATCAACATCAACCGTTCCGGCACCCGCCGTGAAGAGTTGCTGACCGCCGACGACGAACTGCAGCGCATGTGGATCCTGCGCAAGCTGCTGCACCCGATGGACGAAGTCGCTGCCATCGAGTTCCTGGTCGACAAGCTGAAAACCACCAAGACCAACGACGAGTTCTTCCTGTCGATGAAGCGTAAGTAATACGACGCTTCAGGTCCGAAAGAATGGCGCCCTCAGGGGCGCCATTTTTTTTGTGCCGGTTTTTTAAGCATTCTCTGTACCCAAATGCACCGCGATAAGCTGCCAGCGGCCGCCATAGCAGGTAGGATGTACGCCTATTTTACGGGTGGCATGGTTAATGAAATTCAAGGATCTTCGGGATTTCGTGCAGCAACTTGAGCAGCGCGGAGAGTTGAAACGTATCCAGATGCCGATTTCCCCGGTGCTGGAAATGACTGAGATTTGCGACCGTACCCTGCGCAACAAGGGCCCGGCGCTGCTGTTCGAGAACCCGACCGGCTTTGATATCCCGGTGCTTGGCAACCTGTTCGGTACGCCCGAGCGCGTGGCCTTTGGCATGGGCGCCGAGTCGGTCAGCGAATTGCGCGAGATCGGCAAGTTGCTGGCCTTCCTCAAGGAACCCGAACCGCCCAAGGGGCTGAAGGATGCCTGGTCGAAGCTGCCGATCTTCCGCAAGATCATTGCCATGGCCCCCAAAGTGGTCAAGGACGCGGTGTGCCAAGAGGTCGTCATCGAAGGCGACGATGTCGACCTGGCCATGCTGCCGGTGCAAACCTGCTGGCCAGGCGATGTCGGCCCTCTGATCACCTGGGGCCTGACCGTCACCAAGGGCCCGAACAAAGACCGCCAGAATCTCGGTATCTACCGCCAGCAAGTGATCGGCCGTAACAAGGTGATCATGCGTTGGCTGAGCCACCGTGGCGGCGCGTTGGACTTCCGCGAGTGGTGCGAAAAACACCCCGGCAAGCCGTTCCCGGTTTCCGTGGCCCTGGGTGCCGACCCGGCCACCATCCTCGGCGCCGTGACCCCGGTGCCCGACAGCCTGTCCGAATACGCCTTCGCCGGCCTGCTGCGCGGTAATCGCACCGAACTGGTGAAGTGCCGTGGCAACGACCTGCAAGTGCCGGCCACGGCTGAAATCATCCTCGAAGGCGTGATTCATCCGGGTGAAATGGCCGATGAAGGTCCTTACGGCGACCACACCGGCTACTACAACGAAGTCGATAGCTTCCCGGTGTTCACCGTCGAGCGCATCACCCATCGCATCAAGCCGATTTATCACAGCACCTACACCGGCCGTCCGCCGGATGAGCCGGCCATTCTGGGCGTGGCGCTCAACGAAGTGTTTGTGCCGATCCTGCAGAAGCAATTCCCGGAGATCACTGACTTCTACCTGCCGCCTGAAGGCTGCTCGTACCGCATGGCCATCGTGACCATGAAGAAGTCGTACCCAGGCCATGCCAAGCGGGTAATGCTCGGTGTGTGGTCGTTTTTGCGACAGTTCATGTACACCAAGTTCGTTATTGTCACCGACGACGACATCAATGCCCGCGACTGGAACGACGTGATCTGGGCCATCACCACGCGCATGGACCCCAAGCGCGACACGGTGATGATCGACAACACGCCGATCGACTACCTCGACTTCGCCTCGCCGGTGTCGGGCCTGGGTTCAAAGATGGGCCTGGACGCCACTCACAAGTGGCCGGGTGAAACCACCCGCGAGTGGGGCCGGGTGATCGTCAAGGATGAAGCCGTCACCGCCCGTGTCGATGCGATCTGGAAAGAATTGGGAATAGATTGATGCGTGTAACCCTGCAACCTTCCGGCGCCGTGCTGGAGCTGGTCCCCGGCGAGCGAATCCTCGAAGGCGCGCGCCGCTTGGGCTACGAATGCCCCCAGGCCTGTCGCAACGGCGTGTGCCATGTGTGCGCCGCGCTGTTGGTGGAAGGCCGGGTTCAGCAGGCCGGTGAAGTGCGTGACCACGGCGAGTTCTACACCTGTATCGCCGAGCCGCTGGAAGATTGCATTGTGTTGTGGGATGGCGTGCTGGCGCCGGGAGAGTTGCCGTTGCGCAAGTTGTCGTGCCAATTGAGTGAATGCGTCGAGGTGGGTGGCGATGTGTGGCGCGTGCGCCTGCGTGCGCCGGCCGGCAAGGCGGTGCGTTACCACGCCGGGCAATACCTGATGATCGAACGTGAGAACGGCGAGAAGTCGGCGTTTTCCCTGGCCTCGGCGCCCCACGCCGGGCGCGAGCTGGAGCTGCATGTACTGGCCCGCGAGGACAGCGCGCGCACCTTGCTTGAACAACTGCAACGCAACCAGATGGCGCGCGTCGAGCTGCCTTTTGGTGATACCCACCTGGCCGAGCTGCCGGATGGGCCGCTGGTGTTGATCGCTGCCGGTACCGGCATGGCGCAGATGCACAGCCTGATCGAACATTGCCGAGCTTCCGGCTTCAAACACCCGGTGCACCTGTACTGGGGCGTGCGCCGTCCGGAAGATTTCTACGAGATTGAGCATTGGGACCAGTGGTTGCAATTGCCCAACCTGTTCCTGCACAAAGTCGTCAGTGACCTGTGCGGCTGGGAAGGGCGCTGCGGGCTGTTGCATGAAGCGGTGTGCGAAGACATCACCGACCTCAGGGCTATGCACGTCTACGCCAGCGGCTCACCGGCGATGATCTACGGCACGCTGGATGCGCTGGTCGAGGCTGGTATGGATGCGCACCAGATGCGTGCCGATGTGTTTGCCTACGCCCCCCGCCCCTGAAGCCTTACGCTGAACCCCTGTGGGAGCTGCACTGTGCTTAGAAGCACACACCGGTCGTGACCATCGCCGCATTGAACCCCAGCAACACCACCTCCGCCGCCACCGGCCCGTAATGCGCGCCCACCGACGGAATGATCACCGGCGCCACGCCGAATCGGTTCAACGGGATCTTGTCGCGGTACTTGCCGCGATAACCCTGGATCGCCCCGCCTGTCAGCTTCAAATACACCGGATAGTCGGCCATGTCGTAGCGCTTGCCCGCATACGCGTAGTACGAACGCTGCCGAAACGAGTTGCGAAACGTCGCCCCGCCATACACAAAGCCTGAGGCTTGATTGCGCTCCAGGCCGATCAGGTCCTGGTTGTTGTTGTGCTCGGGGTCGGGCGCGAAGTGCCGGGTGTAGACGCTGGTCTGCGCGTACCAGAAGCCCTTGTCGTCTTCAGTGGCCGGCGCTTCGCCTGCCAACGCGGTGGTGGCCTGGGCCAGGAACAGCAGGCCAGGCAGTCGGAATTTTTTCATGGGGGCGACCTCGGTAGTCGGTTTGATGGGCGGCTAAGTGGGTCGTGATCTGTGTCCTATTTTGAAGGCTTGGCACGTTTCCAGGCTGAACCGGGGCTGAAAGTAGCGGGATTGGCCCCTGCAATCCTGACGAATGGGCCATTTTGCTTATGCATTCGCTTATGCTTTAAAGGTATTTAATTTGTTACATAAATATCCTTAAGCTATATCGCAACGGACTACCGACTCAATCACAACCACCAACAACTGACCGCCACCGCCCGCCAGCCGGATCGATCGTATGAACTCAGAGCACGACGTTCTGGTTTTGGATTCAAGGGGAGCGGTATGGGGAGCTACAAGCAACACGCGCTGTACTCGGCGATTTTGTCGGCCAATTTGCTGACCGCCGTGGGTTTCAATCCAGTCTTCGCGGCCGAAACGTCCGCCACCGATGTGCCCAAGCTCGACACCGTGATCGTCACCGGCACCCGCGCCCAAGAGCGCACGGCCAGTGCGTCGCTGTCGCCGATCGATGTGATTTCCGGTGACACCTTGCGCAGTACCGGCTCGGATGAACTGGGTGCGGTGTTGGCACGGCTGATTCCATCGATCAACTTCCCGCGCCCAAGCCTGGTGGACGGCGCCGAACTGGTGCGCCCTGCGCAGTTGCGCGGGCTGTCGCCGGATCAGGTGTTGGTGCTGGTCAATGGCAAGCGTCGCCACACCAGTGCGTTCGTTAACCTGGGCGGGGCAGTGGGCCGTGGCTCGGCGCCAGCGGATTTGAATGCGATCCCGCTGTCGGCGGTCGACCATATCGAAGTGCTGCGCGATGGTGCCTCCGCGCGTTACGGCTCGGACGCGATTGCCGGGGTGATCAACGTGATCCTCAAGCACGCCGACCATGGCGGTTCGATCTCCTCCAAGTTCGGCGAGTACAAGAAGGGCGACGGCATCCAGCGCAACCTCAGTGGCAATACCGGCGTGGCACTGGGTGACAACGGCTTTATCAACCTCTCGGCCGAAGGCGCCGACAACGATTACACCAACCGCGCCGGCAAGGATTTCCGCTCAGCCAGCGTAGGCTCCACGACCTACGGCCAGCAGGTGTTTCGCCAGGGCGAGCCGGCCACCAATGAAGGCAAATTCCAGTTCAACTCGGAATATGCCTTCAACGATGCGGCCGAGTTCTACACCTTCGGCGGCTACAGCAAGCGTCGCGGCGAGACCGCGGCGTTCTACCGGGCGAGCAATGCGTCCAACAATATTCCGGCGCTCAACCCCAATGGCTACCTGCCGCTGATCAAGGGCAACCTGGAGGACACTTCCCTAGTGGTGGGCCTGCGCGGGCTGTTGGCCTATGACTGGCATTACGACCTGTCGGCCAACTACGGCAAGAACCAGTACGAGTTGAGCACCGAAACCATCAACACATCCCTGGGCCTGGCCACGCCACGCAAGTTCGACAACGGCACCCTGAGCAACGACCAGAAGCAAGTCAGCCTGGACCTGTCCCGTGAATTCGACGTGGGCTTCCTGCCGTATCCGGTCTCCGTGGCCTTTGGTGGCGAATACCTGCGCCAGGGTTATGAGATTGAAGCAGGTGAGCCAGCGTCCTACTACCAGACCGGCAGTTCGGGCCTCGGCGGTTTCCGTGATGCCGACGCCGGCAGCAGTTCGCGCCACAACTGGGCGCAGTACCTGGACCTGGAAACCAACTTCACCGAAAAACTCAGCGCCTCGGCTGCCGTACGGCATGAGGATTACAGTGACTTCGGTTCCAACGTCAGCGGCTCGCTGTCGGCCCGCTACGACTTCACCCCGCAGGTGGCCCTGCGCGGCAGCATTTCCAACGGTTTCCGCGCGCCGTCCCTGGCTCAGCAGAACTTTGCGTTCACCTCATCGCAGTTGATCGGCAGCGACATCCGCGAGGCCGGTACTTTCCCGGCCTCCAGCCAGGTCGCACGCCTGCTGGGCGCGGAGGACCTGAAGGCCGAGAAGTCACGTAACTACAGCCTTGGCCTGGTGTTGGAGCCCGCCAATGACTTGACCGTGACGGTGGACGTATACCGCATCGATATTCGTGACCGTATCAGCCTGTCGTCGAACCTCAACCTGGACCCGGCCACCCAGGCTTATCTGCGCGCCAATGGCGTGGGCAACATCAACTACACCACCGCCCGCTACTTCACCAACGCCACCGACACCAGCACCGACGGCGTCGATCTGGTGGCCAACTACCGCTACCAGTTCGATAACGGCATCCGTTGGAACAGCACCGTGGGCTACAACTACAACCACACCAAGGTCACCGACGTGAAGCCCAACCCGGCCATCCTCGACAGCCTGGGCGCCAACCTGGTGCGAGTGGATCGTCGTGAGAAAAGCGGTTTGCTGGGCGATACCACCCCGGAACACAAGTTGAGCCTGGGTAACGACTTCACCTTCGGCAATTGGGCGTTGCACAGCAACCTGGTGCGCTATGGTGAATTCACCAGCTACCAGGCTGACAAGGTCAACGACCAGACCTTCAAGGCGGCCTGGGTGCTGGATTTGTCGGCGGACTACAAGCTGAAGAACTGGACCTTCACCCTTGGCGGCGACAACGTCACCGATAAATACCCGGAAAAGGTCAATGCCTTCGCCAGCAGTGGTGGCAATTTGGCCTATAGCACTTTTTCGCCGTACGGTTACAGCGGCGCGTTCTATTACGGTAAAGTTGCCTATAACTGGTAATACACAGGAGACCTAAGCGATTTGCCATGACCGTCATTGAATCCGATCTTTTGCAATTGGCTTACCCTCCGCGGCTCGATCTTGGGCCGCAACTCACTCACGAACAGTTGATGAGCTCAATGCAGGCCACCATGGCCCAGCACAAGGGTGGGCCGGTCTGGCTTTTCGCTTATGGTTCGCTGATCTGGCGCCCTGAGTGTTCGTCCACCGAGCGGGTGCGGGCACGGGTCCACGGTTATCACCGGGGCCTGTACCTATGGTCCCATGAGCATCGGGGTACGCCGGAACTGCCGGGGTTGGTTTTCGGTTTGGATCGCGGTGGCTCTTGCAGCGGGTTTGCCTACCGCCTGCCGGAAGATCAGCTGGAGGCCTCGCTCTACGCCTTATGGCAGCGCGAGATGCCTTATCCCTCCTACCGGCCGCATTGGCTCAGTTGCCGTCTCGAAGATGGCAGCACGGTGCAGGCGTTGGGATTTGTCTTGGAGCGGCACTTGCCCAGCTACGCCGGTAACCTGCCCGACATCGTGCTGAACCATGTGTTGCAGAGCGCTTGCGGGCGTTACGGCACCACTCGCGATTATGTCGAGCAGACCGTCAACGCCCTGCGTAGCCACGCCATGCCAGATAAGAACCTGGAGGCGCGGCTCAAGCGTTGTGCAAAGGGTTGCTCAGGCGCTTAACGCGCCGAGCTGACGCTGTTGGTGTGCCACAGCGTTGGGATCAGGAAGGCGATGGCCAAGATACATGCGCCAATCAGCAGCACGAAACCACCGTCCCAGCCGAAATGGTCCACGGTGTAGCCCATGGCCGCACTCGCCGCCACCGAACCACCCAGGTAACCGAACAGACCGGTGAAGCCCGCAGCGGTACCGGCGGCTTTCTTCGGTGCCAGTTCCAGCGCCTGCAGGCCGATCAGCATCACCGGGCCGTAGATCAGGAAGCCGATGGAGAACAGCGCGATCATGTCGATCATCGGGTTGCCCGGCGGGTTTAGCCAGTACACCAGGGTCGCCACGGTCACCAGTGCCATGAACACAATGCCGGTCAGGCCACGGTTGCCACGGAAGATCTTGTCCGACATCCAGCCGCACAGCAGCGTGCCCGGAATACCGGCCCACTCATAGAAGAAGTACGCCCACGAGGATTTATCCACGGTGAAGTGCTTGGCTTCTTTCAAGTAGGTCGGCGCCCAGTCCAGCACGCCGTAGCGCAGCAGGTAGACGAACACGTTGGCGAAGGCGATGTACCACAGCATTTTGTTGCGCAGCACGTACTTGACGAAGATTTCCTTGGCGCTGAATTCGTCTTCGTGGCTGGCGTCGTAGCCTTCCGGGTAGTCGTTCTTGTACTGCTCGATTGGCGGCAGGCCCACCGATTGCGGGGTGTCGCGCATGGTGATGAAGGCAAAGGCCGCCACCAGCAGGGCCACAGTGGCCGGTACGTAGAAGGCTGCGTGCCAGTCGTTGAACCAGGCCATGCCCAGCAGGAACAGCGGGCCGATCAGGCCGCCACCGACGTTGTGCGCCACGTTCCACACGGACACCACGCCGCCGCGTTCTTTCTGCGACCACCAGTGCACCATGGTGCGTCCACTCGGCGGCCAGCCCATGCCTTGGGCCCAGCCGTTGATGAACAGCAAAATGAACATCATGGTCACGCTGGACGTCGCCCAAGGTGCGAAACCGAAAATGAACATCACACCCGCTGAAACCAGCAGGCCGAAGGGCAGGAAGTAGCGCGGGTTGGAGCGGTCGGACACCAGGCCCATGAGGAACTTGGACAGGCCGTAGGCAATCGCGATAGCCGACATCGCCAGGCCCAGTTCGCCACGGGTATAACCCTCGTCGATCAAGTAGGGCATGGCCAGGGAGAAGTTTTTGCGCAGCAGGTAGTAACCGGCGTAACCGAAGAAAATACCGGCGAAGATCTGCCAGCGCAGGCGTCGGTAGGTACTGTCTATTTTTTCTTCAGGCAGGGGCGCCTGGTGGGCGGCAGGACGAAAGAAAGCAAACATTCAAGAGCTCCAAATTTCTTGTTTTGACTGCGGATGCGAATGTTACAGTTTCGTTACCGAAAATAGCATCGCCTCTTATCTGCAAACACAGGAAATGAGAGCAATTGCATGTTCTCTTACGAACATGTCGCGAATAGATAAGTGGTGGTCGTTTTATCAGTGTGGGGCTGGCGAGCAGCCCCAACGACGGCTCAGCGGGTTTGAACGACCACTTTACCAACAGCCTTGCGCTGCCCCAGGTCATTGATCGCCTGGGCGGCCTGCTCCAGCGGGTACACCTGCGACACCAACGGTTTTAGCTTTCCTTCGCCATACCAACTGAACAACTGCTGGAAGTTCGCCGCATTGTCCTGCGGCTGGCGCTGGGCAAACGAACCCCAGAACACCCCGACCACCGCCGCACCCTTGAGCAGCGCCAGGTTCACCGGCAGCTCCGGGATGCGCCCACTGGCAAAACCCACCACCAGCAGGCGGCCGTTCCAGGCGATGGCGCGGATGGCCTGGTCAAACAGATCGCCACCCACCGGGTCGTAGATCACGTCGGCGCCGTTGCCGTCGGTGAGACGCTTGATCTCGTCTTTCAGGCTGGCTTCGCTGTAGTTGATCAGCTCATCGGCGCCGGCGGCCTTGGCCACGGCGAGTTTGTCGGCACTACTGGCGGCAGCGATTACCCGCGCGCCCATGGCCTTGCCGATTTCCACGGCGGCCAGGCCCACGCCACCGGAGGCGCCGAGCACCAGCAGGGTTTCGCCGGGTTGCAGGTGGGCGCGTTGTTTCAGCGCGTGCATGGACGTGCCGTAGGTCATGCTGAAGGCGGCGGCGGTATTGAAGTCCATGCTCGGCGGGATCGGCAGCACGTTGTAGCCGGGCACCGCGACCTGCTCGGCAAAACTGCCCCAGCCGGTCAGCGCCATCACCCGATCACCGACTTTCAGGTGACTGACCTTTTCCCCGACTTCACTGACCACGCCCGCCGCCTCGCCACCCGGCGAAAACGGGAAGGGCGGCTTGAACTGGTACTTACCCTCGATGATCAGCGTGTCCGGGAAGTTGACCCCGGCGGCATGCACGTCCAGCAGGATCTCGTTCTTCTTGATCGCTGGGCTGGCGACCTCTTCCAGCACCAGGGTTTCGGCAGGGCCGAAGGCTTTGCACAGCACAGCTTTCATCGGACTATTCCTTTTGGCGTCGTGGCCGATAAGTGTAGGAGGGTACGCCCGTGGGTCAACGAGCATGCCCTGGCCTGATAAGCCGCCATAAGCTTGTGCTCTGCCTTGCTAGCGTTATGCTACCCGGCAACCGAATGTGAGGAATGAACTGTGAAAGCGTGGATCCTGTTGATGCTGGCCCTGACGTTGCCCATGGCAGCCCAGGCCGAAGAAGCCAAAGAAGGCGAGGCGCCGAAGGTCAGCTATATCAGTCTGAGCCCGCCGTTCGTGGGCAACTACGGCCTGGATGGCACGGCGAAACTCAAGGTGTTCAAGGCCGACATCGCCCTGCGCGTGACCGGCCCCGAAGCGGCTGCTGCCGTCAAAGCCAACGACGCGTTGATCCGTAATCAGTTGGTGGCGCTGTTCACCCAGCAGACCAACGAGGCCATGAGTACCGTTGAAGGCAAGGAAAAACTGCGTCAGGAGGCCCTGAAGCAAACCCAGCAAGTGATGAATGACGAGACCGGCAAGCCGGTGGTGGAAGACCTGTTGTTCAACAACCTGATCATCCAGTAGTCGCTTTAGGGCACGGTTCAGGAAGCCAGGCTCTTCCTGAACCGCGCCAGTGCCACCGCAAAAAACAGCAACCCAATCCCCGCCAACGCCAGCAAATCCGGCCACACCACCCCCACCCCCGCGTCCCGAAACAGAATCGCCGCACTCAAACTCACAAAATGCGTCGACGGCGACCCCTGCATCACCCACTGCAACCACTCGGGCATGCTGTCCAACGGCGTACTACCGCCGGAGAGCAGCAGCATCGGGATGATCACCGGAATCGCCAGCAGGCCGAACTGCGGCGTCGATCGCGCGAGCGTCGCCAGGAAAATCCCCAAGGCCGTGCTGGCAAACAAGTACAACGCGGTCACGAACAGAAACAAGCTCAATGATCCGGCCAGCGGCACGCCGAGCAAACCTTTGACCACCACTTCCAGCGACAGCCAAGTGCACAGCACCACCACCAGCATGTTGCTCCAGATTTTCGCCAGCATGATTTCCAGCGCCGTCAGCGGCAGCACCAGCAGATGGTCGAGGGTGCCGTGTTCGCGTTCACGCAGCAGGGCGGTGCCGGTCAGGATAATGGCGAGGATGGTGATGTTGTTGACGATCTGAATCACCGCCAAAAACCAGCCGCCCTCCAGATTGGTGTTGAACAGCGCGCGCGTCGTGAGCAGGGCGGGCGCCTGGCTGGCGGCGGCTTGCCCGCTGTAGGCCAGCAATTCGCGCTGGAAAATCCGCCCGATGTAGCCCGCGCCCATGAACGCCTGGCTCATGGCCGTGGCGTCTACGTTCACCTGCACGCCGGGTTGGCGGCCGGCCAGCAGGTCAGCCTGGAAGTTCGCCGGCACATTGATCACGAAGGTGTATTCGCCGCTGTCCATGACCTTGTCCAACTGGTCGTACGCCAGAGGGGTGGGCGCTTGAAACTCGGGGGGCTGCAGCGCCTCGGCCAGTTGCCGTGACAGCGAGCTGTGGTCTTCATCGACAAACGCCACGCTGGCGTTGTGTACACCGATCACCGAGCCGGCGGCGGGCATATAGATGGCGACGGTGAAGGCGTAGAACAGAAACAGCAGCAACACGCTGTCATGGCGCAGGCTGGTCAGCTCCTTGATTCCCAGGCGCAGGATGTGCGTGAACTTATGCATCAGGCCTCCTGCTTCTTGAGCATGACCAGGCTCAGCCCGGTAAACCCGACAAAGAACCCGAACAGCGCCAGGCACTGCGGCCACAACTGGCGCAGGTCCAGGGCCTTGGTGAAGGTGCCCACGGCGACATCCAGGAAGTGCCCCGCCGGAAATAGCATGCCCATCAACGCCGCCGCGCCTTCCAGGGACGAGCGTGGCACGATCAGCCCGGAGAATTGAATGGTCGGCAGGCTGGTGATGATCATGGTGCCGAGGATCGCCGCGATCTGGGTGCGAGTGAACGCAGAAATCAGCAAGCCCATGCTGGTGGTCGCCAGCACATAGAGCAGGCCGCCGAACGCCAGCGTCAGGCCGCTGCCCTTGAACGGCACGCCGAACAGCCAGCGGTTCATCGCCACCAGCACTGCCAGGTTGACCAGGCTCACGGCCAGGTACGGCGCCTGTTTGCCGAGCAGGAATTCCAGGCGGGTCAGGGGCGTGGCGTAGAAGTTGGTGATTGAGCCCAGTTCCTTCTCGCGCACGATGCCGAGGGCGGTGAGCATCGCCGGGATAAACGCCAGGATCAGCGCCATCACACCGGGGCCGATGGCATTCACGCTGACTACGTCCTGGTTATAGCGAAAGCGCGTTTCCAGCTTGGCGGCTGCTGGATTGTTGCGCGGCAGGCTGCTCAGTTCGGCCAGTTGCTGCAGGTTCTCCTGGTGCACGGCCTCGACATAATTGCGGCTGGTTTCCGCGCGAAAGGGCATGCCGCCATCGAGCCAGGCGGCCACGCTGGGCTGGCGGCCGGCGTAGAGATCGCGGCCAAAGCCCGGTGGGATTTCCAGGGCCAGCTTGATTTCCGAACGTTGCAGGCGCCGGTGCAATTCAATTGAGCCCTGAATCGGCGGTTGCTCGGCGAAATAGCGTGAACTGCGAAACGCCTCCAGGTAGGCGCGGCTTTGCGGCGTCTGGTCCTGGTCGTAGACGGCGAAGGCGAGTTTCTCCACATCCAGGGAAATGCCGTAGCCGAAGATCACCATCATGAACATCGCGCCCAGCAACGCGAAGGCCATGCGTACCTTGTCGCGCAGCAGTTCTTTGCCTTCGCGGCTGGCCACGGCCAATAGGCGGGCCAGGCTGAAACCGCGTTTGCTCACGGGCGGCGCGCTGGTTTCGCTGACGGTTGCGGCGGGCGCCGTGGGCTCAGGTTCGCCTTGGGCCTGTTCCAGGCAGGTGACGAACGCCGCTTCCAAGGTGTCGCCCTGGAATTGTCGTTGCAGCGCTTGCGGCGTATCGCAGGCGAGCACTTTACCCGCGTGCATCAGGGAAATGCGGTCGCAGCGCTGGGCCTCGTTCATAAAGTGCGTGGACAGGAAAATCGTCACGCCTTGTTCGCGGGACAGCTCGATCAGCAGTCGCCAGAAATCGTCCCGCGCTGCCGGGTCGACGCCCGAAGTTGGTTCATCGAGGATCAGCACTTCCGGGCGATGCAGCACCGCCACGGCCAATGATAAACGTTGGCGCAGGCCGAGGGGCAGTTCGCCGGAGGGCTGTTCGGCCACGTCGCCGAGATCGAAACGCTGGATCAGCTCATCAATGCGCGGGCCGCTGTCGGCCTTGGGCAAGTCGAACAATTGCGCATGCAGCACCAGGTTCTGGCGCACGCTGAGCTCGCCATACAGCGAGAAACTTTGCGACATGAAACCCACGCGCTTGCGGGTCGCCAGGTCCTTGGCGTTCACCGGGTTGCCCAGCAGCGTCGCACTGCCTTCGGTGGCCGGCATCAGCCCGGTGAGCACCTTCATAGTGGTGGTCTTGCCGCAGCCGTTGGAGCCGAGGAAGCCGAAGATCTCGCCGCGGCCAATGGCGAAGCTGACCTTGTTCACGGCGGTAAAATCGCCGAAGCGCAGGGTCAGGTCGTGGGCTTCGATGGCGATATCGGTGTTGTTGCTTTCCCTGGGCGGAATCACCAGCGGCTGGTTGTTGTGGGCGCTGTCGCCCTGGAAGTGGGTGAAGGCGTCGTCCAGTTTGCCGCTGGCGGTCGCGCCCGCCAATTCACGGCTTAGGCCGTCTGCGATCAGCTTGCCGCGATCGAGCATCAGGCAATGTTCGAATTGCTCGGCTTCTTCCATGTAGGCCGTGGCCACCAGCAGCGTCAGTTGCGGGCGTTCTTGGCGGACGCTTTCGACCAGCTCCCAGAAGCGCCGGCGTGACAGTGGGTCGACGCCGGTGGTGGGCTCGTCGAGGATCAACAGGTCCGGGTCGTGGATCAGCGCGCAACACAGGCCGAGTTTCTGCTTCATCCCGCCGGAGAGCTTGCCGGCCGGGCGTTCTGCGAAGCGCGCAAGGTCGGTGGCCAGCAGCAGGTTGTGCATGCGCTGGTCGCAGTCGGCTTTCGACAGGCCAAACAGCGTGGCAAAGAAACGGATGTTCTCGCTGATGGACAACTCGGGATACAAGTTGCCGCCCAGCCCTTGAGGCATAAAGGCGATGCGCGGGTACAGGCTGTTGCGGTGGCGGCGGTCTTCAATCGCACCGCCCAGCACTTGCAGTTGACCGTCCTGGAGCTTTTTGACCCCGGCGATCAAGCCCAGCAGGCTCGACTTGCCCGCGCCATCCGGCCCGATCAACCCGCAACGCGTACCGGCCGGGAGGCTGAACGTGATGTCGACCAGGGCCTGTTGCTTGCCATAGCGATGGTTGATCGCCGTGGCTTGCAGCGCCAGGGCGGTCATTGCAGGTTGGCCGGCCAGTCGATATCAGCCGTGCGCACGTAGCCGGCGCCGGGCATGCCGGGTTTGGCTTGGGGCACGGCGCTGGGTTGGGTCAGGCGCAGTTTGACGCGGAACACCAGTTTCTGGCGTTCGTCGCGGGTTTCCACTTCCTTGGGGGTGAACTGGGATTTGGCGGCGACAAAGCTGATCTTCGCCGGCAGCGGTTGGTCGGGCAGGGCGTCGAGCAGAATGCGCGCGTCGCTGCTGACGGTGAGCCGGCCGGTGACGGAGGCTGGCAGGTAGAGGTTCATGTATTGATCGTTGGGGTCGATCAGCAACAGGACGCGCCCGCCCGCGCCGAGCACTTCGCCCGGCTCGGCCAGGCGCAGTTGGATAATCCCGTCGATGGGCGCGCGCAGGCTGCTGTCATCGATCTCACTGGTGAGCTGGGCGACCTGGGCTTCGGCGGCGCCAATCGCCGCCTTCACCGAATTGACTTGGGCTTGCGCGGCAATCACGGCGGCGTTGCCGGTGTTCTGCCGTGCCTGCTGTTGGTCAATCAACTGGCTGCTGGCGAAGCCGCGCTTGTACAGTTCCTGGGTGCGCTTGAGTTCCTGGTTGGCCAGCAGTTGCTCGCTCTGGCGCAATTGCACGTTGGCCTCGGCGGCCGCGAAGTTTTCCTTGGCGCGCAGCACTTCGGCTTCTGCCTGGGCGCGTTGGGCTTCCAGCGTGCGGGTGTCCATGCGTGCGAGCAGTTGGCCTTTGAGGACCTTGTCGCCTTCGTCCACGCGTACTTCGGCCAGGCGGCCGGGGATCTTGGCGGCGATCTGCACTTCGGTGGATTCCAGGCGGCCATTGCCCATGCTCAGGCCTTCGGGCAGGCGGTCCTGGGTGGAGCGCCAGTAACCGAAGCCGCCGGCGCCCAGCAACAGGGCAATGAGGGCGATGGCGAAAAGGCGTGAGGCGTGGTGGTTCGTCGACATGGCTGCTTCCTGCGGCATTAGCGTCCTAGTTTGAGCGGTTTGCCCCGGCGGGGCTTTGATACCGGTCAGTTAAAGCAAATTGATCACGGCGGCCCATTGCTCGGGCGTGACGGCCATCACTGAAAGGCGGCTGCCTTTTTGCACCAGGGGCAGTTCGGCAAGGGCGGTTTGTTGTTTGAGGTAGCCCAGGCCAAGCACGTTGGGGAAGGTCTGGACGTGGGCGACGTTGATCGCGCTCCACGGATTTTTTTCCGGAGTGGCCTTGGCGTCGAAGTAGTGGCTTTCGGGCTCCAGCGCGGTGGGATCCGGGTAGGCCGCCTCGACGATTTTGCCGATGCCGGCAATGCCCGGCTCCGGGCAACTGGAGTGGTAGAAGAAAAATTGGTCACCCACCGCCATGGCACGCAGGAAGTTGCGCGCCTGGTAGTTGCGCACCCCGTCCCAGCGCGCTTCGCCGAGCTTTTCCAGGCCTTTGATAGAGAGTTCGTCGGGCTCGGATTTCATCAGCCAATAGGCCATTTTTGGGCTCCTGAAAAAAGCAGTGGGCAAGTTGTCAGGCAATTTGATGACAAACCGACAGTCGGTTGGCGCCAAGGTTTGCGTGTTGGTTCACGTTACCGCAGAATGCCGGCTTTTAAAGCTTGACGCAGCTGCAACGGACTACTTTGGAACGTTGTTGTCATCGTGTACGAGGTGCCTGCAGGGGGGCAATCGATGCAACGTAAACCGGATTTACTATGGATTTTGGTGATTTTGTTTGGTCTGGGCGTCGTGACCACCGGGTATGCCCAAAGCTTATGGTCGAACAAGACCGATGCGCCCGTTGAACTGGCTCAGCAGCAGCCGCAACCGTTCAAACGCTGACTCTTCTTTCAAGGCGCCGCTGATTCCAGTGGCGTCTTCGCACTATACCAATGCTTATCGGTGACGGTGCCCGCCAACGGCACATCCCAGCTTGCCTGTATCAATCGATCGACCTTCTGACATTCATGGGCCAGGCCCAGCAGCGTCGGCTTGCGCCAGCTCTGGCGGCGTGCCAGGTAGGCCAGGCTGCGATCGTAGAACCCGCCGCCCATGCCCAGGCGTCCACCGGCATCATCGAACCCCACCAACGGCAGTAGCACCAGGTCCAAGGCCCAGACTTTGCGCTGGCGGCTGATATTCACTCGTGGCTCCAGGATGCGAAAGCGATTGGGCAGCAGCTTTTCCCCAGGCCTGACGCGCTGGAACACCATCTTGGTCCGTGGCCAGGCGCTGAGCACCGGCAGGTAAGTGGCCTTGCCCCGGCGCTGAGCGGCGCGCAGCAGCAGGCGCGGATCGATTTCACCGTCCGTCGGTAGATACAAAGAGATATGTTTGGCCCGGCGAAACAGCGGGTGCTGTGCCAGTTGCCGATACAGGCCCTGGGCGGCCTTGCGCTGCTCGCTTGGCGTGAGGGCGCGGCGGGCTTTGCGCAACATGCGTCGAAGTTGCGGACGGGAAAGCGGCGCAGGTTCGGTCATGGTTTCCGGCTCATAAAACAATGCCAGTCCGAGGACTGGCATTGAGTTTGGGAATTCAGGCTCCCCGACAGAGCCGCTGTCGACTTAGCCCTTGAACCCGAAAGTTCAAGGTGGAAGATGCAGTAGGCTTTAAGGCTTTCCGTCTAGCGGACATGCACACCAGCCCAACGTGCAACTTCCAGGGTAGTGCGAATCGGCTCAGGGACATCGCCGACTGGCAAACACGCCAGGGAGTGGGGCGAGTATACCTTAAACCGTCGCGGCAATCAGCCCTTGGGTGCGTCTGAATCGCTGGAAAGCACCAGATCGACACGCTCCAGCAGGTCACGCACCTGCTCACGCGTCGAGCCGCTGGCCTGCACGTCAGGGCGTTCCTGCTTATGCAGCAGATCGTGGGTAATGTTCAGCGCGGCCATCACGGCGATACGGTCGGCGCCAATCACTTTGCCGCTGCTGCGGATTTCACGCATCTTGCCATCCAGGTAGCGGGCGGCGCTCACCAGGTTGTTGCGCTCTTCCTGGGGGCAGATGATCGAATATTCTTTATCCAGGATCTGCACGGTGACGCTATTGCTTGAACTCATGAGTCTTGCTCCAGGGCCTTCAGGCGCGAAATCATCGATTCGACCTTACGCCGGGCGATTTCGTTTTTTTCAATGAGGTGAGCGCGTTCCTCGCGCCAGGTCTTTTCCTGAGCTAATAGGAGTCCGTTTTGGCTCTTTAGTTGCTCGACCCGGGTAATTAGCAATTCGAGTCTGGCCATCAGCGCTTGCAGGTCGGTGTCTTCCATTGGGTTCCACTGGATTTGTCTGATGAATGGCAACTGCAGGATAAACGATCTGACGCCCTTGATAGTCTTGGTACGTCTGCCGGTGCTAGGATACAGCGCTCCATTCTAGACATTGCGCCGTCTGGCGCCTAGCTCACCATGCCTATTCAGAACTCCCCGTACGACGCTTTTTCCAAACTGCTGAGCACCAGCGGCCACCCTTGCTCGCCTGCTGAACTGCACGGCGTATTGCTGGGCCGCAGCTGCACCGGCGTTGGCTTTGATGCCGACAACTGGCTGGCTGACGTGGCCGAGCTGCTTGAGACCGAGCCGACCGACAACGTGCGTAACGCGCTGATCGGCCTGCAAGAGATGGTCAAGGGCGAGCTGACCGGTGATGACGTCACCGTGGTCCTGCTGCTGCCGACCGACGACGCACCGCTCGCCGAACGCGCCGCTGCCCTGGGCCAATGGTGCCAAGGCTTCCTCCACGGTTTCGGCGTCAACGCCGGCGGCCTGGAACTGAGCACCGACGCCAAGGAAGTGTTGCAGGATCTGGCTGCGATCTCCCAGGTGCAAGACGCCCTGGAAGAGTCCGAAGACGGCGAAGGCGACTACATGGAAGTCATGGAATACCTGCGCGTCGCGCCGTTGCTGCTGTTCACCGAGACCAAGAAGTCCGCTGAACCCGCTGCACCCAAGCCGTCGCTGCACTAAGAAAGGAAGCCCATCTGCCCATGATCCATATCCCCCGAGCGGAATACACCCGACGCCGCAAGGCGCTCATGGCGCAGATGGAACCCAACAGCATCGCGACCCTGCCGGCCGCCGCCGTGGCGATCCGCAATCGCGATGTCGAGCACGTATACCGCCAGGACAGTGACTTCCAGTACCTGAGCGGTTTCCCCGAGCCGGAAGCGGTGATCGTGCTGATGCCCGGTCGCCAGCACGGCGAGTACGTGCTGTTCTGTCGCGAGCGCAACGCCGAACGCGAACTGTGGGACGGCCTGCGCGCCGGCACCGAAGGCGCGATCCGTGACTTTGGCGCCGACGACGCGTTCCCCATCACCGATATCGACGACATCCTGCCCGGCCTTATCGAAGGTCGCGACCGGGTGTACTCGGCCATGGGCAGCAATGCCGAGTTCGACCGGCACCTGATGGAGTGGATCAACGTGATCCGCTCCAAGGCCCACCTGGGCGCCCAGCCGCCGAACGAATTCGTTGCCCTGGATCATCTGCTCCACGACATGCGCCTGTATAAATCGGCGGCAGAAGTGAAGGTGATGCGCGAGGCCGCGCGAATCTCCTGCGCGGCCCACGTGAAGGCGATGCAGGCCAGCCGGGCCGGTCTTTATGAATTCAGCCTGGAAGCCGAGCTGGATTATGAATTTCGCAAAGGCGGCGCGAAAATGCCGGCCTATGGCTCCATCGTCGCCGCCGGGCGCAACAGCTGCATCCTGCATTACCAGCAGAATGACGCACTGCTCAAGGACGGCGACCTGGTGCTGATCGACGCCGGTTGTGAGATCGACTGCTACGCGAGCGACATCACCCGCACCTGGCCGGTCAATGGCAAATTTTCGCCGGAACAGAAGGCGATCTACGAAATTGTGCTGGCTTCCCAGGAAGCCGCGTTTGCCGAAATCGCCCCGGACAAGCATTGGAACCAGGCGCATGAGGCCACCGTGCAGGTGATTACCGCCGGTTTGGTGAAACTGGGGTTGCTGCAGGGTGACGTCGACGAGTTGATCGCCAGCGAAGCCTATAAAGCCTTCTACATGCACCGCGCCGGCCACTGGCTGGGTATGGATGTGCATGATGTGGGCGAGTACAAGGTGGGCGGTGAATGGCGGGTGTTGGAAGTCGGCATGGCGCTGACCGTAGAACCGGGCATTTATATTTCGCCGGACAACCCGAATGTGGCAAAGAAATGGCGTGGCATTGGCGTACGCATCGAGGACGACGTGGTAGTGACCAAGCAAGGCTGTGAAATCCTGACCGGTGGCGTGCCCAAGACCGTCGCTGAAATTGAAGCGTTGATGGCGGCTGCCCGATGAGCCGGGTCAACCTGGCAATCATTGGCGGCGGCCTGGTCGGCGCCAGCCTGGCGCTGGCGTTGCAGGCTGGGGCCAAGGCGCGCGGCTGGAAGATCGTGCTGATCGAACCTTTTGCGCCGGGCGACAGCTACCAGCCGAGCTACGATGCGCGTTCTTCGGCGCTGTCCTACGGCGCCCGGCAGATCTATCAGCGCCTGGGTTTGTGGCAAGAGATTTCGCGCCGCGCCGAGCCGATCAAGCAGATTCATGTGTCTGACCGTGGGCGTTTCTCCACCGCGCGCCTGTCCGCCATGGAAGAGGGCGTGCCGGCCCTCGGCTATGTGGTGGAAAACGCCTGGCTGGGCCAATGCCTGTGGCAAGGCCTGGACAAAGAGGTGGTCAGCTGGCGTTGCCCGGCCGAAGTCACACGCATGGAACCGCTGCCCGATGGCTACCGCCTGACCCTCAATGATGAAACCGTGTTGGAGTGCGACCTCGCCGTGCTGGCGGACGGTGGCCGCTCCGGCCTGCGTGAGCAACTGGGCATCGGCGTGAAAACCCGCCCGTACAACCAGAGCGCGTTGATCGCCAACATCACCCCCAGCGAATCCCATAACGGTGAAGCCTTCGAGCGTTTCACCGATGAAGGCCCGATGGCCCTGCTGCCGCTGCCGGACAACCGCTGCGCACTGGTGTGGACGCGCATCGGCATGGACGCGCAACGCCTGGCCAACCTTGACGAACGCAGCTTCCTTAGCGAGTTGCAGGGCGTGTTCGGCTACCGCCTGGGCACGCTGAAGCAAGTCGGCGCCCGTCATCTGTATCCGCTGACATTGGTGGAAGCCGAGGAGCAAGTGCGCTCCCACCTGGCGATCCTCGGCAACGCGGCCCACAGCCTGCACCCGATTGCGGGGCAGGGCTTCAACCTGTCCCTGCGTGATGCAAATGCATTGGCTGAAGCCTTGTTGGCCGGGCCGCAAGTGCCGGGTGACCTGGCCACCTTGCAGGGTTATCGCGAGCGCCAGCGCCTGGACCAGAAGCTCACCGTGGGTTTCTCCGACCAGGTCACGCGCCTGTTTGGCAGCGCCCAACCGCTGGTCGCCCTGGGCCGCAACATGGGCCTGCTGGGCCTGGACTTGCTGCCGCCGGCCAAGCGCTGGTTCGCGCGTCAGGCCATGGGTCTGGGTACCCGTCCCGATGCGTAACTGGTTGATTGAGCGCCTGGGCAAGGCGCGGTTATTGCGCTGGTTTCTGAGCCTGTACCCGCCGTACCTCGGCGCGGGTGTACGGGTGCAAGAACTGAGCGCGGACTTCCGGCATGTCAAAGTGCGCATGGGCCTGGGCTGGTACAACCGCAATTACGTCGGTACGCAGTTTGGCGGCAGCCTGTATTCGATGGTCGACCCGTTCTACATGCTGCTGTTGATGGAGAACCTTGGCCGCGACTACATCGTGTGGGACAAGGCGGCGAGTATCGATTTCATTTCGCCGGGCAAAGGCCCGGTGTATGCCGAGTTTTCCATCGATGATGCCTTGCTCGATGAGATCCGCCGGCAGACCGAAGGGGGCGAGAAGTACCTGCCCCACCTCAAGGTCCAGATTCATGACGGCTCCGGCACTCTGGTGGCGCGAGTCGACAAAACCCTTTACGTGCGGCGCAAGCCGCCAGCGAGACAGGCTTAAAGCATGGACATGCGCGCAGATGTGCTGATTGTCGGGGCCGGAATGGTCGGAAGCGCCCTGGCGCTGGCGTTGCAGGGCAGTGGCTTGCAGGTGCTGCTGCTCGACGGCAGCCCGCTGAGCGTCAAGCCGTTTGACCGCGAGGCCGCATTCGAACCCCGCGTGAGCGCCTTGTCGGCCGCCAGCCAGCGCATCCTCGAGCGCTTGGGCGTGTGGGACGGCATCGTCTCGCGCCGTGCAAGCCCTTATGGCGAGATGCAAGTGTGGGACGGCAGCGGCACCGGGCAGATCCATTTTTCCGCCGCCAGTGTGCATGCCGAAGTGCTCGGGCATATCGTCGAGAACCGCGTGGTGCAGGATGCACTGCTCGACCGTCTGCACGACTGCGACCTGGGCCTGTTGGCCAATGCGCGCCTGGAACAGATGCGCCGCTCCGGCGATGACTGGCTGCTGACCCTGGCCGACGGCCGCACGTTACGTGCGCCGTTGGTGGTGGCTGCCGATGGCGCCAATTCCGCCGTGCGCCGCCTGACCGGCACCGCCACCCGCGAATGGGATTACCTGCATAACGCCATCGTCACCAGCGTACGCAGCAGCCAGCCGCACCAACGTACGGCGTGGCAACGCTTTACCGACACCGGCCCGCTGGCATTCTTGCCGCTGGTACGGGACGGGCAGGAAGATTGGTGTTCGATCGTCTGGTCGACCACGCCGGCTGAGTCAGAGCGCTTGATGGCGCTGGATGATGAAAGCTTCTGCCGTGAGCTGGAGCGCGCCTTCGAAGGGCGGCTCGGCACGGTGTTGAGCGCCGACCCGCGCGTCTGCGTGCCACTGCGCCAGCGTCACGCCAAGCGCTATGTGGCCGAAGGCCTCGCGTTGATTGGCGACGCGGCGCACGTGATCCATCCCTTGGCGGGGCAGGGCGTGAACCTGGGTTTCCTGGATGCGGCGACACTGGCTGAAGTCTTGTTGTCTGCGACCGAGCGCGGCGAGCGCCTGGCGGATGTAAAGGTGCTGAGCCGCTACGAGCGTCGACGCATGCCGCATAACCTGGCGTTGATGGCGGCGATGGAGGGTTTTGAGCGACTGTTCCAGGCTGATCAACTGCCGCTGCGCTGGTTGCGCAACGCCGGTTTGAAAATGGTCGACCAGATGCCCGAGGCCAAGGCTGTGTTTGTGCGCCAGGCGCTGGGCCTGAGCGGGGATCTGCCGGAGCTGGCCCAGCCCTGAAACAGTCGTGCAACATCTGGTAACGCCTCCACCAAGCGCTACCAAATGTGAGTCCTTATCATTTGCCCTCTTTTTGCAAATGAGAGACCGCACCCATGTTGGCACCCAAGCGCCTCCTGACTGCCCTGGCACTCACCCTGATCGGCAGCACCACCGTGCAGGCCGCCGACGAAGTGGTGGTCTACTCCTCGCGCATCGACGAACTGATCAAGCCAGTGTTCGACGCCTACACAAAGAAAACCGGCGTGCAGGTGAAATTCATCACCGACAAGGAAGCCCCGCTGATGCAGCGCATCAAGGCCGAGGGCGAAAACGCCACCGCCGACCTGCTGCTCACCGTCGATGCCGGCAACCTCTGGCAGGCTGAGCAAATGGGCATCCTGCAACCGTTCACTTCCCCGGTGATCGACAAGAACATTCCCCTGCAATACCGCTCTTCCAAACACACCTGGACCGGCTTGAGCCTGCGCGCGCGGACCATCGCCTATTCCACCGACCGGGTAAAACCGGGCGACCTCACCACCTACGAAGCCCTGGCCGACAAACAGTGGGAAGGCCGCCTGTGCCTGCGCACGGCGAAAAAGGTCTACAACCAGTCGCTGACCGCCACCCTGATCGAAACCCACGGTGCGGCCAAGACCGAAGAAATCGTCAAGGGCTGGGTGAACAACCTGTCCACCGACGTGTTCTCCGATGACATCGCTGTGCTGGAGGCCATCAATGCCGAGCAGTGCGACGTGGGCATCGTCAACACCTACTACTATGGCCGCCTGCACAAACAGAAGCCGGACCTGGCGGTAAAACTGTTCTGGCCGAACCAGGGCGACCGTGGCGTGCACGTGAACCTGTCGGGCATCGGCCTGACCCAACACGCTCCGCACCCGGAAGCCGCCAAGGCACTGGTGGAGTGGATGACCACGCCTGAGGCGCAGAAGATTTTTGCCGACGTGAACCAGGAGTTCCCGGCCAACCCGGCCGTACCGCCGTCGCCAGAAGTCGCGAGCTGGGGCAAGTTCGTGGCGGACACCTTGCCGGTGGAAGTGGCGGGCAAGCGCCAGGCTGAGGCGATCCGGTTGATGGATCGGGCTGGCTGGAACTAAATTTTTAAAACGCCGCAGATCGAAATGTGGGAGCGGGCTTGCTCGCGAAAGCGTCGTGTCAGTCGATACATGTGTGGCTGATACACTGCATTCGCGAGCAAGCCCGCTCCCACATTGGTTAGCGGCGCCTTGAAAATCTTTATTATTCTGAGAGTTTCTCATTGGCCCACCCCGCCCAACGCCGCTGGTACCTGCCGGTCTTCACCGTCGCTGCCCTGGTGCTGCTGCCGCTGAGCGTGCTGTTGCTGTCCTGGCAAAGCATCGATGCACAAATCTGGTCCCACCTCTGGGAAACCCAGATGCCGCGCCTGCTGGGCAACACCCTGACCCTGGTGTTGGGTGTCGGCGTCGGCGTGACCCTGCTGGGCGTGAGCCTGGCCTGGCTGACCAGCCTCTGCGAGTTCCCCGGCCGGCGCTGGCTTGATTGGGCGTTGATGCTGCCGTTCGCCATTCCCGCGTACGTTCTGGCTTTTGTGTTTGTCGGCTTGCTGGATTTCTCCGGCCCGGTGCAAACCCTGCTGCGCGAATGGTTTGGCAGTGGCTTGAGGCTGCCTAGGGTGCGTTCCACCAGCGGTGTGATCATCGTGTTGGTGCTGGTGTTCTATCCCTACGTTTATCTGTTGGCGCGCACGGCGTTTCTGGCCCAGGGCAAAGGGCTGATGGAAGCGGCGCGGGTGTTGGGGCAATCGCCGTGGCGCGCGTTCTGGCATGTGGCCCTGCCCATGGCGCGGCCGGCGATTGGGGCCGGGGTGGCGTTGGCATTGATGGAGACCCTGGCGGATTTCGGCGCGGTCTCGGTATTCAACTTCGATACTTTCACCACCGCCATCTACAAGACCTGGTACGGCTTTTTCAGCCTGTCCAGCGCGGCCCAGTTGGCCAGCCTGTTGCTGTTGGTGGTGATGTTGGTGCTGTATGGCGAGCGGCGAGCACGGGGCGCCAGCCGACCGAGCAACGAACGGCCACGGGGCAAGGCGCTGTATCACCTGCGCGGTTTCAAAGCGGCAGCGGCGAGTAGTTGGTGTGGGCTGGTGTTCGCCTGTGCCTTTGTGATTCCGATGCTGCAACTGGTTGCCTGGTTCTGGCAGCGCGGTCGCTTCGATCTGGATGAACGCTACTCCGGCCTGATTGTTCACACGCTTTATCTGGGCGGGATCGCTGCCCTGATCACAGTCAGCGTGGCGTTGGTGCTGGCCTTCGCCAACCGGCTGGCGCCGACGCGGGCGATCCGCTCCGGCATCAGCCTGGCCAATGTCGGTTATGCCTTGCCGGGTTCGGTGTTGGCGGTGTCGATCATGTTGGCGTTCAGCTATCTGGACCGTGAACTGGTGGTGCCGCTGTCCGGCTGGCTCGGCGGGGCGGGCAAACCATTGCTGTTGGGCAGCCTGTCGGCGTTGGTGCTGGCGTATCTGGTGCGTTTCCTGGCGGTGGCCTATGGGCCGTTGGAAAACAGCCTGGCGCGCATCCGGCCCTCCTTGCCGGAAGCAGCACGCAGTCTTGGCGTCAGTGGCCCACGACTGTTTTGCAAAGTGTATCTGCCGTTGTTGCTGCCGGGGACCTTGAGTGCGGCACTGCTGGTGTTTGTCGATGTGCTCAAGGAAATGCCCGCGACCCTGCTGATGCGCCCGTTCGGCTGGGACACGCTGGCCGTGCGGATCTTTGAAATGACCAGTGAAGGCGAATGGGCAAGGGCCTCTTTGCCCGCGTTGACACTGGTGCTGGTCGGCCTGTTGCCGGTGATCGGGCTGATTCGACGCTCCGCCCGGCAAATCGGTTAGGTGCCAGTCCTACGGCTTGCGGCTACAATGCGCGGCATTCGGTGCGCTTCGTCTTTCGGAGCGGGTCGCTGGGCGTGGCTGCAGGCCTTGTAATTCAAGGTGTTCAGCACGAACAGTAGCTCCGCGCACCTTCGCCACGCCCGGAAGGAGAAACCCATGGGACAGCGTACGCCTCTGTATGACCTGCATCTCGCCCTCGGCGCGAAAATGGTCGATTTTGGCGGTTGGGATATGCCTCTGCACTACGGCTCGCAGGTTGAAGAACACCACCAGGTGCGACGCGACTGCGGGGTGTTCGATGTATCTCATATGACCGTGATCGATGTCACCGGCCTCCAGGCCAAGGAATGGCTCCAGTACCTGCTGGCCAATGATGTCGAACGCCTGCACGGCTGCGGCCGTGCGTTGTACAGCGCCATGCTCAATGAAAAGGGCGGCGTGGTGGACGACATGATCGTCTACCGCACCGAGTCCGCTTATCGGCTGGTGGTCAACGCCGCCACCCGCGACCAGGACATGGCCTGGATGCACGCGCAACTGGGCAATTACCAGGTGCAGCTGCATGAACGCCCTGAGCTGGCCATGCTCGCTATCCAAGGCCCTCACGCCCGGCAGAAGATTGCCGAGCTGGTGACCCAGTCGCGCGGCGCGCTCATTCACCAGCTCAAACCCTTCGAAGGCCAGGCCGACGGCGATTGGTTTATCGCCCGCACGGGTTATACCGGCGAAGATGGTCTGGAGATTGTCCTGCCGGCCGATCAGGCGCCGGGCTTTTTCAACGACCTGGTAGGTGCCGGTATTTCCCCCATCGGCCTTGGCGCCCGCGATACCCTGCGCCTGGAAGCGGGCATGAACCTCTACGGTCAGGACATCCATCAGGACGTTTCACCGTTGGCGTCGAACATGGCCTGGAGCATTGCCTGGGAGCCGGCCGAGCGCAACTTCATCGGCCGCGCCGCGCTGGAGGCGGAAAAAGCGGCGGGTGTGCAGTTCAAACTGGTCGGGCTGGTACTGGAAGAACGTGGGGTTTTACGTGCTCACCAGGTGGTTCGTATCGCCAATATTGGCGAAGGGGAGATCACCAGTGGTAGTTTCTCTCCTACGCTGAGCAAATCCATTGCCCTGGCGCGAGTACCGACGGCAACGGCTGATCGGGCCGAAGTGGAAATCCGCGGCAAGTGGTACCCGGTTCGAGTGGTCAAACCGACCTTCGTGCGCCATGGCAAAACCTTGATCTAACCTATTTCCGGCAGGCCAATGGCCGCTGACATTACTTCTTGAGGACACAGATTATGAGCGATATCCCTGCCGACCTGCGTTTTGCCGAAAGCCACGAATGGGCACGCCTGGAAGCTGACGGCACCGTGACCGTCGGTATTTCCGACCATGCTCAGGAAGCGTTGGGTGATGTGGTGTTTGTCGAGTTGGCCGAAGTGGGCGCGCAGTTCGACGCTGCCGGCCAAGCGGGTGTGGTTGAGTCGGTGAAGGCCGCCTCGGACATCTACGCTCCGGTTGCAGGCGAAGTGATCGCCGTCAATGAGGAGCTGAGCGGTAGCCCTGAGCTGCTGAACTCCGATCCGTACGGCGCGTGGATCTTCAAGCTCAAGCCGAGCAATCCGGCTGATCTGGAAAAACTGCTGGATGCTGCTGGCTACAAAGCCGCCATCGGCGAGTGATTCTGTTGCGGGAGCCGGTTATCCGGCTCCCGCAATGTGCTTTCAGCGCTGTAGAACCGCTTTCACTGCCGCTACCGACCGCTCGACATCCGCCTCTGTCATCGCCGTAAACATCGGCAACGACACGATCAAACGACCGACCTTTTCTGCCACCGGGAACATGCCTTCCTTGAACCCCTGTGCCCGATAGAGACTCAGCAGGTGGATCGGAGGGTAGTGATAGCCAATGCCGACGCCGTGGGCCTGCATCTGCTCCATGAAGGTGGCGCGGGCCGGCAGGCCGTCCTGACGCTCTGGCAGCACCAGTTGGAACAGGTGCCAGTTGCTGTTTTCGAAGTCGGCCGGTGGCAGTTGTGCGCCGTACTGCTCTTCAAAATCACTGCCAAAGCACTTGAAGTAGTGCCGCGCCAGGTTCTGGCGATGCGCGGTGATCTTCTCGATATGGGCAAACTGCCCCAGGCCAATGGCGGCGGCGATGTCGGTCATATTGAACTTGCCGCCCAGCACATCTACATCCAAGCCATCGAAGCCGGTGCGGGTGACGCCTTGCAGGCGATACTTCTCGGCCAGACGCGCTTCTTCGGCGTTGTTCAAGACCAGGCAACCGCCCTCGGAAGAGGTTATGTTCTTGTTGGCCTGGAAACTGAACGACACGAAATCACCGGTGGCGCCGATGCGCTCGCCATCCCAGCTCGAACCCAATGCCTGGGCCGCGTCCTCGACGATGCGCAGGCTGTACTTGTTTGCCAGTGCGTACAGCATCGGCATGTCCAGGGGCAGACCGGCCAGGTAGACCGGGATGATCGCCTTGGTGCGCGGGGTGATCGCGGCTTCCACCTGAGCCAGGTCGATGTTGCGGGTGACCGGGTCGATATCGGCAAACACCGGCGTGGCACCGACTTCCAGGATCACGTTGGCCGTGGCCACCCAGGAGATCGGCGTGGTGATAACTTCATCACCCGGCCCGATTCCGGCGATGCGCAAGGCAATCTCCATGGTGCAAGTGCCCGAGTTGAAGGTGCGCACCGGCCGGCCGCCAAAGTATTCCGACAGCTGAGCTTCGAATGCCTGCACTTTCGGCCCGCTGGTGATCCAGCCCGAGCGCAGTACATCGCCGACCGCCGAGATGGTGGCTTCATCGATGGTGGGTTTGGAGAACGGCAGGAAGGGCTGTTGGCTCATGACGACGAAGGCATCCGTTTCAGATTGGCGATGAGTAAGCGATCAGTACCGGTATGGTTACACGGTGTGACTGAATATAGCCTGTCGCCTGTGAATGAATCGTCAGTGTTCAAGTAAAAAATGCCGCTTCAACAGCGACATTCTCTACGGGCTTTAGAAGGCGTAGCGCGCTTCCAGGAACACATTTTGTTCCTTGAGCTTGCCTTTGAGTTGTTCATCCCTGGCGTTCACACGGTTTGCGAAGGTGTTGTAGCCGGTTTCAACATCGCCCATGGCGATATATCGATAACCAGCCCCCAGTGTGATTTGCTCACTGACCTTGGCTTCCAGCCCCATGCCTACACTGTAGGCAAAGTTGTGTTGGCGATTATTGGCAAAGCGGCGGGTCTCGTTGGTTTGATAGCCTTCGGCTTCAATGCGAGCGACACCCACACCGGCCATACCGTAGAACGATAACCATGGGTTGATCGGGATGTCTTTATAGCCATTGAGCATCAAGCGCTGGCTCTGGACCTGCATGCTGTTGACGTTGGCATTGAAGGGGGCCCAGTAGGATTTGAACGTCGAGTTGTTCGGCATTGTGTATTCCCCTTCCAGGCGTCAGCCATTCTCAAAGGCGTAACCTGCGGCGAAAGAGGCTACGAATGACTTGGTGCTATCTGGGGCGTCCACTCGTTCAGTCACACGAGGGCTGGTGAGCAGCGAGCTGGAAAGGTTCTGGCGGGCGTTGTTGAATTTTGCTGATCCGTACCAGCTTTCTGCCTGGGCGTAGGAGGTCGAAAATGCAGAGAGCAGCAGTACGTAGGCAATCTTGTGCATGGGCAGTGATCCGCTTTATTTAAAAAGGAACCCTTAGCTTGTTGCCCAGCAGGATGAGACTCGACAGGAGTTCTCTGTACTCCACATTGAAAGCAGGAACCTATGCGTAGTACTCGGTGGCGATAGCTGTAGGAACTCAAGACAAAAAAATGCCGCTGTTCAAAGCGGCATTTTTTATCGAGCCCGAGTTATTCGGTAACGGCGTTTTTCGCGAGGATGGCGTTGGCCAGCTCCATATCCGTGGCTTGCAGGCCAGGGTTATCGGCGCGGACTTTCTGCATCGCCGCTTCCAGGTACGGGCCACGGATGCCGCCATCGCTGGCAACAAAGCTGCCTGCGTCGTCTTGTGCGGCGACCACCAGCTTGTGGTCCTTGAACGTCAGGTACGTCGAGCCGGTAGTGGCGCCGGACGAGATGACGTTGCGCCAGAAACTGTCGGCCATGGCTGAACCGACAGGGAGGGAAAGCACAGCAAGGGTTGCGACAGCATATTTAAGACGCATGATGGGTGACTCCGGGTGGGTTATCTGTACTTTATGATTGTAGTTAGTCCAACCGAGTTCCATCACTGACTAAACAGTTTCAACCCTTAACACCACACCTTCCTGGCCAACTACCCGGACTTGAGCGCCTACGGGGCTGTCCGGTCCAGTGACCATCCACACGCCGTCACCCACCTTTACCTTGCCCCGGCCGTCGACAATCGCCTGATGCACCACGAAGGTGCGGCCGATCAGCTCCGAGCCGCGCTCGTTCAGCCCCGGCTGGTCGCTGACCTTGGCACTGCTGCGCTGACGCTTCCACCAATACACGGCTGTGACGATCGACAGCACGGCAAACAGTAGCAGTTGCCACTCCAGCCCCAAGGGTGGCACCAAAAACTTGATCACACCCACGGCCGCCGCCGCGATGCCCATCCACAGCAGGTAACCACCGGCGCCGAATACCTCAAGGATCAGCAACACCGTACCCAGCGCCAGCCAATCCCAAAACGACAGATGCTGCAGGAAATCCCACATGGCGCTGGCCTCAGCCTTTCTTGTTGTCGAACGTTGCCTTGACGATCTCGCCGATACCGCCGACTGCACCGATCACCTGGCTGGCTTCCAGCGGCATCAGGATGACCTTGCTGTTGTTGGCCGATGCCAGCTTGCCCAGCGCATCGATGTATTTCTGTGCGACAAAGTAATTGACCGCCTGCACGTTGCCCGACGCAATCGCTTCCGACACCACCTGGGTCGCGCGGGCTTCTGCTTCGGCCTGACGCTCACGGGCTTCGGACTCAAGGAATGCAGCCTGTCGGCTACCTTCTGCCTCAAGGATCTGCGCCTGCTTCTTGCCTTCGGCGGTCAGGATCGCTGAGGCGCGCAAGCCTTCAGCCTCTAGGATTTGCGCACGCTTGATCCGTTCGGCTTTCATCTGGCCCGACATGGCGGCCATCAGGTCGGCAGGTGGGCTGATGTCCTTGATCTCGATACGGGTGATCTTGATGCCCCATGGCGCGGTGGCTTCGTCCACGGTTTTCAGCAGTTTCTCGTTGATGCCGTCGCGCTGGCTGAGCATGGCATCCAGCTCCATGGAACCGAGCACGGTACGGATGTTGGTTTGCAGCAGGTTGCGGATGGCGTGTTCGAGGTTGTTGACCTCGTACGCGGCCTGGGCGGTGTTGACAACCTGGAAGAAGCACACGGCGTCGATCTGCACGGTGGCGTTGTCGGCGGTGATGACTTCCTGGGGCGGGATATCCAGCACGCTTTCCATCACGTTGATCTTGCGACCGATGCGGTCCATGACCGGGATGATGATGTTCAGGCCAGGCTTGAGGGTGTTGGTGTAGCGGCCGAAACGCTCGACTGTCCACTGGTAACCCTGGGGGACGACCTTGAAGCCCATGAACAGGATGGCGATGGCCAAGCCCACGAAAAGAAGCAGTACGGTTCCGATCTGCATAGCGATTCCCTATCTGAATGTGTCAGTGAAACGACGTTGGGCCGATTGTAACGGTGTTGTCACCGATAAGAACGGTTTCACTGCTGATCAAACAAAGGATTTGTTACCGAATCCCCAGGCGTTACTCGTAATACTTCCGCCATCGTGGTCTGCCCCGCCTCGACCTTTTGCAGGCCGGCCATGCGCAGGCTGCACATGCCTTGGGCAATCGCCGCCTGGCGCAGCGCCTGCACATCGGCGCCGGGCGTGATCAGCGTCTTGAGCGCTTGATTCAGCAGCATGATTTCGTACACACCGGCTCGGCCCCGATAGCCGCTGTGTCGACATTCCACGCATCCGACCGCCTCATGGACCCCACCCAGCGTCCGCTTGCAGTGAGGACATAAAACCCGTACCAACCGCTGTGCCATCACCCCCAATAATGTGGCCTTGATCAAATAGTGAGCAATGCCCAGTTCCTGCAAGCGGCTGATGGCGCTGGGCGCGTCGTTGGTATGCAAGGTCGACAGCACCAGATGCCCGGTCAGTGCGGCCTGGATCGCCATCTCGGCGGTCTCCTGGTCGCGGATCTCGCCAATCATGATGATGTCCGGATCCTGGCGCAGCAGGGCGCGGATGCCGCTGGCGAAGGTCAGGTCGATGTTGTGCTGCACCTGCATCTGGTTGAACGCCGGTTCGACCATCTCGACGGGATCTTCCACGGTGCACAGGTTGACCTCCCGGGTCGCCAGTTGCCTGAGCGTGGTGTAGAGCGTGCTGGTCTTGCCTGAACCGGTTGGGCCGGTCACCAGGATGATGCCGTGGGTCTGGCGCGTCATGGACTGCCAGCGTTGCTGGTCATCAGCCGACAAACCCAGCTGGTCAAAGCCCTTGAGCAGGACCTGCGGGTCGAAAATCCGCATCACCAGCTTCTCGCCAAACGCCGTGGGCAAGGTGGAAAGGCGCAGTTCAACTTCCGCGCCTGCCGGGCTTTTGGTCTTGACCCGGCCGTCCTGGGGCCTGCGTTTTTCTGCCACGTTCATGCGACCCAGGCTTTTCAGGCGGCTGACCACCGCCATCGTTACCTGGGCCGGGAACTGATAGACGTCGTGCAGCAGCCCGTCGATGCGAAAGCGCACACGCCCCTGTTCACGGCAGGGCTCGATATGGATATCGCTGGCGCGCTGGGCGAACGCGTATTGCAGTAGCCAATCGACGATGTTGACGATGTGCGCGTCGTTGGCATCCGGCTCCTGGTCGCTGGCGCCGAGGTTGAGCAGGTCGACATTGACCGGCGCCACGACCTTCTGATCGGCGCCGCTGACGGACTTCGCCAGCCGGTAGAACTCACCGATGCAGCGCGTAATGTCCTGAGGATTGGCGACCACGCGCGTGATCGAACGCTTGAGCACCTGCGAGAGCCCGGCTTCCCAGCTGGTGACATGGGGCTGGGCGCTGGCGACCGTGACGGTTTGCGCATCCACCGCCACCGCGAGTATGGCGTGACGCTGGGCGAATGCGTGGGACATCAACGGCACCACCGTCGCCACGTCGATCTTTAACGGGTCGATGCGCAGATAGGGTTGCCCGGCCTGTTGGGCGAGCCATTCGGTCAGGGTTTCCAGGCACGGGCCTTGGGCTGCGATGCTCTCCAAGGGGTGCTGGGTGTTGCTGGCCGGCAATGCCGACAAGCGTTGGGCGAGTTCAGGCGTGATCAGCCGCCCTTCGACCAAAGCCGGCAACAGCTGCTGCAGTTCCAATCGTTGATCAACCGGCATGAAGGTTTTCCTGGGTGGCAGTGGGTGTAAATCCCAGGCTAGCCAGCCGATGAATATCTGCCTCCCAGCGTGTATTGCAGGCTTTTACTGGGCGACCGCCACCACGGCTTGAGGCCCCATGGAGTCAGCCGACCACATATCCAGCGAGCACACGCTGATCAGGTTTCGAATCTTTTCACCGATCACTTGGGCGCGGTGCCAGCTCAGGCCATCCATCACGATGTCGATGCTCAGCACGTCATCTTCCCGATTCACCGTGACCTGTCGTGGCGTGAGGAATTGCAGCGCGAAATAGTTAAGGACCCTGCACAGCACGTCCGGCTCCGCCTCAGTGACTATCCGGTAATGCGCCTGGCAATGGGCGTTGCTGACGGCCCACGCATCGACGCGGGTAACGGGGTGGGTGGCTTCGACGGCGTGCATGGGAAAACTCCAGATTTGACAGGAGAAATTTTTACATTCGCTAACTGAGATTTCTTATCTAAGATGGGCCTGTTTCAGGATTAATCGAATTGAACAATTCAAGATAGGCTTTGTTAAAGGAATTTATATGCACAGCGAGTTGGATGCCTACGACCGCCGTATCCTGGCCCTGCTGCAACAGGACGCCTCGCTGTCGAGTGCGCAGATCGCCGAGCAGGTCGGTTTATCCCAGTCACCGTGCTGGCGGCGTATTCAACGTCTCAAGGAAGAGGGGGTGATTCGCGGTCAGGTGACGTTGCTGGACCGCAAGAAGATCGGCCTCAACACGCAGATTTTCGCCGAGGTCAAACTCAACGCCCACGGCCGCTCCAACTTCACCGAGTTCACTGACGCGATTCGCGGGTTTCCGGAAGTGCTGGAGTGTTATGTGTTGATGGGGGCGGTGGATTTTCTGCTGCGCATCGTCACCTCGGACATCGAGGCGTATGAGCGGTTTTTCTTCGAGAAGCTGTCGATGGTGCCGGGGATTCAGGAGGTCAATTCGATTGTGGCGTTGTCGGAGATCAAGTCCACCACCAGCCTGCCAGTATTGCGCTGACAGGCTGGAGACAGCGATTTTACAGACGCAGCAGCGTTTTCCACGCACGGTTCTGATACACCGCAATCGCTTGATGCATCCGCGCATCCAGCGACTCATCGGTGATCGGCTGGTTGGCCAGTTGCGCCAACTTGTTCAGCTCGCCGTACAGACGGTCCAGCTCCGGGATGTCGACCACCTGACGTGCATGGTGCAACCAGGCTTGGATGCGTTCGATGCGCGGCAGCTGCTCGGCCAGGTCTTCCGGTTGTTGCTGGTAGCGCGGCAGTTGCAGGGCGACGGCGTCGTCGGCCAGCAGGCGTGGCAGCCAGTTGGTGATTTGCGCAGCGCCTTGGCGGTTGCCACGCACGTTGCGGTCGGCGGTCCAGGTACGGGCCATCAGCCAGCGCGAAGCGTTCAGTGAGAACAGGCCCCAGCGCACGTCTTCCAATTCTTCAGCGAATTGTTCCGGTGCGGCTTTGCGGATGTCTTCGTCGTCGTCACCGGCTTGTACCAGTGGGCGCCAGTCTTCCAACAGGGCATCCAGTGCGCTGCGCAGTTCGCTGGTGGATTGGCGTGGCGCGGCTTGGCCGAGGCTGCCGATCAGGGCGCGCAGTTCGCCAAGGTTGTCGACCCAGTCTTGCAACAGGCGCCAGTGGCCATTGAAACGGTATTGCTCAGCCAGGCGCTGGCTGCTGCCCAGCAGGTGCCACATGATGGCGGCGAAGGCGTCGTCCAGCGGCATTTCAGCGTGGATCTGCGGCGCCGGCAGGCTCAGGGAATAGCTGCTGGCGTCGTACAGGCGGTAGCCGCGCTCGGCCTTGCTGATATCGCACGGCATCAGGGCCAGGGTGGCGGCCAGTTCGGCGGCCAACTCCAGCAGTGCAGCCGGTTCGCCTTCGCGCAGTTCCAGTTCCAGCTCGCAGATTTCTTCTTTTTGCTTGCCGACCACCACGTGGCCCAGGTCCAGGGCGGCTTCGATGACCACCTTGGCCTTGCCACGGCCCCAGGCGATTTCGGCGCGTTCACGCACGAAGTCGGTGGTGAAGATCGGCTTGAGGGTCTTTTTGTCCAGCTCGGCCAGTTGCTCGGGCCAGCATTCGCCGTCGAGTTTCTTCACGTCGAGCTTGGCTTTAGGCAGTTCCCAGTTGTACTCGTTGCGTTCCGACAAGCCGGCGACGCTTTGGCCACGGGTTTTGAGGGTCTGGATGATGTCGTCACCGTCCTTGCGCAGGCGCAGGGCGACTTTGGCCTGGGCCAGGTCGCGCTCGGGGGTGTCGAAATACTGGTTCATCAACTCACGGCGTTCCCAGCCACTTTTGTTGCGTTTTTTCAGCAGCGGGTGCTCACGCAGCGCGGCGAGGGTCTCGCGGCTGACGCGAAGCTTGATTTCAGTTTCTTTTTGCATGGCCGGTACATCCAGGATCGGGAGCGCAGCCGGGGAAAAGAGTGGCTGCCAAGGTCGTGCAGTGTACAGGACTGAGCCCGGCAACGTGCCGCAACGGTTTATTGTGTCGTGCAGATGGCTCTATAGTGGGGCTCATCCGGGAAGTCGAGAGGCCGCGCATGCCATTACCGTCCATGAAAGAGCAGTTCGCCGCGCTGATTGCCGCGCCGTCGGTCAGTTGCACCCAGGCCTCTCTCGACCAGACCAACCGCCCGGTGATCGACTTGCTCGCCAGTTGGCTGGGCGACATGGGTTTTGCCATCGACATCCAACAAGTCAGCCCCGGCAAGTTCAACCTCCTGGCCAGTTACGGCAGTGGCCCCGGCGGGCTGGTGCTGGCAGGGCATAGTGATACCGTTCCCTATGACGCCGCGTTGTGGAAGACCGATCCGCTCAAGCTGACGGAAGTCGACGGTCGTTGGGTAGGACTGGGCAGTTGCGACATGAAGGGCTTTTTCGCCCTGGCCATCGAGGCGGTGCTGCCGTTGCTGGACCAGCCGTTCAAGCAGCCGCTGTTGATCCTCGCCACCTGCGATGAAGAAAGCTCCATGTCCGGCGCCCGCGCATTGGCCGAAGCAGGGCGCCCGCTGGGCCGCGCAGCGGTGATTGGCGAGCCGACCGGGCTCAAGCCGATCCGCTTGCACAAAGGCGTAATGATGGAGCGCATCGACATCCTCGGCCAAAGCGGCCATTCGTCGGATCCCAGCCTGGGCCACAGCGCTCTTGAAGCCATGCACGACGCCATTGGCGAACTGCGTGGCTTGCGCCTGGCCTGGCAGCGCGAATACCGGAACCCGCAGTTCAGCGTGCCGCAGCCGACCCTGAATTTTGGCTGCATTCACGGCGGCGACAACCCCAACCGTATCTGCGGCCAGTGTTCCCTGGAGTTCGACCTGCGGCCGCTGCCGGGCATGGACCCGCAAGTACTGCGCGACGCTATCCGGCAGAAGCTCGTGCCCTTGGCCGAGCGCCATCAGGTCAAGATTGATTACGCGCCGCTGTTCCCCGAGGTGCCACCTTTCGAGCAGCCCGAAGATGCCGAACTGGTGCGGGTGGCGGAACGATTGACCGGCCATCGTGCCGAAGCAGTAGCGTTCGGCACCGAAGCGCCTTATCTTCAGCGCCTTGGGTGTGAAACCCTGGTGCTCGGCCCTGGCGATATCGCCTGCGCCCACCAACCGGGCGAGTACCTCGAAATGTCACGCTTGACGCCTACAGTGCGTCTATTGCGGGAACTGATCGAACATTACTGCCTGAAACCTGCATAAATTAACCCCAACCTGTTCGTACATAGAAAGGAGAGTGAGCGTGTCGCCAAGCCTGTTCCGACGATAACCATCAGCCCGCTGTGCGCTTTCACGATTCATCCTTTTTCGGCTGCTTTTTATTACAGGCCCAGGTTTTATGCCCGACTATGTTAATTGGCTTCGTCACGCGTCCCCTTACATCAACGCCCACCGCGACTGCACCTTTGTGGTCATGCTGCCTGGCGACGGCGTAGAGCATCCCAACTTCGGCAATATCGTCCACGACCTGGTGCTGCTGCACAGCCTGGGCGTGCGCTTGGTGCTGGTCCACGGTTCGCGGCCACAGATTGAAGTGCGCCTTGAAGCACGTGGCCTGATCCCGACTTATCACGAAGGCATGCGCATCACTGATGCGGCGACGCTGGAGTGTGTGATCGACGCGGTCGGCCACCTGCGCATCGCCATTGAAGCGCGCCTGTCGATGGACATGGCCTCGTCGCCGATGCAGGGCTCGCGCCTGCGGGTAACCAGCGGTAATTTCGTGACTGCACGCCCCATCGGCGTATTGGACGGCGTGGATTACCACCACACCGGCGAAGTGCGCCGCGTCGATCGCAAGGGCATCAACCGTCTGTTGGACGAACGCTCTATCGTGCTGCTGTCGCCGTTGGGCTACTCGCCGACCGGTGAAATCTTCAACCTGGCCTGCGAAGACGTTGCCACCCGCGCGGCCATCGACCTGGGTGCCGACAAGCTGTTGCTGTTTGGCGCAGACATGGGCCTGATCGATGAGAACGGTCGCCTGGTCCGCGAGCTGCGCCCCCAACAAGTGCCGGCACACTTGCAACGCCTGGGCAGCAGCAACTATCAGGCTGAACTGCTCGATGCGGCCGCCGAAGCGTGCCGGGGTGGGGTAGGGCGCAGTCATATTGTCAGCTACGCCGAAGACGGTGCCTTGCTCACCGAACTGTTCACCCGCGACGGCGGCGGTACGCTGGTGGCCCAGGAACAATTCGAGCAGGTGCGCGAAGCCGCGATTGAAGACGTGGGTGGGTTGCTCGACCTGATCAGCCCGTTGGAAGAGCAGGGCATCCTGGTGCGCCGTTCGCGGGAAGTGCTGGAGCGTGAGATCGAGCAGTTCAGCGTGGTGGAACGCGAAGGCATGATCATCGCCTGTGCGGCGCTGTACCAGATCGCGGATTCGGACGCCGGTGAGCTGGCGTGCCTGGCGGTGAACCCGGAATACCGCCATGGCGCGCGGGGCGATGTGTTGCTGGAGCGTATCCAGGCTCGGGCGCGGGCGCAGGGGTTGAAGACCTTGTTTGTGCTCACCACCCGCACCGCCCACTGGTTCCGTGAGCGGGGGTTTGTGCCGAGCAGCGTGGATCGCCTGCCGTCGGCCCGGGCCTCGCTGTATAACTATCAGCGTAATTCGAAGATTTTTGAGAAGGCCCTGTAACACTCCATTCTGTAGGCGCCATCCTGGCGCCTACAGATGTCAGGGCTTGATGAATTTATCGGTCACAAAGGCCGAATAGTCCGGCAACACCGCTTCAACCTTCCCCTGTTCCTTCAAGAACTTCGCCGTCTCCCCAATCGCCTTCGCCGTGCCGCCTTTGAGCAGCGCGTCAGTTTGCTGTGCCTGGGCATCGGGGAAGGTGGTACCGGCCAACAACTCCGGAATGTCGGCAGCATTCGAGCCTGTCAGTTTCGCGATTTTCTGCACCGGCTCGGAATCCACCGTCCAACCGTCTTTATGGGCCGCATACTCGGCAAACGAATCCAGGGTGACCTTGGCAAACTTGGCCACTACGTCAGGATGTTTTTCCGCGAAATCCTTACGCGCCACCCACACCTCAAACGTTGGTGCGCCCCACTGACCCACCTGGGCCGCATCTGTCAGCGTCTTGCCGGTCTTGCGGATTTCGCCCAAAGCCGGCGACCACACGAAGGCACCGTCGATATCGCCGCGTTTCCACGCGGCGGCAATCTCGGCTGGCTGCAGGTTCACCACCTTGACTTGTTTGGTGTCCAGTCCCCAGTGCTTCAGCGCGCCGAGCAGGCTGTAATGAGAGGTTGAGACGAATGGCGTGGCGATGGTTTTGCCGATCAGATCCTTGGGTGCGTCAATGTGGCTGCCGTTACGCACCACCAGAGCTTCAGAAGTATTGATCTGCGCCGATACGATGAACGCGACGATGGGTAGATTTCGTGAAGCCGCCGCCGCAAGGGGGCTGGAACCGAGGTTGCCGATCTGTACATCGCCGGAGGCAATGGCGGTGACGACTTCCGGCCCACTGTTGAACCGGCGCCAGGCGATTTTTTCACCGATGGCCTTCTCATAGAGGCCGTCGGCCTGTGGGACTTTGCTGGGGTCAATGCCGGTTTGGTAGCCGATGGTTAAATCGGCGGCTTTGACACCAAAAGAAAGTATTAGTGACACAAAAACTGTAACAAATTGACGGGAGGATGTGCGTTTGGCCATGATGGCGTCGCCTTTTTGATCGTGGGTGACGTATGCAACAGTACGGCCACACTAATCGATCTAAAAAAGCACTAACAAATACCCTTTAGGAATTAGCTTATGGAGCGGTTCGTCTACCCTGACTTGTCCGCATCATGGAAAGGCTTATTCCCAAATCGTATGAAAAAGAATGAAACAATTCTTTTTGGGTGTATGAAAAACTCATTACCCTGCAGGGACCAAATCAACTGCGATTAGACGAAGGTAGTAGACACACAAGGTTACGATTGACTTGGTAGTCACTATCTGGCGCTAATCGCGCATCTGTGGATCGAGGGCGTCAGACCCGAGACCAAAGAAATACAAAAATTAGAAATGAGAGGAGCGGTACATGAAGAAGTCAACATTGGCGTTGGCCGTAGCTTTGGCTGCGGTTGCCCAGCAGGCAAACTCCGCCGGTTTCATCGAAGACAGCAAGGCAACACTGGGGCTGCGTAACTTCTACATCAACACAGATAACCGCGATGGTCACCGTGGCACTTCCAACTCGGCGAGCAAAAACGCTGAATGGGGCCAGGGCTTCGACCTGCGTTTCATCTCGGGTTACACCCAAGGCACCGTCCAATTTGGTGTTGACGCAATCGGCCTGTACGGCGTGCGCCTCGATTCCAGCCATGCAGAACATGGTAACTACACCGGCACCGCTTCCGGCGGTACCGTGTTCCCAAGCGATGGCAACAAAGCCGTCAACGATTACGCCAGCCTGGGCGTGACCGGTAAGGTGAAAATCTCCCAGACCGAACTGAAGCTGGGCACCTTGCAGCCTAAGCTGCCGGTTATCGTGACCAACGATGGTCGTTTGCTGCCGCAAACCTTCCAAGGTGGCCAGATCACTACCAACGACATCAAGGATTTGACCCTGGTGGCCGGTCAGGTGGAGAAGGCCAAGGGCCGTAACTCCAGCAACAACGAAAACCTGTCGATCGGTGGCGCCAACGGTAGCTCCAACTACAACGCCGGCAAGTTCAGCAACAAGTTCTACTACGCCGGTGGTGACTACAAGCTGACCAAAGACCTGACTGCCCAGTACTACTACGGCAACCTGGAAGACTTCTACAAGCAGCACTTCCTGGGTCTGACCCACAACTGGGCAATCGGCCCGGGCGTTCTGAAGTCTGACCTGCGTTATTTCAACAGCTCGGACGATGGCAAGAACGGCGACACCGCCGCTTACTACTCCAGCGGTAACTACAACAACTTCAACGCCGGTAAAGGCAAGGTCGACAACAACCTGTACAGCGGCCTGTTCCTGTACACCGTTGCCGGTCACACCTTCGGTGGTGGTTACCAGGTCAGCAATGGCAGCAGCGACTTCCCTTGGTTGAACCAGGGTGACGGCTCGTCGGCTTACATCACTACCGACATGCAGATCCAGAAGTTCGCCCGTGCTGGCGAGCGTACCTGGCAAGCTCGCTACGCCTATGACTTCGCAAAAGTCGGTGTACCTGGCCTGACCGCTGGTGTTGTTTACCTCAAAGGTAGCGACATCGACACTATCGCCAACAACGCTGGTCGCGCCGAAACCACCGGTCAATCCGAGTGGGAACGCGACATCACCGTTGCCTACGTGATTCCAGAAGGCCCGCTGAAAAACCTCGGCTTCGCCTGGAAAAACGCTATGTGGCGTACCGATCTGGCGAACACCCGTTCCCAGGACGAAAACCGTCTGATCGTCAGCTACTCGCTGCCACTGTTCTAGTAGCGTGAAGCTGTTGTAAGTGTGTAATGCCTTGCCCGGTGCAACACCGGGCAAGGTGTCTTGCTTTCAAGTCGGGCTAAACCCCCGCAAGCCCTTCCTGAACCCCTCTTTGTACAGCGTCTCAAGGCCTTCTCGAACCTTGGAAACGATGGTGCTCCTCGCCTTCGGATACGTCCAATGAACAGATTTTTAATATTCCTTTATCGTCTAGATAAATCGATATTTATTCTTTTTAAATAATCCACAATCCATGCACAGTGGGCTCCATAAGCACTCACCAGGAGCCACACCATGAGCCTAAGACTGGGCGATATCGCCCCCGACTTCGAACAGGATTCCAGCGCCGGCAAGATTCGTTTCCACGAATGGCTGGGCGATAGCTGGGGTGTGCTGTTTTCCCACCCGGCGGATTTCACCCCGGTGTGCACCACCGAGTTGGGTTTCACCGCCAAGCTCAAGGACGAATTCGCCCAGCGTGGCGTCAAGGCCATCGCCCTCTCGGTCGACCCGGTGGATTCGCACCACAAGTGGATCGAAGACATCAACGAAACCCAGAACACCCTCGTCAACTTCCCGATCCTGGCCGATGCCGATCGTAAAGTGTCCGACCTGTACGACCTGATCCACCCCAACGCCAGTGACACGCTCACGGTGCGCTCCTTGTTCGTGATCGACCCGAACAAGAAGATCCGCCTGACCATCACCTACCCGGCCAGCACCGGGCGCAATTTCCACGAAATCCTGCGGGTCATCCACTCGTTGCAGTTGACCGACAACCACAAGGTCGCCACGCCCGCCAACTGGCAGGACGGCGATGAAGTGGTGATCGTGCCGTCGCTCAAGGATGAGGAGGAGATCAAGAAACGCTTTCCGAAGGGGTATCGCGCGGTGAAGCCGTACCTGCGCCTCACGCCACAACCGAATCGCTGATCACATAGCAGGGGTTTTGAGGCCGTTTCGACGGCCTTTTTTTTCGCCTGCGATTTCATATCTCGTATATGCATTTAAAGAATAAACACATGAAAAAATAAGATTTAAAGATATATGAATCTGCTGATAAGGTCTGTTCCATCTTGGCGATATCGTCACACAGCGAACCGCCGACACCTGCTCAAGGAATTCCTGCATGTTGGTCGTAACACTTGGAGGCAGTCCCAGCCAGCGTTCCCGCTCCGGGGTGTTGCTGGATAAAACCCGTCAGTGGTTGCAAGACAAAGGCGTAGAAGTGGTGAGTTACCAGATACGGGACTTCCCGGCTGAAGACCTGCTGCATGCACGCTTCGACAGCCCCAAGGTCATCGACCTGTTGCAGCAAGTGGCTAACGCTGATGGCCTGGTGATCGCCACGCCGGTCTACAAGGCTTCGTTTTCCGGTGCGCTGAAAACCGTGCTGGACCTGCTGCCCGAGCGCGCCCTGGCCCACAAGATCGTGTTGCCGATGGCTACCGGTGGCAGCATCGCCCACATGCTGGCGGTGGACTACGCCCTGAAGCCAGTACTGTCGGCGTTGAAGGCCCAGGAGTTGCTCCACGGCATCTTTGCCGAAGACAGCCAGATCGCCTACGGCGAAGGCAGCGCCCAGGCGCAACTGGTGCCGGTACTTGAACACCGTTTGCACGAAGCCCTGGAAACGCTCTACGGCGCCATGGCCCGTCGCCCGAAACCGCTGGACCCCCATGTGTTGAATGAACGTTTGTTGAGTGCTCGCTGGAGCATTTAAGCCACACCGAAATGTAAAAAAACTCACCTTACTCAGCCGCCAACGGCCAAGCAGGTGCAGCCAACCCCCTGAACGCACTATTTGGAGAGAGCGCCATGCGCACTGTCATCTTGCGTCGTGGTCTGGTCGCACTGTTTGCTGCGGCTGTGTCCTTCGGCGCCATTGTTCAAGCCCAAGCCGCCGAGACCCTGCGGATCGGTTATCAGAAATACGGCACGCTGGTGCTGCTCAAGGCCAAGGGCACCTTGGAAAAACGCCTGGCTGCCCAAGGCGTGAACGTGCAGTGGACCGAGTTCCCTGGCGGCCCGCAATTGCTCGAAGGCCTGAACGTCGGCTCCATCGATTTTGGCGTGACTGGCGAAACCCCGCCCGTCTTCGCACAGGCCGCCGGTGCCGACTTGCTCTACGTCGCCTATGAACCACCCGCACCGACCAGCGAAGCGATCCTGGTGCCGAAAGATTCGCCGATCAAATCCGTGGCCGAACTCAAGGGCAAGAAAATCGTCCTGAACAAAGGCTCCAACGTGCACTACCTGCTGGTACGTGCCCTGGAAGACGCCGGCCTGAAATACACCGATGTGCAGACCGTGTTCCTGCCGCCCGCCGATGCGCGTGCGGCCTTCGAGCGCGGTAGCGTGGACGCCTGGGTGATCTGGGACCCGTACCAGGCCGCCGCCGAGAAACAACTGCAAGCCCGCACTCTGCGTGACGGCACCGGTATCGCGGACAACCACCAGTTTTACCTGGCGACCAAGCCCTACGCTGAAAAACACCCTGAAGTGGTCAAGGCGCTGATCGAAGAAGTGCGCGCCGTGGGCGAATGGTCCAAGGCCAACCCGCAGGAAGTGACTGAACAAGTCGCACCTCTGCTCGGCCTGCCAGCCGACATCACCCTGACCTCGGTGAAACGCCAAGGCTATGGCGCGCTGTTCCTGACGCCGGAAGTGGTGGCCGCCCAGCAGAAAATCGCCGACAGCTTCTACCAGCTCAAATTGATCCCCAAGCCCTTGAACATCAAGGACGTGATCTGGACACCACCCGCCGCCGTGGCCAAAGCGCCGTAATTCGACTTCTTCAGGAGACAACTCCATGAGCCTCAATATTTTCTGGTTCCTGCCTACCCACGGCGACGGCCATTACCTTGGCACCGCCGAAGGCGCCCGCGCCGTTGACCACGGTTACCTGCAGCAAGTGGCCCAGGCCGCTGACCGTCTGGGTTTCGGCGGGGTGCTGATCCCTACCGGCCGCTCCTGCGAAGACTCGTGGTTGGTGGCGGCCTCGCTGATCCCGGTGACCCAGCGTCTGAAGTTCTTGGTCGCCCTGCGCCCCGGGATCATTTCCCCGACGGTGGCCGCGCGTCAGGCCGCGACCCTGGACCGGCTGTCCGGCGGGCGTGCCTTGTTCAATCTGGTCACCGGCGGTGACCCGGAAGAATTGGCCGGCGACGGCTTGTTCCTCAGCCACGAAGAGCGCTATCAGGCCTCGGTGGAATTCACGCGCATCTGGCGCCGTGTGCTGGAAGGCGAAACCGTGGATTACGACGGTGAGCACATCAGCGTCAAAGGCGCCAAGTTGCTGTATCCGCCGATCCAGCAGCCGCGTCCGCCGCTGTATTTCGGTGGTTCTTCCGAGGCGGCCCAGGACCTGGCGGCCGAGCAAGTGGAAATGGTGTTGACCTGGGGCGAGCCGCCTGCCGCGGTTGCGGAAAAGATCGCACAGGTGCGGGCCAAGGCCGAGAACCTCGGCCGTACCCTGCGCTTCGGCATTCGCTTGCATGTGATCGTTCGTGAAACCAACGAAGAGGCGTGGAAAGCCGCCGACAAATTGATCTCCCATGTGGATGACGACACCATCGCCCGCGCCCAGGCCTCGTTGTCGCGCTTTGACTCGGTAGGCCAGCAACGCATGGCCGCGTTGCACGGCGGCAGCCGCGACAACCTGGAAGTCAGTCCCAACCTGTGGGCCGGCGTCGGCCTGGTGCGTGGCGGTGCAGGCACCGCGCTGGTGGGTGATGGCCCAACCGTGGCGGCGCGTGTGAATGAATACGCCGCGCTGGGCATCGACACGTTTATCTTCTCCGGCTATCCACACCTGGAAGAGTCCTATCGCGTCGCGGAGCTGCTGTTCCCGCACCTGGATATCGAACGTCCCGAATTGCCGAAAAGCGCCGGCTACGTCAGCCCGTTCGGTGAAATGGTCGCCAACGACATCCTTCCCAAAGCTGCGTCGGCGAGCTGAGGCAGCCCATGAACTATGAAAAATTGAGTCATCGCGTGGCGCCTTGGGTGCTGCCGATTTTGTTACTCGCGGTGTGGCAGTTGTCGGTGTCGGCGGGTTGGTTGTCGACCCGCATTCTGCCGGCGCCCAGTGCCGTGATCGCCGCCGGTGTCCACTTGGTCGCCAGCGGTGAAATCTGGACTCACCTGGCCATCAGTGGCTGGCGCGCGGGCCTGGGTTTCGTGATCGGCGGCAGCATCGGCCTGGCCCTGGGCTTTATCACGGGTCTGTCGAAGTGGGGCGAACGCCTGCTGGACAGTTCGGTGCAGATGATCCGCAACGTGCCGCATTTGGCGCTGATTCCGCTGGTGATCCTGTGGTTTGGCATTGATGAGACGGCGAAGATTTTCCTGGTCGCCCTCGGCACGCTGTTCCCGATTTACCTCAACACCTACCACGGCATCCGCAACGTCGACCCGGCGCTGGTGGAAATGTCGCGTAGCTACGGCTTGTCCGGGTTCAGCCTGTTCCGCCAGGTGATCCTGCCGGGCGCGCTGCCATCGATTTTGGTGGGCGTGCGCTTTGCCCTGGGTTTCATGTGGCTGACGCTGATCGTGGCGGAAACCATCTCCGCCAGTTCCGGTATCGGTTACCTGGCGATGAACGCCCGCGAATTCCTGCAAACCGACGTGGTGGTACTGGCCATTGTCATGTACGCGATCCTCGGCAAGCTGGCCGATCTGGCGGCGCGCGGTCTGGAGCGTGTATGGCTGCGCTGGCATCCGGCGTATCAAGTAAATAAAGGAGGTGCGGCATGACAGCTCAACAACCCCCGCGCCTGCTCAAGGGCATTCCCCTCGCGGTCCGCAAGCTGCGCAAGGCCTTTGGTGCGCGCGAAGTGCTCAAGGACATCGACCTGCACATCCCGGCCGGGCAATTCGTGGCTGTGGTCGGGCGCAGTGGTTGCGGCAAAAGTACTTTGCTGCGCCTGCTGGCTGGCCTGGATAAGGCCAGCGGCGGCGAACTGCTGGCCGGTTCCGCGCCCTTGAGCGAAGCGATTGAAGACACGCGGTTGATGTTCCAGGAGGCGCGCCTGCTGCCCTGGAAAAAGATCATCGACAACGTCGGCCTGGGCCTTAAAGGCAATTGGCGCCCCAAAGCGTTGGAAGCCCTGGAAGCGGTCGGCCTGGCCGAGCGCGCCAATGAATGGCCGGCGGCGCTGTCCGGCGGGCAGAAGCAACGCGTTGCCCTGGCCCGTGCGCTGATCCACCAGCCGCGCTTGCTGCTGCTGGATGAGCCGTTGGGTGCGCTGGATGCTTTGACCCGTATCGAGATGCAGCAACTGATCGAAAACCTCTGGCAGAAGCACGGCTTCACCGTGTTGCTGGTGACCCACGACGTCAGCGAAGCCGTGGCGATTGCCGACCGGGTGATCCTGATCGAAGACGGCGAAATCGGTTTGGACCTGATCGTCGACCTGCCACGCCCACGCGCCCGCGGCTCACATCGCCTGGCCGCACTGGAAGCTGAAGTGCTCAACCGTGTGTTGTCCCTGCCGGGCTCACCGCCGGAACCTGAACCTGTTTCACCGCTGCCTACGCAATTGCGCTGGGCTCAATAACTCACTTGTCCTACGAAGAGAGAACGACATGACTATTAAAGCGATCAACGTGCGTAACCAGTTCAAAGGCACCATCAAGGAAATCGTCGAAGGCGACGTGCTCTCGGAAATCGACGTGCAGACTGCGTCCGGTATCGTGACATCCGTGATCACTACCCGCTCGGTCAAAGAGCTGGAACTGGTGATCGGCAGTGAGGTGATTGCGTTTGTGAAATCGACTGAGGTGTCGATCGCTAAGTTGTGATCACAGGGCCGCCATCGCGGGCAAGCCCGCTCCCACATTTTGATGTGTGAATACAGTCAAATGTGGGAGCTGGCTTGCCTGCGATGAGGCCAGTCCAGCCACCAAAAAACTCAGCGCTTGGGTAGGTAAGCCGGCAAATACAGCCCCACATACGCATCAAACACCCGCATCCCTTCCTCCGCCATGCGCGGCGTGATCAACCCATGCTGATGCACCGAGCGTGCATACACGCGGTCGCTCAGCTCCAGGGCCAACGCAAACACGTCCACATCATTCGGTAGCGTCGGCACTTCAAAGTGACGGTTGAACACCGTGAGCATCAAATCGCCCAATTCCAGATCGTGCTGACGATCCGCCTGGGTCACTTCCGTCAGCCCATGCTGGGCCAGGATCAACTGGCGAGCGGCGGCATCCTGATCGTAGACCGTGAGCATGCGCTGCTCGACGATGCAGGACAGGTCGCGCCAATGCTTGAGTGAGTCATGGTCGATGGGTGCCTGGATAGCGGCCCGGAATGCGCCGTGAACGTCAGCGGTCAAGGCTTCCAACAACGCCGGCACACTGGCGAAAAAGTGATACACCGACGACGGCGGGATCTGCGCCCGCTCGGCCACGCTATAGATCGACAAACTCGCCACGCCTTCGGCGGCCAGCAAAGTGCGGGCGGCGTCGAGGATCGCGTCGATCCGGGCCTGGCTGCGGGCGCGGGGTTTGCGAGGGGCGGCGGGGCGGGTGGTCATGGAAGTCTCCTACAAGGCAGCGGGCATTGTATTAGAGAACACCACAAAAAATGCCGCAGGCCATTCAGCCTGCGGCATTCTTTTATTGCAGCCGCCGTTTAGACGGTATGCAGGTACCAGTTGTACTCAAGGTCGGAGATGGAGTGTTCGAACTCCTCCAGCTCACTTTCCTTACAGGCGACGAAGATATCGATGTATTTAGGATCGATGTACTTGGCCATCACCTCGCTGTCATCCAACTCGCGCAGGGCATCGCGCAGGTTGTTTGGCAGGCTTTGCTCGTTTTGCTCGTAGCTGTTGCCTTCCACCGGTGCGCCAGGCTCGATCTTGTTGGTCAGGCCGTGGTGCACGCCTGCCAGGACCGAAGCCATCAGCAGGTAAGGGTTGGCGTCGGCGCCGGCGACACGGTGTTCGATACGTACGGCGTCGGACGAGCCGGTCGGTACGCGAATCGCCACGGTGCGGTTATCCAGGCCCCAGCACGGCGAGTTCGGCACGTAGAACTGTGCGCCGAAACGACGGTAGGAGTTGACGTTGGGGCACAGGAACGCCATTTGGGCGGGCAGGGTCTCGAGCACACCGCCGATCGCGTGACGCAATGCGGCGTTCTGCTCGGGATCCTCGCTGGCAAAGATGTTCTTGCCGTCCTTGTCCAGAATGGAGATGTGTACGTGCAAACCGTTGCCTGCCTGGCCTGGGTAAGGCTTGGCCATGAAGGTGGTGTCCATCTCATGGTCGTAGGCGATGTTCTTGATCAGGCGCTTGAGCAGTACCGCGTAGTCGCACGCCTTGATCGGGTCGGCGACGTGGTGCAGGTTCACTTCGAACTGCGCCGGGGCACTTTCCTTGACGATGGCGTCGGCCGGGATGCCTTGCTCTTTGGCACCTTCCAGGATGTCCTGGAGGCAGTCGACGTATTCGTCGAGGTCGTCGATCAGGTAGACCTGTGTCGAGTGCGGGCGTTTGCCGGAGATCGGCGAGCGGGGCGGTTGTGGTCGGCCGTTCACGTTCTCCTGGTCGATCAGGTAGAACTCAAGCTCGAAGGCGGCGCAGATGGTCAGACCGAGGTCGTCAAATTTGCTTACAACTTGGCGGAGCACTTCGCGCGGATCGGCGAAGAAAGGTTCACCTTCAAGTTCGTGCATGGTCATCAGCAGTTGCGCGGTAGGGCGCTTTTGCCACGGCTCATTGCACAGGGTGTCGGGGATCGGATAACAGATTCGGTCAGCATCACCGATGTCCAGGCCCAGACCGGTGCTTTCCACCGTAGAGCCGTTGATATCCAGGGCAAATAAAGAGGCAGGCAGGTTAATGCCCTTCTCGTAAACCTTGTGGAGGCTGGTGCGTTCGATGCGCTTGCCGCGCACCACACCATTCATATCCGCAATTAGAAGGTCTACGTACAGAACCTCAGGATGATCCTTAAGGAACGCGTTCGCTTCGTTAAGCTGAACGGCACGCGGGGGTACCGACATGATGCAACACCTTTGTTGTTAAAAATATCAATCATTGATCTTTTCTGGTTTCAGTCAACCCGAACGGCATGCCGAAGTCAAGCGAGGCCTTTTTTGCCCTAAAAAAGCGCTGCGATGGCTTTTTTGGGGCTTTTTGGGGCGGTTTTTCGGGTTTGAGGGACTTGGGACTAGCAGGCTTGAGCGGCCCGTGTTGTATTTTTTACGGGGGTGTTGTGTAAAAAAATGAACAAGGCTAAGCTCGATTCAAACCCATAACAGCAATAATACCGGGGTGCTTCATGTTTCACCTGCCGCCCAACGGCGTCTTGGCCTGCTTCAGCCAGGCTGTGTCATCCGTACTTTCCTCCCGCGTGAATGCCCGCGCACCGGCCAATATTCTTGACGCCCGGGCCGACCTCTTTTTTGCCTCCTCATTTGCCACCGAACGGCCTGCGCCTCGCATGCTGCTCAAGATTGCGCACAACTTTGGCGTGAGGAATGCAACGCTGCAGCAAATGGCAGGTAAGCTCCTACCCTGAATGAAAAAACGACGCGGATGCTGCGTCAACCAACGCCTGGCCTTTAATGGACGCCAGGAAACCCAGCCCAGAGGCATTTATGAGTAACAACCTCGACCAGCTCACCGATTGGTTGAAAGACCACAAGATCACAGAAGTCGAATGCATGATTGGCGACCTCACCGGCATCACCCGGGGCAAGATCTCGCCGACCAACAAGTTCATCGCCGAAAAAGGCATGCGCCTGCCCGAGAGCGTTCTGTTGCAGACCGTGACCGGCGACTATGTCGAAGACGACATCTACTACGAATTGCTCGACCCGGCCGACATCGACATGATCTGCCGCCCCGACCAGAACGCGGTGTACCTGGTGCCCTGGGCCATCGAGCCTACCGCCCAGGTGATCCACGACACCTACGACAAGCAAGGCAACCCGATCGAGCTGTCGCCGCGCAACGTGCTCAAGAAAGTCCTCAAGCTCTATGCCGACCGCGGCTGGCAGCCCATCGTGGCGCCGGAGATGGAGTTCTACCTGACCAAACGCTGCGAAGACCCGGACTTCCCGCTGCAACCGCCGATTGGCCGTTCCGGTCGCCCGGAGACTGGTCGCCAGTCCTTCTCTATAGAAGCCGCCAACGAATTCGACCCGTTGTTCGAAGACGTCTATGACTGGTGCGAACTGCAGGAGCTGGACCTCGACACCCTGATCCACGAAGACGGCACCGCGCAGATGGAAATCAACTTCCGTCACGGCGATGCGCTGTCCCTGGCCGACCAGATCCTGGTGTTCAAGCGCACCATGCGTGAGGCCGCGCTCAAGCACAACGTGGCCGCCACCTTCATGGCCAAGCCTATGACCGGCGAGCCCGGCAGCGCGATGCACCTGCACCAGAGCATCATCGACATCGCCACCGGCAAGAACGTCTTTTCCAATGAAGACGGGACCATGAGCCAGCTGTTCCTCAACCACATTGGTGGCCTGCAGAAATTCATCCCTGAATTGCTGCCGCTGTTTGCCCCCAACGTGAACTCGTTCCGCCGCTTCCTGCCCGACACCTCGGCGCCGGTCAACGTGGAATGGGGCGAAGAAAACCGCACCGTCGGATTGCGTGTTCCGGATGCCGGCCCGCAGAACCGCCGTGTGGAAAACCGCCTGCCGGGCGCCGACGCCAACCCATACCTGGCGATTGCCGCCAGCTTGTTGTGCGGCTACATCGGCATGGTCGAAGGCCATAACCCGAGCGCGCCAGTGGTGGGTCGTGGTTACGAGCGACGCAACCTGCGCCTGCCGTTGACCATCGAAGACGCCCTGGAACGCATGGAAAACAGCAAGACCATCGAGAAATACCTGGGTCAAAAATTCATCACAGGCTACGTCGCGGTCAAGCGGGCCGAGCATGAAAACTTCAAGCGCGTGATCAGTTCGTGGGAGCGGGAATTCCTGCTCTTCGCCGTCTGATGCGCCGGGCGCGCCCTTTAAACGGCGCGCCCTTCACTGAAAAGTCTAGGAGATTGGTATGTCCAGCAACAACCCGCAAACCCGTGAATGGCAAGCCTTGAGCAGTGAGCACCACCTGGCGCCGTTCAGCGACTTCAAGCAATTGAAAGAGAAAGGCCCACGGATCATCACCAAAGCCCACGGCGTCTACCTGTGGGACAGCGAAGGCGACAAGATCCTCGACGGCATGGCCGGCCTGTGGTGCGTGGCGATCGGTTACGGTCGCGATGAACTGGCTGACGCCGCCGCCAAGCAGATGAAAGAACTGCCTTACTACAACCTGTTCTTCCAGACCGCTCACCCGCCGGTGCTGGAACTGGCCAAGGCCATTTCCGACATTGCGCCCGCCGGCATGAACCACGTGTTCTTCACCGGTTCCGGCTCCGAAGGCAACGACACCATGTTGCGCATGGTCCGCCACTACTGGGCGATCAAGGGCCAGCCGAACAAGAAAACCATCATCAGCCGCAAGAATGGCTACCACGGCTCCACAGTAGCCGGCGCCAGCTTGGGCGGCATGACGTATATGCATGAACAGGGCGACTTGCCGATCCCTGGCATCACCCACATCGCCCAGCCTTACTGGTTTGGCGAAGGCGGCGACATGAGCCCCGAAGAGTTCGGCGTGTGGGCCGCCAACCAGTTGGAAGAAAAGATCCTGGAACTGGGCGTGGACAACGTCGGTGCCTTTATTGCCGAGCCGATCCAGGGCGCCGGTGGCGTGATCGTACCGCCGGCCACCTACTGGCCGCGCATCAAGGAAATCCTCGCCAAGTACGACATCCTGTTCATCGCCGACGAAGTGATCTGCGGTTTCGGCCGTACCGGTGAGTGGTTCGGTAGCGACTTCTACGACCTCAAGCCGCACATGATGACCATCGCCAAGGGCCTGACCTCGGGATACATCCCCATGGGCGGCCTGATCGTGCGCGATGAGGTGGTGGACGTCCTTAATGAAGGCGGTGATTTCAACCACGGTTTCACCTATTCCGGTCACCCGGTTGCCGCCGCGGTGGCGCTGGAAAACATCCGCATCATGCGCGATGAAAAAATCGTTAACCGTGTCCACGACGAAACGGCACCGTATTTGCAGAAACGTCTGAGGGAATTGGCGGATCATCCGCTGGTGGGCGAAGTGCGTGGCGTGGGTATGCTCGGTGCCATTGAACTGGTGCAGGACAAAGCCACCCGCAAGCGTTACGAAGGCAAGGGCGTCGGCATGATCTGCCGTACGTTCTGCTTCGAAAATGGCCTGATCATGCGCGCCGTGGGCGACACCATGATCATTTCGCCACCGCTGGTGATCAGCAAGGCAGAAATCGACGAGCTGGTGACCAAGGCTCGCCACTGCCTGGACCTGACTTTGGCGGCATTGCAGGGCTAAGTGCTAGGCTCAGAACGCAGCGGCTTCGGGCGCTGCGTCTGAGTGGTTATAAAAATGGGGGCATTGGTTGAAAGCCGGCCCTCGAACTTGCCAGACTGTCGCCCTGTTTTGTTGCCCTTTGGCTGGGCCTCGAAACATATGAAGCTTGTGGCCCAAAAAAGAAAAAATTGGAGCATCACCAAATGAAGGCATTAGGTTTGAAGAACGCTGGCAAGACCCTCCTCGCCTTGTCCCTGATGGGCGCAATGGCGGGCGCGGCCCAGGCTGACGATAAAGTGCTGCACGTCTACAACTGGTCCGACTACATTGCACCGGACACCATCGCCAACTTTGAAAAAGAGTCCGGCATCAAGGTGGTGTACGACGTTTTCGACAGCAACGAAACCCTGGAAGCCAAGTTGCTGGCAGGCAAGTCCGGTTACGACATCGTCGTACCGTCGAACAACTTCCTCGCCAAGCAGATCAAGGCCGGTGTCTACCAGGAACTGGACAAGTCCAAGCTGTCCAACTATGACAACCTGAACAAATCCCTGCTTAAAGCCGTGTCGGTCAGCGACCCGGACAACAAGCACGCCTTCCCGTACATGTGGGGCTCGATCGGCATCGGCTACAACCCGGAGAAGGTCAAGGCCGCGCTGGGCGTGGACAAGATCGATTCGTGGGACGTGCTGCTCAAGCCAGAGAACATCGCCAAGCTGAAAAGCTGCGGCGTGAGCTTCCTCGATTCGCCAACCGAAATGCTGCCGGTGGCGCTGCATTACCTGGGCCTGCCGACCGACACCCAGAAGAAGGCCGACCTGAAGCAGGCTGAAGACCTGTTCCTGAAAATCCGTCCTTCGATCGGCTACTTCCACTCGTCCAAGTACATCTCCGACCTGGCCAACGGCAACATCTGCGTGGCCGTGGGTTACTCGGGTGACATCGAACAGGCCAAGTCCCGCGCGGCTGAAGCCGGTGGCAAGGTCAAGGTGGCCTACGACATTCCGAAAGAAGGCGCTGGCAGCTTCTTCGACATGGTCGCCATCCCTAAAGATGCCGAGAACGTCGACGCCGCGTACAAGTTCATGAACTACCTGCTCAAACCGGAAGTCATGGCGGCGATCACCAACAGCGTGCACTTCCCGAACGGTAACGAGAAGGCCACCGCACTGGTCGACAAAGAAATCACCAGCGACCCGGGCATCTACCCGCCAGCGGACGTACAGGCCAAGCTCTATGCCATTGCTGACCTGCCGGCTGCCACCCAGCGTGAAATGACACGCAGCTGGACCAAGATCAAGTCCGGGAAATAACCGGTCTTTGTTAACCACCGTGCATGGCGCGGTGGTTATCGAAACAATTAAATGACAGAAAGTTTTGCCGGATCGGTTTATCGAGGGTAAGTTGCGCGCCGGTTTTGTTGCCGGGCAACAACTTTGGGCCCAACTATTTAAGAGGACCTCCACTTGCCAATTTCTTTATTTCGCAAAGCCATGCTGGTGGGTGCAGGTATCACGCTGACGTTGAGCGTGCAGGCCGCACCGACAGTGCATATTTATAACTGGTCGGATTACATCGGCACCGACACCCTGGCCAACTTTGAAAAGGCCAGCGGCATCAAGCCCGTGTATGACGTGTTTGATTCCAACGAAACCCTGGAAGGCAAGCTGCTGGCCGGGCGTACCGGCTACGACGTGGTGGTGCCGTCCAACCACTTCCTGGGCAAGCAGATCAAGGCCGGGGCGTTCCAGAAGCTCGACAAGTCATTGCTGACCAATTACGCCAACCTCGACCCGGCGCTGCTCAAGCGCCTGGAAAAGAATGACCCCGGCAACCAGTACGCCGTGCCGTACCTGTGGGGCACCAATGGCATCGGCTACAACGTCGATAAGGTGAAGGAAGTGCTGGGCGTCGACCATATCGATTCCTGGGCGGTGCTGTTCGAGCCGGAGAACATGAAGAAGCTGGCGACCTGCGGCGTGTCGTTCATGGACTCGGCGGATGAAATGCTGCCGGCGGTGCTCAACTACATGGGCCTGAACCCCAACAGTACGAACCCGGATGACTACAAGAAGGCCGAAGAGAAGCTGCTGAAAGTGCGGCCGTACGTGACCTACTTCCATTCTTCCAAATACATCTCGGACCTGGCCAACGGCAACATCTGCGTGGCGGCGGGTTTCTCCGGTGATGTGTTCCAGGCCAAGGCCCGTGCGGCCGAGGCTGGCAAGGGCGTGAACATCGCCTACACGATTCCCAAAGAAGGCGGCAACCTGTGGTTCGACGTGCTGGCCATCCCCAAGGATGCCACCAACGTCAAAGAGGCCCATGCCTTCATCAACTATTTGCTGCAACCTGAGGTGATCGCCCAGGTCAGTGATTACGTCGGTTATGCCAACCCTAACCCAGGGGCGGACAAACTGATGGAGCAATCGATACGCACGGACGAAGCGGTTTACCCACCGCAGGCGGTACTCGACAGGACCTTTGTCAACTTCGAGCTACCCCCGAAAGTGCAACGTTTGATGACCCGTAGCTGGACCAAGGTCAAGACGGGCAAATAAAGCTTTAACGCTCAAACTATCCTGGGTTCGCCTGCATCGGGCGAACAGCAATTTTGTTGGGAGTTTCGTAAATGGCAGTTGCCTCCGGCGCCTATAAGAAAGCCCTCGAAGGGGACCAGACACCGAAGAAGGTGCTGGTCAAAATCGACCGGGTCACGAAGAAGTTCGACGAGACGATTGCCGTGGACGATGTGTCCCTGGAAATCAAGAAAGGCGAGATCTTCGCCTTGCTCGGCGGTTCGGGTTCGGGCAAGTCCACCTTGCTGCGCATGCTCGCAGGTTTCGAGCGTCCGACTGAAGGGCGTATCTACCTCGACGGCGAAGACATCACTGACATGCCGCCCTACGAGCGGCCGATCAACATGATGTTCCAGTCCTACGCCTTGTTCCCGCACATGACCGTGGCGCAGAACATCGCCTTCGGCCTGCAACAGGACAAGATCCCCAAGGCTGAGGTCGACGCCCGCGTGGCCGAGATGCTCAAGCTGGTGCAGATGAGCCAGTACGCCAAACGCAAACCGCACCAGTTGTCCGGTGGTCAGCGTCAGCGTGTGGCCTTGGCCCGTTCCCTGGCCAAGCGCCCGAAACTGCTGCTGCTCGATGAGCCCATGGGCGCCCTCGACAAGAAACTGCGTTCGCAGATGCAGCTGGAACTGGTGGAAATCATCGAGCGCGTCGGCGTGACCTGCGTGATGGTGACCCACGACCAGGAAGAGGCCATGACCATGGCCGAGCGCATCGCGATCATGCACCTGGGCTGGATCGCCCAGATCGGCAGCCCGATCGACATCTACGAAACGCCTACCAGCCGCCTGGTGTGCGAGTTCATCGGCAACGTCAACATCTTCGATACCCAGGTGGTAGACGATGCCGAAGGCCATGCGGTGCTCAAGTGCGCCGACCTGGACCGCGACATCTACGTGGGCTACGGCATCGCCACGTCGGTGGAAGACAAGTCGGTGACCTACGCGATTCGCCCGGAAAAACTGCTGGTCACCACCGAAATGCCGACCTGCGAACACAACTGGTCCAGCGGCAAGGTGCACGACATCGCCTACCTGGGCGGCCACTCGGTGTTCTACGTGGAGCTGCCGAGCGGCAAGCTGGTGCAGTCCTTCGTCGCCAACGCCGAACGCCGTGGCCAGCGGCCAACCTGGGGTGACCAGGTCTACGTGTGGTGGGAAGACGACAGCGGCGTGGTACTTCGCTCATGAACATGAAGAAGCTCAAGCGCCGCCTGCAACGAATAACGCCCAGTGGCCGTCATGCGGTCATTGGCATTCCCTTCCTGTGGCTGTTCCTGTTCTTCATGCTGCCGTTCTTCATCGTCCTGAAGATCAGTTTTGCCGAAGCCGACGTTGCGATCCCGCCGTACACCGAGATCTACACCTTCGTTGAGCAGAAACTGCAGTTGGTGCTCAACCTGGGCAACTACGCGATGCTCGGCGACGACGAGTTGTACATCGCCGCGTACCTGGGCTCGCTGAAAATGGCGTTCTTCAGCACGCTGTTGTGCCTGCTGATCGGCTATCCGATGGCCTACGCCATCGCCAGCGCGCGCAAAGAGATGCAGACCGTGCTGGTGCTGCTGATCATGATGCCGACCTGGACTGCGATCCTGATCCGCGTGTATGCGTGGATGGGCATTCTCAGCAACAACGGCTTGCTCAACGGCTTCCTGATGTCCATCGGGTTGATCAACGAGCCGCTGCAGATCCTCAACACCAACATCGCGGTGTATATCGGCGTGGTCTATTCGTACCTGCCATTCATGATCCTGCCGCTGTACGCCAACCTGGTGAAACACGACCAGAGCCTGCTGGAAGCCGCATCCGACCTGGGTTCGAGCACCTTCAACAGCTTCTGGAAGATCACTGTACCGCTGTCCAAGAACGGCATCATCGCCGGCTGCATGCTGGTGTTCATCCCCGTGGTGGGCGAGTTCGTGATCCCGGAACTGCTGGGCGGCCCGGAAACCCTGATGATCGGTAAAGTGTTGTGGCAAGAATTCTTCAACAACCGTGACTGGCCGGTGGCGTCTGCCCTGGCGGTGGTGATGCTGGCGATCCTGATCGTGCCGATCATCCTGTTCAACCGCAGCCAAGCCAAAGAGATGGAGGGCAAGATATGAAGCGCTTCAGATTCTCCAGCTTTATGCTGGTGGCGGGGTTGTTGTTCATCTACCTGCCGATGTTGATCCTGGTGATCTACTCGTTCAACGAATCCAAACTGGTGACGGTATGGGGCGGTTGGTCGATCAAGTGGTACGTGGGCCTGCTGGACAACACCCAGTTGATGGGCTCGGTGGCACGCTCCCTGGAAATCGCCTGCTACACGGCGGTGGCCGCGGTGGCGTTGGGTACGCTCGCGGCCTTCGTGCTGACGCGCATCAGCCAGTTCAAGGGTCGCACGCTGTTCGGCGGCCTGGTGACTGCGCCGTTGGTGATGCCGGAAGTGATCACCGGTCTGTCGCTGTTGCTGCTGTTTGTGGCCATGGCGCAGATGATCGGCTGGCCCCAGGAGCGTGGCATCGTCACCATCTGGATCGCCCACACCACGTTCTGTGCGGCGTACGTGGCGGTGGTGGTGTCGGCGCGCTTGCGTGAGCTGGACCTGTCGATCGAAGAAGCGGCAATGGATTTGGGTGCGCGGCCGTGGAAGGTGTTCTTCCTGATCACCATCCCGATGATCGCGCCGTCGTTGGCGGCGGGCGGCATGATGTCGTTCGCGCTGTCGCTGGATGACCTGGTATTGGCCAGCTTCGTGTCGGGGCCGGGTTCCACCACCTTGCCGATGGAAGTGTTCTCGGCAGTGCGCCTTGGGGTTAAACCCGAGATCAACGCCGTGGCCAGCCTGATCCTGTTGGCGGTGTCGCTGGTGACCTTCCTGGTGTGGTTCTTCAGCCGTCGAGCTGAAGAGCACCGCAAGAAAGCTATCCAGCAAGCCATCGAAGAAGCGGCGGCGGATGGTTGGCAGCAGCCGGACAAGCGTCGCGCGCCTGCACCGGTCTAACGGGCGCAACGCGGTAAAAAATGTGGGAGCTGGCTTGCCTGCGATAGCGGTGTATCAGTCGACAGATGAGTCGACTGACACGGCCTCATCGCAGGCAAGCCAGCTCCCACAGTGGTTTTGTGGTGTTTATAGGGTTGTGTTTCAGGCAACCCAAGGGGATTTACGAATCACCTCCACAAAATTCATCGGCTTGAACCCCGGCTCCTGATCCACCAACACATCCGTCTTCACGTTGCCAAACGTGGTCTGCGGACGATGGCGCAAGCCGTCGGCAAACGCGCAGATAATGCACTCCTTGAACCCTTCGCCGCGTGGATGCGCATGCACCACGGCTTCGCGCTGCACGCTGGAAAACGCGGCGTAGTCCATGCCCAGCACGTCCATTTCTACACCGGCCGTCACCAGCGCCACGGTCGGACGCAGATGCTGCGGCACGCCCGGTGTGGTGTGCAGGGCGATGGACAGCCACACTTGTTCGATGTCGTCATCGCTCAGCCCGTAAGGCTTGAGGAAGGCCGCCGCCGCGTTGGCGCCGTCGACTTCGAAACGCTCGTTGTCACTGCGGTGGCCTTCCACCAGGCCCAGGTCATGGAACATCGCGCCGACGTAGAGCAGCTCCGGGTTGTAGGCGAGCTGCTTGCGTTCGCCGCTCAACGCGCCGAACAGGAAGACCCGGCGGGAGTGGTGGTAGAGCAGGTCGGATTCGACGTCGCGGATGTATTCGGTGGTGGCCTTGGCCAAGGCGCTGTCCGGGATCTGGATGCCGGCGATGGTGGTGCTCATGGTCGTTCTCCTCAACAAAGCGCCGGGGGTGGCGCCGATGAGACCAGTCTGGTCGCGTGCCCGCGAAGGGGCTATGGCGGCGAGGATGCGATCCCGGCCAATGTGCCGCTACATCGTGCCAAGTGGCATGTTGGTGGGTGATTCGCTAGGGTGAAGCGGTCGTCTACCGTCGATTCATCACAAGGTTATTTCCGACCATGGGCAAAACCGTCGCCATCCTGATCTTCCCCGGCGTCCAATCACTGGACGTGACCGGCCCCATGGACGTGTTCTGCGAAGCCAACCGCTTTCTACCGTCGCAAGACCATTACCAACTGGACGTGATCGGCTTCGGCCACGGCAGCATGGCCGCCTCCAACGGCCTCGCGTTGCAGGCCCACCGGCATTACAGCGAAGCGCTTGAGCCCTACGACCTGCTGCTGGTCGCTGGCGGCCCGCAGTTACCCTTCGAAGACTTCGGCGCCGAGTTCGATGACTGGCTGCGCGGCGCCACTGCCCGTGCGCAACGCTTCGGCTCGATCTGTAATGGCGCCTTCATGCTGGCGCGCGCCGGGCTGTTGGATGGAAAAACCGTCACCACCCACTGGAATGACGCAGCGGACCTGGCGCGCTTGTGCCCCACGGCTCAGGTCGACGCTGACCGCCTCTACGTACAGGACGGCAACCTCTACACCTCGGCCGGGGTCACGGCGGGCATCGATCTATCGCTGTATTTGCTGGCCCAGGATCACGGCCCGGAAGTCGCGTTGAGTGTGGCCAAGCGCCTGGTCGTGTTCACCCAGCGCTCGGGCGGGCAATCGCAGTTCAGCCCGTTCCTGACACCTCATGCCGAAACCACCTCGGCGGTGGCGCTGGTGCAGTTGTACGTGTTGGCGAACCTGACGGGGGATTTGACCATTGCCGACCTGGCCAAGGCGGCCAATATGAGCGCGCGCAATTTCTCCCGGGTGTTCGCCCGCGAGGCGCGGATCACACCCGCGGAGTTTGTCGAGCGGGCGCGCGTAGACGCGGCGCGGGTCATGCTTGAAAGCAGCCCCGCACCGCTCAAGACGGTCGCCTATCAATGCGGCTTTCGCGACGCCCAGCACATGCGCAGTGTGTTCAACCGCCGGCTGGGCGTGACGCCGCAACAATTCCGGCTTAACTTTGCGGCGCCGGTTTGAGGGTGTCGTAGGCTTCCAGCGCGCGCAGCGAGTAGATGTACGCCGCGCCCGCATTCAGTGAGATGGCGGTGGCCAGGGTTGCCGCGACTTCTTCGCGGGTGGCGCCGGCCTTGATCGCCGCGTCGGCATGCACGCCGATGCAGCCATCGCAGCGCGTGGTGATGGCCACGGCGATGGAGATCAGTTCACGGGTCTTGGCGTCGAGCACGTTGTTTTCTTCGGCGGCTTCGCCCAGCGCCATGTAGGCTTTGACCATCTTCGGGTTGCTCTTGCCCAGCGCGCCAAAGGCTTTCTTCACGGTAGGCAGCAAGTCGGACCAGTTATTGAACATTGCGGTAACTCCTGAACAGGTGTGGTGGGTGTGAAGCCAGTCTCTTCCGTTCGGGGGTGGCGTTATTGTTCAATCCGCTCATCTTTTTGACCGATGCTCGCAAATGAATTCGATCGACACGCTCATCGCGCTGGCCAACCTGCGCGGCAGTCTGGATCTACGCTGTCAATTCCAGGGGGACTGGGCCCTGGACCACGCGCCGGAGAGCCTCGGCGTGGCGCCTTACCACATCGTGCTCAGCGGCAACTGCCGTGCCGAGTTGTCGGGCGGGCAGCAGGTGACGCTGGAGGAGGGCGATATTCTGCTGATGCCCGGCGGCGCTACCCATTTATTACGCAGCCAGGGCGCGCGCATCCGGCCGATGCAGCCCACGGTGATCGAGGGTGGCCTGCTCCCGGTGCATCGCCTGGGCGGCGACCGGCCGGAGCTCGACATGCTTTGCGGCAGCTTCCACTACAACCGCCAGTCGTTGCTGCTCGGCGCGTTGCCGGAGTACCTGGTGGTGTCCAGTCGCGAGTGGCAGGGCGACGGCCAACTGGCAGCGTTGATTGCTCTGCTGCGCAGTGAAGCGGACAGCCAGCAACTGGGCGCGCGCTCCTTTATCGATGCGTTGTCGTCGGCGCTGTTCACCCTGATCCTGCGCACCTGGCTGGCGCGCCAGGCGCCCGTGGCCGGTACCTTCGCGCTGCTTGCCGATAAGCGCCTGAGCAAGGCCTGGCAGGCGATGCTGGCCGATCCGGGGCATGAGTGGACCATCGACAGCCTGGCGGCGACTGCGATGATGTCACGCGCCACCTTCATGCGTGCGTTCGTGAAAGTCGCGGGCGTTTCGCCGTGGGTGCTGCTGACCCAGTTGCGCATGGAGCTGGCCTTCAACCTGTTGCGCCAGTCGCACCTGAGCCTGCTGGATATCGCCGCCCAGGTGGGTTACCAGTCCCAGGCGGCATTCAGCAAGAAGTTCAAGGAAACCTATGGCGAGGCGCCGGGGCGCCTGCGGTCATCGGGCGGGTAGCAGCTTGAGGGTGCCACGGGTGTTGGCGGTGACTTCCTCGTCGGTGAAGTGCGCCTGTTCGTAGCCGCCTTCGATGTAGGTTTCTGCCTGGTCGCCGTAATGCCGGTCAAACGGCACCCCGCTTTGGCCGACCGGGTTGATGGTCAGCGCGTGAGCCGCGTCGGCGAAATCGATCAGACGGCGGGTCGAAGGCCCGTAGGTCACGGGCCAGGGTGCCGGGCCGATGTTGGCTGACTGGTTGTTCGGCACTTCGTGGGTGCCCGGCGCCGGGAACGGGCCGACATTGACGATCAGGTCCAAGGGTTTCTGCGAGCCCAGCGGGTGACCGTGGGTCAGGGTATGGGCCTTGCCCCATTGCCATTGGCTTGGGTCATCGCCGAAGGTGGCCTTGAGGTGTGCGAGGCTGTTGTCCCAGGCGAGCTTGACGATGTCGGCGCGCTTGCCGTCCCACCACGGCGAATCCGGCGCGGCGGCCAGGCGTGGCAGGGCGGCGTCGATCACGCGGGTGCCGAGCAGGGTCTTGAACATGCCGTCGCCGAGTTTCGGATGGAAGGCGGCGTCGGCCAGGTTGAACAGGAACTGGTTGAACAGCGTGGCGCTGGTCGAGTCCAGCGGATAGTCACCCTTCCAGCTTGCAAGCTGCTCCACCAGTTTCAACTGCGCCGGGTCCTTGACCACCTCACGCAGCACCGGCAACAGCGGCGCCAGCAGGCGCGGGCCGAAGGCGGTGGTGGTGCCGAGCTGCAAGGCCTGGCTGTTGTTCACATCCCACTTCACGCTCTTGTCGCTCAACTGCGCGTTCAACTGTTGGCCGCGATCGGCCAGGTTGTAGTAACCGGGAATCTCCATGCCGGTCGGCGAGACCGGCTGGGCATTGGCTGACACCACGTAGCCGCGCGCCGGGTTTTCTTCCTGGGGGTTGGCGCTGAAGGGATAAAAGCCCAGCTTGTCGGCCTGGGCGGTACTGCCGTCAAGGATAAACCCGGCGTTGACCCCGGCTGGCCGGATTGGCAACTGCGCCGCCGCCCACCAGCCGATATCGCCCTTGGCATTCGCCCATACAATGTTCAGCCCCGGCGCCGACACCTTGGCCGCCGCCGCACGGGCCTTCACCAGCGTGTCGGCGCGGTTGAGCTGGTAGAAGCCCTCAAGGATCGGGTTCTGGGTATCGAGGAAGGCCCACCACATGGCAATCGGCGTCTTGCCGGCGTTTTCGCCCAGCACATCATTGATGATCGGGCCGTGGGGCGATTGGCGCAGGGTCAGCGTCACCGGCGCCTGGCCCTTCACTGCGATCTGTTGCTCGGTGCTGCTCATGTCGACCCACTGGTCGTGATACCAGACCTGGTTGGGGTTGTCCGGGTTGACCTTCTCGGCGATGAGGTCGAGGTCATCGTTCTGGAACATGGTCAGGCTCCAGCCGAAATCCAGGTTGTGCCCCAGGAACGCCACCGGCACCAGTGCATTGTGATAGCCATACAGCTCGAAACCCGGCGCCGACAACTGCGCCTCGTACCACACCGACGGCACTGAGAAACGGATGTGCGGGTCGCCGGCCAGTAACGGTTTGCCGCTTTTGGTGCGGTTGCCGCTGATGGCCCAGGCGTTGCTGCCTTCGAACTGCGGCAGGCCGTTGTCGGCCAGGGCCTGTTCGCTCAGGGAGGCGAGGGCGCCGAGGGCCTGCCAATCGCTGGTGGCGAGGTTGAGGGCGCCTTTGGGTTGCCAGTCCAGGTCAAAGACTTTCAGGTAGTCGCTGCCCAGTTGGTCGCGGATGTAGGTCAGCACGGGCTCGGTACGAAACGCGGCGGCAAAGCTGTAGGCCATGTACCCGGCGACGCTGATGGTGTCCTCGGCGGTAAACGGCCGCTTGGGGATGCCCAGCACGTCGAACTCCATCGGGCTGGCGTGGCTGTCCTGATACTGGTTGATTCCGTCCAGGTAGGCTTGCAGCGCCTTCCAGTGCGCCGACTCGTGGTCGAGTTGCGCCACATAGGTGGCCGCACGGTCGCGAATGCGCAGGCTGCGGAACAGCTTGTCGGTCTCCAGCACCTTGGGCCCCAGCACCTCGGCCAGTTCGCCTCGGGCCAGGCGCCGCATGATCTCCATCTGGAACAGGCGGTCCTGGGCGTGCACGTAGCCCAGGGCGCGGTACAGGTCGGTTTCGTTCTCGGCTTGGATGTGCGGCACGCCACGGTCGTCGTAACGCACCGTGACCGTGCCTTGCAGGTTGGCCAGTGTGACCGTGCCCTGACGGGTGGGCTGCTTGCTGTACAGGTACCAACCGGCGCCGAGGGCGACCAGCACGACAAGAACCGCGAAAACCCGCAAGACGCGCTTCATGAACATTCCTTACCAAGAGTGGGGTGGCGAGCTACGAGCCTTTTGGCCACGAACAATAGCAGCCCACCGCCAGGGTGTGCGTGGCATTTACCTCACGTCCTGTTTCAAGGGCCTTCAAGATCGGCTCAATAAAACTGTTGCTGGAATTGCACGTGAGGCCTTCGCTGTAGGGCCCGAAGTACGCGAGCTTGCCGCTGCGATCCCAGATACCCACGGCCGGGCTGGCCGGCACCTGCTCGGCGCCGGGCAGGGCAGTGAGGGTTTTCATGCTGCGCAGGTTGTCGGGCAGTTGGCCGTGGCTGCCGGTTTTTTGCAGCGCGTAGAACTCGACGCCTTGGGGCGCGTACTGCTCGATCAATTCGCCCAGGTGCTGCTGGTTGCCGACGTTGCACGGGCAGGCCGGGTCCCAGAAATGCACCAGGCGGATCGGGCCGGGGCCGGCGAGGTCGGCAGGCAGCTTCAACGGGTCGCCGGAAAACACCGCCGTGTGCTCGCTGAAGGCGCGCAGGTAGCGGCCCTGGAACCAGTCATACGCCGCCCACAGCACGCCAGCGCAGATCACCAGGATCAGGCTCGCGAACAAGGCGGTGCGGTAGGGCTGTCGCATTCAGATGTATCCTCGAAGGTCGCGTAGCTTGCCATGCTTGTCCTGACAGATGAATATCGCAGCTCGATATTCATCTTTGCCGCAAGTCTGGAAGCCTTTATGCCCGTTACCTTTGACCCTGATCATCTGCGCGAAAGCTTGCGGCCCCTGGTGGACGCGCAACCGCTTTCAGCCGAGGCGCGGGTCTACCAGCGTTTCTACGGGCTGGACCAGGCCGCGAGTCGCCTGGGGCGTTTCGAGGTGGAGGGGTTTGAGGTGGTGGCCCAGGTGTGGTGGCCGCAATCGCCGGTGGCGACGATGTTCATGTTCCACGGCTTCTACGACCACATGGGGCTGTACCGTCATGTGGTGAAGTGGGCGCTGGAGCAGGGCTTCGTGGTGATCGCCTGCGATTTGCCGGGGCATGGCCTGTCCAGCGGTGCGCGCGCCAGCATCGATGATTTTGCGGTGTATCAACAGGTGGTGAAGGCGCTGTTTGCCCAGGCGCAAGCACTGCAACTGCCGCAACCCTGGCACCTGTTCGGGCAAAGCACCGGCGGCGCGGTGGTGGTGGATCACCTGCTCAATCATGGCGACGACAGCCCGGCCCAGGGCAAGACTTTTCTGTTGTCACCGCTGGTGCGGCCGCGTGCCTGGGGATGGTCGCAGGTCAGCTACTACCTGCTGCGCCCGTTCGTCAAAGGCATCGCACGGCGATTCAGCGAAAACACCCACGACCCGGCATTCAAGCCGTTCCTGGAAGCCGACCCGCTGCAACCGCGCCAACTGCCGACTGCCTGGGTGGGCGCTTTGGCGCGCTGGATCAAACGCATCGAAGCCGCACCGCGCAGCACCCGGCGGCCGGTGATCGTTCAAGGCGAGGAAGACATGACGGTGGACTGGCAGCACAACCTGCAGGTGTTGCGCGGCAAGTTCGACCAGCCCGAGGTGTTGATGCTGCCGCGTGGCAGGCATCATCTGGCCAATGAGATTCCGGAGATTCGCGAGGTGTATTTCAAGTACCTCACCGACCGTGTGTGATGGCGATCAGGGCGCCAGGCTGGAGGTGCTCTGGCCGACTGCCAGTCCGGCGCGAATGGCAGCGAGAGCCGCCTGGTAATACGCCTTACCCTCCGGTGACTCGGCAAACGTCGCGAATTCTTCCAGCTCCGGGTCGGACAAATCCCGATAGACGTACAGCAGCGTGTTGTTCAGATCCTTGTCGATCTGCTGCATCAACCGCTCACGCTGGCCGTTCAACATGCCTTGGGCCTGCCCACCGCCCAGCAGGCCGGGAATCATCTGGCTCAAGCTATCGGCCGCGACTCCGGCAATCGCCAGGCTGACTTCCGCACCGGCTTCTCGGGCCGGCAGGGCCTGGGCCAGGTGGCCGATGATCAGGCTGCGAGTCGCGTCGGCGTCGATTTTCGGCAGGCCCTGGGCGTTTTTCGCCAGTTGATCACGGCGCGTGGCGAGCAACTCGGCGGCGACAATCTTGCGGCCCAGGGGCGATTGGAAAAACGCCAGGGCCGGTTTGGGATCCGCCAGGTTCTTGCGCAATTGCGCTTCGGCACGCTGGTCCACAGCCTGGGCGGCGAAGCGTTTATTGCTGTTGTCCACCAGCGCCTGGTACACCGCCGGTGGCAAGCTGTTGCGGTAACGCTGCTGGGCGGCACTGAGGGCATCATTGAAATGCGCACGTTGTTCGGCCCAGCCGGCGACCTTGTACAACTGGTCATGGCCGTCTGCCCAGGCGGGCAAAACGCAGAACATCAGCAAGGAAAAAAACAAACGACGCATATGGACTCCTGTCAGTCGGCCACTATTGTCCGTGTCGGGCGTAGGATTTGTCGAGAAGTCCTATCAGTCACCTGACTAAAGTGCAGTCAGACGCTCGGCGGCTCTGTCGGATTCACAGGCGTATGGATACTATGCGCGCCATGCAAATACCCCTCGATCACCCCTTGCTGCAACGTATTGTCGACGACCTGGCCGAAAAGGGCTGGTCCCGGCAGGACGGCTTCCTGCCCCAGGCTCTGACCCTGGAACTGGCGGCTGAGTGCCGTAAACGTGCGGCCGAGGGTGAACTGGCCCCGGCGGCGGTGGGGCGCGGCCCGGCCCAGGAGATTCGCGAAGGCATTCGCGGTGACCATATCCAGTGGTTGGAGGACGGCGACGCGGCGGTCTGCGACACCTACATGGCGCTGATGGACAGCCTGCGTTTGGCGATGAACCGTGGTCTGTTCCTCGGCCTGGAAGATTTCGAAAGCCATTTCGCGATGTACCCACCGGGAGCGTTCTACCTCAAGCACCTGGACCGTTTCCGCGACGATGACCGGCGCATGGTCTCGGCGGTGATCTACTTGAACGATGCCTGGCTGCCCGAGCATGGCGGTCAGTTGCGCATGTACCTCAAGGACGACGTCGAATACGATGTGGTACCCACCGGCGGTTGCCTGGTGGTGTTCCTGTCGGGCGAAGTGCCCCACGAAGTCATGCCCGCCACGCGCGAACGCCTGTCCCTCACCGGCTGGTTTCGTCGGCGGGGCAACGAGCCGTTCTGAATATGGAAAAAATACTGATCAGCCGCTGCCTGCTGGGGCACAAGGTGCGCTATGACGGTGGGGCGAGCGGGCCGTTTGACCAACTGGCGGTGTGGCAAGCCGAAGGGCGTGTGGTTGCCATCTGCCCGGAAGTGTCGGGTGGTTTGCCCACGCCACGACCCGCTGCCGAAATTCCAGGCGGGCAAGGCGTGGATGTCTGGGAGGGCCGCGCCCAGGTGCTCACCGCCGAGGGCGAAGACTTCAGCGCGGCGTTCCTTGAGGGCGCGCGCCAGGCCCTGGCGCTGGTGCAGCGCCACAACATCCGCATCGCCGTACTCAAGGCCAATAGCCCGTCGTGCGGCAACCTGCTCACCTATGACGGCACGTTTTCGGGTGTGAAAGTGAGTGGCGAAGGTGTGACGGCGGCGCTGCTGAGGCAGCATGGCGTTCAGGTGTTCAGTGAGCTGGAGTTGCCCGAGGCGACGCAAGCCCTGGCCAAGTTCTCAGATCTGACTTAGATCAAAGTGTGGGAGCGGGCTTGCTCGCGAATGCAGGGGGTCAGTTACTGCATGGGGTTCTGACCCACCGCCTTCGCGAGCAAGCCCGCTCCCACATTTGTTTTACTGTGCCTGTGCTACCGGCGTTTCACCTTCCAACCACTTCTGCGCCAACGCCTTCAACCGGCCATCCGCCTTCACGCGCTGCAAGGCCTTGTCCAGGCTCGCCTTGAACGCTGGATTTCCTTTCTGAAAGGGAATCGCCAGCGCTGGCTTCTCGCTGTAAAGCTCACTGAAATCGAACCGATCCTGCAGCGCGGCAGTCATAGCGATATGGTTGATGGCCACGTCGTATTTGCCGGTTTCCACGCCTGGGAGCAGGTCGGCGTCATCGGTGGTGATGAACGAGGGGCGCACGTCCATTTCCTTGGCCAGTTGCTCGCCCAGTTCCACTTCGAAGCCGGTGAGTTTTTCGCCTTCCTTGAAGTTGTACGGTGGGGTGTTGGCTTCAAGGGCGATGCGCAGTTCGCCACGGTCGAACACATCATCAACCAGTTCGGCATGAGCCAAAGGGCTCAGAAGGGGCAGCAACAGTAACAGGCCAGGCGAAAAGCGCATGGTCACTCCTAGAGATTTTTAATGTGCGAGGCGCCGTTCAGCATCGCTTTGCTATGGTGTTGAGTGCCTTGGACAGCAATTTGTCGCGAAGTTGTCATAACCCTACAGATTTCACAGAAAAACTGGAGAAGCGAATGAAAGCCCTTTTGTCCCGTGCAAGCCTTGCCAGCCTGTTGCTGGGTGCCTCGATGTTGGCGAATGCCGCTGATGTGCCTCGTACGCCTGCTCCCAAAGGCGCCGAGGTGTTTATCGTCTCGCCCAAAGACGGCGCAACCGTCGACAAAACCTTCACCGTCAAATTCGGCGTCAAGGGCCTGGACCTGGAACCGATCGACAAGCAAGTACCGGGCGCCGGCCATCACCACCTGCTGGTCGACCAGGACGTGACGTCGCTCAAGGCCGACGAAGCCATTCCAGCCACCGCCACGTCGATTCACTTCGGCAAGGCGCAAACCGAGACCGAGCTGACCCTCGCACCTGGCAAGCACACCTTGCAGCTGGTGGCGGGCGATAACGTGCACCGCCAGTTCGAGCCCACTGTAGTCTCGAAAGTGATCACGGTTAACGTTAAGTAAGATTTGTTCAGATGCAAAAAAGGGAGCCCCGAGGGGCTCCCTTTTTCATGTTGCGGCGAAACCTTAGAACAACACGCGGCTACGAATCGTGCCGTTGATGTGCTGCAGCTTCTCTTGCGCCAGGTCCGAGTACTCGGCGTCGACGTCGATCACCACGTAGCCGACCTTCTCGTTGGTCTGCAGGAACTGACCGGAGATGTTGATGCCGTTTTCTGCGAAGACCTTGTTGATCTCCATCATCACGCCAGGGATGTTCTGGTGGATGTGCAGCAGACGGTGCTTGCCAGGGTGGGCCGGCAGGGCCACTTCCGGGAAGTTCACGGACGACACCGACGTACCGTTGTCGCTGTACTTGACCAGCTTCTCCGACACTTCCAGGCCGATGTTGGCTTGGGCTTCGGCAGTGGAGCCGCCGATGTGCGGGGTCAGGATCACGTTGTCCAGGCCACGCAGCGGGCTCTCGAAGATGTCGTCGTTGGAGCGTGGCTCCACCGGGAACACGTCGATGGCAGCGCCGATCAGGTGCTTGTCCTTGATCGCGTCGGCCAGGGCGTCCAACTCGACCACGGTGCCACGGGCAGCGTTGATCAGGATGCCGCCTTTCTTGATGGCGCGGATTTCCTTCTCGCCGATCATCCACTGGGTCTCAGCGGTTTCCGGAACGTGCAGGGTCACGATGTCGGACATGCCCAACAGCTCGGTCAGGCTGGCCACTTGCGTGGCGTTGCCCAATGGCAGCTTGGTCAGGGTGTCGTAGAAGAACACCTGCATGCCGAGGCCTTCGGCCAGGACCGACAACTGAGTACCGATCGAGCCGTAACCGACGATACCCAGCTTCTTGCCACGGATTTCGAAGGAGTTGGCTGCGCTCTTGATCCAGCCGCCACGGTGGCAGGACGCGTTCTTCTCAGGAATGCCGCGCAACAACAGGATGGCCTCGGCCAGCACCAGCTCCGCAACGGAACGGGTGTTGGAGTACGGTGCGTTGAACACCGCGATGCCGCGCTCGCGCGCTGCGTTGAGGTCGACCTGGTTGGTGCCGATGCAGAAACAGCCGACCGCCACGAGTTTCTTGGCGTGATCGAAGATCTCTTCGGTCAGCTGAGTGCGGGAGCGAATGCCGATGAAGTGCGCGTCGGCGATCTTTTCCTTGAGTTGGGCTTCCGGCAGAGAACTGGTGATGTACTCAATGCTGGTGTACCCGGCGGCTTTCAGAACGTCGACAGCCGATGGGTGGACGCCTTCCAGAAGAAGGAACTTGATCTTGCTCTTATCGAGAGAAGTCTTGCTCATCTGCGTAAACCTGTATCCCGGAGAAAAATGGCAGGGAATCGGATCACGTAAGCTGACCCGGACGGCAGGAAAGCCGTCACCGCAGAAACGCCCTTGGGCTCTGTCCTGCGGGGGCGGTATGCTAGCATACGCGCCCCGCAAACACTCATTCCTGCGACGTGAAGCGTTCTCAGGATGACCATGAATTGTTCGAGAGTTCTGTCGATGACCCATCCTGCCCTGATTGATGAGCTAAAGACCCTGGTTGAGCCCGGCAAAGTGCTGACCGATGCAGACTCCCTGGAGGCTTACGGCAAGGATTGGACCAAGCACTTCGCACCCGCGCCGACCGCCATTGTCTTCCCCAAGACCACTGAGCAGGTCCAGGCCATTGTGCGTTGGGCCAATACCCACAAGGTGGCGCTGGTGCCATCGGGCGGGCGTACCGGCTTGTCCGCCGCTGCCGTGGCGGCAAATGGCGAAGTGGTCGTGTCGTTCGACTATATGAACCAGATCCTCGACGTGAACCTCACCGACCGCACCGCCGTGTGCCAGCCGGGCGTGGTCACCAAGCAATTGCAGAACGTCGCTGAAGAAAAAGGCCTGTACTACCCGGTGGACTTCGCATCGTCCGGTTCCAGCCAGATTGGCGGCAATATCGGCACCAATGCCGGCGGGATCAAGGTGATTCGCTACGGCATGACCCGCAACTGGGTGGCCGGCATGAAGGTCGTCACCGGCAAGGGTGACGTACTGGAGCTGAACCGCGACCTGATCAAGAACGCCACCGGCTACGACATGCGCCAGCTGTTCATCGGCGCTGAAGGCACCCTCGGCTTTGTGGTCGAAGCCACTATGCGCCTGGACCGTGCGCCGAAAAACCTCACCGCCATGGTGCTCGGTACGACCGACTTCGACTCGATCATGCCGGTCTTGCACGCGTTCCAGAGCAAGCTGGACCTGACTGCCTTCGAATTTTTCTCCGACAAGGCCCTGGCCAAGGTCATGGGCCGTGGCGACGTGCCGGCGCCGTTCGAAACCGAGTGCCCGTTCTACGCGCTGCTGGAATTCGAAGCCACCACCGAAGAAGTCGCCAACCATGCGCTGGAAACCTTCGAGCATTGCGTGGAGCAGGGCTGGGTGCTGGACGGCGTGATGAGCCAGAGCGAAACCCAACTGCATAACCTGTGGAAACTGCGCGAGTACATCTCCGAGACCATTTCCCACTGGACCCCGTACAAGAACGATATCTCGGTGACTGTCTCCAAAGTGCCGGCGTTCTTGAAGGAAATCGACGCGATCGTCGGCGAACACTACCCCGACTTCGAAATCGTCTGGTTCGGTCACATCGGCGACGGCAACCTGCACCTGAACATCCTCAAGCCGGAAAACCTGAGCAAGGACGAGTTCTTCGCCAAGTGCGCCACCGTGAACAAGTGGGTGTTTGAAACCGTCGAGAAGTACAACGGTTCGATCTCCGCCGAACACGGCGTGGGCATGACCAAGCATGACTACCTGACTTACAGCCGCTCGCCGGTTGAAATCGAATACATGAAGGCCGTCAAAGCCGTGTTCGACCCGAACGGGATCATGAACCCTGGCAAGATCTTCGCTGTTTAATCGCCCTGAAGGAGTCGTTCCATGAGCTACCAGCACAAGTATGTCGACGGCACCAACATCCACTTTCCGGTCGGTAAAGTGGTGTGTATCGGGCGTAACTACGCCGAACACGCCAAGGAACTGGACAACCCGGTGCCGACCGAGCCGCTGCTGTTCATCAAGCCGGGCAGTTGTGTAGTGCCGCTGGAAGGCGGTTTCAGCATCCCGACCGAGCGCGGTTCGGTGCACTACGAGGCGGAAATCGCGGTATTGATCGGAAAACCCTTGTCGACCAAGCCCAGCCGTGAAGAAGTGTTGGATGCGATTTCCGGCTTCGCCCCGGCCCTGGACCTGACCCTGCGTGACAAACAGGCCGAGCTGAAAGCCAAGGGCCTGCCGTGGGAAATCGCCAAGTCTTTCGACGGTGCGGCGGTGATCGCGCCGTTCGTGGTGGGCAGCACCTTCCCGGACGTGACCGACATCGGCATCCGCCTGAGCATCAATGGCGAAGTGCGTCAGGATGGCAACAGCGCGCAGATGCTCAACCCGATCATCCCGATGATCCAGCACATGGCCGGCTGCTTCTCGCTGCAAGCGGGCGATGTGATCCTCACCGGCACCCCGGCTGGCGTGGGCCCGCTGAATGTGGGCGATGAGCTGGTGTTGGAACTGTCGGGTGTGAACCGCTTCGAAAGCAGCGTTCGCTAAAGCCCTGCCCCTGCAAAGGCCGGTGACCCGGCTTTTGCATTTTTTTCACACGCCATCCGGATAATCCCCAGCCTCTTGCGCGCGGGCCTGTCATTCCTGTGCTATCACCTAACGCTGACTTTCCGGAAAAAGCGCCCAATGGCCGTGTCCTTGCCCTCCGCTACACCCAAGCCGCGTTCTCGCTTTGCCTTGCGCTGGTATTCCTGGCTGTTGCTGGTGGGGGTGATCTCCTATGGCGTTGCCTGGGCCATGCACTGGGATGATCGCGGCGTGCTGTGGGTGCTGGAGCGTTTTGAAACGCCGGCCGAACGCCAGGAAAGCGTCTGGCTGCCGGACTACCAGGCTGTGATCGACGGTAAGCCTCTACCGGGCATGGAGAAGGACGAAGCGTCCGACGTCTCCTACAACCCTCAGACCAAAACCCTGTTTTCCGTGATGGGCAAGAACCCGTTCCTCGCTGAGTTGAGCCTGCAAGGCGACGTGCTGCGCAAGATGCCGCTCAACGGCTGGGATAACCCGGAAGGCGTGACGGTGATGGAAAACGGCTTGATCGCCGTGGTCGATGAGCGCCAGCACACACTGACCATCGTCAAGGTCGATGCCACCACCGTGGCGTTGAACAAGGCCGATTTCCCGAGTTATGACCTAGGCCCGTCCAAAGACCAGAACAAAGCCTTTGAAGCCATCACCTGGGACAAGCGCAACCAGCAGTTGGTACTGGGCGAGGAGCGCCCGCCGGCGTTGTTCACCTGGAAAAGCGACGGCGGTCCGACCCTGTCTGGCGATAAGCAGAAACTGGCCAGCAAAGAATTGGACATGCGTAACCTCTCGGCCCTGGCCGTCGACCCGCGTACCGGGCATTTGCTGGTGCTGTCGGCCGACTCCCACCTGCTGCTTGAGCTGGACGAGAAGGGCGAGCAAGTTAGCTTCATGACCCTGCTCGGCGGCTTCAATGGTCTCAAACACACCATTCCTCGGGCGGAAGGCGTGACCATGGACGAGAACGGCACGCTGTACATCGTCAGTGAACCCAATCTGTTCTATCGTTTCGAAAAACAGAAATAGCGGACAGTTTACGTCGGATATTTCTCTATCAGCGGCATTCGCCAGACACCGGGGCGCGTTTAAGTTTAAATTCAGACAGGCGTGATATTCATTCGCCACTTTTGAATTTGAGCCCCTCTGATGCGACGACTAGCCCGCCCCAAACCGATGCTCTTTATGCTTGCGCTGATCGTCCTGATCGGCGCCGGGGTCGTTGCGCAGCACTTTCGGCTGTTCGAGCGCGCCTGGTTCAACTGGCAAGTGTGGCGCCAGCCGGCGGACGAACGCTCCATCGGTCTGGCGGATTATCAGGTCGCCGTGGAAGCCCGGGTGATCGACGGTCTCAATGACGATGTCTCAGCCCTCACCTACGACCCCATCCGCAAAAGCCTGTTTACCGTCACCAATCAAAACGCCGAACTGATCGAGCTGTCCCTGGAGGGCAAGATCCTGCGGCGCATTCCTTTGGTCGGGTTTGGCGACGCCGAGGCCGTGGAGTACATCAGCGAGAACATCTACGTCATCAGCGATGAGCGTCAGCAGCGCTTGATCAAGGTGCATGTGGACGACGACACCCAATTCCTCGACGCCGCCGATGCGGAGCAGATGACCCTGGGCCTGCACGTGGGGGGCAACAAGGGCTTTGAGGGCCTGGCCTATGACTCGGTGGGCAAGCGCCTGTTCGTGGCCAAGGAGCGCGACCCGATGCTGATCTACGAGATCCATGGCTTTCCCCACTTCAAGCCGGAAAAAACCTACTCGGTGCACGTGGTCAACAACCCCAAGCGGGATGCCGGATTGTTTGTGCGTGACCTGTCGAGCCTGCAATACGACGAGCGCAGCGGCCATCTGCTGGCGCTGTCGGATGAGTCCTTCCTGGTGCTGGAACTGGATATCGACGGTCGCCCGCTGAGCAGTCTGTCACTGCTGAACGGGCGCCATGGCCTGAAAAAGCGGGTGCCTCAGGCGGAAGGGATCGCGATGGACGATGACGGTAACCTCTACCTCACCAGCGAGCCGAACCTGTTTTACGTGTTCAAGAAGCCTTGAGGGTTTTCACGCCTTCGGCGGTGCCCAGCAGCAGCACATCCGCCGGCCGTGCGGCGAACAAGCCGTTGGTGACCACGCCGACGATCGCGTTGATCTGAGTTTCCAGCTCCACCGGATGAGTGATCTGCATGTTGAACACGTCGAGGATGATGTTGCCGTTGTCGGTCAACACGCCTTCGCGGTACACCGGGTCGCCGCCCAGTTTCACCAGCTCGCGGGCCACGTGGCTGCGGGCCATCGGGATCACTTCCACCGGCAGCGGGAACGCGCCGAGTACCGGCACCAGCTTGCTGGCGTCGGCGATGCAGATAAAGGTCTTGGCCACGGCCGCGACGATTTTCTCGCGGGTCAGGGCTGCGCCGCCGCCTTTGATCAGGTTCAGGTGTTCGTCGCTTTCATCGGCGCCGTCGACGTAGAACTCCAGGTCGCTCACGGTGTTGAGCTCGTACACCGGGATGCCATGGCCTTTCAGGCGCGCGGCGGTGGCTTCGGAGCTGGCCACGGCGCCGTCGAACGCGCCCTTGTGCTGGGCCAGTGCGTCGATGAAGCAGTTGGCAGTGGAGCCGGTGCCGACACCGACGATGCTCTTGTCGTCGAGTTTAGGAAGGATTAAATCGACGGCGGCCTGGGCCACTGCCTGTTTGAGTTGATCCTGGGTCATGCGGGCTCCGGAACGGGCGGGGAGTTAACGAGGGGCGCGAGTATAACCCAACAAAACCTCTGGATTCGTGTGGTCGCCCGGCCAAAAGCCGGGTTAGACTCCTTGGCCCTGCCAAACCGTGAAAGTAGATGCCCGCCAATGCTTGAACAGTACGTCAAAAAGATCCTTACCTCGCGCGTTTACGACGTTGCCGTAGAAACCCCGTTGCAGACCGCCCGCCAGCTCTCCGAGCGGCTGGGCAACCAGGTCTGGCTCAAGCGTGAAGACTTGCAGCCGGTGTTCTCGTTCAAGATTCGCGGCGCCTATAACAAGTTGACCCAGCTGACGGCTGAGGAGCGCGCACGCGGCGTGGTCACGGCGTCTGCGGGCAACCATGCCCAGGGCCTGGCCCTGGCGGCCAAGGTGCTGGGGGTCAAGGCCACTATCGTGATGCCCAAGACCACCCCGGAGATCAAGGTCGAGGGTGTGCGCTCCCGTGGCGGCAAAGTGGTGCTGCATGGTGATTCCTTCCCGGAAGCCCTGGCCTACTCGCTGAAACTGGTCGACGAAAAAGGCTACGTCTACATTCACCCCTACGATGATCCGCACACCATTGCCGGGCAGGGCACCGTGGCGATGGAGATCCTGCGCCAGCATCCGGGGCCGCTGGACGCGATTTTCGTTCCGGTGGGCGGCGGCGGGCTGATTGCCGGGATTGCGGCGTACGTGAAGTACCTGCGTCCGGACATCAAGATCATCGGCGTCGAGCCGGACGACTCCAATTGCCTGCAAGCCGCGCTGGCGGCGGGCGAGCGCGTGGTGTTGCCGACTGTCGGTATCTTTGCCGATGGCGTGGCGGTAGCGCAGATCGGCCAGCACACGTTTGATATCTGCAAAGACTATGTCGACGAAGTGATCACTGTGAGCACCGATGAAATCTGTGCGGCGATCAAGGACATCTACGACGACACCCGTTCCATCACCGAGCCGGCAGGGGCATTGGGTGTGGCGGGGATCAAGAAGTATGTGGAGACCCGTGGCGTCACCGGGCAAACCCTGGTGGCGATCGACTCTGGCGCCAACGTCAACTTCGACCGCCTGCGCCATGTGGCCGAGCGCGCCGAGTTGGGTGAGGGCCGCGAAGCCATCATCGCTGTGACCATCCCCGAGAAACCTGGCAGCTTCAAGGCGTTCTGCGAGGCCGTGGGCAAGCGCCAGATCACTGAATTCAACTACCGCTTCCACTCCGGCAGCGAGGCGCACATCTTTGTCGGCGTGCAGACCCACCCGGAAAACGACCCGCGAAGCGCGCTGATCGCCAGTCTCACCAGTCAGGGTTTCCCGGTGCTGGACCTGACCGAGAACGAACTGGCCAAGCTGCACATCCGCCATATGGTCGGTGGCCATGCGGCCCACGTCAGCAATGAAGTGGTGTTTCGCTTCGAATTCCCGGAGCGTCCGGGGGCCTTGTTCAACTTTCTTAACAAATTGGGCGGGCGCTGGAACATCTCGATGTTCCACTATCGCAACCACGGCGCGGCCGACGGCCGTGTGGTCGCCGGCCTGCAAGTGCCGGCGGACGAGCGTCACCTGGTACCGGCGGCCCTGGAAGCCATTGGCTACCCGTACTGGGATGAAAGCGATAACCCGGCCTACAAACTGTTCCTCGGTTGAGCGACTACGCTGATGGGGGCGGCCTTTGAGAGATAAGAGACATGGAAACCCTGATCACCCTGAAAGTTATCCACATCGCGGCCACGGTATTGCTGCTGCTTAGCGGCCTGGGCCTGGCGATACTGGCCTGGCGCAAACGCAGCGCGGGCCCCGCGGTGACCGTGCAGCGCCCCTGGGCGTTCGTCTGGTTGTTGATGGGCGTGTGTGTGGTGAGCATGCCGTTTACCGGCTGGTGGCTGGTGCACCTGATCGGCTGGCCGCTGGGGCAGACCTGGATCCTGGGTTCCAGCCTCCTCTACACCGTGGCGGCGCTGGCCTGGTTCTGGCTGGTGGCGCGCCTCAATCGCCTGCGCAAGGGCGAGGGCGGTAGCCTGAACTTCACGCTGGTGCTGGCGGTGGTCAGCCTGGTGGGGTTCGTCGCGATTGCCGGGTTGATGGGTGCCAAGCCCGTCTAGATGAGCGCTTACCTGCTACTGAAAACCCTGCATATCCTGTCGTCGACCGTCCTGTTCGGGCTGGGCGCGGGCTCGGCTTACTATGCGCTGCGCGCCTGGCGCACGGGCAATGTGGAAGTGATCGCCGCGACCTTCAAGCACCTGGTGTTCGCCGACTGGGCGTTTACCGCGACCACGGCGGTGTTCCAGCCGTTGAGCGGGATTGGCTTGATGCATCTGGCGGGCTGGTCGCTGCAGCAGAGTTGGTTGCAGTGGACGTTCGGCTTGTATGTGTTGGCGGGGATCTGCTGGCTGCCGGTGGTGTGGCTGCAGATTCGTGTGCACAGGATGGCAGAGCAGGCGCTGCGGGACGGCACGGCGATGCCGATCAAGGCCGCGACCTATATGCGCTGGTGGTTTGGCCTGGGGTGGCCGGCGTTTTTGGCGTTCATGGTGATTTTTTATTTGATGGTGGCCAAGCCGATGTAAGGCTTGACCACCACTGATCATCAGCTTCGCAGTGTGATCACCGGCCAGCCACGCTTCTCGGCTTCAGCCCGTAGATTCGGATCCGGATCCACCGCCACCGGATGAGTCACCTGCTCCAGCAACGGCAGGTCATTCATCGAGTCACTGTAGAAGTAGCTGTCTTCCAGACTGTACCCGGTCTCTTCCAGCCAACGGTTCAAGCGCGTCACCTTGCCTTCGCGAAAGCACGGCACGTCAGTGCTGCGCCCGGTGTAGCGGCCGTTTTCCATCTCGCACTCGGTGGCGATCAAGGTTTCCACGCCCAGGCGTGCGGCAATCGGCGCGGTGACGAAGCGGTTGGTGGCGGTGATGATCACCAGCTTGTCACCGGCGGCGCGGTGTTTGGCCAGCAGTTCGGCGGCCAGGGGCAGCATCAGCGCGTCGATGCAGTCGCGCATGAAGTCGTTGTGCCACTCGTCTAACTGAGCCATCTCGGTACGGCCGAGGATTTCCAGGCTGAAGTTCAGGTAGGCGGCGTTGTCGAGCTTGCCGGCCAGGTAATCCTGGTAGAACTCGTCGTTGCGGGCCTTGTAGGCGATCGGGTCGAGAATCCCGCGTTCACAGAGGTAATCGCCCCAGGCGTGATCGCTGTCACCGCCGAGGAGGGTGTTGTCCAAGTCGAATAAAGCCAGGCGCATTGCAGTTACTCGCTGAAATGTCTGTAAAAAGGCGTCCAGAATACGGTCTTTTCACAAGAGTGCACATAAGGTAAGAAGCCTCGTTGCCGCTTCATCAACCTTTGTGGAACAATGCGGCGACATGCGTTTGCGAGGTTGTTGCCGTGATCGACCCCGATGGTTTCCGTCCTAATGTCGGGATTATTCTTACGAATGATGCCGGACAGGTGCTATGGGCTCGCCGAATCAACCAAGATGCCTGGCAGTTTCCTCAAGGCGGAATCAACCCCGACGAAACCCCTGAAGACGCCTTGTACCGTGAGTTGAATGAAGAAGTCGGCCTTGAGCGCGAAGATGTACAGATTCTGGCCTGTACCCGTGGCTGGTTGCGCTATCGTTTGCCGCAACGCCTGGTGCGTACCCACAGCCAACCGCTGTGCATCGGCCAGAAGCAGAAATGGTTTCTCCTGCGCCTGATCTCCAACGAGCAGCGGGTGCGGATGGATTTGACCGGTAAACCGGAGTTCGATGGTTGGCGCTGGGTCAGCTATTGGTATCCGTTGGGCCAGGTGGTGACATTCAAGCGCGAGGTTTATCGTCGCGCTCTCAAAGAGCTTGCCCCGCGCCTTTTAGCGCGCGACTGACGACGGAGTTCGACCCCGAGCCATGCTCAATACGCTGCGCAAGATCGTCCAGGAAGTTAACTCCGCCAAGGATCTCAAGGCGGCGTTGGGGATTATTGTGTTGCGCGTCAAGGAAGCCATGGGCAGCCAGGTCTGCTCGGTTTACCTGCTGGACCCCGAGACCAACCGTTTTGTGCTGATGGCCACCGAGGGCTTGAACAAGCGCTCGATCGGCAAGGTCAGCATGGCGCCCAATGAAGGTCTGGTGGGCCTGGTGGGGACGCGTGAAGAACCCCTGAACCTTGAAAACGCGGCCGATCACCCGCGTTATCGCTACTTTGCCGAAACCGGCGAAGAGCGTTACGCCTCGTTCCTCGGCGCACCGATCATTCACCACCGCCGCGTTGTCGGCGTGTTGGTCATCCAGCAAAAAGAACGCCGCCAGTTCGACGAAGGTGAAGAAGCCTTCCTCGTGACCATGAGCGCGCAGCTCGCAGGCGTAATCGCCCACGCTGAAGCCACCGGCTCGATTCGCGGCCTGGGGCGTGAAGGCAAGGGCATCCAGGAAGCCAAGTTCGTCGGCGTGCCGGGTTCACCGGGTGCTGCGGTCGGTACGGCGGTGGTCATGTTGCCGCCGGCGGACCTGGATGTGGTGCCGGACAAGACCGTCAGCGACATTGACGCTGAAATCAAACTGTTCAAGACCGCCCTCGAAGGCGTGCGCGCCGACATGCGCAACCTGTCGAACAAGCTGGCCACTCAGTTGCGCCCCGAAGAGCGCGCACTGTTCGACGTGTACCAGATGATGCTCGATGACGCGTCGCTGGGTAACGAAGTCAAGACCGTGATCAAGACCGGCCAGTGGGCCCAGGGTGCGCTGCGCCAGGTGGTCACCGATCACGTCAACCGTTTTGAAATGATGGACGACGACTACCTGCGCGAGCGGGCCTCGGATGTGCGCGACCTCGGTCGCCGCCTGCTGGCCAAGCTGCAGGAAGACCGCACCACCAATCTCGTTTACCCCGACAACACCATCCTGGTCAGTGAAGAACTGACCGCCACCATGCTCGGCGAAGTGCCAGAGGGCAAGTTGGTGGGCCTGGTCTCGGTACTGGGTTCGGGCAACTCCCACGTCGCGATCCTGGCGCGTGCCATGGGCATCCCGACGGTGATGGGCTTGGTCGACCTGCCGTATGCCAAGGTCGACGGTATCGGCATGATCGTCGATGGCCATCGTGGTGAAGTGTTCACCAACCCCAGCGAAGTGTTGCGCAAGCAATACGCCGAGGTGGTTGAAGAAGAGAAACAACTGGCGCTGGGCCTCGACTCCTTGCGTGAGTTGCCATGCGTGACCACCGATGGTCACCGCGTGCCGTTGCTGGTCAACACCGGCCTGCTGGCCGACGTGGCCAGGGCGCAACAGCGCGGCGCCGAAGGGGTGGGACTGTACCGCACCGAAGTGCCGTTCATGATCAACCAGCGTTTCCCGAGCGAGAAGGAGCAGCTGGCGATTTATCGCGAGCAACTGCAGGCCTTCCACCCGTTGCCGGTGACCATGCGCAGCCTCGACATCGGCGGCGACAAGTCACTGTCGTATTTCCCGATCAAAGAGGACAACCCGTTCCTCGGCTGGCGCGGTATCCGTGTCACCCTCGACCACCCTGAAATTTTCCTCGTACAGACCCGCGCCATGCTCAAGGCCAGCGAAGGCCTGAATAACCTGCGCATCCTGCTGCCGATGATTTCCGGCACCCATGAGCTGGAAGAGGCGCTGCACCTGATCCACCGCGCCTGGGGCGAAGTGCGCGATGAAGGCGCTGACGTACCGATGCCGCCGATTGGCGTGATGATCGAAATCCCGGCGGCGGTGTACCAGGCCAAGGAACTGGCGCGACAGGTTGACTTCCTCTCGGTGGGTTCCAACGACCTGACCCAATACCTACTGGCCGTGGACCGTAACAACCCACGGGTGGCCGACCTCTACGACTACCTGCACCCGGCGGTGCTGCAAGCCCTGCAACACGTGGTGCGCGACGCCCATGCCGAAGGCAAGCCGGTGAGCATCTGCGGTGAGATGGCCGGCGACCCGGCGGCGGCAGTGCTGTTGATGGCGATGGGTTTTGACAGCCTGTCGATGAACGCCACCAACTTGCCGAAAGTGAAGTGGATGTTGCGCCAGGTTGAGTTGAGCATGGCCAAGGATCTGCTGGCGGAGTTGATGACCATCGACAACCCGCAAGTTATCCACAGCTCGTTGCAGTTGGCGCTGAAGAATCTGGGGCTGACCCGGATGATCAACCCAGCCTCGGCGAAAACCCTCTAGACCGAGTCGCCTTCATCGCGGGCAAGCCCGGCTCCCACATTGGAATGCATTTCAAATGTGGGAGCCGGGCTTGCCCGCGATAGCGGTAGCCCAAGCACCGCTAAATTCTGAGCTCTACCTCGCCAAGTCGCCCACCATGCGGCCCAAAACTGCGCTCCACCATCCGCCGTGTCCCGTCGGCATTCACAATCAATGCCGTACTCGCCCTCGTCCCATAACTGGGGCTGGCAATAAACACGCTCGATAACAAACTCTCCGTCGCCAACCCCACGCCGGTATCCGGCAGGTCTGCAAACGGCGCCGTCTTCGGGTCGCTCAATATCTTCAGCAACGCCTCCGGCTGCGGATCATCCAGCACCGCACTCAACGCCGCCTTGGCCTTGAGCAGCTTGGGCCACGGCGTATCCAACCCGGCGTTGGACAACCCATACACCCCAGCCTCCAATCGCGTCGGCTCAGTGTGGTTGGCGTTGTAATGCCATAGCTCATCGCGCGTGCCCACCAGCAGGTTAAATCCGGCATATTCAATCGAACGGCCGTTAACATCGGCCAAATACTCGTCTATCGGCAGGGAACCGTTGAGAAATCGCGCCACCAACTCGCCACGGGACTTACGGGCCGGCGGCTGGTGCGGGTCACGGATATTGGTCAGGGCGGCAAAGCGCCCATCGGCATTCACTCCCAACCACGTGCCGCCTGCCTCCTGATCGCGGCCGGCGTAGACCTCGGGCGCATCCAGCCACTGGGCCAGCGGCAGGCTGGGGCGGGCGTAGAACTCATCGCGGTTGGCCGCGACGATCAGCGGCTGGGCGTGGCCCGGCCGCCAGGCGAAAACAATCAGGCACATCAGGCGATCCCTTTTGTGTTTTTAGCCACTCTACCCACTCAAGCCGAGGCGTTCCATCGTATCCAGTTGGGTCGCATGCCTTCCATCCGTTAACATGCCGGACTTGGTTCGGGGGCTCCCATGGAATTTCTGCTGTATTTGCTGCTCGGCGCCTGTGCGGGTGTACTCGCCGGGCTGTTTGGCGTGGGCGGCGGGATCATCATCGTGCCGGTGCTGGTGTTCAGCTTCACCTTGCAGGGCTTCGATCCGCAGGTGCTGACCCACCTGGCCGTGGGCACTTCGCTTGCGACCATCATCTTTACCTCGGTGAATGCCGTGCGCGAGCACCACCGGCGGGGCGCGGTGCGTTGGCCGATCTTTGTGTGGATGACCGTGGGCATCCTGATCGGCGCAGGCTTTGGCGCGCTGACCGCCGAGGCGATTTCCGGCCCGCACCTGCAAAAGATCATCGGCGTATTCGCCTTGCTGGTGGCCGTGCAACTGGCACTGGACGTCAAGCCCAAGGCCAGCCGAACGGTGCCGGGCAAGTTTGGCTTGACCGTCGCCGGTACGTTTATCGGCTGGGCCTCGGCGATTTTCGGGATTGGCGGCGGCTCGCTGACCGTGCCGTTTTTGACCTGGCGCAGCGTACCGATGCAGCAAGCGGTGGCCACTTCATCGGCCTGCGGCCTGCCGATTGCGCTGGCCAGTGCATTAAGTTTCATGATTCTGGGCTGGCATGACCCGCTGTTGCCCGCTCATAGTCTAGGGTTCGTGTATTTGCCGGCGCTGCTGGGCATTGCCCTGACCAGCATGGTGTTTGCCCGCTTTGGTGCGCGCTTGGCGCACAAGCTGTCGCCGCGTTTGCTGAAACGGCTATTCGCCGGACTGCTGTTCTGTGTCGGCTTAAACTTTTTGCTTTAAAGAATTTGAATAATGCAGGCTTAATCGCGGCCCGGCATGGTCCGGGCGCTATAACGAATGATTAACGAGGAGTCGCAATGCTGCCTTACCCGCAGATCGACCCGGTGGCCCTGGCCATCGGTCCGCTGAAAATCCACTGGTACGGGTTGATGTACCTGATCGGCATCGGCGGTGCCTGGTTCCTGGCTTCCCGCCGCCTGAACCGGTTCGACCCGACCTGGACCAAGGAGAAGCTCTCCGACCTGATTTTCTGGCTGTCGATGGGGGTGATTGTCGGCGGACGCCTGGGTTATGTGCTGTTCTATGACCTCTCCGCGTACATCGCTAACCCGACGCTGATCTTCGAGGTGTGGAAGGGCGGCATGGCGTTTCACGGCGGCTTTATCGGCGTGATGATCGCCGCCTGGTGGTTCGGCCGTCGCAACGGCAAATCGTTCTTCCAGTTGATGGACTTCGTTGCGCCGATGGTACCGATCGGCTTGGGCGCCGGGCGTATCGGCAACTTTATCAACGCCGAACTGTGGGGCAAGCCGACCGACGTGCCGTGGGCCATGGTGTTCCCGCCGTTCAGCGACCCGGCGCAACTGCCGCGCCACCCGTCGCAGCTTTATCAGTTCGCGTTGGAAGGTGTGGCGCTGTTCCTTATCCTGTACATCTTCTCGCGCAAACCGCGCCCGACCATGGCGGTTTCCGGCATGTTCGCGCTGTTCTACGGGATCTTCCGCTTCGTCGTCGAGTTCGTGCGCGTGCCGGATGCACAGTTGGGCTACTTGGCGTTCGGTTGGGTGACCATGGGTCAGATCCTCAGCCTGCCGATGATCCTCGGTGGCCTGGGCTTGCTGTGGTGGGCGTACAATCGCCCGCAACCTTTGAAGAACACCGCGCTTTAAATTCGAATGCCGAGGCGGTTGCGCAGCCTCGGCTTCAACGATACGGGTAAAAAAATGAAGCAATATCTCGAGCTACTGAACGACGTCGTGACCAATGGATTGACCAAGGGCGATCGCACCGGCACCGGCACCAAGGCCGTGTTTGCCCGTCAGTATCGGCATAACTTGGCCGACGGCTTCCCGCTGCTGACCACCAAGAAGCTTCACTTCAAAAGCATCGCCAACGAGCTGATCTGGATGTTGAGCGGCAACACCAACATCAAGTGGCTCAACGAAAACGGCGTAAAGATCTGGGACGAATGGGCCACCGAAGACGGTGACCTGGGCCCGGTGTACGGCGAACAATGGACCGCCTGGCCGACCAAGGACGGCGGCACGATCAACCAGATCGACTACATGGTCCACACGCTGAAGACCAACCCCAACAGCCGCCGCATCCTGTTCCACGGCTGGAACGTCGAGTACCTGCCTGACGAAACCCAGAGCCCGCAGGAAAACGCGCGCAACGGCAAGCAAGCGCTACCGCCTTGCCACCTGCTGTACCAGGCGTTTGTGCACGACGGTCACCTGTCGATGCAGTTGTATATCCGCAGCTCCGACGTGTTCCTCGGCCTGCCGTACAACACCGCCGCGCTGGCCTTGCTCACCCATATGCTGGCCCAGCAGTGCGACCTGATTCCTCACGAGATCATCGTCACCACCGGCGACACCCATGCCTACAGCAACCATATGGAACAGATCCGCACCCAGCTGGCGCGCACGCCGAAGAAGCTGCCGGAGCTGGTGATCAAGCGCAAACCGGCGTCGATCTACGACTACAAGTTCGAAGACTTCGAAATCGTCGGTTACGACGCCGACCCAAGCATCAAGGCCGACGTGGCGATCTGATCAATGCCCATGGCTGCGCCCTACATGTGAGGGCTCAGCCTCGCTGGCTGCCACACTCCCGCTGACTTCCAGCCGCTGCAAAATCCCACACTCCGGTCCGCCACCACAACGTTGGCGCAGGTCCAGCAATTGCTCCTGCAGCGCCAACAGCCCATCGATCCGCGCTTTCACATGGTGGATATGCTCGTCGATCAACGCATTCACGTTTTCGCACTGGTCCTGGGGGCTGTCGCGCAAGCCCAGCAGGCTGCGAATTTCTTCCAGGGTCATGTCCAGGCTGCGACAGTTACGGATAAACACCAGTCGCTCGGTGTGCGCCTGGGTGTACACGCGGTAGTTGGCGTCGGTGCGCGCCGGGGGCGGCAGCAGGCCTTCCTTCTCGTAGTAACGGATGGTTTCCACCGGGCAGTCGGTCAGTTTGGCCAGTTCGCCGATCTTCATCGCAGCAATCTCCAAATGGGTGCTTGACCCTATAGTGGCTACAGGGTCTTTACTTGGCAACAGGCACCTTTACGGACGCGACAGAATGAGCGATTCCATCCACACCCCGTATAAACACGAGCATGATCACGACCACGATCATGGCCCGAAAAAACTCACGCCTGTGCATGACCACGGCCACGGCGGTTCCTGCTGTTCCGGAGCGCCGGCCCCGGCGTTGGTGCAACTGAGCGAGGCGCCTACCGCCGGCTCGCGGTTGAGCACGTTTCGCATCGAAGCCATGGACTGCCCCACCGAGCAGACGCTGATCCAGAACAAACTGGGCAAGCTGGCCGGTGTGCAGCAGCTGGAATTCAATTTGATCAACCGTATCCTCGGCGTCACTCACGACTTGCCGAGCACTGCGCCGATCATCGACGCCATCAAAGCCCTGGGGATGCAGGCTGATCCCATCGAAGAAGGCACCCCAGCCGCTGAGCCGCCGGCCAAGAAACACTGGTGGCCACTGGCGTTGTCCGGCGTGGGAGCATTGGGGGCCGAAGTGCTGCACTTCAGCGGCGTCGCGCCCACCTGGGTGATCGCGCTGGTGGCGCTGGTGTCGATCCTCAGCGGCGGCCTTACCACGTATAAAAAGGGCTGGATTGCCCTGAAAAACCTCAACCTGAACATCAATGCCTTGATGAGCATCGCCGTGACCGGTGCGATCCTGATCGGGCAATGGCCGGAAGCCGCCATGGTGATGTTCCTGTTCACCGTGGCCGAGTTGATCGAAGCCAAGTCTCTGGACCGTGCGCGTAATGCCATCAGCGGCTTGATGCAGATGACGCCGGAGCAGGCCACGGTACAGCAGGCCGATGGTTCATGGGCTGAACAGGAGGTCAAAAGCATTGAGTTGGGTGCAATCGTGCGGGTAAAGCCCGGCGAGCGCATCGGCCTGGACGGTGAAGTCACCGCCGGCCAATCCACCATCGACCAGGCACCGATCACCGGTGAAAGCCTGCCGATTGAGAAAACCGTGGGCGATAAAGTCTTCGCCGGCACCATCAACCAGGCCGGCTCCCTGGAATACAAAGTCACCGCCGCGGCCAACAACTCCACCCTGGCGCGCATCATTCACGCGGTGGAACAGGCCCAAGGCGCCCGCGCGCCGACCCAGCGCTTTGTCGACAGCTTCTCGAAAATCTATACCCCGGCGGTGTTTCTGTTTGCCCTCGGCGTGGCGCTGATTCCGCCGCTGTTCATGGCGGGCGCCTGGTTTGACTGGATCTACCGCGCCCTGGTGCTGTTGGTGGTGGCGTGCCCATGTGCGCTGGTGATTTCCACCCCGGTGACGATCGTCAGCGGCCTCGCGGCGGCGGCGCGCAAAGGCATCTTGATCAAGGGTGGCGTGTACCTGGAGGGTGGTTACAAGCTCGACTACCTGGCCCTCGACAAGACCGGCACCATCACTCACGGCAAGCCGGTGCAAACTGATTACCTGGCGCTGTTCCCCAATGTTGCAGGCAGCGCGCCAGCCTTGGCCGCCAGTCTGGCTGGACGTTCCGATCACCCGGTGTCGTTGGCGATTGCTAACGCGGCTGTGGATAAGAACCTGCCCACCCATGTTGTGGATAACTTCGAGGCCCTGGCCGGTCGAGGCGTGCGTGGCGACATCAACGGCGAAACCTACCACCTGGGCAATCACCGCTTGGTGGAAGACCTGGGCCTGTGCTCGCCGGAGCTTGAAGAAAAACTCTTCGCCCTGGAAAAACAGGGCAAATCGGTGGTGCTGTTGCTCGACAAGTCCGGTCCGCTGGCACTGTTCGCCGTGGCCGACACGGTCAAGGACAGCAGCCGCGAAGCCATCCAGCAACTGCACGCGCTGGGCATCAAGACCCTGATGCTCACCGGCGACAACACCCACACCGCCCAGGCGATTGCCGCCCAGGTGGGTATCGACCAAGCCCAGGGCGACCTGTTGCCGACCGACAAACTGCAAGCCATCGAAACCCTCTATGGCCAAGGCCATCGCGTGGGTATGGTCGGTGACGGCATCAATGACGCCCCGGCGTTGGCCCGTGCCGAGATCGGTTTTGCCATGGCCGCAGCGGGCACCGACACTGCCATCGAGACCGCCGACGTGGCGCTGATGGACGATGATTTGCGCAAGATTCCGGCATTCATTCGTCTGTCGCGGCAAACGTCGAGTATCCTCAAGCAGAACATCGCCCTGGCGTTGGTGATCAAGGCGATTTTCCTGGCGGTCACCTTCCTGGGCTTGGCCACCATGTGGATGGCGGTGTTCGCCGACATGGGCGTGAGCCTGCTGGTAGTGTTCAATGGCCTGCGCCTGTTGCGCAAATAGAGATGAGAGGGTGGTGTGCTGAGTGCCGAGCTGAAGGCTTTTTTCATGGTCGCCCGCCTGGGCAGCATCACCCAGGCGGCGAAAAAACTCGGCCTGAGCCAACCCACGGTCACCACCCAGATCCGTAACCTCGAAAGCCAGTACGGCGTCGAGTTGTTCTACCGCGGCGGTCGCCGCCTCACCGTCAGCGACGAGGGCGCGCGGCTGCTGCCGATGGTCAAGGCGCTGTTGCAGCAGGAAGCGGACATCGATTTTTTCCTGCGCAACAATGGCCAGGTCCAGGGCGCATTGAGGATTGCCGCCACGGCGCCTTACTACATCCTCGACCTGGTCAAAGCCTTTCGCGAACGCCTGCCGCAAGTGGAGGTGTCGGTGGAAATCGGCAACTCCCAGCAGGTGCTCGAAGCCTTGGACGATTATCGCGTCGATGTCGCCGCCTCCTCGCAACTGCTGGAAGACCCGCGCCTGATTCGTCGTGTGCTGGGCACCGACCCGCTGGTGCTGGCGGTGCATCGCAACCATCCCCTGGCCAAACTGGATCACGTGCCGCTGAGCGCTTTGGCCGGGCACACCTTGCTGATGCGTGAAGCGGGCTCAACCACGCGACGCCTCACCGAAGAACTCCTGCAAAGCGCCAACGTGAGCTACGGCCCGTTGCTGGAAATCGGCAGCCGCGAGTCGATCCGCGAGGCGGTGTTGCGCAACATCGGCATCAGCATCATTGCGCGTCAGGAAGTGCCCCATGATCCGCAACTGCGGGTGCTGACTTTCGAGAATGCGCCGCAGATTCCGGAGTATCTCTACTGCCTCAAGGAACGCAAAGGCGCACGGTTGCCGGCGGCGTTCCTGGGGTTGGCGCAGGAAATGTCGCCGCTTTAACCCAAATCCACCAATACCACTATCACTCCCTTTTGCCTTTCTGCCACATGAGGGACGCATTGCCCGCCTAGCATGGGCTTCATCAGTTCGATGAGGTGCCTTGCATGAACACAGCCCTGACCCAACCCGGCGCGCCGATGAAAGTGCGCGGTATCCAGAAACGCTTCGGCGCTTTTACTGCGCTGGACAACGTCTCCCTGGACGTCGCCGCCGGCGAGCTGGTGTGCCTGCTGGGCCCGTCCGGTTGCGGCAAGACCACTTTGCTGCGCTGCATCGCTGGCCTGGAGCGCCAGGACAGCGGCGAACTGTACTTGGGCAGCCGTGATGTTTCCCTGCTGCCGCCCCAGGCGCGGGACTACGGCATTCTGTTCCAGTCCTACGCGTTGTTCCCCAATCTGACTGTCGAAGCGAATATCGGCTACGGCCTTACTGGCAGCGGTCGCGATGAAGTGCGCAAGCGCGTCGGGCAGATGCTGGAATTGGTCGGCCTGGTCGGCAGTGAAAAGAAATACCCCGGCCAACTCTCCGGCGGCCAGCAACAACGTGTCGCCCTGGCCCGTGCTTTGGCGCCTGCACCTTCGTTGTTGTTGCTGGATGAACCGATGTCGGCCCTCGATGCCCGCGTCCGTGAGCATCTGTGCACCGAGCTGCGCCAACTGCAACGCCGCCTGGGCATCACCACGCTGATGGTCACCCACAACCAGGACGAAGCCATGCTGATGGCCGACCGCATCGCCGTGATGAACAACGGCAAGGTCGAGCAATACGCCACGCCCCAGGAAATCTACGACCGCCCGGCCACGCCGTTTGTGGCGGAGTTTGTCGGCCAGGGCAACTGGCTGCCGTTCAGCCGCAACAGTGCCAGCCACGCCCAGGTCGGTGGGATGAACATGCGCCTGGCCGACGATGCTGGCGTAGCCAAGTCCGGCCGCTTGTTCTGTCGCCCGGAGGCGATCAGCGTCAACCCGCCGGTGCATGAAGAAAACCTGTTCCCGGCCAAGGTCCGCGAGATCACTTTCCTCGGCAATCGCTGCCGCATGAGTTTCGAGCTGGAGCAATTGCCCGGCCATGCGCTGCTGGCCGAGTTGGCCCCGGAAGCGATGCCGCGCCTGGGCGCCCAGGACATCTGGGTGGCTTTGCCGCCGCGCAGCCTGCAGGTGTTTGCCTGAGATGGCCGCTGTCATGACGCTGCCACGACCGGTGTCCCGCGCCGAAACCGGTGACCGAATTTTCGTCGTCGGCGGCAAACTGCTGTGGCTGTTGCTGCTGGGCCTCGCCGTATTGATGCCGTTGCTGGCGATCTTCTGGCGCGGTTTCAGCAGTGAAGCCGGGCAGGGCGGTGGCCTGGTGGCTGCACAGGAACTGATCACCAGCGCCAACTTCCATTGGTTGCTGGGCAATAGCCTGAAAGTTTCCCTCAGCGTGGCGGCTATCGTCGTACCGCTGGCCTACCTGTTTGCCTACGCCCTGCAACGCACGTTGATCCCCGGCAAGGCGATCTGGCGCGGCATGTCGTTGCTGCCGTTGATGGCGCCGTCGATGTTGCCGGGCATTGCGCTGGTCTACCTGTTCGGTAACCAGGGCATGCTGCGCGGGTTGCTCTCGGACAATATCTACGGCTTCTGGGGCATTGTGCTGGGTGAGGTGATCTACACCTTCCCACATGCCTTGATGATTTTGCTGTCGGCGCTGTCCCTGGCGGATGCGCGCCTGTTCGATGCGGCCTCCAGCATGGGCGCCAGCCCGGCGCGGGCGTTTCGCAGCATTACCTGGCCGGCCACGCGCCAGGCGGTGTTCGCTGCGTTCTGCCTGGTGTTCACCCTGACCATCACCGATTTCGGCGTGCCCGTGGTGGTCGGAGGCGATTATCAGGTGCTGGCGCTGGAAGCCTACAAGGCAGTGGTCGGCCAGCAACAGTTCGGCCGCGGCGCGTTGATCGGCATGGTGTTGCTGCTGCCAGCGCTGTTCAGCTTTGGGGTGGATGCCTGGCTGCGCCGCCGTCATGGCGATTCCATGAGCGGCCGTGCCCAAGTGTTCCAACCGGCGCCATCGCGCATGAGGGACGGCTGCTACCTGGCCATCGTGCTGCTGATCTGCGCCGTGTTGCTGCTGGTGTTCGGCATGGCGGTGTACTCGTCGCTGGTGAAGTTCTGGCCGTACAACCTGTCGCTGTCGCTCAACCACTACCAGTTCGAAGACACGGCTGGCGGCGGCTGGCTGGCCTATCGCAACAGCCTGACCATGGCGCTGTGCACCGCATTGATCGGCAGTGTGATGATCTTCACCGGCGCCTACCTGATGGAAAAAACCAAGGGCCAGAAGGGGCTGAACCTGGCCCTGCGCATGCTCAGCTTTGTGCCGATGGCGGTACCGGGCTTAGTGCTGGGCTTGGGCTACGTGTTCTTTTTCAACCTCAACGGCAACCCGCTGCATGTGTTCTACGGGACCATGACGTTGCTGGTGGTGTGCACCATCGCTCACTATCTGACCACCGCGCAGATGACCGCCACCACGGCGCTGCGTCAACTGGACGCCGAGTTCGAAGCCGCTGCTTTGTCCCTCAAGGCGCCGCTGTACCGCCATTACCTGAAAGTCACGGTGCCGATTTGCCTGCCGGCATTGCTGGACATCGTGCGCTACCTGTTTGTGTCGGCGATGACCACTGTGTCCGCCGCGATCTTCCTCTACAGCCCCGACACCATCCTCGCCGCCGTCGCTGTGTTGAACATGGACGACGCCGGCAACGTGGGCGGCGCGGCGGCCATGTCGACCTTGATTCTGTTCACTTCGGCCGGCGTCTCGCTGCTGCTGGCGTGGGCCTCACGTGGCGCGTTGCGCCGCTCCCAAGCCTGGCGCCAGAGCGCACCCGGCCAATAAATATCCCTGAAGGAGGTGCTCCATGTTCAAGCCCCTGGCGCTGGTCGCTGCCGTACTGACTGCATTCAGCCTGAATGCCTTCGCCAAGACCGAGTTGACCGTGTACACGGCCCTCGAAGCCGAGCAGTTGAAGACCTACAAAAAGGCCTTTGAACAGGCCAACCCTGATATCGAAATCAAATGGGTGCGCGACTCCACCGGCATCATCACCGCCAAGCTGCTGGCCGAGAAAGACCGCCCGCAAGCCGACGCCGTCTGGGGCCTGGCCGCTTCCAGCCTGGCGATCCTCGACCAGCAGGGCATGCTGGACAACTACGCGCCGAAGGATCTGGACAAGATCGGCAAAAACTACCGCGACGCCGCCAACCCGCCAGCCTGGGTCGGCATGGACGTATGGGCCGCGACCATCTGCTTCAACACCGTCGAAGCCGAAAAGCAGGGCCTGACCAAACCGGTGAGCTGGCAGGACCTGACCAAGCCTGAGTACAAGGGCAAGATCGTCATGCCCAACCCGGCCTCGTCCGGCACCGGTTTCCTGGACGTCAGTGCCTGGCTGCAGACCTACGGCGAGAAGCAGGGCTGGCAGTACATGGATGACCTGCACCAGAACATCGGCCAGTACGTTCACTCCGGCTCCAAGCCATGCAAGCTGGCGGCTTCGGGTGAGTTCCCGATCGGCATTTCCTTCGAATACCCGGCCGTGCAGTTGAAACGCCAGGGCGCGCCGCTGGACATCATCCTGCCGAAAGAAGGCCTGGGCTGGGACATCGAAGCCACTGCCGTCATGAAAGGCACCCACAACGCCGACGCTGCGAAAAAGCTCGCTGATTTCTCCGCCAGCCCCGCTGCCATGGACCTGTACAAGGACAACTTCGCCGTCCTCGCCCAGCCTGGCATTGCCAAGCCGCAGACCGAATTGCCGGCCGACTATGAACAGCGCCTGATCAAGAACGACTTCGCCTGGGCCTCGAAAAACCGCGACAGCATCCTGACCGAATGGCGCAAACGCTATGACGGCAAGTCGGAAAAGGTAGCGGGTCAATAAGGTTTTCGTTAGGGCTGATGGCCTCTTCGCAGGCAAGCCAGCTCCCACATTTGAAGGTGTTCGCAATTCAAAATGTGGGAGCTGGCTTGCCTGCGAAGGCGGCTTCGAATACAGGACATCACTTCATGACACACCACAGCGATCTGCTGATCGTGGGCGCCGGCATCCTCGGCCTGTCCCACGCCTTCGCCGCCGCCAAGCGCGGCCTCAAGGTCAAGGTGTTCGAGCGCAGCGCCACGCCACTGGGCGCCTCGGTACGCAACTTCGGCCAAGCCTTGGTCACCGGCCAACCGCCGGGGCCGATGCTCGACCTCGCGCGGGAAAGCCGTGAAATCTGGGGCCATTGGGCGCAGGTCGCCGGGCTGCAACTCAAGCGTAACGGCGCGTACCTGTTCGCCCGCACCGAAGCGGAAGAACACTTGCTGGAAGCCTTCTGTGAGGGGCGTGCAAAAGAGCACGGCTACAACGTCGAATTGCTGCAAGGCGCGGCGATGAAGGACTTGTATGGCGGCCAGTTCCGTCATCACCGCGCTGCGCTGCACGGCAAGGACGACCAGCAACTGTATTCCCGTGAAGCGATCCCGGCGCTGATCAACTACCTGGCGCAAGAACTGAAGGTGGAGTTTTACTTCTCCACGTTGGTGCGCGACGTCGAGCCGGATCAGTTGCACAGCACGGCGGGAAGCTTCCGCGGTGAGCAAATCATCGTGTGCTCAGGTCACGACTATCAAACCCTGCTGGCCGAAGCGATGGCTGAACTCAACCCGAGCATCTGCCGCCTGCAAATGCTGCGCGCGCGGCCAGCGGTCAACCTGAACCTGCAACACGCGTTGCTCACCGGCTTGAGCTGCGTGCATTACGGCGCTTTCGCCGACTTACCGGAAGCGGCGCCGGTGCAGGCGCAGATCCTGCGTGATGCACCGCACCTGCACGAACACGGCATTCACCTGCTGATCAGCCCGACGCCCCATGGCGAACTGATCATCGGTGATTCCCATGACTACGGCAGCGACGCCTCGCCCTTCAATACCGAGCAAGTGGATGACTGGATGATCGAACTGGCGGAACAGACCCTGGGCTGCAAAATCCAGGTGGTCGAGCGTTGGCAGGGTGTGTATGGCTCGCGGGGGCCGGGACCGTTTTCATTCCTGCGTGCGGCGCCGGGAGTGAGCGCCGCGTTGATGCACACCGGCGTCGGCATGAGCGTGGGGCCGGCGATGGCCGAGCGCAATATCAGTACCTTGTGGGGAGCGGCGTGATGAACCCGGAACAGACCATCGCCGACGTCTTCGGCTTGTATGAACAGCACGGCACCGCGGATTACATCGGCGAGCCGGTGTCGCAGATCGAGCACATGTCCCAGGCTGCGCAGTTGGCCATGGCCGAAGGCTTTGATGACGAGGTGGTGTTGGCGGCGTTTTTCCACGACATCGGGCACATCTGCGGCCAAGGCGGGGAAAACATGGGCGGTTATGGCGTGGTCAGCCATGAACGGCTGGGCGCGGATTATCTGCGTCGTGCAGGGTTCAGTGAGCGCATGGCCAAGTTGGTGGAGTATCACGTGCAGGCCAAGCGCTACCTGACCTTCAGCCAGCCGGACTATTACGCGCGCCTGAGCGAAGCCAGCCGCCGCACCCTGGCGTATCAAGGTGGCGTGATGAGCGCCGAGGAGGCCCAGGCGTTTGAACAGGACCCGTTGTACACGGTGAGTTTGCGCATGCGCCATTGGGATGAGCAGGCTAAGGAGATGCACGTGCCGGTGCTTGACCTAGATGTGCTCAAGGCCAAGGCCCGGCAGATGTTGGCAGCTTAGGTTTCGTCCAGGCGTTGGGCCAGGGCTTCGACCTGCTCTTGGCGTTCGGCCTGGCTCAGCTTGGCGTGCGGATTAAGGGACGACCACTGCGGGTGGGCGCGAGCCTTGTGCAGGGCCTCCGGTAACTTGCCTTCGCGCCAGGTCTTGTCCTGGGGCGTGTCGACCTTGATGCTGTGCATCGCCGCATGACCGCGCAGGTTCAGGGCCTTGAGCAACTGGCGCTGACGCAGGGCGAGCAGGCGCAACACACTGTCGTCGACGGTCAGCTCGCGTTGGCCTTTGATTTTGCCCAGCAACCGGCTGCCATAGCTGCGCGCGGTTTGCAGTGCGCCACCGGCAATTGCACCGGCCAGGGCGGCGGCGCCCAGCGTTAATCCACCGACCAACAAATCCACGCCCGCACCGGCCGCCGCCCCTGCGGCGATCCCGCCGCCGACGCGCACGCCCAGTTGCTTGAGGGTTTCCGGGTTGAACAGGTCATCGCCCCAGCGCCCGTCGAGCAGGGGCAAGTCGCTGGCGGCGGCGTCCTGCGGTCGGAAGCCGAACAGCTTGAGCAGGGCTTCCACGCATTTCTGTTCACGTTGGCGCACGGCTTTGCGTAGGTCGCTGATGGCTTGTTGCTCATCTTCGGTAACCACACTGCGGCGACAGGCGGCGCAGTCGATCAGCAATTCTGCGATCAATCGAGCAGCACTTTGCTGGCGGGCCTGGCGCTGGGCCTCCTGATCAAGAATCAAGCGTTCCAACTGTGGCCGTGCGCTTTCCAGCAACAGCGCGAGGCTTTCATACAGCCGACGTTCACCGTCTTCCGGTGGCGCCACACTGTCGAATCGCACCAGCGCATGCAGGCCCAGGCGAGCCAGGGCTTCGCGCCAGTCCGGCTCGCGGTGGTCGCTGCTGCTGACGAAATTAAGCACCGGCAGCAACGGCTTGCCGCAACTGGCCAGCACTTGCAGTTCGTCGCGGTACTTGGCCAGCACCGGTTCGCGGGCGTCGATCACATACAGGCCGGCGTCGGAGGCCAGCAGTTGGCGCAGCACCTTGGCTTCCTGTTCGAAACGCTGGCGTGCTTCGCTGCCATCGAGGAAGCGCGCCAGGCGGGCTGGGCCGTCAAGGCGTTCACCGGGGCGATCCAGGCGCTCCAGATAATCGAGCAGAGCGATGGCATCTTCCAGGCCGGGTGTGTCGTACAACTCCAATAAAGCCTCACCATCCACCGACAAGCGCGCGCCTTCGACATGCCGGGTGGTGCTGGGGCGATGGGAGACTTCGCCGAAGCCCACGTCTCGGGTCAACGTGCGCAGCAATGAGGTCTTGCCGACATTGGTGTGGCCGACCACGGCGAGTTTCAGCGGCTTAGTCATGACCCGTCTCCAGCCAGTTCAACGGCGCGCAATCGGCGAACGGCAGCTCAAGTTGCTGCAACGCGGCGTGCCAGTCGCCCAGGCGTTCGGCGTCCAGCGCCTGGCCGGGCGGGGCTTGCAGCAACCAGACGCGGGTGGCGGTGGCGCTGCGCGCGAGTTCGCCGATCAGCGCGAGGCTCCCACGATCCGGCGACCGGCGTGGGTCGCAGGCGATGGCCAGGCGGGCGGGCGGGAAGCGCGTGAGTTGTTCCAGCAGCTTGTGGCGTGACTCGCGGCTGTCGAGGATGCCGGCGCTCTTCACGCTGGGGGGCAGCTTGGGTGGCCAGGGATGTTGGTCGTCCAGTTCGATGGCGACCAGCAGGGCGCCGTCGCTTTCCAACTCACTGACGCCGCCACTGATGGGGTGCAGTTGCTCGGGCGCGGCATCGTTGACCCCAAGGCGCTCGCTGCTCGGCATCAGACGCTCGCGCAATTGGCTGTAGCCGGGCAGGTTGAGGTCCAGGCGCAGGGCGGCGCGCCCGCGTTTCCAGCGCCACAGGCACAGTAAGGCGAGGATCAGGCGGGGCAGCAGGCCATAGACCAGCAGCACACCGACCAACCAGGCGGCCCAGGCTTGGCGGGCACTTTCGATATTCAGGGCAGAGTCGCCGCTGGCGCGGATCATCTCGACGGTTGGCACGTTGAAACCCAGCAACGCGGGCAGGGTGCCGAGGGCCTGTGTGACGGCGACAAAGGTGTCGGCACCGAGAATGGTGGTTTCCCACACAAAGCCGTAGCGGCGGGTAGCGAGTAGCGTCAGAAGAATCATCATGGCGCTGAGCAAGGCCAGCAACCACAGGCTGTTGACCAGCACGCCCACGGCCCAGCGATTGAGTTTTTGCCGTTGCAGCAACAGTAAAAGTGCTGGCGCCAACTGTGCAGCCTTGGCATCACGGGCGAGCTTTTCGCTGAGCCACAACCACAGTCGCCCCAGGCTGGCGCTGTGTTCGCCAGCAAACAGCAGGCCCAGGGCCCAACTGATCAACAGGATGAGATTCAACCCGAGCAAGCTGCCGAGCGCCCAGAACACGTTGACCGGCGTCAGGCCGTTGCCCAATGCGGCAGACGCCAGCCCAGCGCCGCTGATCACGGCGACTATCGCTAGCAGCACCAACGCCAGACGTGCACCTTGCAACCAGCGGGTGAGGGCATTCGTGAGCCCGTCGCGCTCGGCCAGGTGCAAGGCGCGTTGCTGGATGCGCGTTGGCAGGTTCCCACCGGCCGTGCGCGCAAGGCGGTTGGCTTCCAGGTCTTCCAGGGGGCCTGCGTGTTCTTCGCGCAGGCGCACGGTTTCTGTCAGCCAGAGTGTGTGCAGAGGAGTCACGCGCTGTCCTGTCGTGTTTGTGAGCCTGGAGCATAACCCCTGGCTCGGGGCTCTGGTATTCTCGTCGCCATGAAAAAAACTCTCCCTTTAAGCCTGATCGCAGCCCTCGGTGAAAACCGTGTGATCGGCGTCGACAACAGCATGCCCTGGCATTTGCCGGGGGATTTCAAATATTTCAAGGCCACCACCCTGGGCAAGCCGATCATCATGGGGCGCAAGACCTGGGACTCCCTCGGTCGACCGCTGCCAGGGCGCTTGAACCTGGTGGTTAGCCGTCAGACCGATCTGGCGCTTGAAGGTGCGGAAGTTTTTCCGTCGCTGGAGGCTGCGGTGGAGCGCGCCGAGGCGTGGGCACTGGAGCAGGGCGTGGACGAGCTGATGCTGATCGGCGGTGCACAGTTGTATGCGCAGGGGCTGGAGCAGGCGGATCGCCTGTATTTGACGCGGGTGGCGTTGAGTCCGGAGGGGGATGCTTGGTTTCCGGAGTTTGATTTGAACCAGTGGAGGCTGGTGTCGAACCGCGAGAACCCAGCGGAAGGCGACAAACCAGCTTACAACTTCGAAGTCTGGGAAAAAGCCTAAGAGCTTCGCGAGCAAGCCCGCTCCCACATTTGACCGAGTTCTAACATGAGAATGCGGTCAAAATGTGGGAGCGGGCTTGCTCGCGAATGGGGTCTATCAGGCCTGCGCTAACTCAGCATGCTCATCGGCATTCAACAGCGCTTTATCCGTCTGCCCCATGACCTGGCTGGTAATCGCCCCCGCCGTCATCGAACCATTCACGTTCAGCGCCGTACGACCCATGTCGATCAGCGGCTCTACGGAAATCAGCAACGCCACCAGTGACACCGGCAAGCCCATGGCCGGCAGTACGATCAGCGCGGCGAAGGTTGCACCGCCGCCCACGCCGGCAACGCCTGCCGAACTCAAGGTCACAATCGCCACCAGGGTCGCGATCCACAGCGGGTCCAGCGGGTTGATGCCCACGGTCGGCGCTACCATCACCGCCAACATCGCAGGATAAAGACCGGCGCAACCGTTCTGGCCGATGGTCGCGCCAAACGAGGCAGCAAACCCGGCGATGGACTGCGGGATGCCCAGGCGACGGGTCTGCGCTTCGATGCTTAGCGGGATCGCCGCCGCGCTGGAGCGGCTGGTGAAGGCAAAGGTCAGCACCGGCCACACTTTGCGGAAGAAACGCAGCGGGTTGATCCCGGCCACGGACAGCAGCAGGCCGTGCACCACGAACATCAGGCCGAGCGCCAGGTACGACACCACCACAAAACTGCCGAGCTTGATGATGTCTTGCAGGTTGGAACCGGCCACCACCTTGGTCATCAGCGCCAGTACGCCGTAGGGAGTGAGCTTCATTACCAGGCGCACCAGGCGCATTACCCAGGCTTGCAGGGTGTCGATGGCGTTAAGGACTTTCTGGCCTTTTTCCACGTCATCCTTGAGCAATTGCAGCGCGGCAACCCCCAAAAAGGCGGCGAAAATCACCACGCTGATGATCGAGGTCGGCTTGGCCCGGGCCAGGTCGGCAAACGGGTTGGCCGGCACAAATGACAGCAGCAGCTGCGGGATATTCAGGTCGGCGACCTTGCCCGCGTAATCACTCTGGATCACTTGCAGGCGCGCCATTTCCTGGGTGCCGGCCACCAGGCCCTCGGCGGTGAGGCCGAACAGGTTGGTCAGGCCAATACCGATCAGCGCCGCAATCGCCGTGGTGAACAGCAGTGTGCCGATGGTCAGGAAGCTGATCTTGCCCAGGGACGAGGCATTGTGCAGGCGTGCCACGGCGCTGAGGATCGAGGCAAATACCAGAGGGATCACGATCATTTGCAGCAGTTGCACATAGCCGTTGCCGACCAGGTCGAACCAGCCGATGGAGGCCTTGAGCACCGGGTTGCCATCGCCATAGATCGTGTGCAGAACGGTGCCGAACACCACACCGAGCACGAGGGCGAACAGCACCTTCTTGGCGAGGCTCCAGTTAGTACGACGGGTTTGTGCCAGGCCCAGCAACAGGGCCACGAACACCAGTAAGTTGAGAATCAGGGGCAGATTCATTGAAGCTCCGTTGAGAAGGCAGCCAATCGCGTGAGCCTGCGATTGCGAACCGGAAAGCCTAACAGCTTGAAATATATTGATTTAATACCGATATGGAATGGCGACTGTCGTTTTTGGAATAAGCGTTTGACGCTCAGGCACATGCCGTTGGCGCGATCACGACGCAAGCGGTCGCGCTCGGGCGATAACTGTCACAGGGATTTGTTAGCGTCGATGTCTTTCACTCAGGGAGAAACGTTTATGAAGCTCGCTTCGAGATTGTTTGCCGCCGCGCTGTGCCTTGGCCTTGCCGGCCAAACCATGGCCGCCACCGAGTTGAAACACTGGCCGGCCCCGGCCGCCAAGCAACTGAACGAAATGATCGCCGCCAACGCCAACAAGGGTAACTTCGCGGTGTTCGACATGGATAACACCAGTTACCGTTACGACCTCGAAGAATCCCTGCTGCCCTACATGGAAAACAAAGGCCTGATCACCCGCGACAGCCTTGATCCGTCGCTCAAGCTTATGCCGTTCAAAGACACCGCCGACCATAAGGAAAGTCTGTTCAGCTATTACTATCGCCTCTGCGAAGTGGACGACATGGTCTGCTACCCGTGGGTCGCCCAGGTGTTTTCGGGGTTCACCCTCAAGGAACTCAAAGTGCAGGTCGATGAGCTGATGGCTTCCGGCAAGCCCGTGCCCGTCAGCTATTTTGAAGGCGACGTGGTGAAAAAATCCGAAGTGCAACCGCCGAAAGTCTTCACCGGCCAGGCCGAGCTCTACAACAAGCTGATGGAAAACGGTATCGAGGTGTATGTGATGACCGCCGCCTCGGAAGAATTGGTGCGCATGGTCGCCGCCGATCCGAAGTACGGCTACAACGTCAAACCCGAGAACGTCATCGGCGTGACCACCCTGCTCAAAGACCGCAAGACCGGCGAGCTGACCACTGCGCGCAAACAGATCAGCGCTGGCAACTATGACGAGAAGGCCAACCTCGGCCTGGAACTCACCCCGTACCTGTGGACCCCGGCGACCTGGATGGCCGGTAAACACGCGGCGATCCTCACCTACATCGACGAATGGAAAAAGCCGGTACTGGTGGGTGGCGACACGCCGACCAGCGACGGCTACATGCTGTTTCACGATGTGGACGTGGCCAAGGGCGGCATCCACCTGTGGATCAACCGCAAGGACAAATACATGACCCAACTGAACGGCATGATCGCCAAGCACGCGGCGGCGCAGGCCAAGGAAGGGTTGCCGGTGACGGCGGACAAGAACTGGGTGATCGTCAAGCCTGACGAGATTCAGTAATACCGAGTCGCCCGCATCGCAGGCAAGCCAGCTCCCATACTTGATCGGGTTCACACGGTCAAAATGTGGGAGCTGGCTTGCCTGCGATAGCGACCTCAAAAACACCCAAAACCTCACAGCAAAAATAGATATCAATTGCGAACCAATCTCATCCTCTGCTAGCGTGCACGCCTCCTGAACCCTCCGTTCTTTTCAAGGTAGTGCTGTGTCCTCCTGGAATTCGCAGATCGCGCGCCTGTTCGCGGAGCAGAAGAAAGCCCTCGAAACCTTCGTCACCCGCCGCACTGGCAGCGCCCAGGTGGCTGCCGACCTGACCCAGGAATCGTTCCTGCGCCTGGCCCGCCTGGACTCCGGCGAGAAGATCGACAACCTCCCCGCGTTCCTCTTTACCATCGCCAGCAACCTGGTGCGTGACCACCAACGCCAGGCCATCCGCCGCGAGCGCCTGGACGCCGGTGAGCCCAGTGAAGAACTGCCGTGTACCAACCCTGGCGCCGATGAGCAATTGGCCGCCTATCAGCAGGAGCAATTGATGCAGGACGCGATCCTGGCGTTGCCCGAGGCGACTCGGCAGATCTTCCTGCTCTATCATGTCGACGAACTTTCCTACCGCGAGATTGGCGAACGCCTGTCGATCACCCCGCGCAGTGTGGAATACCAACTGCGTCGCGCCTTGATTGAATGCCGCGCCTACATCAAGACGCGGCTCGCCAGCGACACACAAGGACGTCGGTCATGATCGCTACACCTACTGCCGACGAATTGTTCGAAGAAGCGTCTGGCTGGTATTTCCGCCTACAGGCCGAAGATGTCACGGCCGCCGAAATGGACGCCTTTGCCGCCTGGCTCGGGCAGGGCCAGCCTCAAGATGACGCCTGGCAGGAAGTGCAGGCCATGCTCGGCGGTTTGCGTGAACCGGCGCGGGTGATCCGCCGTGCCGAACAGGCGGCCTGGCGCAAGCCGGTGCGACGCTGGGCCTGTGCGGCCGCCGTGCTGCTGGCGGTGGGGCTGACCGTACAGAACACCCCCTGGCTCGACCGCCTGCGCGCGGACTACGCCACCCGCACCGGCGAGTCGCGCACCGTCGAACTGGCCGATGGCTCCCAGTTGCAACTCAACACTGACAGCGCGATTCAAGTGCGCATGAGCGACGGTGAACGTCAGATTCGTCTGCTGCGTGGTGAAGGGTTTTTCAGCGTGACCAAGGACCCGGCAAGACCTTTCGTGGTGCAGTCCGGTGATGGCTGGGTGAAGGTGGTCGGCACCCAATTCAGTGTGGCGCGGCGCGATGCGCAGACGCGGGTGCAGGTGGCGCAGGGCAAAGTGCAGGTCAGTGCGGGCACTGGTGATCCGGTCTTCCTGGAGCCAGGCCGGGCGGTGGAGTATCAGGACCATCGCCTTGCCGAGGTCCACGGCTTCGACCCGGCCAGCGGTTTCGCCTGGCGCCAACGGCAACTGGTGTTCCGCCAGCAGCCACTGTCGGAAGTGGTCAGCGAGTTGAATCGCTACTGGCCCGGCAAGACTCTGGTGCTGGGGGAGGCGCTGCGCAATCGCGTGGTGTCTGGCGTGTTTGAAATCGACAAACCCGACGCCGTGATCAAGGCGCTGGAATACACCCTCAACCTGCAGGCTGAGCACTACACCCCGTATTTGCTGGTGTTGCGCGAAGGCAAAGCGTCCTGAGCACAATTTTCTCAAAATATTTTCAGGGTTTTCCCACAGGGCATCGTCCTTGATCACTGAGGCGTAAATAGTAAGCACTCTCAAGTAGTGCAGCGCCGATCACAGACTTTTTTGCACCGGGGAGCACCATCCATGGCACACCGATACGCCGCACGGCCCTTGCTGGCACTGGCCATTTCCTTGGCCTGCGGCACTGCACCGCTGTACTTGCAGGCCGCTGAGACCACTCAGGCACAGACCTACCGTTTTGATATTCCGGGGCAGAGCCTGGACGGTGCGCTGGCAGCGTTTTCGGCGGTGACACGGGTGCAGGTGTTGGTGTCGGGGGAGTTGACTCAAGGTGTTGTGTCACCGGGCGTGAAGGGCAACTTGGGGCAACGTGAAGCCTTGGGCCAACTGCTGGGCGGCACGGGGTTGAGCGCAGCGTTTATCAACGCGGATACCGTCACCCTGGAAAAGCGCGTGGACACAGGCGGCGCCCTTGAAGTCGGCGCCACCACCATCAGCGCCGAACGCCTGGGCACCACCACCGAAGGTACGGGGTCCTACACCACGGGCGCTGTGACCCTGGGCAAGGGCGAGCAGAAACTCAAGGACATCCCGCAGTCGGTCAGCGTCATGACCCGCAAGCAGATGGACGACCAGAACACCACCAAACTGTCCGAAGTGGTCAAGCGCACGCCCGGGCTGACGGCGACCAAATCTCCCGGCCCTGGCATGTTCATCTTCTCCCGTGGCTTTGAAATAGGCACCCTGCAATACGATGGCGTAGGTATCCCGCGCAACACCTACACGCTGGGTAGCTACCTCACCGAAAACATGGCGATCTACGACCGCGTCGAAACCCTGCGCGGCCCGGCCGCTTTGCTGCAAGGCGCCAACAGCCCCGGTGGCACCCTGAACCTGGTGCGCAAACGCGGCCAGCAGGCGCCGACCGTGACCATCACCGCCAAGGCCGGCTCATGGGACCACTACGGCACCCAAGTCGATGCTGGCGGCCCGCTCAACCCGGAAGGCACGTTGCGCGGCCGGTTTGTGGCGGATTACGACACCACCAACTCCTTCGTCGACTACGCGGGCGGCTGGAACCAGACCGTCTATGGCGCCGTCGACTACGACTTCACGCCAGACACTACCGTGGGCGTGGGCATCAGCAACCAGAAAGGCCACTCACGCCCCAACTTCATGTCGTTGCCCCGCTACGCCAATGGCAGCGATATCGGCCTGCCACGTTCGACCTTTGTCGGCGCCAGCTGGAACCGTGCCGTCAACAACCAGACTCAGGTGTTCGCCGACCTGGAGCATCGTTTCAACGATGACTGGAAAGTGAAGGCTGCGCTGGTGGCAATGGACGAACACAACGACGCGACCTACCAGGCGACGTGGGATACCGTCCCCAACCCCGGCGACACGGGCAATGTGCGCTACATCGACTGGGTGACCGACTTCAATACCAAAAGCCGCGGCGCGGATGTGTATGTCAACGGCAAGTTCGACGGCCTGGGGTTCCAACAGGAAATGGTCCTTGGCGCCAACTATTCCAAACTCACCACCGACGACCAGTGGGCGCGGGCGGCAACGAATGGCGCGGATATTTTCAACATCGACCACAACCGTGTGCAGCGCGACAAATACCAGTTGTTTCAGGCCGGGAACGCCTCGAAGAGCTGGTATGACATTCGCCAGAAAGGCATCTACGGCACCTGGCGCGTCAAGGTGCTGGACCCGCTGACGCTGATCCTCGGCGCGCGCACCAGTTGGTACGAGTACTCCTACATCGGTCAGGCTGGTCGCCAGGGCGTATACGGCGCTGCCGAGGATAGCACCACGCAAACATCCGGCAAGGTCACCCCGTATGCTGGCTTGGTCTATGCCCTGAACGATCAATGGTCGGCCTACGCCAGCTACGCCGATGCGTTCGAGCTGCAAACCAACCTGACCACCTCCGGCTCGCTGCTCAAGCCTATCGAGGGTAAGAACTACGAGCTGGGCATCAAGGGTGAACTGGCCGATGGTCGCCTCAACACCTCGTTTGCGATCTTCCGCTATGACCAGGAAAACCGTGCAGTCCAGGATCTGCAAGGGCCGATGAACTGCAATGGTTGGTACTGCTCGGTGGCGTCGGGCAAGGTCCGCAGCCAGGGCTTTGAAGCCACATTGGGCGGTGAAGTGCTGCCGGGTCTGCAACTGGTCTCCAGCTACACCTACAACACCACCAAGTTCCTCAAGGACGACACCTACGAAGGCAAGGTCTTCAGCACCTGGACGCCCAAGCACCTGCTCAAGGTGTGGGGCGATTATCAGTTGCCAGGGGACTGGCAGAAGGTCAGCGTCGGCGCTGGCGTGACGGCGCAAAGCAGCACCGTCGCCTACGATCGCACCTTCAGCGTGCCGGGCAATGCACTCTGGGATTCGCGGGTGGCCTACAAGATCAACCAGGAATTCACCGTCGCGGCGAACCTGAACAATATGTTCGACAAGAAGTACTACATCCCGGCTTACAACGCGAACTGGGGCAGCAACTACTATGGCGACCCGCGCAATGTGATGTTCACCATGACCTACACGCCGCAGTTCTGAGTGCAACCGGAATAAAAATGCCCCGCACGTGGCGGGGCATTTTCATAGGCTCAAACAACCCACGCTATCGCGCGTCACTTCACCGATTTCAGATGCCAGTTCCATTGCGCAACCAACGCGTTCTCACGCAATTTGATGAACAGCCCATAGTCGCTCAGGTACGCTGCCTGATAAGTCCAACCTTTCATCTGAATGCAGTCGAGTACCTTGGCTTGTCCCTTCAGGTCCAGGGTCAGGGTGGCAGCCGGGATTTCACGAGCGACCTTGCAGGTCACGGTTCTTGGTTCACTGGTCTCTGGCGAAGGACTGCCATCGGGGTTGATGGATTTTGACCATGTCTGGGTGTAGCTCACCTCACTGGCGAGGGGCAAGTTACGCCAATCGCCTTGAAAGCTCAGGCCAACCAAGAGGCGGGTCTTCACCTTGTCACTGCCGGTTTTGCGGTCGAGACCTTGGCTGTCCAGATCAAACAGGCCTTGGAAGGTCAGCTCCTGGTTAAAGCCGAGTGCCGAGTCGCGCGTTTGTACCAGCGTCTGGCCGGATGCGTTGTCGACACTGATAAATGCCTGTTTGGTCTGGTCGCCCACTCGGGTGTTGTTGAAGAGTACGGCGTCATAGTCATACGACAGCTCGCTCAGGGTGCGGGTTGGCGCAGGCAGGCCGAGCGCTCGGATGGCCGCCAACACGGCCGGGTTGGCATTGGTTGCGCTGGCAACGGGTGGCAATGGCTGGCGCGCCTTGAAAGCGGGTAAATGGGCCAGCTCCACCGGCGCCTGGCATAGAGCCTTGAAGAGCTGGGCATGTTCGCCGGAAGCTTGATCCAAGGCTTGCGGCTTGAATTGTCGACGGATTTCGCCGTTGATCATCTGGCGCGTTTCATCAAGGTTGAACTGGCTCATCAACGTAATGGTGCGTTGTGTGCAATCGAGCGTCAGCCGCTCCTGCCGTTGAGTAAACAACGATGCATTCTTGGCGACCTGATAGTGCAGGTAATCCTGGGCGGCCCAGGCGGATATCTGACTGCCTTGGCGCTGCACGCTGTTACGGTCGATCAGCAGCCAGCCCTGATCGGCAGAGGTTTGCAGCATCCGCCAGTCGGGGACGGGGCGTGCCTTGCATACGCTCTGCAATTGAGCGCTTTGCTGCAGTTGTTGGGCCTGTACCGTCGGCAGGTCGACGCCTGTTGCCGGTGAGGGAGTAAATGCCCGCAGGCCCGAGCGCGTGGGGTAGAACATTCTTCCAGGGCCTTGTGTGCAATAGGCGTCGAACTGCACAGAGATCGGGTTTTGCTGCAGATCGACGGAGTACGCGACCCTGTCGCCGTTGCGCAGGATGGTGTAGTCGAGCGCCGGCAGTGTCATGGCTTCGTTGAAGAGTGCCAGGCCTGGGTCCACCTGAGGCTTTTGCAGCGAGCTGCAACCGGCCAACGCCAATAGGGAAAGCGCCCATGCAGCCGGGTGTAGAGCGGTAGAGCGGGCATCCATGCGGGTAAGTTCCTTGAGAATACAGTTGCGCCTTTTATCGGCCGGCGTATGAAAAACTACAGCGTCAGAACGCCAGGCAAAAAAATGCCCCGCACGTGGCGGGGCATTTTTATGGGCGCAGCTTACAGACCGTCAAGCATCGCCTTGTTGCGCACAGCACCCTTGTCGGCACTGGTGGCCAGCAGGGCGTAGGCCTTCAACGCCGTGGTGACTTTGCGCGGACGCTTCTCCACTGGCTTCCAGCCTTTCTTGTCCTGCTCGACCCGGCGTGCGGCCAGTTCTTCATCGCTGATCAACAGGTTGATCGAACGGTTCGGAATGTCGATCAGCACCTTGTCGCCATCCTGCACTAGGCCAATCGCGCCACCGGCTGCGGCTTCTGGCGAAGCGTGGCCGATGGACAGGCCCGAAGTACCGCCAGAGAAACGGCCGTCGGTCAGCAGGGCGCAGGCTTTGCCCAGGCCTTTGGATTTCAGGTAGGACGTCGGGTACAGCATCTCCTGCATACCTGGGCCGCCTTTCGGGCCTTCGTAGCGGATGATCACGATGTCGCCTTCCTTCACTTCGTCGGCGAGGATGCCGCGAACCGAGCTGTCCTGGCTTTCGTAGATCTTGGCGCGACCTTCGAAGACGTGGATGGACTCATCCACACCGGCGGTTTTCACCACGCAGCCGTCGAGGGCGATGTTGCCGTACAGCACGGCCAGGCCGCCTTCTTGGGAGTAGGCGTGCTCGACACTGCGGATGCAGCCGTTTTCACGGTCGTCGTCCAGGGTGTCCCAACGGGTCGACTGGCTGAACGCAGTTTGCGTCGGGATACCCGCCGGGCCAGCCTTGAAGAAGGTGTGCACGGCTTCGTCGTCCGTCTGGGTGATGTCCCACTTGGCGATGCCTTCGGCGATGGATTTGCTGTGCACGGTCGGCAGGTCGGTGTGCAGCAGGCCGCCACGGGCCAGCGAACCGAGGATCGAGAAGATCCCGCCGGCGCGGTGCACGTCTTCCATGTGGTACTTCTGGATGTTCGGCGCGACTTTGCACAGCTGCGGCACGTGGCGGGACAGGCGGTCGATGTCGCGCAGGTCGAAGTCGATCTCGGCTTCCTGGGCCGCGGCCAGCAAGTGCAGGATGGTATTGGTGGAACCGCCCATGGCGATGTCCAGGGTCATGGCGTTTTCGAACGCCTTGAAGTTGGCGATGTTGCGCGGCAACACCGACTCATCGTTGTCGTGGTAGTAGCGCTTGCACAACTCGACGATGGTGCGGCCGGCCTGCAGGAACAGTTGTTCACGGTCGCTGTGGGTGGCGAGGGTGGAACCGTTGCCCGGCAAGGCCAGGCCCAGGGCTTCCACCAGGCAGTTCATCGAGTTGGCGGTGAACATGCCGGAGCACGAACCGCAGGTCGGGCAGGCGCTGCGCTCGTATTCCGCGACCTTCTCGTCAGAAGCGCTGGAATCGGCGGCGATGACCATGGCGTCGACCAGGTCCAGGCCGTGGGAGGCGAGCTTGGTCTTGCCGGCTTCCATCGGGCCGCCGGACACGAAGATCACCGGGATGTTCAGGCGCAGGGCGGCCATCAACATGCCAGGGGTGATTTTGTCGCAGTTGGAGATGCACACGATGGCGTCGGCGCAGTGGGCGTTGACCATGTATTCCACGGAGTCGGCGATGATCTCGCGGCTCGGCAGGGAATACAGCATGCCGTCATGGCCCATGGCGATGCCGTCATCCACGGCGATGGTGTTGAATTCCTTGGCGACACCGCCAGCGCGTTCGATCTCGCGGGCGACCAGTTGGCCCAGGTCCTTGAGGTGGACGTGGCCCGGTACGAACTGGGTGAACGAGTTGGCAATCGCGATGATCGGCTTCTTGAAGTCGTCATCTTTCATCCCCGTGGCACGCCACAGTGCGCGCGCGCCGGCCATGTTGCGGCCGTGGGTGGATGTTTTCGAGCGGTAATCTGGCATGGAGCACTCCGGGCGGCTAATCGGTATCAAAGGGGAGTGAGCTTCTATTGACGTCTGGAACACCCGAAAAATGGCCGTGTGTCCGGAAGTTGCCACTCGCGTCGCGGGATCGCCGCTTGCTTGGGCCTCGAGCTCATAAACCCGCCGGGGGATGACTGGCGATGAATAGGGCCGATTCTACACCGCTGGCGGCTGGAGGGAATGGCCGAAACCGTGAAGATAGCGGCTACGGGACGTGCGGGTGGCGCCGCGCCCATGCGTTCAAGACCAGGGCGACGATGCTCAGGATCAGAAAGCACAGACCCAGCGCCGTGCTCAGGTGGTGGGTAAAGGTGCTGATGAAGGCACTGATAAGGCCACCGGCAATGAACAGCACCGCTGCAACGGCTGATGCCGCCGTACCTGCATTGTCTGGAAACAAGCTCATGGCCTTAGAGTTAGAGATGGGCCGGGTGATGGTGGTGCCCGCCGTGCAGAGCAGCATGGGCACCAGCACGGTCGGGATTGATAGACCGAACTGATAGGCCAGGAACAACATGACCCCGCCCGATATTGCGATCAGCACCAGCCCGATGGCCATCTGGGTCGCAGCCGGTAGCCGTTTGTGCAGGAAACCTGCACAGATTCCGCCCATTACGTAAGCGGCGCCGTAGAGGAGCAAGGTCAGGGAGTACTCATGGGGCGACAGCTGCAACTGGTCCATGAAAATCAGCGGTGACACCACGATGAACGAGAAATGGCAGGCAAACGTAATGGCCGAGATCGTGGCATAGCTGGCGAAGTGGCGGTTGGCGAAGACCTTGGCGTAGGCCTTGAGCAGGCTCTGGTGGCTCAGTGCTGCTTGAGGCAAGCCGCCGTGGAGCAGCCGATGCGCCATGATCAAGGTTGCGGCACACAGCGCGATAAACGCATAGAAGCTGGCTTGCCATCCCCAGTGCAGTTGCAGCCATGCGCCCAGCAGCGGGGAAATCGATATGAAGATGCCTCCGGCCGTGACCATTGCGATCCGCAACCGCTCCTGTTCTCTGCCGAAGAACAGGTCTTGCACCAGTGCTTGGGACAATATGAAACCGCCGCAGCCCATGGCTTGGATAACACGGAAGAACAGAAATTGCGGCGTGTTGCTGGCCGCCAGGCACCCGGCCGCGCCAATGATTGCAACGGCCATGCTGGCCAATAGCAGCTTCTTGCGGCCGATCCGGTCGGACAGCGGGCCGATCAACAGCATGGAGCAGGAAAAACCGATGGCGAACAGGCTGACTGAGCGGGCGATCTGGGTGGTCGAGGTGGAGAAGTGTTCCGCCAGGGCGGGAAAGGAAGGCAGCACGACGTCAAGCGGGAAGACGCCCAGCAGGGTCATGGTCATCAGCCAGAAAACAATGAAGGGTTTTTCAGCGTGCGTGATTGCCGTCGACATGGGCGGGCCTCGATTCCGTGAGGCGGTCGAGGATCAAGTTTATGTAAGGGAAAGTCAAAGACTGGAGCGGTACGAACGTTCATAAAAGCCTGTAGGAGCCATAAGGCGCCTACAGGCCAACGGCATCAGCTGTTCGGCAGCAACCGGCACGTAATGCTCTTGATGTAACGCGTCTCGTCGATCGCGGGGTGGACCGGATGATCGGGACCCTGGCCACCGCGCTCCAGCATCTGGATATTGCGGTCGAGGTGACGGGCGCTGGTCAGCAGGATGTTTTGCAGGCTGTCTTCCGGCAAGTGCATGGAGCACGATGCGCTGACCAGGATGCCGTCCTTGCTGAGCAGGCGCATGGCTTGCTCGTTCAGGCGGCGGTAGGCGCCTTCGCCGTTCTTCATGTCTTTTTTGCGCTTGATGAAGGCCGGTGGGTCGGCGACGATCACGTCGAAGCGTTCTTCGCTGGCTTTCAGTTCTTTCAAGGCTTCAAACACGTCGCCTTCGATGCAGGTCATTTTCTCGGCAAAGCCGTTCAGCGCGGCGTTGCGCTCCACGCCGTCGAGGGCGAAGGCGGAGGCGTCGACGCAGAACACTTCACTGGCGCCGAATGCTGCAGCTTGCACGCCCCAGCCGCCGATGTAGCTGTACAGGTCGAGTACGCGCTTGCCTTTGGCATACGGGGCCAGGCGTGCGCGGTTCATGCGGTGGTCGTAGAACCAGCCGGTCTTCTGGCCCTGGATCACCGGGGCTTCGAATTTCACGCCGTTCTCTTCCAGCGCAACCCACTCCGGCACCAGGCCGAACACGGTTTCGACGTAGCGGTTGAGGCCTTCGGCGTCGCGTGCGGCGGAGTCGTTCTTGAACAGGATGCCGCTTGGCTTGAGCACTTGGGTCAGTGCAGCAATCACGTCTTCTTTATGGGCTTCCATGGTCGCCGAGGCGATCTGTACCACGAGGATGTCGCCGAAACGGTCGACGACCAGGCCTGGCAACAGGTCGGAATCGCCGTAGACCAGGCGGTAGAACGGCTTGTCGAACAGGCGATCACGCAGGGACAGGGCGACGTTCAGGCGGTGCACCAGCAGCGACTTGTCCAGCGGCAACTTGATGTCGCGCGACAGCAGGCGGGCGCAGATCAGGTTGTTCGGGCTCATGGCCACGATGCCCAGGGTCTTGCCGCCGGCCGCTTCCAGGATAGCCTGGTCGCCTGCCTGGAAGCCGTGGAGTGGGGTGGCGGCCACGTCGATTTCGTTGCTGTAGACCCACAGGTGGCCGTTGCGCAAACGACGATCGGCGTTGGCTTTGAGACGCAGGCTTGGCAGGGACATGACGTCGCTCCGGAAAAAAGAGCGGGAGTATACCCTGTTGTGTAGGAAATGGCCGGGTAGCCGGATGTGCGGGAAGGTGTCGGCATGCGGCGGATAAGGGTTAGAATCCCCGCCTAGCCCAGAGTGTGTACTTATGTCCCAAGAGCTTTCCGCCGAACAGATCCAACAGGCCCTGCAAGGCATCAGCGTGCCGCCTCAACCGCAAATCATGGTGGATTTGCAGATGGAGCAGTACATGCCCGATCCGGACCTGGAAGTGATCGCCCGGCTGATCGCCCAGGACCCAGGCTTGTCCGGCGCGTTGCTGAAGATCGTCAACTCCTCGTATTTCGGCCTGAGCAACAAGATCGCCTCGATCCAGCGCGCGGTGAACCTGCTGGGCAGCCGTTCGATCATCAACCTGATCAACGCGCTGTCGATCAAGGGCGAAATGAGCGACGACACCATCGTCACCCTCAACCGCTTCTGGGATACCGCCCAGGATGTGGCGATGACCTGCCTGACCCTGGCCAAGCGTACCGGCGCCCAGGCGGTGGACGAGGCTTATGCCCTGGGCCTGTTCCACGATTGCGGCGTGCCGCTGATGCTCAAGCGTTTCCCCAACTACATGTCGGTACTGGAGCAGGCTTATGCCAATGCCGGCCCCGACTGCCGCGTGGTCGACACCGAGAACAACGCGTTCAACACCAACCACGCCGTGGTCGGTTACTACACCGCCAAGTCCTGGCGCCTGCCGGAACATGTGACCGACGCCATCGCCAACCACCACAACGCCTTGGCGGTGTTCAGCGATGAGTCGTCGCGCAATTCGCAGCTGAAAAACCTGCTGGCGATCCTGAAGATGGCCGAGCACATCTGCTCGTCCTATCGCGTGCTGGGCAACCAGGCGGTGGACCATGAATGGAATGCCATCGGCCATCTGGTGCTGGACTATGTGGGCCTGTCGGACTACGACTTCGAAAGCATGAAGTTGTCGATCCGCGAGCTGGGCGCCCACTGACCCTTTCTTCAAGAGGTACACATGCCCGAGTTACCCGAAGTCGAAACCACCCGACGCGGCATCGCGCCACACCTGGAAGGCCAGCGGGTCAGCCGCGTAGTCGTGCGCGAACGGCGCCTGCGCTGGCCGATCCCGGAAGACCTCGATGTGCGCCTGTCCGGGCAGCGCATCGTGCTGGTGGAGCGGCGGGCCAAGTACCTGCTGATCAATGCCGAAGTGGGCACTTTGATCAGCCACTTGGGCATGTCAGGCAACCTGCGCCTGGTGGAAGTCGGCATGCCGGCGGCCAAGCATGAGCATGTGGACATCGAGTTGGAGTCGGGGCTGGCCCTGCGTTACACCGACCCTCGGCGTTTCGGCGCGATGCTCTGGAGCCAGGACCCGCACAACCACGAGCTGCTGATCCGCCTGGGGCCGGAGCCGTTGACGGATCTGTTTGATGGCGAGCGGTTGTTCCAACTGTCCCGTGGCCGTTCGATGGCGGTGAAGCCGTTCATCATGGACAACGCGGTGGTGGTGGGCGTGGGCAATATCTACGCGACGGAAGCGCTGTTTGCGGCGGGGATCGACCCGCGTCGCGAGGCGGGTGGCATTTCGCGGGCGCGTTACTTGAAGCTGGCAATCGAGATCAAGCGCGTGCTGGCGGCTGCCATCGAGCGCGGCGGCACCACGCTGCGCGACTTTATCGGCGGCGACGGGCAGCCGGGGTATTTCCAGCAGGAACTGTTTGTCTATGGCCGTGGCGGCGAGGCGTGCAAGGTCTGCGGGAGCGAGTTGCGCAATGTGGTGCTGGGGCAACGCGCGAGCGTGTTTTGCCCCAAGTGCCAGTCTTAGGCTTTGCCGGTAATCAACCGGTACTTGGCCATCAACTGTTCTTCCGTCTCCGGATGGGCTTCATCCAGCGGGATGCAATCCACCGGGCACACTTGCTGGCACTGAGGCTCGTCGTAGTGACCGACACACTGGGTGCACAGGTTGGGGTCGATCACGTAGATCTCTTCGCCCTGGGAAATCGCAGCGTTCGGGCACTCGGGTTCGCAGACGTCGCAGTTGATGCAATCGTCGGTGATGATCAGGGACATGGAAACTCCTGCCAGGGCCGTCAGCCAAGGCATCTGAAAACTAATGCGCGCAATTGTGCCGCATTGGCGCCCGCAGTGCGAGCAGGCGCCGATTGAACGGTGTTACTTCTTGAAGCGCAGCGTCAGCGCATCTGCTACAGCTGGATGCACGAACTTGGTGATATCACCGCCCAATGCGGCGATTTCACGGACCAACGTCGAGGAAATAAACGAATAACGTTCCGACGGCGTGAGGAACAGGCTTTCCACGTCCGGCGCCAACTGACGGTTCATGTTGGCCAGCTGGAATTCGTATTCGAAGTCCGACACCGCACGCAGGCCGCGCAGGAACACATTGGCGTTCTGCTCTTTGGCGAAATGCGCCAGCAGGGTGGAAAAGCCCACCACTTCAACGTTGGGCAGGTGTTTGGTGACCTCGCGTGCCAGCTCCACGCGCTGTTCCAGGGGAAACAGCGGGTTTTTCTTGGGGCTGGCTGCGACCGCGATGATCACGTGGTCGAACAAGCGTGAGGCACGTTCGACCAGATCGCCATGGCCTTTGGTAATCGGGTCGAAGGTTCCTGGGTACAACACTCGGTTCATCGCGTCGTCCTGGCGGAGTCCGTTGGGGAATCGGATGGTATCGCAGCCATCCCGGTCGGCCAAGTCGACTTATGTAGATACATACCGCTAATCGCGCGTTTTTTCATGCCGTTTTCAGACGTTCGGCCAATGCTGCAGCCAGTTGGGCGGTTAAGCCGTACACCGATAATTGTGGATTGGCCCCAATGCTGGTGGGGAATAAAGACCCGTCGTGGATCGACAGGTTGCGCAGTTGGTGGTGGCGGCCGAGGCTGTCGGCCACTGCATTTTTCGGGTCCTCACCCATGGCACAACCGCCCATCACATGTGCACTGCCCAGGCATGTGCGGTGCAATTCCAGGTTGAGCTTCTCGATCATCGTTCGGGCTTCGCCCAGTGTTTTCACATAGCGCGCATCGTGATGCAGCGGTTTGACCGAGTTGGCGCCCGCGGCGAACTGGATCTCGGCCATGCTGTGGAACGCACGGCGCAATCCATCCCAGGCGTAGTCCGACACTTGATAGTCGAGCACCGGCGTACCATCACCGCGCAACTCCACGCTGCCGCCGGGGCTGTCGGGGTGGAAACCATCGCGCAGCAGCGCCAGCATCGCGTGGGTATTGGGCAATTGGCTCATGTCCAGGGCGTTCTGGGTGCCATAACCACCAAGCAACGTACTGGCCAGCGCAGGATGTAAGGGCGGCGCCTCCAGCTTGTAGGACATTTTGCCAGTGGTGCCATCCTGCCACTGGAAATGGTCGGAATAGATTGACTGCGGCGCGCCGTAGAACGGGTTGATCACCTCGTCGAACAACCCAGCGGAAAAATTCACCAGGTGCAGGAAGGTGCGTTTGCCGAGGCGTTTGTGCGGGTCGGGCGCATCCGAACGCATCAGCAACGCCGGGCTGTTGATGCCGCCGCCGGAGAGCACATAGTGCTTGGCCTTCACTGTGATCTTGCGGCCAGTCGGCGTCACGCACAGGTTATCCATGGCCACGCATTCCAGGCTGCTGATCGTGTCGCCGCTGTAGATCAGGCGTTCGGCGCGGGCCAGGTAGAGCAGTTCGCCGCCCTTTTCCAGGGTGGACGGAATCGTGGTCACCAGCATCGATTGCTTGGCATTGACCGGGCAACCCATGCCGCAATACCCCAGGTTGAAGCAGCCGCGCACATTGCGCGGGATCACGTGCCAGCTGTAGCCGAGCTTCTCGCAGCCTTTGCGGATCACATCGTTGTTGGGATTAGGCGGCAGGGCCCAGGGCGCGATGCCCAGGCGCTGCTCCATTTTTTCAAACCACGGTGCCATTTCGGCGCTGCTATGTCCCTTCACCGCATATTCGCTGGCCCAGTGGCTGAGGGTGGCGTCCGGGGTCCGGAAGCTCGACGTCCAGTTGATCAGCGTCGTGCCGCCCACTGCACGGCCCTGCAGGATGGTGATCGCGCCATCCTTGCTCATGCGGCCGATGCCCTCCTGATACAGGCTGGTGTAGGCCTCGTCCTCAAGCAGTTTGAAATCGCTGCTGGTCTTGAGCGGGCCTTCTTCGATCAGCAGCACCTTGTAGCCGGCGGCGCTGAGGACTTCGGCGGTGGTGCCGCCACCGGCGCCGCTGCCGATGATCGCCACGTCAGCTTCCAGCGTCAGGTCGTTGTCGAGGGCGGCGCCATTGTGGGTTTTCCAGCCACGGGCCATGCCGTCGCGGAAGGGATCGGGTACGGGCATCAGGGTCGTCTCTAGTTTTTATTGTGGGGGGAGGCGATTCAAATTTTCGGCGGGCCGGGGTAACCGCAATGGGCCCAGGACGCCGGCTGGAAGTACCAGGCCATGATCACCAGCTTAAGCAGCGAGCCCTGGCCCATGCGCAGCAGGTTGAGATAGCTGTTTTCCCAGCGGTGCAGGAAGTTGCGGATCTGCTCGCTGCTGGCGTTTTCCCAGCTGCCCCAGATCCCGGTCAGCGGGCCACGGGTGATGGCCATGCCCAACACGTCGAACAGTTGCTGGGTGAGCTTGAACATCTCCGGCGACAGGCGTTGCAGGCTGAAGTCGAGTTTCTTGAGAGTGTCTTCAATGCCGCTGGCGACCTCCTGGACACTGGCCACACCTTCCAGCAACACCGGGATCACCGCACGCAGGAACGGTAGATCACTGCTACGCAACATCACGAAACCGCTGGCCGGCGTGCTGCTGGAGCAACCGCTGAGACTGGCGCCCAGCCCGGCGGTAGCCAGGAAGGCGCTGGCGCACAGGCCGATTTTCAGGACGCCGCGCCGCGACAGCGCGGGTGTTTCAGTCAGGCTAGGGTTCATTGTTATTGTTATCCCGTGGGTGGCGGTTTCAGCGGACGAACAGCTTCTGGATCAACTTCTGAATCGATTTGCCGTAGGGCGGATAGATCAACTTCGCCGCGTTCAGGCGCTGTTTCACCAGCACGCCTTTGGCTTTGCTGAAGGTAAGGAAGCCTTCGTGGCCGTGGTAATGGCCCATGCCCGACGGGCCGATGCCGCCGAACGGCATATCGTCCTGGGCCACATGCAGCAAGGTGTCGTTCAGGCAGACGCCGCCGGAATGGGTTTCGTGGAGCACACGATCCTGCTCGCCCTTGTTGTAGCCGAAGTAATACAGGGCCAGTGGGCGAGGGCGTTGGTTGATGTAGGCGAAGGCCTGGTCGATGCCGCGATAGGGCACGATCGGCAGCACCGGGCCAAAGATTTCGTCTTGCATCACGGTCATGTCATCGCTGACATTCAACAACAGGCTGTGGGCCATGCGCCGCGCCTGGCCTTGGTCGTACAGCGGAATCAGGGTGGCGCCTTTGTCGGTGGCGTCCTTGACGTAGGCATTGAGCCGGGCCAGTTGCCGTTCGTTGATGATGGCCGTGTAGTCCGGGTTGTCGACCAGGGTCGGATAGAACCCGCGAACGGCCTGGGTGTAGGCCTCGACGAAACCCTCGACGCGATCTTCTGGCACCAACACGTAGTCCGGTGCCACGCAGGTTTGCCCCGCGTTCAGCGCTTTGCCGAAGGCGATGCGTTCGGCGGCGTCCTTGAGCGGTACATCGGCGGACACGATGGCGGGCGACTTGCCACCCAATTCCAGGGTGACCGGCGTGAGGTGTTCGGCGGCTGCACGCATCACATGCTTGCCAATGCTGGTGGCGCCGGTAAACAGCAGGTGGTCGAAGGGCAGCTTGGAGAACGCCATGCCGACTTCGGCTTCACCCAACACCACGCACACCAGGTCTTCCGGGAAGATCTTCGCCAGCAGCGCCTTGAGCAACTGGCCGGTAGCGGGTGTCGACTCGCTGAGCTTGAGCATCACCCGGTTGCCCGCCGCCAACGCGCCGACCAAAGGCCCGATTGCCAGGTACAACGGGTAGTTCCAGGGCACGATCACGCCGACCACGCCCAAGGGTTGATAGATGACTTTGGCTGACGCGGGCTGGAAGGCAATGCCTACGGCGCGACGGGAAGGTTTCATCCAGCCCTTGAGGTGTTTGCTGGCGTAGTGAATGCCGTGCAGGCTGGGCATCAGCTCGGCGAACAGGGTTTCGTCGGCACTGCGGTGGCTGAAGTCCTGGCTGATTGCGTTGATCAGCGCCTGGCGCTCGTCGCTGAGCAGGTCGCGCAGGGACTTGAGCCATTGCTGGCGTTGGGCGGCCGGCGGCATCGGGTTGGCGGCGTAGGCGCGGCGCTGGGTGTCGAACAGGTCCTGGAGCTGGTCCAGCACCTGGGAATCTTGCAGATAGGCAACGTTGGCAGACATGGCGGCGTTCCCGATTGTTATAGGTCTGCCTGGATTTTTAGAGTCATTGCTCTAAATTGTCAAATGTCATTACGCAGTTGCGGATTTATCCTCGCAAGATTAGGCCGTAAGATGCCCCATCACGTGTACAGAAGCTGATCCCCTATGGCACCACGAGTAAAGACCAGCGAGCGCATTGTGCAAACCAGCCTGGAGCTTTTTAACCAGCAGGGCGAACGCAGTGTGAGCACCAACCACATCGCCGCCCACATGGAAATTTCGCCGGGCAACCTGTACTACCACTTCCCCAACAAGCAGGCGATCATCGCCGTGCTGTTTCGCGAATATGAAGCGCTGGTGGACAGTTTCCTGCGCCCGCCCCAAGGCCGTGCCGTCACCGTCGAAGACAAGCGTTTCTACCTGCAGGCCGTGCTGGCCGGCATGTGGCGCTACCGTTTCCTGCACCGCGACCTCGAACATCTGCTGGAAAGCGACCCGGAACTGGCCACTGGCTATCGGCGCTTTTCCCAGCGCTGCCTGACCCAGGGCGGGGCTATTTACCAAGGGTTTGTCGATGCCGGCATCCTCAACATGGACCCGGTGCAAACCGAAGCCCTGACCCTCAACGCCTGGATCATCCTCACCTCCTGGGTGCGTTTCTTGTGCACCACCAATGAAAACTCTGCCCATTTGAGCGCCGAGGCGATCAAGCGTGGGGTGTATCAGGTGCTGGTGCTGGAGGCCGGGTTTGTCACCCCTCAAGCCAAAGACGCCGTGGATGCATTGTTCAAAGAGTTTTACGTGCCGTTGAATCAGGCATTGGAAGAAGTGAAGTAGGACCTTTCCCGAATCTGTTCACTAGGAGTCCGTCATGCCGCTTGCCCAACTGATCAGCCCCCAGCAACTGGCCGAGCGCCAGAAGGCCGGCGGGGTGGTGATCCTGGATTGCCGTTTTGCCTTGGAAGACCCGGACTACGGGCGTTGCAGCTATGCCGAGGGGCATATCGAAGGCGCGCAATACGCCGACCTGGAGCGACACCTCAGTGGCCCGGTGACCAAGGGCGTCACCGGTCGTCACCCATTGCCAGCGGCGGACACCTTGGTTCAACAATTGCGGGCGTGGGGCATCAGCGCAGATACCGAAATCGTGCTGTACGACGACGGCCCCGGCGCCTATGCCGCCCGCGCCTGGTGGCTGCTGGCCTGGTTGGGCAAGCGCGATGGCGTGTTTATCCTGGATGGCGGCCTCAAGGCCTGGCACGCCGCAGGTTTCCCGCTGAGCCTGGACGCGCCGCTGGTTGAGCCTGGGACGTTCGCTGGTATGCCGGACAACCGCTTGTTGCTGGACGCCGAACACCTGCAAAAACGCCTGGGCCAGCCGGGATTGACGCTGATCGACGCCCGCGCTCAACCACGCTTTCGCGGCGAAGTGGAGCCGATCGACCCGATCGCCGGGCACATCCCTGGCGCGCAATGTGCGGCCTTCAACGAAAACCTTGGCGCGGACGGCCGCTTCCTGCCGGCTGAACAGCTCAAGCAGCGCTTCGCCGCGCAACTGCAAGGTCGCTCGCCGGATGAACTGGTGGCGTATTGCGGTTCGGGTGTGACGGCGTGCCACAACCTGTTCGCCCTGAGTCTGGCGGGTTATCCGTTGGGCAAGTTGTATGCGGGGTCGTGGAGCGAGTGGATTACTGATCCGACGCGGGCAATCGCTACCGGCGAATGAGCAACCAGGCGGGAATACGGCGCTCCAGGTAATAACCGGGGCGCTTGAGGGTGCCATCGACAAAGCCGACATGCCCGCCCTTGGCCAGTAGCTCAAACTCCGTGCACGCCGATAATTCGCTCGCCTCGGGCAGGCTATGGGCGAATACAAACGGGTCATCGGCGGCCTGGATGATCAGGGTGGGCGTGCGGATATCGCTCAGGTAATAGCGGCTCGACGCACGGCGGTAATAGTCCTCGGCACTCAGAAACCCGTGGAGTGGCGCAGTCACCCGACCGTCGAAATCCCAGAACGTACGCATCTTCTCCAGTGAGCCCAAGGCTTCCAGGGTCTTGAGCCCATCTGCCTGGCCATCCTGCAGAAAACGACGCTGCTTGACGCGGATATACGCCAGCATTTCACGCATGAAGTGCTTCTGATACACCCGCGAAAAGCCCAGTCCGATGCGGTCTGCACATTGGTCCAGGCGAAACGGCACCGACACCGCCGCCGCACCTTGCAACCCCGATGCCGCGCCGGTTTCACCCAGATGCTTGAGCAGCACATTGCCGCCCAGCGAATAACCCACGGCATACAGCGGCGCCAACGGCCGCTTGGTGCGCAGATGGGCAATCGCTGCCGCGAGGTCTTCGCTGGCACCCGAGTGATAGCTGCGCGCCAACAAGTTCGGTTCGCCCGAGCAGCCACGCCAGTTCAACGCGGCGCTGGCCCAGCCTTGCGCAGCCAGGGCTTTTTGCAGGCCGGCCACGTAGGGCGAGTTGGATGAACCAGTCAGGCCGTGCAGCACCAGCACCAACGGCGCTTGCGCGTCGTGGGGGCCATGCCAGTCGAGGTCGAGGAAGTCGCCGTCGTCCAGCCACAGGCGCTCGCGTTGGCGGTCGATGTGGGTGGTGGGACGCCACAGCGGCCCCCACAGTGTTTGCAGGTGGGGGTTGCCGAGGCCGAAGGCGGGGGTGAAGGTATTAGTGCAAAGGTTCATGCAAGTCTCTGGGGCAAGCCCGATCAGCACAGTCAGCCTGGCCTGCATAAACAGGGGTCAAGCGACGCTGCGATGCCACAACGCGTAATACACCCGTCCGGACTTCTGCTCCCGATGCAGGCGCCAGCTTGCCGGCAGGCCCAGGGTCGAAGGCGCGGTCTCGCTTTCAGTGTAGATCCATGCATCCGGCGCCAGCCATTCGCGCTCTTCCAGCAGCGTGCACACGGTCGGCAGCAGGTTCTGGTTGAACGGCGGGTCGAGGAATACCACGTCGAACTGGCTGGCCGGCTGGGTTTCCAGATAGCGCAGCGCGTCGGCGGTTTGCACCTGGCCATTGGTGCAGCGCAGGGTGCCCAGGTGTTCCTTGAGGCTGGAGACTGCAATATTGCTCGCATCCAGCGCCTGAGCCTGGGCGGCGCCACGGGACAGCGACTCCAGGAACAACGCGCCACTGCCGGCAAACGGATCCAGCACCTTGGCGCCCGCGATGTAGGGCGCGAGCCAGTTGAACAGGGTTTCACGCACGCGGTCCGGCGTCGGGCGCAGGCCTACCACGTCGGGGAAGCTCAGCTTGCGGCTGCGCCATTCGCCGCCAATGATGCGCAGCTGGCCCACACCGTTATGCACGTTGTGGACAGGTTTTTTCGGGCGAGATGAACTGGCCATTAATGCTCCGGAACCCCGAGCGGCTGCTCGGCGGGTTTGTCAGTGGGGGGCGGTAGTGGCTTTTGCGCAATCGTCGGGCCGGCGGTCACGATGACCATCTTGTCGGCGCTCAAGTGTTTGTTCATGGCAGCCTTGACCTGCTCTACGGTCAGGGCCTGGGATTGTTTCATGAAATCTTCCAGATAGGTCAGCGGCAGGTTGTAGAAACCCATCGCACCCAGCTGCCCGACGATATCGGCGTTGCTCGCGGTGGACAGCGGGAAGCTGCCAGCCAGCTCACGCTTGGCGTCATCCAGTTCTTTTTGCGTCGGGCCGTTGTCGAGGTAGTCCTTCACCACGTCTTCCACCAGGCGCAGGGTGCCGCCGCTCATTTCGGCGCGGGTCTGCAGCTGGATCATGAACGGGCCGCGCACCTGCATGGGCGAGAAACCGGAGTACACGCCATAGGTAAGGCCGCGTTTTTCACGCACTTCGCTCATCAAGCGGGTGCCGAAACCACCGCCGCCAAGGATCTGGTTGCCCAGGGACAAAGCCGCATAGTCCGGGTCGGCACGGTCGATGCCCAATTGGGCGAACAGCAGGTGCGTCTGTTTGGACGGGAATTCGATGCGGTTCAAACCCGGCTTGGGTTCGGTCGGCTGGGCGATTTTCGGCAAGGCCGGGCCTTTAGGCAGCGAGGCGGAAATCTTGCCGGTCATGGCTTCGGCCTCGGCGCGGGTCAGGTCACCCACCACCGCGATCACCGCGTTGCCGGCCGCATAGCCTTTGGCGTGGAATGCCTGCAACTGCGCCAGGGTAATCTTCGGAACGCTCTCTGGCGTGCCTTCGCTCGGGTGTGCGTAAGGGTGATCGCCGTAAAGGCGCTTGAACAACTCAAGGCTCGCCAGCTTGCCGGGGTTCTGCTTCTGGTACTCGAAGCCGGCGAGGATCTGGTTCTTGATCCGTGCCAGGGAGTCGGCGGGGAAGGTCGGCTTGCCGATCACCTGGTCAAACAGGCTCAGGGCGGCGTCACGTTTATCGCTGTCGCTGAGGCTGCGCAGGGACACCAGCGCCATGTCGCGGTACGCGCCATTGCCGAAGTCCGCGCCGAGGCCCTCGAAGTCACGGGCGATCTGGCTGACATCCTTGCCCGGCACGCCTTCGTTGAGCATGGCGTTGGTCATCAGCGCCAGGCCCGGCACGTTGCCGTCCTGGCTGCTGCCGGCGGCGAACAGGATGCGTACGTCGAACATCGGCAGTTCATGGGCTTCGACGAACAGCACCTTGGCGCCTTCGGCAGTGTTCCAGGTTTGTACGTCGAGCTTGCGGTTGGTCGGTGCCTTGTCGTCCAGCTCTGCCAGGGATTGCAGTTTGTTGCTCGACTGGGCTTTCTCCAGCGCCGGGCTGGCGACAGAGTCGCTCGGGCGCAGGAAATACACGGCACTGGCGGCGATCAGGGTGACAACGATCAGGCCGGGGAAAATCAGGCGGCTGCTTTTGCGATCACTCATGAGCGGTCTCCAGAGGCAAGACATGGGCGACGCTGAGACGTTCGCGGGTGAAATAGGTGCGCGCGGCTTTCTGGATATCGTCCGGGGTCACGCTTTGCAGGTCGGCAAGCTCTGTGTCCATCAGTTTCCAGGACAGGCCAACGGTCTCCAGGGAGCCAATGGCCGTGGCCTGGCTGGTGATGGAATCACGCTGGTAGACCAGGCCGGCAATGACCTGGGCGCGGATACGTTCCAGTTCTTCGGCGGTCGGCGGCTTGGCCTTCAGCTCTTCCAGCAGGCGCCACAGGCCGGCTTCGGCTTGGGCGACAGTCTTTTTCTTCTGCTGGTTGGGGGTGGCGGTCAGCATGAACAGGGTGTCGCCACGGGTGTAGGCGTCGTAGTTGGTGGAGGCGGCAGAGACCAGCTCTTCACCGCGCTCCAACTGTTCGGAGATCCGTGCACTGTAGCCACCGTCCAGCAACGCCGAGATCAGGCGCAGGGCCTGTACCGAGCGTTTGTCTTCGGCAGTGGCCAGGCCGGGCACGTTGAAGCCCAGGATTACGCTTGGCAGTTGGGTCTGCACTTTCATGGTCAGCAGGCGCTCGCCGGGCTCGGCCAATTCCATCGGGATCTTGGCCGGTGGCACGTCACGCTTGGGAATCGGGCCAAAGTAGCGCTGGGCCAGGTTTTTCACCTCGTCCGGGGTGACGTCACCGACCACCACCAAGGTGGCATTGTTCGGCACGTACCAGGATTGGTACCAGTGGCGCAGCTCTTCGACCTTCATGCGGTCCAGGTCGGCCATCCAGCCGATGGTCGGCGTGTGGTAGCCGCTGGCCGGGAAGGCCATGGCCTTGAAGCGCTCGTAGGCCTTGGACATTGGGTTATCGTCGGTGCGCAGGCGGCGCTCCTCTTTGATGACCTCGATTTCGCGGCTGAACTCGTCGGCCGGCAGGCGCAGGCTGGCCATGCGGTCGGCTTCCAGCTCGAAGGCGACGCCCAGGCGATCACGGGCCAGTACTTGGTAGTAGGCGGTGTAATCGTCGCTGGTGAAGGCGTTCTCTTCGGCGCCCAGGTCGCGCAGGATCAGCGAGGCTTCGCCGGGGCCGACCTTGGCGCTGCCCTTGAACATCATATGTTCCAGGGCGTGGGACAAACCGGTCTGGCCCGGGGTTTCGTAGCTCGAACCGACCTTGTACCAAACCTGGGAAACCACCACAGGCGCGCGATGATCTTCGCGTACGACCACCTTCAGGCCGTTATCCAGGGTGAATTCATGGGTGGGTTGTGGGTCGGCAGCCAAGGCTGAAAGAGGCAGACAAACTGTGCTGAACAGCAGGCCTGCGGCGCGGCGGGCTAGAGCATTCATTCGTTTTTAAACCTGTTGGGCTGCCCGCTTGGTCTTAGCGTCGGCGGGCGAGGAGGTGCTAGGATACTGATCCGACTGAGTGACGGCCACTGCGGCTGTCTTGTTGAGGCCCTATTTTGGCCTTCAAAATGTTGCGCATGAACGAGCTGGCTAAAAAACAGTCTGTTACGCATCGAATTTTATTTACCGACGCGCCTACTGGCGCGTCGCTACCTTGAGATAGCCGTCTCCATGTTTGGTTCCAACGACGACAAGAAGACCCCAGCTGCGGCTGGCGAGAAAAAAGGCCTGTTCGGATGGCTGCGCAAAAAGCCGCAGGAAACCGTCGACGAACAGCCGCCGGTTCAGCCTGAACCCATCCCTGAGCCTATAGTAGAAGCCGAATCGGTCGCGCAAGCGCCGGAACCGGTGGTGTTGCCAATGGCCGAGCCGGTGTTGCAGCCGGTGGTCGAAGCTGAGCCAGAACCAGAACCAGAGCACAAGCCGTGGCTTGAACTGCCGGTGGCCGAAGAGCCCGTGGCCCTGGTCGAAGATGTGCAGGCTGAGCACGTGACTCCGCCGATTCCGGCTGTGGTCGAGGTCGCTGCGCCCGCGTTGATCGAGCCAGAACCCGTGGCAGCTGCCGTCGAAGCCAGCAAAACCGGCTTCTTTGCCCGCCTCAAGCAAGGCCTGAGCAAGACCAGCGCCAGCATCGGCGAAGGCATGGCCAGCCTGTTCCTCGGCAAAAAGGTCATCGATGACGAACTGTTGGAAGACATCGAAACCCGCCTGCTCACCGCCGACGTGGGCGTCGAAGCCACCGCCGTTATCATCCAGAGCCTCACCCAGAAGGTCGCACGCAAGCAATTGACCGACGCTGACGCCCTGTACAAATCCCTGCAGGCCGAGCTGGCCGCCATGCTCAAGCCTGTTGAGGCACCGCTGGTGATCACCCCGAACAAGCCCTTCGTGATCCTGGTAGTGGGCGTCAACGGTGCTGGCAAGACCACCACCATTGGCAAGCTGGCCAAGAAGCTGCAATCCGAAGGCAAGAAAGTCATGCTGGCCGCCGGCGATACCTTCCGCGCTGCAGCGGTTGAGCAACTGCAGGTGTGGGGTGAGCGCAACAAGATCCCGGTAATCGCCCAGCACACTGGCGCGGATTCCGCTTCGGTGATCTTCGACGCCGTGCAAGCCGCCAAGGCCCGCAACATCGACGTGTTGATCGCTGATACCGCCGGTCGCCTGCACACCAAAGACAACCTGATGGAAGAGCTGAAGAAAGTCCGTCGCGTGATCGGCAAGCTCGATGCAGACGCGCCGCACGAGGTTCTGTTGGTGCTGGATGCCGGCACTGGCCAGAACGCCATCAGCCAGGCCAAACAATTCAACCAGACGGTGCAATTGACCGGCCTGGCATTGACTAAGCTCGACGGCACGGCCAAGGGCGGCGTGATCTTTGCCCTGGCCAAACAGTTCGGGTTGCCGATTCGTTATATCGGCGTCGGTGAAGGCATCGACGACCTGCGCACCTTTGAAGCCGAACCCTTTGTACAGGCACTGTTTGCCGAGCGGGAGCGTTCATGATTCGATTCGAGCAGGTCGGTAAACGCTATGCCAACGGGCATGTGGGCTTGCATGAGCTGAGCTTTCGAGTGCGTCGCGGCGAGTTTTTGTTTGTAACCGGGCACTCCGGTGCCGGCAAAAGTACCTTGTTGCGCCTGCTGCTGGCCATGGAACGCCCGACTACCGGCAAGTTGCTGCTGGCGGGCCAGGACCTGGCCACCATCAGCAATGCGCAGATTCCGTTCCTGCGCCGCCAGATCGGCGTAGTGTTCCAGAACCACCAGTTGCTGTTCGACCGCACCGTGTTCAATAACGTGGCGTTGCCGTTGCAGATCCTCGGGCTGTCCAAGGCCGAGATCGTCAAGCGCGTGGATTCGGCCCTGGAGCGCGTGGCGCTGTCGGACAAGACCGATCTCTACCCCGGCGACCTGTCCACCGGCCAGCAACAGCGCGTCGGCATCGCCCGCGCCATCGTCCACCGCCCAGCCCTGCTGCTGGCGGACGAACCTACCGGTAACCTCGATCCGCGCCTGGCGGCCGAGATCATGGGGGTGTTCGAAGACATTAACCGGCTGGGCACCAGCGTGCTGATCGCCAGTCACGACCTGGCGCTGATCGCGCGTATGCGCCATCGCATGCTCACCTTGCAGCGCGGCCGCTTGATCGGTGACGGGGAGGCTGGCGTATGAGTGCGACCCGCAGCCCTAAAGTCTCCGAGCGCGTGGCGCCGAAACCGGCCGACCCGCAGCCGCCGAAGAAAAAACACGATCACGACGATGACGGCCCGGACTTCAGCACCCTGCTGCGCGCCTGGGTCGAAAGCCACCGCGCCAGCCTGGTCGACAGCCTGCGCCGCCTGGGCAAGCAGCCGATCGGCAGCTTTTTCACCTGCCTGGTGATGGCGGTGGCCCTGAGCCTGCCGATGGGTTTGTCGCTGCTGCTCAATAATGTGGAGCGCCTCGGCGGTTCCTGGCAGCGCGCGGCGCAGATCTCGCTGTACCTGAACATCGACGCCAGCGCCAAAGACGGCGAAGCGTTGCGCGACGACATCAAGAACATTCCAGGCGTGGCGGATGCCGAGTACATCAGCCGCGACCAGGCCCTTGAAGAGTTCCAGCAACAATCCGGCCTGGGCGAGGCGCTTAAAGAGCTGCCACAGAACCCGTTGCCGGGCGTGGTGCTGGTAACGCCCAATGAAGTGGACAAGCCGGCGCTGGAAGCCCTGCGGCAAAAACTCGCAGAGATGCCCAAGGTGCAACAGGCGCAACTTGATCTAGTCTGGGTTGAGCGCCTGGCGGCGATCCTCAAGCTGGGCGACCGCTTTGTGTTCGGCCTGACGGTGCTGTTGGTGTCTGCATTACTTTTGGTGATAGGTAATACCATTCGTCTTCATATTGAAAACCGTCGCACCGAGATAGAAGTGATTAAACTGGTCGGCGGCACGGACAGCTATGTACGTCGTCCTTTTCTGTACATGGGCGCGCTTTATGGCTTTGGTGCCGGGATTTTGTCCTGGGGCGTGCTGGCTTTCGGCCTGGACTGGCTGAACGACGCGGTGGTCGGGCTGGCCGGACTCTACGGCAGTGATTTCGCGCTGGCCGGTGTGCCGGTAGCCGATGGTCTGAGTCTCTTGCTTGGCGCGGTATTGTTGGGGTATATCGGTGCTTGGATTGCGGTCGCTCGTCATTTACGCGAGCTGGCACCGAAGTAGTTAATGTCAGATTAATGTGGTTTCGTTTGTATTGACCGTATTGGTGGTTTAGGGAACTTGTCCTACGGTTCCCGGTCAATTTTCGCAGTGCTTCACTGCACGAGTTATGTAAGTCGGAGGTTTTGTATGACCACTTCTTTGCAACCTGCATATGCCTTGGTCCCGGGTGCGAACCTGGAAGCCTATGTGCACACGGTCAACAGCATTCCATTGCTGACGCCCGAGCAGGAGCGTGAACTGGCCGAGAGTCTCTACTATGAGCAGGATTTGGGGGCGGCTCGGCAGATGGTGCTCGCCCACCTGCGTTTTGTTGTACATATCGCCCGTAGCTACAGCGGCTACGGCCTGGCCCAGGCTGACCTGATCCAGGAAGGCAACGTTGGTCTGATGAAGGCTGTGAAACGCTTCAACCCGGAAATGGGTGTGCGTCTGGTGTCCTTTGCTGTGCACTGGATCAAGGCGGAAATCCACGAGTTCATCCTGCGCAACTGGCGCATCGTGAAAGTGGCGACCACCAAGGCCCAGCGCAAGTTGTTCTTCAACCTGCGCAGCCAGAAGAAACGCCTGGCGTGGCTGAACAACGAGGAAGTCCACCGCGTGGCCGAAAGCCTCGGCGTGGAGCCCCGTGAAGTGCGCGAGATGGAAAGCCGCTTGACCGGCCATGACATGGCCTTCGACCCGGCCGCTGAAGCGGACGACGACAGTGCCTTCCAATCGCCGGCCAACTACCTGGAAGACCACCGGTACGACCCGGCGCGTCAACTGGAGGATGCGGACTGGAGCGACAACTCCAACCACAACCTGCACGAAGCGCTGGAAGTGCTGGACGACCGCAGCCGTGACATCCTCTATCAGCGCTGGCTGGCAGAAGACAAAGCCACGCTGCACGACCTGGCGCAGAAGTACAACGTGTCGGCCGAGCGGATTCGTCAGCTTGAGAAAAGCGCGATGAACAAGCTGAAGTTGTCGATCGCCGCCTAAAACGCAGCGAAAAGACAAAAAAATGCCCCGATCGAAAGGTCGGGGCATTTTTTGTTTGGGACTTAGGGTCAGTCAGACCATGGTGCTTTGCGCGAGTTATTCAACTCCACCAAATAGCCATCCCCACCCAACTGACTCATCTGCTGCCGAATCCACGCCGCGCGCCGCGCCACATACGCCGTCGGATGGCTGGCACTCCACACCCGAGGGTTAGGCAGCACTGCCGCCAGATAGCTGGCCTGCTGCCGCGATAAACCCTTGGCACTCACGCCGAAGTGATGCCGAGCCGCCGCTTCCGCGCCAAACACCCCCTCATCCCACTCAACACTGTTGAGATACACCTCAAGAATTCGCTGTTTGGGCCACAACACCTCGATCAACCCGGTGAACCAGGCTTCCAGGCCTTTGCGCAAATAACTGCGGCCGGCCCACAGGAACAGGTTCTTCGACACCTGCTGGCTCAACGTACTGGCGCCGCGAATCGAGCCGCCGCGCTCGTTGTGCAGGATCGCCGCCTGGATCGCACCGAAGTCAAAACCCCAATGCTGCGGAAAGCGCTGGTCTTCGCCGGCCATCACCGCCACTTTGAGGTCGTCGGAGATCTCATCCCACGGCACCCAACTGCGCTGCAGGTCAATGGGTTCGCCGTCGAACCAGGATTCAACCTTGCGCTCCACCATCAGCGCGGTGAACGGCGGCGGGACGACACGAAACAGCAACACCAGCAGCACACTGCCGATGGCAAACCATTTCACGACGTTGAGAAAGCGTTTGAAGAGGAGACGCAGCATAGAGATGGCTTGGCCGAACCCGTTGAGCGGGCCATTATACAGACCCGGCCCTTTGAGTCTGACTGGAGTTCCTCATGTTGCGTGGCTTTCTGATGTTGGCTGCCTTTTTCGGCTTCACCGGTGTCGCGCTCGGCGCGTTTGCTGCCCATGGCCTGAAAAACCGCTTGAGCGCCGAGTACCTGGCGATCTTCCATACCGGCGTGACCTATCAACTGGTGCATACCTTGGCGTTGTTCGGCGTGGCGTTGCTGGCGGCACATATTCCTGGCCGGTTGGTCAGCTGGGCGGGCATCTCGTTTACTGTCGGTATCCTGTTGTTCTCCGGCAGCCTGTATGTGCTGACGCTGACAGGTTTCAGCAAGCTAGGCATCATCACGCCGTTTGGTGGGCTGGCGTTCCTTTTAGGTTGGTTTTTCCTCGGTCTGGCGGCATGGCGCCTGCAGGCCGCCTGACCAAGGGGCTTGGGCCGGCAACGTCAATCGGGCTAGAATGCGGGCCCCTTAAAACGATGGCGGCCCGTGGCATGCGCATTCAGTTGAACGGCGAATCCTTTGACCTGCCCGACGGTGAAACCGTTGCGGCCCTGCTGACCCGTCTGGACTTGACCGGACGTCGTGTTGCAGTGGAACTCAATCTGGATATCGTCCCGCGTAGCCAGCACGCCGAGACCACGCTCACCGAAGGTGACCAGGTCGAAGTGGTCCACGCCATCGGCGGCGGCTAGTCGCGCAGCTTCCTGAATTCTGCAGAACCTCACCCCATTTCGAGGATTTCCCATGAGCATCGTTCGTAGCGACAAGCCCTTCGTCCTGGCCGGTCGTACCTTCCAGTCCCGTCTGCTGGTCGGCACCGGCAAGTACCGCGACATGGAAGAAACCCGCCTGGCCATCGAAACCTCGGGCGCCGAGATTGTCACCTTCGCCGTGCGCCGCACCAACCTGGGCCAGATCGAAGGCGAGCCGAACCTGCTCCAAGTGCTGTCGCCAGATCGCTACACCTTCCTGCCGAACACCGCCGGTTGCTATGACGCCATCGAAGCCGTGCGCACCTGCCGCCTGGCCCGTGAGCTGCTCGACGGCCATAACCTGGTGAAGCTGGAAGTGCTGGCCGACCAGAAAACCCTGTTCCCCAACGTGATCGAAACCCTCAAGGCCGCTGAAACGCTGGTCAAGGAAGGTTTCGACGTGATGGTCTACACCAGCGATGACCCGATCATCGCGCGCCAACTGGCAGAAATCGGCTGCATCGCCGTCATGCCACTGGCCGGCCTGATCGGTTCCGGCCTGGGTATCTGCAATCCGTACAACCTGCAGATCATCCTGGAAGAAGCCAAGATCCCGGTGCTGGTGGATGCCGGCGTGGGCACCGCCTCCGACGCGACCATCGCCATGGAGCTGGGCTGCGACGCGGTGCTGATGAACTCGGCCATCGCCCATGCCCAGCAGCCGATCATGATGGCGCAAGCCATGAACCACGCCATCGTCGCGGGCCGCCTGGCCTACCTCGCCGGTCGTATGCCGAAAAAACTCTACGCCAGCGCCTCCTCGCCGCTGGATGGTCTGATCAAGTAAGAGCCATTGATGACTGAATCAAACGAAACGCCGAACACCCCGGAAGAAGGCGACGAGTCCAAGCACCGCCGCATCAAGAGTTTTGTGATGCGCGCCGGTCGCATGACCGAAGGCCAGCAAAAGGGCCTGGAGCAAGGTACGCCGCTGTTCGTGTTGCCCCTGGCCGACGCGCCGGTGGATTACGACCAGGTGTTCGGTCGTTCGGCCCCGCGTTCCCTGGAAATCGGCTTCGGCATGGGCCACTCCCTGCTGGAAATGGCCGCCGCCGCGCCGGACCAGGACTTTATCGGTGTGGAAGTGCACCGTCCCGGTGTGGGCGCGCTGCTCAATGGCGTGTTGACCCAAGGGCTGACCAACCTGCGCGTGTATGACTGCGACGCGATCGAAGTGCTCAACCGCTGCATCGCCGACAACAGCCTCGACCGCCTGATGTTGTTCTTCCCGGACCCATGGCACAAAGCCCGTCACCACAAGCGCCGCATCGTCCAGGCCTCCTTCGCGGAGCTGGTACGTAGCAAGCTGAAAGTGGGCGGCATCCTGCACATGGCCACCGACTGGGAACCGTATGCGGAATACATGCTGGAAGTGATGAATGTCGCGCCGGGCTACCGCAACATCGCCGAAGACGGCAAATGCGTGCCACGCCCGGCTGAGCGGCCGATCACTAAGTTCGAACGTCGCGGTGAGCGACTCGGGCATGGGGTGTGGGATTTGAAGTTCGAGAAGGTTGACTGACAAGCTATTGGCTTGGAACGCGGTCAAAAATGTGGGAGCGGCGGTTCGACGCTCCCACATTTGTATCTGTGTTGGCTTTGGGATCAGCGGCGGTCTGCAACGACGCCAATCAACACCAGCACCACCACCAACACCGGCGCCAGGCTGTAGTTATTGAACTGGCTCAACCCCCGCACAATCCACGGCGTGGCGTAGATCAACGCGGCGCCGCTGCCGATCATGCACACCAGCGCCATCAGCGGTACGCGCAACGCGCCGGCGATGCTGCCCAGGCGCGCTTCCACCCAGCCTTTGATATCTGCGCCGAACAGCACCAGCAGGCAGCCGACGAGAGCCAGTGAGATTTCCGATAGGTTGCTACGGCTCCAGCGGGACACGGTGGCGAGCAGGTCGAGTACCAAATCCATTCGATTTCCTTAAGAGCGATCAGCTCAAAAACTTTTGCAACAGGTCATTGAGAAAGAGTTGCCCACGGTCGGTCGCCGCCAGGCGTGACGGTTCGACCTGCATTAAGCCACTTTGTTCGGCCTCGCGGCGGCCTTCATCCAGGCTTGCCAGGTCGAGGCCGGTGCGCTCGGCGTAGAGCCTGGCCTCGACGCCCTCGGTGAGGCGCAACGCGTTCATCAGGAACTCGAATGGCAGTTCTTCGTTGGTCAGTTCCTTCGCGCCGGCCTGAAAGCTTTTGGCCGGGTTGAGGTAGTCCTTCGGTGCTCGGGTCTTCCAGGTGCGCACGATGCGCCCGTCGGGGTGGCTGAGCTTGCCGTGGGCTCCGGCGCCGATGCCGATGAAGTCGCCGAAGCTCCAGTAGTTCAGGTTATGCCGTGCCGGGCGACCCGGTTGGGCGTAGGCCGACACTTCGTATTGCGCGTAACCGTGTTCGGCAAGCAGCGCCTGGCCGGCTTCCTGGATATCCCACAGCGTGTCGTCTTCCGGCAGCGTGGGCGGCTGGTTCCAGAATACGGTGTTGGGTTCCAAGGTCAGCTGGTACCAGGACAAGTGCGTGGGCTTCAACGCGATGGCCTGGCGCAAGTCGCTCAGGGCGTCGTCCAGGGACTGATCGGGCAAACCGTGCATCAGGTCCAGGTTGAAGTTATCAAACCCGGCCAGGCGCGCCATGCCGGCGGCGCGCACGGCTTCATCGCCATTGTGGATGCGCCCCAACGCCTCAAGTTTTTCCTGCTGGAAACTCTGGATGCCGATGGACAGCCGGTTGATCCCCAGCTTGCGGTACGCCACGAACTTCTCTTGTTCGAAGGTGCCGGGGTTGGCTTCCAGGGTGATCTCGATATCACTGGCAAACGGGATGCGCGCTTCCACACCCTTGAGCAGGCGGCCCAATGCGGCGGCGCTGAACAGGCTTGGCGTACCGCCGCCAAAGAAGATCGAACTCAGCTCGCGACCGTACACAGCGTGCAGATCCTGGTCGAGATCGGCCAGCAAGGCGTCCACATACTCCTCTTCCGGCAGCACCTTGCTGGCGGTGTGGGAGTTGAAGTCGCAATAAGGGCATTTGCGCACGCACCACGGGATGTGGATATACAGCGCCAGGGGCGGCAGTACCGGCAAGGCCGCCCGAGGTGTTTGCGCGCCGCCGTGGATCAGCGGCTGCGCAGAGGTGTTCTGGGTCATTTCAGGCTCAGGCGTTGGCGCAGCAAATCCATTGCGCGAGCACGGTGGCTGATCTGGTTCTTGTCGGTCGGGCTCAGTTCGGCACTGGAAACATTGCGTTCGGGCACCCAGAACAGCGGGTCATAGCCAAAACCATGTTCGCCGCTGGCCGCATGCAGGATGCGCCCGTGCCACAGGCCTTCGCACAGGATTGGCAGCGGGTCATCGGCGTGGCGCACCAGGGCCAACACGCAGACGAACTGCGCGCCGCGCTCGGCGTCCGGCACGTCCTTGAGCGCGTCCAGCAGCTTGGCGTTGTTGGCCGCGTCGCCCTTGCCATCGGCATAACGTGCCGAGTAGATGCCAGGCGCGCCGCCGAGGAAGTCCACCGCCAGGCCCGAGTCGTCCGCCAGCGCCGGCAGGCCGGAGATGCGTGCGGCGTTGCGTGCCTTGAGGATGGCGTTCTCGACGAACGACAGGCCGGTCTCTTCCGGCTCCACCTGGCTGAACTCGCCAATGGAGCGCAGGTGCACGGAGTTGCCGAGCATCGCCTGCAGTTCTTTGAGTTTGCCGGCGTTATGGCTGGCCAGTACGAGTTGGGTGAGTTTCATCATTCGGCCGGGAACAGTTCTTGGTTGAATTGGAAGCTATGGGCTTTGCCACCGGTTTCAACGTTGATGGTAAACGTCTTGTATTCCCGCTGGGTCACGGAGTAGGGCGCGAGATAATTGACGCCACCTTTCTCGTTGATCTGCTTGAAGGTCAGGATCTCGCTCTTGCCGCCCAGGTCCTTGATGGTGCCGGTGACTTGCGCGGCCACCGGGGTCACGCCCTTGATCACGGTCACGTTGATCAGGCCCTTCTCCTTGCTGCGTACCACGCCGACAGCCTGGGCCGTTTCCGGTTGCAGGAAGCTGGAGGTGAAGGTGTTGTAGTGCACGGTGATGTCACCGAAGTCTTTCTTGCGGTTAGCGTCTATTGCGTCTGCGGCCACGGCGCTGGCGCCCAGGCAGGCGGTCAATAGAAAAATAGCCAAACGACTCATGAGCGTCCCTCTTGAAGATGATTAGACGGCAATCTTGTGGTCGGTCAGGCCAGGACTACTGACCCGGTAAATACCAATTTCGCCCAACAGGTTGGGCCATAGTTTACTCGCCCAGCCGTGGCGGTGCTGTTGATCGACGGCAAGGCGGTTGATCACCTTGGCTTCACGCTCGCCACACAAGGCTTCGAAGTCTTCGAAGGTGCAGAAGTGGATGTTCGGCGTGTTGTACCAGGTGTAGGGCAGGAAGTCCGACACCGGCATGCGGCCCTTGGTGGCCAGGTACCAGCGGCAGCGCCAGTGGCCGAAGTTCGGGAAGGTGATGATGCACTGGCGGCCGACGCGCAGCATTTCGTCGAGGATTCGGTCCGGGTAGTGCACCGCCTGCAGCGCCTGGGTCATCACCACGATGTCGAAGCTGTTGCTGGCAAAGTTGCCCAGGCCCTTGTCCAGGTCCTGCTCGATCACGTTGATGCCCTTGGCCACGCACTGGGCGATGTTGTCCGGGTCGTTTTCCAGGCCGTAGCCGGTGACTTGCTTGTTGTCGCGCAGCCAACTCAGCAGTTCGCCATCGCCGCAGCCCAGGTCGAGCACGCGGCTGCCGGCGGGGATCCATTCTTGGATGATTTCCAGGTCGGCTCTCATGGCGTTCTCACACAGTAATCCGGTTCATGTAATTGCCGAACGCCTGCAAGTAACGCGGGATCGGAATCAGGAAGGCGTCGTGGCCTTGCGGCGCATCGATTTCCAGGTAGCACACGTCTTTGCGCGCGGCCATCAGCGCATCCACCAGCTCACGGGAGCGGGCCGGCGAGAAGCGCCAGTCGGTGGTGAACGACATCACGCAGAACTTGGCCGTGGCACCTTCGAAGGTTTTCGCCAGGTCATCGTCGTGGTTGGCGGCCGGGTCGAAATAGTCCAGCGCCTTGGTCATCAGCAGGTAGGTGTTGGCGTCGAAACGCCCGGAGAACTCCTCACCCTGATAACGCAGGTAGCTTTCCACCTGGAACTCGACGCTGTGGAAGTCGTAGTTGAGCTTCTCACTCTTGAGCCCACGGCCGAATTTCTCGCCCATGGAGTCATCGGACAGGTAGGTGATATGCCCCACCATCCGTGCCAGCATCAGGCCGCGCTTGGGGATCACCCCGGCTTCCTGGAACGAACCGCCGTGGAACTCAGGGTCAGTCAGGATGGCCTGGCGCGCCACTTCGTTGAAGGCGATGTTCTGCGCCGACAACTTGGGCGCCGAGGCGATGGCCAGGCAATGGCGCACACGGTCCGGGTAAGTGATGGTCCATTGCAGCGCCTGCATGCCACCCAGGCTGCCACCGATCACGGCGGCCCATTGGTGGATGCCGAGCAAGTCGGCGAGGCGGGCCTGGCTGTGCACCCAGTCTTCCACGGTCAGTACCGGGAAATCGGCGCCGAACGGCTTGCCGGTTTCCGGGTTGATACTGCTCGGGCCGGTGGAACCGTTGCAGCCGCCGAGGTTGTTCAGGCTGACCACAAAGAATTTGTCGGTGTCGATGGGCTTGCCGGGGCCGATGCAACTGTCCCACCAGCCGGGCTTGCGCTCGTCGACCGAGTGGAAGCCGGCGGCGTGATGATGGCCTGACAAGGCATGGCAGATCAGCACGGCGTTGCTCGCCGTGGCGTTCAGTTGGCCGTAGGTTTCATGGATCAGGTCATAGGCAGGCAGCGAACGCCCGCAGGCCAGGGCCAGCGGTTCGCTGAAGTGCGCCACTTGGGGCACGACCAGTCCAACAGAATCGGGGGGAAAGGCAGCTGGCATCGACCCTGCTCTCGTTTAAATGAGGCGTAAGTCTAAAGACCGCTGCACCTAGCGGCAAGCAATGGCGAGGGAGGGGCCTCCCTCGCCAGGGAACATCAGATCAGCAGGCGCAGAATCTCTGGCATGCCGGTCATGGCTGCGAGGTTGTTGATCACCAGCATGTCGAGCAACTTGAGCACCATGAACGCCAGGATCGGCGAAATATCCAGGCCGCCCAGGTTCGGCAGCAGACGGCGGAACGGCGCCAGGGCCGGTTCGCAGATCTGGTTCACCAGCTCGGCGCCAGGGTTGTGGCTGCCGGGGGCGACCCAGGACAGGATCACGCTGATGATCAGGGCGAAGAAGAAGATCTTCAGGAACAGCGCGGTCACGCCGATGATGGCCCAGACCAGCAATTGCACGAAGTTGCCGGTGGTGCCATAGGTCAGCAACAGGGTGAGCGCCATCAAGGCCAGCTGTACCAGGATAGCCAGGACCAGCGACGACATGTCCAGGCCGAACAGGCTAGGAATGATCCGGCGCAGCGGCTTGAGCAGCGGCTGGGTGGCCTTGACGATGAACTGGCAGAGCGGGTTGTAGAAGTTCGCACGCACCAGTTGCAGCACGAAGCGCATCAGGACGATCAGCAGGTACAGACTGCCAAGGGTTTGCAGCACGTAGACGGCTGCGGTGTTCAAACCAATCATGTTGGCTCCTTATTTGCCCAGTTGTTCGGCGAGTTCCGCCGAGCGGTGCGCAGCGGCACCCAATGCTTTTTCCACCAGGGCTTCAAAGCCCCCGGCCTGGAACGACTCGATGGCCGCCTGTGTGGTGCCGCCTGGCGAGGTCACGCGACGGCGCAATTCGGCGGCGTCCACATCGCTGGCCACCGCCATATGCGCGGCACCCAGGGCAGTCTGCTCGGCCAGTTGCTCGGCCACGTCCTTGGACAGGCCCAGTTTCATGCCAGCGGCAGTCATGGCCTCGATCAGCAGGAAGAAATACGCCGGGCCGCTGCCGGACACGGCGGTGACCGCGTCCAGTTGCTGCTCCTGCTCCAGCCACAGGGCGAGGCCCACGGCGGACAGCAGCTCTTGCGCCTGGTTGCGTTGCTCGGCGCTTACTTCGGCAGTGGCATATAGCCCGCTCACACCTTGGCTGACCAGTGCTGGCGTATTGGGCATGCAGCGCACGATCGGCTGGGCACCGAGCCACGCGTTCATGCTGGCGCAGGTGATGCCGGCGGCGATAGACACCACCAGTTGCTGCGGCTGCAGGCTCGGACGCAGGCTTTCGCACACGGCTTTCATGGCCTGCGGCTTAACGGCCAGCACAATCACATCGACGCCCTGGATGGCCTCGGCGTTGTCGGCAAAGGTTTCAATACCGTGTTCGGCGCTGACGCGGGCACGGGTGTCGGCGCCTGGGTCGCTGGCGCGGATCTGCGCGGCGTCCAGGCCCTTGGCCCGCAGGCCACCGATCAGGCTGGCCGCCATGTTACCGGCGCCGATAAAGGCAATACGCGTGTTGCTCATGACAGGTCCTTACTCAGAGGGAAGTCAGCCATTTCATGGCTGGCCGTAGTCGCGGGCGCCAAACAGGGCGGTACCGATCCGCACCCAGGTGGCGCCTTGGGCGATGGCCGACTCAAGGTCGTGGCTCATGCCCATGGAAAGTGTGTCCAGCGGCAGGTTCAGGCTGTTTTGCAGGTCGCGTACCGCGGCGAACGCTGCGTCTTGCGCGGTCCGATCTTCAGTCGGCTCCGGAATCGCCATCAGGCCACGCAGTTTCAGGTGCGGCAGGGCGTTGATCGCATGGGCCAGGGCCGGCAGGTCGGCGGGTGTACAGCCGGACTTGCTGGCTTCGCCACTGACATTGACCTGGATGCAGATATTCAGCGGTGGCAGGTCGGCCGGGCGTTGTTCGGACAAGCGTTGAGCGATTTTGAGGCGGTCCACGGAATGCACCCAAGCGAAGTTCTCGGCGATAGCGCGCGTCTTGTTCGATTGAATGGGGCCGATGAAGTGCCAACTCAAGGGCAGGTCGGTTAATTCGGCCTGTTTGCCCAGGGCTTCCTGCAGGTAGTTCTCGCCAAAGTCGTGCATCCCGGCGGCATAGGCTTCGCGCACGGCTTGCGCGGGTTTGGTCTTGCTCACGGCCAGCAGGTGGATGCTGCTTGCGTCACGTTGCACGGCGTCGGCTGCGGCGCGGATGCGCTGGCTAACCTGGCCGATGTGGTCTGCTATCGTCGACATTCAAGATGCGCCCGTGGATATGGAGTCCGCGGCATTCTACTGGAAATGGAAAGCCCTATGGATATCACTGAATTACTCACGGCCAGCGTGCGCCGTGGTGCGTCCGACCTGCATGTGTCTGCCGGCCTGGCGCCGATGCTGCGGCTGGATGGCGAGGTCTGGCCGCTGGAGGGGCCGGTGCTTTCACCTACGCAAGTAGCGGACTTATTGAGCCCTTTGCTCACTCAGCACCAGCAAAAGGATTTCGAAACATCTCTAGAAACAGATTTTGCCTTCGAACTGCCCGGCGTGGCGCGGTTCCGGGCCAATGTGTTCCGGCAGGACCGCGGCATGAGTGCGGTGTTTCGCACCATCCCTTCAGAGGTCCAAAGCCTGGAAAACCTTGGCCTTGGCGAAGTGTTCCAGCGTATCGCCCAATTGCCACGTGGCCTGGTGCTGGTCACCGGCCCGACCGGCTCAGGCAAGTCCACCACCCTGGCGGCGATGATCGATTTTCTCAACCAGCATCGGCGCCACCACATTCTCACCCTTGAAGACCCCATCGAATTTATCCACACGCCGAAAATGGCGTTGATCAACCAACGCCAGGTGCATCGCGACACCCAGGGTTTTTCCATCGCCCTGCGCTCGGCGCTGCGCGAAGACCCGGACGTGATCCTGGTGGGCGAACTGCGCGACCTGGAAACCATCCGCCTCGCGCTGACGGCGGCTGAGACCGGGCACCTGGTGTTTGGCACCCTGCACACCAGTTCGGCAGCAAAGACTGTCGACCGGCTGGTGGACGTGTTCCCGGCCGGGGAAAAGGCCATGGTCCGCTCGATGCTGTCGGAGTCGTTGCAGGCGGTGGTGTCCCAGGTGCTGGTAAAGAAGATCGGCGGCGGACGCGTGGCGGCCCATGAAATCATGCTGGGCACGCCGGCCATTCGGAACTTGATCCGGGAGGACAAGGTGGCGCAGATGGTTTCAGCGATACAGACGGGTGGGGCGTTGGGGATGAAGACGCTGGATATGAGTTTGAAGGCGTTGGTCGGGGCGGGGGTGATCAGCCGGGAGGATGCGAGGGAGAAGGCGAGAGTGCCAGCAGATTTATGAGGAACCAATGTGGGAGCGGGCTTGCTCGCGAAAGCGGTGTGTCAGTCAACTTACATATCGACTGAACCACCGCCTTCGCGAGCAAGCCCGCTCCCACATTTTGTAACGCGTTTAGCCAGGAATCAGCGTTGTACTACCCGCAGATTGTTCTGCTCTTTCGGAAGCACCCGCTTGGCAATCACGTAATTCTTGTCCCAGAACGGCTTCTTCAGGGTGTCGATACTCACCGACTTGCCACGACGCGGTGCGTGGATGAAGCGGTCGTTGCCCAGGTAGATGGCAACATGGTTCACCTGGCGGCTCTTCAGCTTGAAGAACAGCAGGTCGCCGGGTTTCAGGTCCTTGCGATCAACCTTCTGCCCGTGGCCGGCAGCCATGGCGTTGGACGTGCGCGGCAAATCCACGGCGGCTACGTCGTTGAACGCATATTTCACCAAGCCGCTGCAGTCGAACCCTTTACTTGGGCTGCTGCCGCCCCAACGATAAGGGGTACCGAGCACGTTGACGGCGCGGCTGAGGACGGTGCTGCTCTGCTTGGTGTTGACGCCAACCAGGCCTGGGACTGCTTTGCCGTTGTGGGCCTTGCTCAGTTGAGTCGGGCGGTTGACGGTCAGCTTTACCGACTTGGCGGTGCTTGGCGTGCTGTGGACTTTAGGGGTGAAACCGTTAACGTTAGGAAGTCGTTGCTCACGATTGGTGGCGTGGGCGGCCAGTGGCATTAATAGGCAAATGGTTAGCCATGTCTTGAAAAATGGTCGCATTAGGCGTGGCTCTTATGGGTTTGCGCGCAACTTTATAACAGCTTTTTGTGCCGTTCTCAGGCCGTTTGTCGACTGAACCTTGACGTCAAAATCAGGAAAAACGCGACGATTCGCCGCAATTGTCCTACACAAGTCAGGTGGCATAAGGCTTTCAGGGCAGGGAAGATACCATTTGCCGTACGTCGGGCGCCTGTAAAAAAGTCACAAAGAAAATGAAAAAATTTATCTATCGAGGCAAAAGAGGTACGCGATGAACACCTATCAGCAGATTGGCCCGCAGCAAGACACCCACAGTAAGGTGATCGGTTACCTGCTGTGGATTTTCGGTTTTACCGGGGCGCATCGCTTCTATTACGGCAAACCCGTCACCGGCACGATCTGGTTTTTCACCCTCGGCCTGTTGGGTATTGGCTGGTTGATCGACTTTTTCCTGATTCCGGCCATGGACCGTGAAGCGGACCTGCGTTTTACCGCCGGGCCCATCGAATACAACGTGGCCTGGATCCTGTTGGCGTTTCTGGGGGTATTTGGCGTGCACCGCATGTACCAGGGCAAATGGATCACCGGCTTGATCTACCTACTGACCGGCGGCTTGTTCCTGGTGGGGGTGCTGTATGACTTCTGGACATTGAATACGCAGATTTCGATCCGCAATGCTGAACGCAATTCCGGGCGATAAATCACCTGTAGGGGCGAGCTTGCTCGCTCCTACAGGTTTGTAGCGTCAAGCCTGGTAGCTGATGCGTCCGTCGACCAGGGTGTAGCGCACCGTCGCCGGCAGGCTGTGCCCAATGAACGGGCAGTTTTCACCCTTGGATAACCACTGCTCCCCGGCAACCGTGGAGTTGGCCGGGTCGAACAGCACCAGATCCGCCGCCGATCCCACCGCCAACTTACCTGCCGGCAGGCGCAGGGCCTCGGCCGGGCCAGCACTCAGGCGTGCCAGCAGTGTCGGCAAGTCCAGCAACCCATCTTCCACCAACGTCATCGCCAACGGCAGCAACAGTTCGACACTGCTGATGCCTGGCTCTGTCGCGCCAAACGGTGCGAGCTTGGCATCCCGCTCATGGGGCTGGTGATGGCTGGAAATCGCCGAGACCACGCCGGACTTGACCGCCGCGCGCAAACCTTCGCGGTCGGCCAGGGTGCGCAGCGGCGGCTGCACGTGGTACAGGCTGGAGAAGTCGATCAGCGCTTCATCCGTCAGAATCAGCTGATACAGCGCCACATCCGCCGTCACCGGCAAGCCACGGGCCTGGGCCTGGGCGATCAAGGCCACGCCGCGAGCGCTGGTCAATTGGCTGAAGTGCGCACGCACGCCGCTTTGTTCCACCAGCAACAGGTCACGGGCCAGGGCCACGGTCTCGGCGGTTTCCGGAATGCCCGGCAGGCCGAGGAAGCTGGCCACGGCGCCTTCATGGGCCAGGCCGCCTTCGGCCAGGTCGCGGTCCTGGGAATGGAAAATCACCGTCAGGTCGAAGGTGGCCGCGTATTCCAGGGCACGTAACAGCGTGCGGGTGCTGCGAAAGCTTTCCAGACCATTGCCGAAGGCCACGCAACCGGCGTCGCGCAGGGCGATCAGTTCGGCGAGTTGTTCGCCTTCCAGGCCTTTGCTCAAGGCGCCGATAGGGAACACCTTGCAATTGCCGGCTTCACGGGCGCGGTCGAGGATCAGCTCGGTCACGGCCGAGGTGTCGAGGATCGGCTTGGTGTGCGGCGGGCAGCACAGGCTGGTCACACCACCGGCAGCGGCGGCGCGGGTTTCGCTGATGATGTTGCCTTTGCGGCTGTAGCCTGGCTCGCGCAGGGCGACGTTCAGGTCGACCAGGCCCGGCGCGGCCACCAAGCCTTTGGCGTCGAGGGTTTCAGTCGCGCTGAAACCTGCCGGAGCAGCGCCGATGGCGATAAGCTTGCCGGCTTCCAGATGCAGATCGGTGACTTGATCCAGGCCACTGGCCGGATCGATAACGCGAGCGCCAAGAATGCTGAGCTTCACTGGGCGTTCTCCTGCTCGAATTGACGTTGCGCGGTTTGCCCGCTCATGGCCATGGACAGCACGGCCATGCGGACGGCGATGCCGTAGGTGACTTGGTTCAGGATCACCGATTGAGGGCCGTCGGCCACCGCCGACTCAATCTCTACCCCACGGTTGATCGGGCCCGGGTGCATGACGATGGCATCCGGCTTGGCGCCGGCCAGGCGCGCAGTGGTCAGGCCGAACAGGCGGTAGAACTCGCCTTCGCTCGGCAGCAGGCCACCGGCCATGCGCTCGCGTTGCAGGCGCAGCATGATCACTACGTCCACATCCTTGAGGCCTGCGGCCATGTCGGTGTAGACCTTCACGCCGTACTGCTCGATGCCGATCGGCAGCAGGGTTTTTGGTGCGATCACGCGGATATCCGGGCAACCCAGGGCTTTGAGGGCCAGCATGTTGGAGCGTGCAACCCGCGAGTGCAGGATGTCGCCGACGATGGCCACCGAGAGGTTTTCAAAGCTGCCCTTGTGCCGACGGATGGTGAGCATGTCGAGCATGCCCTGGGTCGGGTGGGCGTGACGGCCGTCGCCGCCGTTGATGATCGCCACCTGCGGGCACACGTGTTCGGCGATGAAGTGCGCGGCACCGGAGTCGCCGTGGCGCACCACGAACATGTCGGCGGCCATGGCTTCCAGGTTGCGCAGGGTGTCGAGCAGGGTCTCGCCCTTGCTCGCCGACGAGGTGGACACGTTCAGCGTGATCACGTCGGCCGACAGCCGCTGGGCCGCCAGTTCAAAGGTGGTACGGGTGCGCGTGGAGTTCTCGAAGAACACATTGCAGATGGTCTTGCCGCGCAGCAGCGGGACCTTCTTCACCGCGCGGCCACCGACTTCGAGGAACGAGTCGGCGGTGTCGAGGATTTCGGTGAGCAGTTCGCGGGGCAAACCGTCGAGGGACAAGAAGTGTTGCAACTGGCCCTGAGCATTGAGCTGCAGCGGGCGCTTGGCATCGAGAGGCGTCATCGCGGGGACTCTTTACAAGGCGGTTTAAAGGGCGAGGTCTTGCAGTTCGAGTTCGAGCGGCGTGGGACCGGACAATTTTACCCGCTGGTGGGCTGCAAGCGACAGTGTGGCGCCGACCACATCCGGGCTGATCGGCAGTTCGCCGGCATCCAGGTCGAGCAGGCACACCAGGGTCACGCTGGCCGGGCGGCCGTAGTCGAACAGTTCGTTCATGGCGGCGCGGATGGTGCGGCCGCTCATCAGCACATCGTCGATCAGCACCAGGTGCTGGCCTTCGATCTCGAACGGCAGGGCCGACGGGCGCACTTGCGGGTGCAGACCGTTCTGGCTGAAGTCGTCACGATAGAAGGACACGTCGAGGGTGCCGAGGGGCGAGTCGCTGCCCAGTGCTTCCAGCAATGCCTGGGCCACCCACACACCACCGGTGCGAATACCGATGAAGCGCGGCTCGCTGATGTTGCGGTGTTGCAGATGGGCCGTGAGGCTTGTGGCCATCTGGCTGATCAGTTCGGCGGGGTTCGGCAGGCTCATGCAGGCTCCTTCAGGACCTTGGCGCAGGCAAGGTCCGGGCTCAAACGTAAAAAGACGCGGCAAGCCGCGTCAGTCAGGATTCAAATAATGCAGTGTTTTCATCCAGCCATCCCTGCAATAACAGGGCGGCGGCGATGGCGTCCACGGGATTGTCGCGGTAGCTGCCCTTCTGCCCGCCACGGTCACGGCGCTCACCCTTGGCTTCAAAGGTGGTGAGGCGTTCATCGTGGGTATAGAAGGGCAGGTTGTAGCGACCATTTAGGCGGCGGGCGAATTTTTCGGCGCGCAGGCACATGTCGCTGGGGGTGCCGTCCATGTTCAAGGGCAGGCCGACCACGACCGCGTCGGGCTTCCACTCTTTAATGAGGGCTTCGACCTGGTTCCAGTCCGGCACGCCGTTCTGGGCTTTCAAGGTGCACAGCTCGCGGGCCTGGCCGGTGATAACCTGGCCGACCGCGACGCCGATCTGTTTGGTGCCGTAGTCAAAACCCAGGATTAGTCGCAAAGCCATCAGGCGTGCCCCGCCTGGCTGGTCAACAGGCTGAGGTTGACCCGCAGCTTGGCCGCAGCCGCTTCCAGGCGCAGTTCGCTGGGCGTGTTGAACAGGATGTCGGCATCGAAGGGGCACGTCAGCCAAGCGTTGCTGGCGAGTTCGGCTTCCAATTGGCCCGCTTCCCAGCCCGCATAACCGAGGGTGATCACACTCTGCTCAGGGCCCACGCCGTCGGCGATGGCGAACAACACGTCCTGGGAGGTGGACAGCGACACACCGTCCAGATCGACGGTGGCCTGGAACTTCGGCCCCGTCGGGTGCAGCACAAAACCGCGATCGGTCTGCACCGGCCCGCCGATATAGATCGGCACGCCCTGGCAACGGGCGGGCGGGTCGACTTCCGGGCGCAGCTGCTCAAGGATGTCCGCCAGGTTCAGCTCTTGCGGGCGGTTGACCACCAGCCCCATCGCACCATTGGCCGTGTGCTCGACGATGTAGGTCAAGGTCTGCGCAAAGTTCGGGTCGGCCATATGGGGCATGGCGATCAGGAATTGATGCTTGAGGTAGGTCGGGCTGACGTTTTTCATGTTCGATAGTGTGGCGGTGGAGGGGCGAACTGACAAGCTGGTGATGTGCCACAGGTGGCAATTGTCATCAATTGCTCGACAACCGATCGCCCTTGGCGAACTTCCAGGTGCGGATGATTTCCAGGCGGTCGACGTCGTTCAAATCGCCGCTGAAAGGCGCAAAAGGCGCGGCCAGGCGCACGATGCGCTGGGCGGCCTGGTCCAGCAACGGCTGGCCGGACGACTCCAGTACCTGCACTTCATATAACGTGCCGTCGCGGTTGATTGAAACCAATAGACGCAAATTGCCGTAAATCTGCTGGCGCCGGGCTTCTTCCGGGTAGTTGAGGTTGCCGATGCGCTCGACCTTCTTGCGCCACTCGTCTTTGTACCAGGCACCTTTGTCGCGCATGGTCGAGGCGGCGTTCAGCCGGTAGATACGCGGGCGCTTGGCGTACAGCTGCTGTTCGTTGGCCAGTTCGGCTTCGAGGCTGGAGATTTCGTCGGACAGGGTCGAGCTGTCGAAAGTCGGCGCCGGCTTTACGGGCTCGGGCGTGGGTTCGCTCTTGGTCTTTTCGCGCTGGGTCGGGGCCTTTTGCGGCTTGGGTGCGACGGTGGTCACCGCCGCCTTGGGCGCGGCCTGCTTGACCTCCGGCTTGGGCACCGGTGGTGGGGTGACTTTATTCACCTTGTTGTCCTGGAACGGCGCCACTTCAGTGGTCTTGGGTATGGCTTTCTTGTCGAGGGTGCCGCTGCCTTGCTGGTTGTCCTGGGCGAGGAAGTCAGCCTTCTCGGGCTTCTTTTCGCTTTTGAACGTGGCGAGGGTGATTTCCAGGGTTTTGCTGATCTGCTTGGGCTCGACCATGGTGAAACCCACGCCGAGGATCAGCGCCAGGTGAATCAACGCGGCCAGGAACAGGGTAAATCCGAGCCGATCAGCCGGGCGCACGCCGCTGTGGGAGAGTTCGGGGGGCAGCTCGGACGGGAGTGTCATGACAAAAAAACCAACATCGCGCGTTTCACAGGTGGGGCATGATAGCGCAATGTTGGTGCGTGTCCGGCTGTTCTATATCACTTGGCCTGCAGCTTGCGCTCAATGGCGGCCATCAACATTTCGCCGATGTTGGTGCCAAATGCGTTGTCGATCTCGCGGATGCAGGTCGGGCTGGTGACGTTGATTTCAGTCAGGTTCTCGCCGATCACGTCCAGGCCGACAAACAGCAGGCCCTTTTCACGCAGGGTCGGGCCGACCTGGGCGGCAATCCAACGGTCCTTGTCCGACAGCGGGCGTGCTTCACCCCGACCACCGGCCGCCAGGTTGCCACGGGTCTCGCCCGCCGCTGGGATGCGCGCCAGGCAGTAATCCACCGGTTCGCCGTCGATCATCAGGATGCGCTTGTCGCCGTCCTTGATCGCCGGCAGGTAGGCCTGGCCCATGATCTGCTGGGTGCCCAGTGCGGTCAGGGTTTCCAGGATCACCGACAGGTTCGGGTCGCCTGCGCGGTGACGGAAGATCGAAGTGCCGCCCATGCCGTCCAGCGGCTTGAGGATCACATCACCGTGCTTGGCGGCGAATTCACGCAGCACATCGGCGCGGCGGCTGACCACGGTCGGCGGCGTGCACTGTGGGAACAGGGTGGCGAACAGCTTTTCATTGCAATCGCGCAGGCTCTGCGGCTTGTTGACGATCAGCACGCCGGCGCGCTCGGCCTGCTCCAGCAGGTAAGTGGAGTAGACGAACTCCATGTCGAACGGCGGGTCCTTGCGCATCAGGATCACGTCCAGATCGCTCAGTGGGCTGTCGATTTCGTCCTGCAATTCGAACCACTTTTCAGGGTTTGCAAATACCTGCAGCGGGCGCATGCGCGCACGGGCCTCGCCGTCGCCCTGGTAAAGATCGCGCTGCTCCATATAGAACAGGGTCCAGCCGCGGGCCTGGGCGGCCAGGAGCATGGCCAGCGAGCTGTCCTTTTTATAGGAAATGCTGGCGATAGGGTCCATGACAATGCCGACGCGAACGCTCATGGGGGATTTCCTCTAGCAAATAAGGGCGCATAAAAGTGGCGTCAGAGTGGCGCTGCGGCTGTTGTGGGTCAAGGAAAAACCACCTGGCCGGTTGCTCGATAGATTGCGCCCGGAGACTGTGCTAAAAAGACTGCCACGGCGCAGCAGCCCTTGAATTCCAAGGCCCGCGGCGCTCATCCTGTGCAACATCAGGCAGTACACACCGAAAACCGATTCGCTGTGGCGATGGCAGAGCAGATATGGAACAGCATTCCAACGCCTTGAGAGTGATGGTGATCGATGATTCGAAGACGATCCGCCGCACCGCTGAAACCTTGTTGAAGAACGTGGGGTGCGATGTCATCACGGCCATCGACGGTTTCGATGCCCTGGCCCGGATTGTTGATCATCACCCGCATATTATTTTTGTCGACATCATGATGCCGCGCCTGGATGGCTATCAAACCTGCGCACTGGTGAAGAACAACCCGGCGTTCAAGTCGATCCCGGTGATCATGTTGTCGTCCAAGGACGGCCTGTTCGACAAGGCCAAGGGGCGCATCGTGGGGGTCGATCAGTTTTTGACCAAGCCTTTCAGCAAGGAAGAACTGCTGGGCGCGATCAAGGCCTACGTGCCGGGGTTCGCCGCAGTAGAACAAGCACACTGACGCCGCCTCACAAGGGCCGGCGTCCACCTATGTAGTGGGGAAAACCATGGCACGTGTTCTGATCGTCGACGATTCGCCGACCGAAATGTACAAACTGACCGGCATGCTGGAAAAGCATGGCCACCAGGTCCTCAAGGCCGAAAACGGCGCGGACGGCGTGGCCCTGGCCCGCCAGGAATTGCCCGACGCCGTGCTGATGGACATCGTGATGCCGGGCCTCAACGGCTTTCAGGCCACCCGCCAGCTGTCCAAGGAGCCGGAAACCAACGGCATCCCGATCATCATCATCACCACCAAGGACCAGGAAACCGACAAGATCTGGGGCGCGCGCCAGGGTGCCAAGGATTACCTGACCAAGCCGGTGGATGAAGAAACCCTGATCGCCACCCTGAACAAGGTGCTGGCCGGCTGACGGTTCGCCATCATGACCGAGTCGCAAACCGCCTTCGAGCTGCTGCTGGACATTGACCGCCGCTGCCGCCTGCTGGCCGCTGACCTGCCGTCCCAGGAAACCCGCCTGCAACGCTGGAGCGGGATCGGCTTTCGCCTGGACCAGCACTGGTATGTGGCGCCCATGGGCGAAGTCGCCGAAGTCCTGCACGAACCACGCTGCACCTTGATGCCCGGGGTCAAGGCCTGGGTAAAAGGCGTGGCCAACCTGCGTGGGCGCCTGTTGCCGGTGATGGATTTGGGTGGGTTCCTCGGCCTTGAGCTGTCCAAGGCGCGCAAGCAACGGCGGGTGCTGGTGGTGGAGTTCAACGACGTGTTTGTCGGGCTGCTGGTCGACGAGGTGGTGGGGATGCAGCATTTCGCACAAGACGCCTGGCGGGCGAACACCGCGCCCGACGCAGCGTTTATTCAAGGCCGGTTCGACGGCGACCCGTCGTGGCAGGTGTTTAGCCCCTTCGCCCTGGCCCAGGCCCCTGGCTTCATGGATGTTGCCGCATGACCACCGCTACCGCACTCAAACCCCAGGCCGGCTCGCGCAGCCGCTCGCAGATCATCGTGCTGTTCATCGCACTGATCGTGTTCATCATGTTGCTGTTCGCCAACTTTGCGTACCTCAATACCCAATCCACCTACGACAAACAGTACATCGGCCACGCCGGTGAGCTGCGCGTGCTGTCCCAGCGTATCGCCAAGAACGCCACCGAAGCCGCCGCCGGCAAGGCTGCGGCGTTCAAGTTGCTGGGCGATGCGCGCAATGACTTCGCCCAACGCTGGGGCTTCCTGAAAAAAGGTGACCCGCAAACTGGCCTGCCCGCCGCGCCCAGCGCGGTGCGTGCCGAAATGCGCGCGGTGCAGACCGACTGGGAAGCACTGCTGAAAAACACCGACGCGATCCTCGCCAGCGAGCAGACCGTGCTGTCGTTGCATCAGGTCGCCGCGACCCTGGCCGAAACCGTGCCGCAACTGCAGATGGAATCGGAAAAGGTCGTTGATATCCTCCTGCAACGCGGCGCTCCGGCCAGCCAGGTGGCGTTGGCCCAGCGCCAATCACTGCTGGCCGAACGTATCCTCGGCGCGGTGAACACCGTGTTGGCCGGCGACGAAACCGCCGTGCAGGCCGCCGACGCCTTTGGCCGCGACGCCAACCGCTTCGGCCAGGTGCTCAACGGCATGCTCCAGGGCAACCCCGGTTTGCGCATCACCCAGGTCGAGGACCGCGACGCCCGCGCGCGGCTGGCGGAAATCGCCGAGCTGTTCGAATTCGTTTCCGGCTCCGTGGATGAGATCCTCGAAACCTCGCCGCAGTTGTTCCAGGTGCGGGCCTCGGCGAGCAATATCTTCAACCTCTCGCAAACCTTGCTCGATGAAGCCTCGCACCTGGCCACCGGGTTCGAAAACCTCGCCAGCGGGCGCAGCTTTGACACCATCGGCGGCTATGTCCTGGGCCTGCTCGCCCTGACCTCGATCATTCTGATCGGCCTGGTGATGGTGCGCGAGACCAACCGCCAGCTGCACGAAACCGCCGAGAAGAACGAACGCAACCAGAACGCGATCATGCGCCTGCTGGATGAAATCGAAGACCTGGCCGACGGCGACCTCACCGTGACTGCCTCGGTGACTGAAGACTTCACCGGCACCATCGCCGACTCCATCAACTATTCCGTCGACCAACTGCGCGACCTGGTCGCCACCATCAACCTCACTGCCGGGCAAGTCGCTGGCGCGGTGCAGGACACCCAGGCCACCGCGATGCACTTGGCCCAGGCTTCGGAGCACCAGGCCCAGCAGATCGCCGAGGCGTCCACCGCGATCAACCAGATGGCCCAGTCCATCGACCAGGTCTCGGCCAACGCTGCCGAGTCCTCGGCGGTGGCAGAGCGCTCGGTGGAAATCGCCAACAAGGGCAACGAGGTGGTGCACAACACCATCCACGGCATGGACAACATCCGCGAGCAGATCCAGGACACCGCCAAACGCATCAAGCGCCTGGGCGAGTCGTCCCAGGAAATTGGCGACATCGTCAGCCTGATCGACGACATTGCCGACCAGACCAACATCCTCGCCCTCAACGCGGCAATTCAGGCAAGCATGGCCGGTGATGCCGGACGCGGCTTTGCGGTGGTGGCTGACGAAGTGCAGCGTCTGGCCGAACGCTCATCGGCGGCGACCCGGCAGATTGAAACGTTGGTGCGGGCGATCCAGGCCGACACCAATGAAGCGGTCATTTCCATGGAACAGACCACCACCGAAGTGGTGCGCGGCGCACGGCTGGCCCAGGACGCCGGGGTGGCGCTGGAAGAGATCGAAGGCGTGTCGAAGACCCTGGCGGCGCTGATCCAGAGTATCTCCAACGCAGCGCAGCAACAGACCTCATCGGCCGGGCAGATCTCCCTGACCATGAACGTGATCCAACAGATCACCACCCAGACCTCGTCGGGGTCGACGGCCACCGCAGAAAGCATCGGCAACCTGGCGAAAATGGCCAGCCAGTTGCGGCGGTCGGTGTCGGGCTTCACCTTGCCGCCGGCGCGTCCGGTGGATGAACAGCCCCACAGCCATTCATGATTTCAACGCGGAGCAGTTATGGTTGATCGGCACGACTACGTGGCCCTCGAATGGGTCAAGGGCGACATTGCCGAAACCCTGAAACAGGCTCGCTCGGCGCTCGACGCTTATGTCGAGACTACAGACGCCGAAGCGATCAGCGAGTGCCTGGCGTGTGTCCACCAAGTGCATGGCGCGTTGCAGATGGTCGAGTTCTACGGCGCGGCGCTGCTGGCCGAGGAAATCGAAGAACTGGCGCTGGCCCTGCAAGCCGGGAGCGTCAGCCAGCGCGACGAAAGCATCCGCCTGCTGCAACAGGCCCTGACTCAATTGCCGTTGTACCTGGACCGCGTGCACAGCGCCCGCCGCGACCTGCCGCTGGTGGTGTTGCCACTGCTCAATGACCTGCGCAGCGCGCACGGCGAAAGCCTGTTGTCGGAAACCAGCCTGTTCAGTCCGCAACTGCTGACCATCGCGCCACTGCCGGATGAGGCCCTGGCCCAACGCGCGGTACCCGACCTGAAAGAGCAACTACGCCAGTGGCACCAGCTTTTACAGCAGGCGCTGGCCGGGCTGCTGCGTGAAGACCATGGCCCCAGCAACCTGGAAGACATGGCGCGGGTGTTCGCACGCCTCGAAGCACTGTGCCAAGGCGCGCCGCTGTTGCCGTTGTGGCAAGTCACCTCGGCACTGGTCGAAGGCATGCTCACTGGCGTGATCGCCAACAGTCCGGCGCTGCGCAGCCTGCTCAAGGCCAGCGACAAACAACTCAAGCGCCTGCTGGCCCAAGGCATTGGCGGCATCAACCAGCCGGCGCCGGATGAGCTGCTCAAGAGCTTATTGTTCTATGTCGCCAAGGTCACCCGGCCAACGCCGCGCATGCAAAGCCTGAAGGAGCGCTACGGCCTGGATGAAGCCTTGCCTGACAGCGCGGTGGTCGACGCCGAGCGCGCACGCCTGGCCGGACCCGATCGCAACGCCATGGGCTCGGTGCTGGGCGCCTTGTGTGAAGAGTTGGTGCGGGTCAAAGAACGCCTCGACTTGTTCGTACGCAGCGACCGCCAGCACACCAGCGACCTTGATGCATTGCTGGCGCCGCTGCGGCAGATCGCCGATACCCTGGCGGTGCTGGGCTTCGGTCAGCCGCGCAAAGTCATCATCGACCAACTCGCCGTGGTGCTGAGCCTGGCCCAGGGCCATCGAGCACCCAACGACGCCGTGCTGATGGACGTCGCCGGCGCCTTGCTCTACGTCGAAGCCACGCTGGCGGGCATGGTCGGCACCGTCGAGCCGGAAAGCCGCGAAGAAAGCCGCCTGCCCACCACCGACCTGACCCAGATCCACCAGTTGGTGATCCGTGAATCCTGCCAGTGCCTCAAGCAAGCCAAGGAACTGGTGATCGACTGCATCGAAGCTGATTGGGACCGCCAGCGCCTGGAGTCCCTGCCGGAGCTGCTCAGCCAGGTGCGCGGCGCCCTGGCGATGATCCCGTTGCCCCGCGCGGCAAGCCTGATGCGTGGCTGCACGGATTACGTCGACGAGCAGTTGATGGGCAACGATGCCCCGCCTTCCGAGAGGCAACTGGCGCATTTCGCCGACGTGATCAGCAGCCTGGAGTACTACCTGGAGCGCATGCTCCAAGACCCGGATGCTGCGGGTGAGCGTGTGCTGGAACTGGCCACCCAAGGCTTGGCCGCACTGGGTTACCTGCCCGCCGAAAAACCCTGGCGCCAGGCCCTGGTTGCACCGGATGGCGCGCTCTCGGCCGAGGTTACGCCGAGCCAATCCCAGTTCGATGCACTCGCCAGCCCCACGTCGCGCCTGAACCCGCCGGCCCTGCAGCGCCCTGGCAGCCTGTTGCCGCCGCCGGCCGATGAAGAGCCTATCGACGATGAACTGCGCGAAGTCTTCCTTGAGGAGACCGACGAAGTCGTCGAGGTGCTGCACCGTTACCTGCCCAACAGCGCGGACAAAACCGCTCAGGCCGAAATGCGCCGCGCCTTCCACACCCTCAAAGGCAGCGGCCGCATGGTGCGCGCCCTGGTCTTGGCCGAGTTGGCCTGGGCGGTAGAAAACCTGCTGAACCGTGTGCTGGAGCGCAGCGTGTCCCTCGACCCCGACGTGCAGCAGGTGCTGGACGAAGCGGTGGCCTTGCTGCCGGAGTTGATCGCTGACTTTGCCATCGACGACCAGCGTCAACGCGATGAAGTCGACGCCCTGGCCGCCCGTGCCCACGCCTTGGCCAGCGGTACACCCGCGCTGACCGCCGAGCCTCATGATCCGATGCTGCTGGAGATTTTCCGCAACGAAGCCCAGAGCCATCTGGACAGCCTCAACCACTTCCTGCAACAGGCTGCCGAGCATGTGCCGCTGCAAGTCAGCGATGAACTGCAACGCGCCCTGCATACCCTCAAGGGCAGCGCCTACATGGCTGGCGTGTTGCCCATTGCCGAGCTGGCGCGACCTCTCGACCACCTGACCCGCGAATATAAGGCCCACCGCCTGCCGCTGGACCTGGACGAAGTGGAGTTGCTGCTGGAAGCCGAAGGCCTGTTCCAGCGGGGACTGCGTGACTTGGACAGCGATCCCCTGGCGCCGATCAACGGCGCAGAGGACCTGATCAACCGCACCCAAAGCCTGCTGGATCAGCAGCTTGAAGCACTGCTCGACGTGCGCTTCAAGCGCGATCCACAGCTGATCGCCAACTTCCTGGCCCAGGGCATGGACATCCTGCTCGACGCCGAGAGCCTGCTACGTCGCTGGCAGCAACACCCCGGCGAACGCCAGGAACTCACCGCGCTGCTGGACGAATTGACCACGCTGGGGGAGGGCGCGCACGTCGCAGACCTGCATGCCATCGACGCACTCTGCGAAGCGTTGCTCGACCTGTACGGCGCCGTTGAGGAAAGCAGCCTGGCGGTCAGCGAGCGGTTTTTCCATGAGGCCGAACAGGCCCATGAAGCGCTGATCAGCATGCTCGACCAACTGGCCGCCGGCCAGGAAATCAGCCCGGCGCCGGCCCGTGTCCAAGCCTTGCGCGAGTTATTGGACGAAGCCCTCGACCCGTCCGCCACCGGCCTGATCAAAAGCGATGGCAGCCGCGCGCTGAGCATTGCTGAACTGGGCGCCGCCACACAGCAGTTGGATCAGCAAACGACGATGGACGACGAGATCGTCGAGATCTTCCTCGAAGAAGCCGTGGACATCCTCGACAGCGCCGGGCAGTCGCTCAAGCGCTGGTTGCTGGAGCCCGACAACGCCGCGCCGTTGTCGTCGCTGCAACGCGATCTGCACACCCTCAAGGGCGGCGCGCGCATGGCGGAAATCGAGCCGATTGGCGACCTGGCCCATGAGTTGGAATGCCTGTACGAAGGGCTGGTGGACCGCCGCTACAGCTACTCTGCCGAATTGTCCCAGGTGCTGATGGCCAGCCATGAACGCCTGGCCTTGCAGCTTGAAGAACTGCAGCATCACCAACCCTTGAGCGACAGCGCTGAGCTTATTGCCAGGGTGCGCGCATTGCGCCAAGGCAGCGCGCCTGCGGCACCGGTCGCCGCGCCGCCTGTGTCTGGTGCCGACCCTGAGCTGTTGGATATCTTCCTCGAAGAGGCCGCCGACATCCTCGACAGCTCCAGTGCTGCGCTGTCGCGCTGGCAGGCCGAGCCCGGCAATCGCCAGGAAGTGGAGACCCTGCTGCGCGACCTGCACACCCTCAAGGGCGGCGCGCGCATGGTCGAGATTGCGCCCATCGGCGATCTGGCCCATGAGCTGGAATTTCTCTATGAAGGCCTGTCCGCTGGTTTGCTCGCGCCATCCCCGGCGTTGTTCGCGTTGCTGCAAGGCTGCCACGACCGCCTGGCGCAGATGATCGACGCGGTGGCGGACGGCTTGCCGGTCGGCTCGGTGGACAAACTCATCGAGCGCATCAAAAGCCTGGTGCACCCGAGCGACGAGCCGGTGACGCCACTGGCGCTGCCGGCGGGAAAGGCGGAGGCCGTCGTCGATCCGATGGCCGATATGGTGAAGATCTCTGCCGAACTGCTCGACGACCTGGTCAACCTGGCCGGTGAAACCTCGATCTTCCGTGGCCGCATCGAACAGCAAGTCAACGACGCACGCATCGCCCTGACCGAAGTGGAAACTACGATTGAGCGCATGCGCGACCAACTGCGTCGCCTGGACACCGAGACCCAGGGCCGCATCCTCAGCCGCCAGCAAGCCGAGGCCGAGCGCCTGGGCTATGAAGACTTCGACCCGCTGGAAATGGACCGCCATTCGCAGTTGCAGCAACTGTCGCGCGCGTTGTCCGAATCCGCTTCCGACCTGCTCGACCTCAAGGACACCCTAGAGCGCCGCAACGAGGACGCCCACGACCTGTTGCAGCAGCAGGCACGCATCAACACCGAGTTGCAGGAAGGCCTGATGCGCACGCGCATGGTGCCGTTCGAACGCATGCTGCCGCGCCTCAAGCGCATCGTGCGCCAGGTGGCGGGCGAGTTGGGCAAGGACGTGGAGTTCATCGTCGGCAACGCCGAAGGCGAGATGGACCGCAACGTACTGGAACGCATGGCCGCGCCGCTGGAACACATGCTGCGCAACGCCGTCGACCATGGCCTGGAATCCCGCGATGCACGGCTGCTGGCCGGTAAACCGGAGAAAGGCCGCATCACCCTGGACCTGACCCACGAAGGCGGTGACATCGTCTTCGACATGCGCGACGACGGCGCGGGTGTGCCGCTGGAGGCGGTGCGGCGCAAGGCAATCAAGCGTGGTTTGCTCGACCCGAATCAGGAGATCAGCGACCGCGACGTGTTGCAGTTCATCCTGCAACCAGGCTTCTCCACGGCGGAAAAGATCACACAGATTTCCGGGCGCGGCGTGGGCATGGACGTGGTGCATGAGGAAGTGCGTCAGTTGGGCGGCTCGATGGTCATCGACTCGACGCCGGGTATGGGCGTGCACTTCCGTATTCGCTTGCCGTTCACCGTGTCGGTCAACCGTGCGCTGATGGTGCAATGTGCGGACGATCAATATGCGATCCCGCTCAACACCATCGAAGGCCTGGTGCGTGTGTTGCCCCATGAGTTGGCCGGGCATTACCAGCAGGATCCGCCGCGTTATGAATACGCCGGCCAGCGTTACGAGCTGTTTTACCTGGGCGACCTGTTGCACACCGTCAGCCGCCCGAAACTGTTGGGCCAATATCAACCGGTGCCGGTACTGCTGGTGCAATGCAATGAGCGGCGCGTGGCGATCCATGTGGACGCCATGGCCGGCACGCGAGAGATCGTGGTCAAGGGCCTGGGGCCGCAATTCGCGGGCGTGCAGGGCTTGTCCGGCGCGACGATTCTGGGCGACGGCCGCGTGGTGTTGATCATCGACTTGCTGGCGCATATCCGTGCGCGCCAACCGGCCTTGCCGGCCCAGTCGGTGGATGCGCCGCTGATCCTCAACGACCCGCTGAAAAAGCGCCCGTTGCTGGTGCTGGTGGTGGACGACTCGGTCACCGTGCGCAAAGTCACCAGCCGCCTGCTGGAACGCAACGGCATGAACGTGCTCACCGCCAAAGACGGCATCGACGCCCTCGCCGTGCTCGAAGAACATACCCCCGACCTGATGCTGCTCGACATCGAAATGCCGCGTATGGACGGCTTCGAAGTCGCCACCCAAGTGCGTAACGACCCTCGGCTGATGCGCCTGCCGATCATCATGATCACCTCGCGCACCGGCCAGAAACACCGCGACCGCGCTATGGCCATTGGCGTGAATGACTACCTCGGCAAGCCGTACCAGGAATCGGTGCTGCTCGAAAGCATCGCCTACTGGAGCAAGTCCCATGCTTGACCACCGCGCCAGCCAACTCACCGGCCTGCTGCTGCCCCTGGCCGACCGCCACCTGGTGCTGCCCAATGTCGCCATCGCCGAACTGATCGACTTCCAGCGCGGCGAACCGGCCAGCGACGCGCCGCCGTGGTATTTGCGACAAGTGACCTGGCGCGATCGGCAAATCCCGCTGATCAGCTTTGAAGCGGTGTGCGGCGAAGCCAGCGTGACCGGCGAACGCTCGCGGATCGTGGTGTTGAATGCATTGGGCGGGCGGCCGACGCTGAAGTTTATTGCGCTGGTGATCCAGGGGATTCCCCGGTCGTACAAACTCGACAGTGAGTTGAGTTATGTCGACGTGCCGCTATGCCCGCTGGAGCTGGCGGCGGTGCAGGTGGGGGAGCATGTGGCGAAGGTGCCGGATCTGATGGGGCTTGAGGCCCTGCTGGTCGAATCCGGTTTGGCATAGACCCCTGTAGGAGCAGGCTTGCCGGCGATGACGGTCTGCCAGCCCACTCATTAACAACTGATCCACCGCTATCGCTGGCAAGCCAGCTCCTACACTAAATCGCGCTCGTTCCCAGGCTCTGTGTGGAGAAAACCAATATGTCGGAACGGGATGGAGTTGTTGTAGGCAAGTTCTGTATCTGGATTGCGCGGGATGTTCAGTGCCAGGTGGGGTGCTAGGTTCAGCGCTCCTCACAGCCAGCAAGGATTCGCAAATGGCCGTACCGTTAATGCCGCCGGGTGTTTCACTTCTCGAAAATATGGCGACAGCCAAGTGCAAGGGCACTCATCTCCAGTCAGGCTCTGCATTCGCTTATTCCTGGTTTTACTCACAGGTCAGGGCTGCCGGCCCATGGAACTACAAGAAGCGAGGGCGTCAGTACGAAGCTTTTGGTAACTTCAATTATGGTGCTACAGGTACGGTGCTGTGCATTCCCGAGCATGTTCTGTTACGGGCAGCAGGTGTCGCTCAAACATTCGCAAAAACCACCAAGCCGGAATTTGGGTCATGGTGGGGCGCAGACCCTTTTGGCGATGATCCTCGAGATCAATATTGGATAAGGAGGGGTATTGAGTATGCAATTTCTCAGGGCTACTAAGGGCCTGTTGCCGGTTCTGCGCAACTGCCTGCTGGTAGCCTGCCTGATTTATATCGGGGGCAATTGGATCATGTCATCCGGTACACCGGATTTGGACGAAGTGGTTTTGAAACACTCCTTGGGCAACGGCAGCTCAATTTATGGAGCACGTGACGGTCAGGGCGGCGCTACAGTGGGATTTTCCTACAGGTACTACGTTCATAAGGACTTAGGTAGTGATCGGGAGATACTGACAGCGCTGGTTTCGGCATATCCCTTTTTGAAAACCAAAGCGCCGGATGTTCAAGTGACCCGGCAGGATGGCGTCATCCACCTCACTGTTCGTGGTGAGGTTTATGAGTACCGCAGCTATCCGCTTGAAGGTTTGGGGGCTGTGAGCATAGACATGAAGTTGTAGGCCGGCTGGCTTCGGATTTTTCCTGCAAGAATTTGGGCTGTGCATGAACTTGTCGCGTGCCGTCAGCGCGCCTAGTCTTCGTTCTGTCATCGCAAAAAACGGTGACACGGACGTGCAAGTCCGGTTACATATCGGCGCACCAACGCCCATAGCCATCCAACGGGCGTTTTTTATGCCTGCTGTATTTGTTATGGCGGCTGTGCGTGGGAGACCCTTCGGGGTCTGCCGGGGTCCGATATGCCCGGTCTTGCACACCTGCGCACAGCTGCCACCTTTATTCGCGTGCAAGCGGAAGAGGGCAGTCTCCATCACATATCGGAGCTGTAAATCATGGTCAAACCTACCCCCAATCCGCCCCTCTTCACCGTAAACCCGCACGAAAACACCGAAACCCTGCTGGTCAACGCTAGCGAAACCCTGTCTTCGCTCAACGCACTGACCTGCAATCTCGCCTTCGACCTGGACACCTCCCAGCGCGCGATCATGCTCGGGATTCAGCAAATGGTAGAGTTGGGTCAGTTGTTGGTTGATAGAGCGTTGGAGCAAGTCAGCCCATCGCCAGCCTCTTGAAACGGTCCCAAACAGGGACTGATCGTTCCCTGCTTGGGACCGCTCCTTAAAGAACACTACCCAACACATGTGGGAGCGGGCTTGCTCGCGAATGCAGGGTGTCAGCCAATACATCTGCATCTGATACACCGCATTCGCGAGCAAGCCCGCTCCCACACTTTGATCTTCATTCGGTCAAAACCAGCATTTGCTGATGTTCTATTACCCCAACCGTAACGATCCACCGCCCAGCTTGATTGATGGCCCCCTCAATCACTCCTAAGGTACAGCCCACGACAGCAAACCCGTGGAGCGACCATGACAACAACAATCACCCCCGACTCGCGCTGGACGCGGCGGCGCGACGAGAAGCAGCGGCGGCTCGGGCTGGTCAAACAGTTTGCAGACGGTGCGGTACTGCCCAGCGACAAGATCGTCGAAGCGCTTGAGGCGCTGATCCTTCCCGGCGACCGTGTGGTACTGGAAGGCAACAACCAGAAACAGGCCGATTTCCTCTCGCGCTCCCTCGCTAAAACCGACCCCGCCAAGCTCCACGATTTGCACATGATCATGCCCAGCGTCGGCCGTTCCGAGCACCTGGACCTGTTTGAAAAAGGCATCGCACGCAAGCTGGACTTCTCCTTCGCCGGCACCCAATCCCTGCGCATCAGCCAGTTGCTCGAAGACGGCCTGCTGGAAATCGGCGCGATCCACACCTACATCGAACTCTACGCGCGGCTGGTGGTGGACCTGATCCCCAACGTGGTGCTTTCCGCCGGCTTCATGGCCGACCGCGCCGGTAATATCTACACCGGCGCCAGCACCGAAGACACCCCGGCGCTGATCGAGCCCGCCGCGTTCAGCGATGGCATCGTGATCGTGCAGGTCAACCAGTTGGTGGACGATGTTACGGACTTACCCCGCGTGGACATTCCGGCGAGCTGGGTGGATTTCGTGGTGGTGGCCGACAAGCCGTTCTACATCGAACCGCTGTTCACCCGCGACCCGCGCCACATCAAGCCAGTGCATGTGCTGATGGCGATGATGGCGATCCGTGGCATCTACGAAAAACACAATGTGCAGTCGCTTAACCATGGCATCGGCTTCAACACCGCCGCCATCGAGTTGATCCTGCCGACCTACGGTGAATCCCTTGGCCTCAAGGGTAAAATCTGCCGCAACTGGACCCTCAACCCGCACCCCACCCTGATCCCCGCGATTGAAAGCGGTTGGGTGGAAAGCGTGCACTGCTTCGGCACTGAATTGGGCATGGAAAACTACATCGCTGCACGGCCGGATGTGTTCTTCACCGGCCGCGACGGCTCGATGCGTTCCAACCGAATGTTCTGCCAACTCGCTGGCCAGTACGCAGTGGACCTGTTTATCGGCGCCACCCTGCAAGTCGACGGCGACGGCCATTCCTCCACCGTGACCCGTGGCCGTCTCGCCGGGTTTGGCGGCGCACCGAACATGGGCCACGACCCGCGTGGTCGTCGCCATGGCACGCCGGCCTGGCTGGATATGCGCCACGACGATGCACCGGAAGCGCTGTTGGAGCGCGGCAAAAAACTCGTGGTGCAAATGGTCGAGACCTTCCAGGAAGGCGGTAAACCCACCTTTGTCGACACCCTCGATGCCGTGGAAGTCGCACGCAAAAGCGGCATGCCCCTGGCGCCGATCATGATCTATGGCGATGACGTCACCCACTTGCTCACCGAAGAGGGCATTGCCTATCTGTACAAGGCGCGTTCCCTTGAAGAGCGCCAGGCAATGATCGCCGCTGTCGCAGGCGTCACGGCCATCGGCATGCGCCACAACCCCAAAGACACCGCGCGCATGCGCCGCGAAGGCTTGATTGCGTTGCCCGAAGACTTAGGGATTCGCCGCACCGACGCCACCCGCGAATTGTTGGCCGCCAAGAGTGTGGCCGACCTGGTGGACTGGTCCGGTGGCCTGTACAACCCGCCCGCCAAGTTCAGGAGCTGGTAAATGCGCGCACTCAAACTGCATGAATTGACCCTCGCCGAACGCCTGGCGGATATGGCCGTCGATGCACTGATCGATGAAGCCGACCTGTCGCCCAAACCGGCCTTGGTAGACCGTCGCGGCAGCGGCGCCCATAGCGATTTGCACCTGGGCCTGATGCACGCCTCGGCGTTGTCGCTGTGGCCGATGTTCAAGGAAATGGCCGAAGCCGCGATTGAGTTCGGTGAAGTCGGCTTGCCGCTGCGCGAAGCCCTTGGGCGTATTGGCCGCGAAGGTGAGCAAGCGATGCTCGTCACCACCCACGGCGTGAACACCCATCGCGGCGCAATCTGGGCCCTCGGTTTGCTCACCGCAGCGGCAGCGCTGGAACCGCGCGCCATCACCTTGAACGCCGCCAGATTAGCCTTGCTCAACGACCGCTACGCGCCGCAGCCCATGAGTCACGGCGCCCAGGTCGCCCAGCGCTACGGCGCACGTGGGGCCCGTGAAGAAGCCCAGCTCGGCTTTCCCTCGGTGGTGCAACGTGGCTTGCCGCAACTGCATAAAAGCCGCCAGCACAATGCAGGCGAACAGAACGCCCGCCTGGACGCCTTGCTGGCGATCATGACCGAGCTGGCCGACACCTGCGTGCTTTACCGCGCCGGTCCCGAAGGCCTGCTAGCGATGCAGCAGGGTGCTCAAGCGGTGCTCGATGCAGGTGGCAGCGCAACGTTGGCCGGGCGTCGTCAATTGCATGAGTTAGACCTTCAACTGCTGGTCCTGAATGCCTCCCCCGGCGGCGCCGCCGACCTGTTGGCCGCCTGCCTGTTTATCGACCGCCTCGACGGAGCGTTGTGATGGAAACCTTATCCTTTGAATTCCCCGCCGGGCAGCCGCCAAAAGGCCGTGCGCTGGTAGGCTGCGTTGGCTCGGGCGACCTGGAAGTGCTGCTGGAGCCGGGTACGCCGGGCACGCTGACCATCCAGGTACAGACCTCGGTGAATGGCGCCGAACAACGCTGGCAGCATCTGTTCGAGCGCATCTTCCAGGAACAGACGCCACCGGCCTTGAACATTGATATCCACGATTTCGGCGCCACCCCCGGCGTGGTGCGCTTGCGCCTGGAGCAGGGTTTCGAGGAGATCGGCCATGACTGACTTACTCGCCAAACACAGCTTCGTTGAACTGGGCGCGCGGCAGCGGGCCAAGGCGTTGCTGGACGCCGGGTCCTACCGTGAATTGATCGACCCGTTCCAGCGCGTCATGTCGCCGTGGCTCAGTCGCCAAGGTGTGGTGCCGCAGGCCGATGATGGGGTGGTGATCGCCAAGGGCAGCATTGATGGAAAACCTGTCGTCGTTGCCGCCATCGAAGGCAACTTCCAGGGCGGCAGCCTCGGTGAAGTCGGCGGTGCAAAAATTGCGGGTGCCTTGGAGCTGGCGGCTGAAGACAATCGCAAGGGCATTGCGACCCGCGCCGTCCTGTTGCTGGAAACCGGTGGCGTGCGCTTGCAGGAAGCCAACTTGGGCCTGGCGGCCATCGCGGATATCCACGCGGCGATTGTCGACTTGCGCCAGTACCAGCCAGTGATCGGCGTGGTGGCGGGCAGTGTCGGTTGCTTTGGCGGCATGTCCATTGCGGCTGGATTGTGCAGTTACCTTGTAGTCACCCGTGAAGCACGCCTGGGCTTGAATGGCCCGCAAGTGATCGAACAGGAAGCGGGGCTTGAGGAGTACGACTCCCGCGACCGGCCCTTCATCTGGAGCCTTACGGGCGGCGAGCAACGCTTCAACAGCGGCTTGGCCGACCGTTATGTCGCTGACGATGTGGCCGAGATTCAACACACCGTCAGCGCATTGCTGCAACAAGGCCCACCCACCCAACAACGCAGCCGTCAGGCCGAGCATTACCTGGCGCGCCTGGCTGAACTGGACACCACACCGCAAATCGACCCGGCAACGGTACGTGCGCTGTATCAAGGAGAACGCTCATGAGAGGTTTGCAGTGGTTCAACGCATTGAGCGCCGGAGCGACAGCCGTTGAGGGTTTGCCACGCTCGTTGAAAGTCGCTGAGGGTGTGTTGGGTGAACAGCCCGTGCGCTACATCGCCGTGGTCACCGACGCGCAAAACCGCTTCCCCCGCGCCCGCAACGGCGAAGTTGGCCTGCTGGAAGGCTGGGGTCTGGCAAAAGCCGTCGATGAAGCCATCGCCCGTGGCGACAAGCGTCCGATCATCGCCATCGTCGATGTACCGAGCCAAGCCTATGGCCGTCGCGAAGAAGCCCTCGGCATCCACCAGGCGCTGGCTGCTGCCGCCGACAGCTATGCCCGTGCGCGTCTGGCGGGGCACCCGGTGATTGCGCTGCTGGTGGGCAAGGCGATGTCCGGTGCGTTTCTCGCCCATGGGTATCAAGCCAACCGCCTGATCGCCCTGCGCGATCCCGGTGTGATGGTGCACGCCATGGGCAAGGCCTCGGCCGCGCGCGTGACGCTGCGCAGCGTTGAAGAGTTGGAAGCCCTGGCCGCCAGCGTGCCGCCCATGGCCTACGACATCGACAGTTACGCCAGCCTGGGGTTGCTGTGGGAAACCTTGTCGGTCAGCCAGATTGAACAGCCCACGCCGGAGGACGTGGCGCGGGTCAGCGATTGCCTGGTGAGTGCGATCAAGGATATTGGCAGCACCGACTTGAGCGTCCGCCTTGGTGCGACCAATCGCGCGGCTTCCAGCCACGTACGCCAACTGCTGCGGGAACAATGGTGAACGCCCACGACTTGCTCTGGGGCATGACCTCGGCGCATCTGCCTGCCGAGGCTCCGGCGTGGGCGGTGGAGGCGATTGGCACGGTGGTGGTGCGTCGCGCAATCGTCGCGCCGGGCCAGGTCGCGGTAGGCGTGCGCGGGCGTTTGCGCGAGCAGCGGTTTGCTGCCGAGATGCCGATTGCCGCGGTGCAGCGGCGAGTCACGCCGCAAGCGCTGCGTGAGGTTACCTCGACGCGGGACTTACCGGCTTTGCACGCACTCGAACAACTGCGGCCACTGCTGGCGCCGTTGAATTGGGGCGTTACGGGCAGCGCGGGTTTTGAGTTGGCCACGGGCATTGAAGCGCTGCATGCCCAGAGCGACCTGGACCTGATGCTGCGCACGCCCGAGCCGCTGGATCGCAACGATGCACGTGACTTGCTGGCAACCTTGGACAACGCCGCGTGCGCCGTGGATATGCAACTGCAAACACCTTTCGGCGCCGTCGCCCTGCGCGAATGGGCCGGTTCATCGCGGCGCGTGCTATTGAAAACCGCCCGCGGTGCGCACCTCGTCATTGATCCTTGGCAGGCCGTGGCATGAGCAGCCTTTTGGTGTTCCCAGGGCAAGGCGCCCAACGTCCGGGCATGCTCCAGGCGTTGCCGGCCGACGTGTTGGAACACGCCAGCGATGCCTTGGGCGAAGACGTTCGCGCCTTGGATTCGGCGCACGCCCTGGCGAGTACCCGCGCCGTGCAGCTGTGCCTGCTGATCGCCAGCGTGGCCCACGCGCGCCTGCTGCAACACACGCCGGATTACGTCGCTGGGTTGTCCATCGGTGCTTACCCGGCAGCGGTGATTGCCGGTGCGCTGGATTTCGCCGACGCGATCAAACTGGTCAGCCTGCGCGGCGAGCTGATGCAGAACGCTTATCCACAGGGCTATGGCATGACCGCAATCATCGGCCCCGAGTTATCCACCGTCGAAAACCTGCTGGCCGAAATCCATAGCCGCGAAACCCCGGTGTACCTGGCCAATATCAACGCCGATAACCAGACGGTGATCGCCGGCAGCGACAAAGCCATGAAGCTTGTCGCCAGTCGCATCAAAGGCAACGGCATCGCCAAGCGTCTGGCCGTCAGCGTGCCGTCCCATTGCGCATTGCTGGAGCAACCGGCCCAGGCCCTGGCGCAAGCCTTCGTGCCACTCAAGGCACCGCGCATCACCTACCTGAGCAGCACCCGTGCGCGGCCGATCCACAATCCTGAACAACTGCGCGACGACCTGGCCTTCAACATGTGTCGCATCGTCGACTGGCGCGGCACTGTGCAAAGCGCCTACGAGCGCGGCGTGCGCCTGCAGATCGAACTGCCACCCGGCGCCGTGCTCACCGGCCTGTCACGCCGCGTATTCGAACAAGGCACGGTGATCGCCTGCGAAGGCGCACGCCTGGACACCTTGCAGGCCCTGCTGCAAGAGGAGGAGCGCCGCCACCGATAAAGCAGCACCCAAGGCTTTCGAAGCACAACAACAACAATTTCGATCGAGCACTTTGAGGACAACAACAATGATTATCTACGGTGTGGCATTGCTGGCGATCTGCACGCTTGCGGGCGTGATCATGGGCGACATGCTTGGCGTGTTGCTGGGCGTCAAATCCAACGTGGGCGGGGTGGGGATCGCGATGATCCTGCTGATCTGCGCCCGGCTGTGGATGCAAAAGCGCGGCGGCATGACCAAGGATTGCGAAATGGGCGTGGGCTTCTGGGGCGCGATGTACATCCCCGTGGTGGTGGCGATGGCTGCGCAACAAAACGTGGTGACCGCTCTGCACGGTGGCCCTGTGGCGGTGCTCGCGGCGATTGGGTCAGTGGTGGTGTGTGGTTGCACCATCGCCCTGATCAGCCGTACCCACAAGGGCGAACCGCTGCCCGATGAAGAACCGCTGATCGTTCCTGCGGGAGGCCGCTGATATGTGGGACCTCATTGAAAAAGGCTTGGAACATAACGGCCTGATCACCGCGTTTGCCTTTGTCGGCGTGGTCATGTGGATTTCCGTGGTGCTGTCCAAGCGGCTGACCTTCGGGCGCATCCATGGCTCGGCGATTGCCATTGTCATCGGCCTGGTCTTGGCCTGGGTTGGTGGCACCATTACCGGCGGCCAGAAAGGCCTGGCGGACCTGGCGCTGTTCTCCGGCATCGGCCTGATGGGCGGCGCAATGCTGCGCGACTTCGCCATCGTCGCCACGGCGTTTGAAGTGCAAGCCACCGAGGCGCGCAAGGCCGGAATGATCGGTGTGATCGCGTTGCTGCTGGGTACGATCCTGCCGTTTATCGTCGGCGCGAGCATGGCCTGGGCCTTTGGTTATCGCGATGCGATCAGCATGACCACCATTGGCGCGGGCGCCGTCACCTACATCGTCGGCCCGGTGACCGGCGCGGCGATTGGCGCGACGTCGGATGTGATGGCGCTGTCGATTGCCACCGGGTTGATCAAGGCGATCCTGGTGATGGTCGGCACGCCGGTCGCGGCGCGTTGGATGGGGCTGGATAACCCGCGTTCGGCGATGGTTTTTGGTGGGTTGGCCGGCACCGTCAGTGGTGTGACCGCTGGCTTGGCGGCGACGGATCGGCGCTTGGTGCCCTATGGCGCGCTGACGGCGACGTTTCACACCGGGTTGGGTTGCTTGCTCGGGCCTTCGTTGCTGTACTTCATCGTGCGCGGGTTGGTCGGTTAACTTCGGAATTTGTGTTGTCTGGTCGGGCGTCTTCGCGAGCAAGCCCGCTCCCACATTTGGAATGCATTTCAAATGTGGGAGCGGGCTTGCTCGCGAAAGCGGTTTGTCAGGCTGTCACCTGGCGATTGGCGTACATTCGGCACTCCGCCAACAACGCCAGCAAGTTCGGGTCCCTTTCCTTGGCCTTCAAGAACACCACGCCAATATGCTGCTGCAACCGATACCGGGGTTGCAGCGGTATCAACTTCACGCGGTTCTCATACACCGCCGCAATCCGCCCTGGCAGCAGCGCATAACCCACGCCTGAGCTGACCATGCTCAGCAACGTGAAGATGTCATTGACCTGCATCGCCACCTTCGGCTCGAACCCCGCCTGCTTGAACACACGATTGCCATCTTGGTGCGTGGCGAAGCCTTGGGTGAGGGTGATGAAGGTCGCGTCGCGCACATCTGCGAGGTCGATTTGCTGATCGCGGTCGAACGGAGAATCCGCCGGGGTGGCGAGGAAAATATCGTCGGAGAACAGCGCGATCTGTTCGCAGTCCGGGTCGTTGGCGTGCTCGTCGAGGGAGATGAGGATCGCGTCCACTTCCATGTTCTTGAGCTTGTAGAGCAGGTCGAAGTTGGAGCCCAGGATCAGGTCGATGTTGAGTTCGCTGCGACGGATCTTCAGGCCCATGATCAGTTGCGGCACGGTCTTCACCGTCAGCGAATACAGCGAGCCGAGCTTGAAGCGTTCGGCCGAGAAGCCAGCGGCTTCGCGGGTGAGGCGCACGCTGTCGACCACATCGGCCACCAGTTTCTGTGCGCGTTCTTCCAAGACGTAGGCGCTTTCCAGCGGCGTGAGGTTGCGGCCTTCGTGTTTGAACAGCGGGCAGCGCAAGGCGTTTTCCAGGGAGTGGATGGCGCGGTGCACACTGACGTTGCTGGTTTGCAGCTCGGCGGCGGCACGGGCAAGGTTGCCGGTGCGCATGAACGCCAGGAAGATCTCGAGCTTTTTGAGGGTGAATTCTTCGTCGATCAGCATGGCCGTGGCTCTTATTCGAATGCCGTCGATTGTGCCCCTAAAACCAGTCCGCTCCCAGCCATGCACTGCACAGGCCCAATAGCACGCCGAGGAGGATCAGCCAGATCGCATTCAGCCGCGTGTAATACACCACGGCGGCGCTGGCCAGGGTCAGCACCAGGCTGGTGGCGTTGTTTTCCAGGCTGTTCATCAGGATGTAGCTGGCGGCGAGGATCAGGCCGATGGAAATGGGTAGCAGGCTGCGCTTGACCCGCTGCACCCACGGCGTTTCGGTATGGCGCTCCAGCCAGCCGGCGCCGAGGTAGGTGAGCACCGAGCACGGCACCAGCTTGGCCAGCAAGGCCACGATGGCGCCAGGCAGGCCGGCGGCTTGCTGGCCGATAAACACCAACAGCATGCCATTGGGGCCGGGCAACGCCTGGGATAGGGCGAAGAACGCGACGAACTGTGCGTCGGTCAGCCAATTCATGTCGTTGACTGAGTAGCGATGGATGTCGCCGATGGCAACCATGTTGCCGCCGATCGACATCAACGACCATAGCGCGCATTGGATCATCAAGTGCAGGAGCGTGCCTTGCATCAGCGGGCTCCCTTGCGTGTATCGATGAAGCCCAGCGCCAGCGAACTGGGTATGCAGATCAACAGCACCATCCACAGCGGCAGCACCAGGATTGCCATCAGCACAAAGGTCATCAGGAACGCGACGTAGTTGGCGACCGTCCTGGGCATGGCCTTGAGCAGGCGCAGGGTGGTGCCCAGAATCAGGCCGGTGGCAATCGGCATGACCGCCCCGAAAATCTGCTGCACCACCTCATGGCTCCACCACTGTGTATAGGCGAATCCGGCAAGCACGGTAATCAGCGAAGGGAACAGGTACAGCCCGCACACGGTCACAACCGCACCGGGCAGGCCATGCAGGCGACGGCCGTAGATGATGCCGACGTTGGCGATATTGGGACCGGGGAAAAACTGGCCGGTGGTCAGCAGCTCATTGAACGCCTGCTCGCTGATCCAGCGCCTGCGGTCGACCATCATCTGCCGCGCCCAGGGCAATACGCCGCCGAAACCACAAAGGCCAACCCAGGCAAAGTTGTAAAACAGTTGCCACAGGCTGGGCGGCGGGGCGAGAGGGGGCTCGGACATGTTCGGTTCCACTGCCAGGAGCGCTCAGACAATCACCCCATGGCATTCGGCTAGTTGTTGTTGGAAGCGTAGGGTACTCGCCGTGGGCTGCCACCCTTGATAACCCCCGCGAAGCGTCGCGGCCTCCGTGCGGCCGTAGGCCTGGCGAAACGCCTGGGGCAACGGGCGACTGAAAGGCGTCGCGAACCATTGGCGGAACAGGTGGCGTTTGTCATCCAGTGGCCCGATATCGGTGAACGGCGTGCGGGCATGGCAGACCACGTGGTTATTCAACAGGTGCAGGTCGCCTGGCTGCAAGTGAATTTCCAGACAGTTTTCCGGGGCCGATGCCAATTGCTCAAATGCATCGATAGCGTCCCAGGTGGCGTCGGAGAGCTTGGGTGCACCCGGTAAATTACGGCAGGCGAGGATTCGTTTACGGTAGAAGCGGCCTGCAAAAACGCCGTGGTGGACGGCGAAAACCGGGCAGCGGAAAAAACCTTGGCGTGCCAGGTCCAGGAACGGCAAGGGTTGATAGAGTGCCTGGAGCCAGGCAAGGTTTTGCCGGGCGAGTTGATTGTGCACCGTGAGCATATTGCTCACCCAGGTGTGCCCGCCATAAGCAGCCTTGCGCCGGCAGAGCAGGGCGGACAGGTCGCAGGCGTCGACGTGAAACCCCATGGCCGCGTTGGTGATGTTGTCGCGCAGCCGGTGTTCTCCGGCGCTGATATCGCGCACATCCACCAGCAATTGCCCTGCGTCGTTCTGGATCAGCGGCACCCCCAGGTGCAGCCCGATGCCCCAGGCCAGCCAGCGCGCCTGGGTTTCATTCAGGTGAGCGATGGGCAGCCCACGGATCAAAAAGAGACCCAGGCGGGTCTCACAGGAGAGAACGGCTCTTTGCAGCATGGCGTGCAAGGTGGGCAGAGGAAAATCCAGCGGCGTGCAGCGCAAGGCCGGTTTTGCGCAACGCTGAATCTGTTCCAGGGCCCGTTCCACTTCGTGGATTTGCGGCGTGGAGAGGGTGTAGACCCACTGGCGGTGAGCGTCGCGCAAGCTGGCGGCATTCCACGGTTCGTTGGACTCGGGCAACAGCTCGCCGACACTTGAAGGCTTGGGAGGCATTTTTCGAACTCCTGGCAGACGGGGTTCGAGCTACATAGTCCAACGCTTGCGCGGGGTCAAACGGCGGTGCGTGCGGTAGCTGACCCTTTACGTCTGTCGGTAGGAAGCAAGCACTTTGGCTTGAGGGGCCTTTCTTTGTTAACAGACGAATACTCCTTTTGCTTCGACTGAAACAAAGAAACCGACAGGTCGACCAATGCGCTGTGTTGCCGATGCGAAAAACGTTGTCACATATGCGTCAGATAATCACATCGGGTGTTTTTTCTTGAGTTGCACAAGGCTGGATCTGGTCTAGCAGCGGTAATTCAGAGGTGAGTGACACATGTATCACGGGGAACGATTCAACGCCTGGAGCCATTTGCTCGGTGCAGTCGCGGCGTGTATTGGCGCCGTATGGATGTTGGTGGTGGCGAGCCTGGACGGCAGCCCCTGGAAGATCGTCAGCGTGGCGATCTATGGCTTTACCCTGATGGTGTTGTACAGCGCCTCGACCGTGTACCACAGCGTGAAGGGGCGGCGAAAAGAGATCATGCAGAAGGTCGATCACTTTTCGATCTACCTGCTGATCGCCGGCAGTTACACGCCGTTCTGCCTGGTGACCTTGAGAGGGCCGTGGGGCTGGACGCTGTTTGGCATCGTGTGGGGGCTGGCGGTGATCGGCATTCTGCAGGAGATCAAGCCGCGCTCCGAGGCGCGCATCCTGTCGATCGTGATTTACGCGGTGATGGGCTGGATCGTGCTGGTGGCGGTCAAGCCGCTGCTTGCCGCATTGGGCACGGCGGGGTTTATCTGGTTGGCCTCGGGCGGGGTGTTGTACACCGTTGGCATCATCTTCTTTGCCCTGGAGGACCGTCTGCGGCATTCCCATGGGATCTGGCATTTGTTTGTGATCGGTGGGAGTTTGCTGCACTTCGTGGCGATCATGCATTACGTCCTATAAACGCTCCAGAAGCTCACGGGCTCGGTGGCCAAAAATCTGCAGCAGATTGGCCAGCATGTGCGGCGGTGGTTCATCGGCGCGGGTGAGGGCGTATAGGGTGATCGGCAGTGGCGGCGTGAGCGGGCGGATGCACGTGGTGGCCGTCGAGGCACCCAGGGCCGTAAAGGGGTCGATGACGGTGAGGCCGGCGCCGGACTCCACCATGGCGCGGGCCAGGGAGTAGGTTTGCACGGCGATTGTCACCCGTGGCGGTGGGTCGACGTTTTCCAGGTAGCTGTCGAGTTTCGCGGCCAGCGGGTCGGCGCTGGACAGGCCAATCAGCGGCGTGCCTGCCAGATTCGCCAGGGGCAATGGCTGGCTCAGCTCGGCGTCGGACCAATAGCCTTTGGACGCCAGCGCCACCAGCACGCCGTTGGCCAGCACCTGCGTGGTCAAGCCCGGATGGCCGGAGAAGTTGAGCGTCAGCGCCAGGTCGATCTCACGCATCAGCAGCTTCTGCACCAGCTCGCGGCTATGGTCGCTGGACAGTTCGCAGGCCATGTCCGGGTAGTCGCGCTTCCATTCCAGAATCGCCGGCGGTAGCAGTGACAAGGCCAGCGCCGGGATCGCGCCAATGCGTACGCTCTGGCCTGGTGCACGGCGCAGACTCTTGGCCAGGCGTCGCACGCCTTGCAGGCTTTCGGTGACTTTCTCCACTTCGCTTTCCAGCGCCAGGGCTTCCGGGGTGGGCTGCAATTTGCCGCGCACGCGCAGGAACAGCGGGAAGCCCAGCTGCAATTCTGCGTGTTGCAGCACCTTGGTGACCGCCGGTTGCGACACATGCAACAACTGCGCGGCGGCGCTGACGGAGCCGGTCTGGCGGATGGCCTGGAAGATTTCGATATGACGCAAGCGCATGGCACGTCCATAACCTTTGTTTATAGGTGAGCCATCTTTATTCATTGTCAGCGGCCTGTCACCTGCCCCTAGGCTTGAGACCTCTGGATTCAACGGCGGACGTCGCAAATGGTGTGCATTATCGGGGGTGGAGTGATTGGCCTGGCCAGCGCCTATGCGTTGGTGCGTGCCGGTCATGAGGTGACGGTGATCGACGCGCGCGAGACCCTGGGCAGCGAGACCAGCTTCGCCAACGGCGGTCAACTGTCCTATCGCTACGTGGCGCCGCTGGCCGATGCGGGTGTGCCGCTGCAAGCCATCGGTTGGCTGTTGCGCGGTGACTCTCCCTTGAAGCTGCGCCCGCGCCTCGACCCGCAGCAGTGGCGTTGGATGGCGGCGTTTCTCGGTGCCTGCCGGGGCTCGGTGAACAGACGCAATGCCGCGCACCTGCTGCGCCTGGCATCCCTGAGCCAGGACACCTTGCAACAGTGGCGTGACGAAGATCACCTGGATGGCTTCGATTGGCGGCGCAACGGCAAGCTGGTGACCTTTCGCAGCGCCAGCTCCTTTGAGCAGGCGCGCAGCAAGGTCACCGATATCCTGCAACAGCAAGTGCTCTCAGCCGCCGATTGCGCGCGCCTCGAGCCCGCGCTGGCGGGCGGGGCTTTTGTCGGCGGGATCTACACGCCCAATGAGGAGGTCGGTGATTGTCATGCCTTCTGCCAGCAGTTGGCGGCGCGGCTGGAAGCGTCGGGGCGATGCCGGTTTTTGCTGGGCAGCAAGGTCACCGGCATTCGTCAGGCTGGAGGGGCTGTGCAGGCCATCGAGTTAGGGGATGAGGTGATGCCCGTTGAACATCTGGTGCTGGCGGCGGGTTATCGCAGTGCCGAGTTGGGCCTGCCGTTGCCGTTGTACCCGCTCAAGGGCTACAGCCTCAGTGTGCCGATTGGCACGCAACATCAGGCGCCGAATGTGAGCATCACCGATTACGACCGTAAGATCGTGTACGCGCGTATTGGTGAACAACTGCGGGTCGCCGCGATGGTGGATATCGTTGGCTTCGACGCCAGCCTTGAGCCCAAACGCCTGGCGTTGATGAAACGCCAGGCGCTGGAGACATTCCCGCTCGCCGGCGATTATGCCCACGCGGTGGAGTGGGCCGGTATGCGTCCGGCGACGCCGACCGGCGTACCGCTGATTGGCGCCAGCACCTGCCGCAACCTGTGGCTGAACCTTGGCCACGGCGCGCTGGGTTTTACATTGGCCTGTGGCAGCGGGCAGTTGCTGGCTGAACTGATCGGCCAGCAAACGCCTTCCATTGATATGCAGGGCCTTGCGCCCGCGCTGATTTGATCGGGTTGCGCAAGAGGGCGTTAGAAGTCGCCCCACAACTGTTGGGCGACTGCCAACGCCACCACCGGCGCCGTCTCGGTACGCAATACACGCGGGCCGAGGCGGGCCGCGTGGTAGCCGGCAGCTTGGGCGGTGTCGACTTCATTGTCGGTCAGCCCACCTTCAGGGCCGATCAGAAAGGCCAGGCTGGAAGGCTTGGCGTGACTGACCATCGGCTCGGCCACCGGGTGCAGCACCAGCTTCAAGTCCGCTTCGGTCTGTTTCAACCAGTCCGCCAGCAGCAGTGGTGGGTGAATCACCGGCACGGTGGAGCGCCCGCATTGTTCGCAGGCGCTGATCGCCACTTGGCGCCAGTGCAGCAGGCGCTTGTCGGCGCGTTCGTCCTTGAGGCGCACTTCGCAGCGCTCGCTGAAAATCGGCGTGATGGCGTTGACGCCCAGTTCGGTGGCTTTCTGAATCGCCCAATCCATGCGCTCGCCCCGGGACAAGCCCTGACCCAGGTGGATGTGCAGCGGCGATTCAGCTTGGCCGGCAAAGCTTTCGGTGAGTTGCACGCTAACGCGTTTCTTGCCGACTTCCAGCAGGCTGCCCCGGAACTCCTGGCCGGAACCGTCGAACAATTGCACGGCGTCACCTTCGCCCATGCGCAGCACACGGCTGATATAGTGCGCCTGGGCTTCCGGCAGTTCGTGATCGCCAAGGCTCAGCGGGGTGTCGGTGAAAAAACGGGACAGTCTCATTTCGGTTCTCTGAAAAAAGGGTGCGGGCCATCAGCCCGGATCACGGAAGCCTGGGTGGAAATCTTTCGGCACGGCAACGCTGACACTGCTGTTGGTGGCGATATCGATCCCTTCACTGGCGACTTCGGCGAGGAAGTCGATCTGTTCCGGCGTAATCACATAGGGCGGCAGGAAATACACCACGCTGCCCAGTGGCCGCAACAACGCGCCGCGTTCCAGGGCATGCTCGAACACCTTCAGGCCACGGCGTTCCTGCCAGGGGTAGGCGGTCTTGGTGGCTTTGTCCTGGACCATCTCGATAGCCAGCACCATGCCGGTCTGGCGCACTTCCGACACGTGTGGGTGGTCCACCAGATGCGCAGTGGCGGTGGCCATGCGCTGGGCCAGGGCCTTGTTGTTTTCGATGACGTTGTCTTCTTCGAAAATATCCAGGGTGGCCAACGCTGCCGCGCACGCCAGCGGATTGCCGGTGTAGCTGTGGGAGTGCAGGAAGGCGCGCAGGGTCGGGTAGTCGTCGTAGAAGGCGTCGTACACGTCGTCGGTGGTCACCACGGCCGCCAGCGGCAGATAGCCGCCGGTGAGGGCCTTGGACAGGCACAGGAAGTCCGGGCGGATACCGGCTTGTTCACAGGCGAACATGCTGCCGGTGCGACCGAAGCCGACGGCGATTTCGTCGTGGATCAAATGCACGCCGTAGCGATCGCAGGCTTCGCGCAGCAACTTGAGGTACACCGGGTGGTACATGCGCATGCCGCCGGCACCCTGGATCAGCGGTTCGATGATCACAGCGGCGACGGTGTCGTGGTGCTCGGCGAGGGTCTGTTCCATCACCTGGGCCATCGTGCGCGAGTGGTCTTCCCAGCTCACGCCTTCGGGGCGCAGGTAGCAATCGGGGCTTGGCACTTTGATCGTGTCGAGCAGCAGCGCCTTGTAGGTCTCGGTAAACAGCGGCACGTCGCCTACCGACATCGCAGCGATGGTTTCGCCGTGGTAGCTGTTGGTCAGGGTGACGAAGCGCTTCTTGTTCGGCAGGCCGCGGTTGAGCCAATAGTGGAAGCTCATCTTCAGCGCGACTTCGATGCAGGACGAGCCGTTATCGGCGTAGAAGCAGCGGGTCAGGCCCTCGGGCGTCATCTGCACCAGGCGCTCGGACAGCTCGATCACCGGCTGGTGGCTGAAACCGGCGAGGATCACATGTTCCAGCTGGTCGACCTGGTCCTTGATGCGCTGGTTGATACGCGGGTTGGCGTGGCCAAACACGTTGACCCACCAGGAACTGACGGCATCGAGGTAGCGCTTGCCTTCGAAGTCTTCCAGCCATACGCCTTCACCACGCTTGATCGGGATCAGCGGCAGTTGCTGGTGGTCTTTCATCTGGGTGCAGGGATGCCACAGCACCGCCAGGTCGCGTTGCATCCACTGGTTGTTCAAGCCCATCGGTGATCTCCTCGAAGCGGTCCTGCGGCGGGCGCAGGTAAAACAATCGCGCAAGCCTATGCAATGCATGGCTGTGTCACAAGCCATTACCTATGAATTGACGGTAAAGGCAGGACGGTCTGTCACGTTTCTTCTGGATAGTCCTTAATCCGATGTTAATTTACGCTTCATACCCTCAAGATCGTATTTCTCGATATTTCAAAGCGAAATTTTCCGCTTTAATTCGATAGGTAAATCGCTAGTCTTGGGCGCACTACTACGGGATTAAGTACATGCAGTTACGTAATTCACCGGCCCGCTATGGCTGGGTCAGCATGGTTTTGCACTGGGGCGTGGCCCTGGTGGTGTTTGGCTTGTTCGCCCTGGGCCTGTGGATGGTCGGCCTCGACTACTACAGCGCCTGGCGTAAAGACGCGCCGGACCTGCATAAGAGCATTGGCATCACGCTGTTCGCCATCATGCTGGTGCGTATTGTCTGGCGCCTGGTGAGCCCGCCGCCGCCACCGCTGGAAAGCTACAGCCGCATGACCCGTATTGGCGCTGCCTTCGGCCACGGGTTCCTGTATCTCGGGTTGTTTGCCGTGATGATCGCCGGTTACCTGATTTCCACCGCAGACGGTGTCGGTATCCCGGTGTTTGGCCTGTTTGAGATTCCTGCCGTGGTTTCCGGACTACCGGACCAGGCAGATAACGCCGGCCTGGTGCATCTGTACCTCGCTTGGGTGTTGGTGGTCTTCGCCGGCTTGCACGGCGTGGCTGCGTTGAAACACCACTTCATTGACCGTGATGTGACCCTGCTTCGTATGCTGGGCCGCAAAGCCTGATGTTCAACCTCGACTCACAAGGAATAGAACGCATGTTGAAAAAGACCCTCGCCGCTCTGGCAATCGGTACTGCCCTGCTGTCTGCAGGTCAGGTGATGGCTGCTGACTACAAGATCGACAAGGAAGGCCAGCACGCCTTCATCGACTGGAAAATCAGCCACCTGGGCTACAGCTTCATCCACGGTACTTTCAAGGACTGGGATGGCACCTTCAGCTGGGACGCCGCCAAGCCTGAGGCCAGCAAAATCGCGGTCGACGTGAAAACCGCCAGCCTGTGGTCCAACCACGCAGAACGTGACAAGCACATCGCCAGCAAAGATTTCCTGGACGTTGCCAAGTTCGCTGACGCCAAGTTCGTCTCCACCGCTGTTAAATCGACCGGCGAAAAAACCGCTGACGTGACCGGCGACCTGACCTTCCACGGCGTGACCAAGCCGGTGACCTTCAAGGCCACCTTCAACGGTGAAGGCAAAGACCCGTGGGGCGGCGAACGTGCCGGCTTCAACGCCAAGACCACCGTCAACCTGAACGACTTCGGCATCAAAGGCCCAGGCCCGTCCTCGCAGACTGTGGACCTGGACATCTCGCTGGAAGGTGTTAAGCAGAAGTAATTTCTGCCTGCACAAAAAAATGCCCCGCATCGAAAGATGCGGGGCATTTTTTATTGGGCTACAAAACTCAGCGGTTGCGGGTCAGCAACGCTGGCTTTTCACCACGAGGACGGCCTGGCAGTTGATCCAACTGCTCGGGTGTCGGGAAGCGATCCGCTTTCGACTCCTTGTGGATGATCTTTGGCGCCGGGCCACCGCGTGGGTTCTGCACGGCCGGTTCGGACGAGCGAGGCTGGTCGTCACGGGCTGGGCGACGGTTGTTGCTGCGCGAGTCTTCGCGGCGCGCCTGGCCGTCACGTGGCGCGCCGTTACGCGGGCCGTTGCGCTTGGCAGGTGGCGTACCGGTGGTGCCGCCGCTGCTGTTGCGTGGGCCATTCTGACGGCCACCTTGAGGCTGGCCGCCACGTGGAGCGCCAGCGCCAGCGCCCTGTGCCGGGGCACCTGGGCGACGGCCACGGCCTTGGGCCGGTTTGGCCTGTGGCACGTAGTCGACGCGGTTACCGAAGTTATCCACGTCGTCGTCGAGGAATTCGTCCGGCGCACGGTCGGCAGCGGCGCGTGGCGGTTGGCTCGGCTGGCGCTGTTCGCGGGCCGGGGTACCTTCACGAGGTTTCTGCTCACGGGCTGGGCGTTCGCCACGGCCGCTGGTCGCAGATTTTTCCTTGCCTTTATCTTTGCCCTTGTCGCGACGACCACCGCCACCACCGCCGCCGTTCGGGCCATCACCCTTCGGACCGCGTGGGTTGCGCGGGTTGCGCACGTCCGGACGCTCGCGCGCTTCAGGCTTCTCAGCCTCAACGGTGCTGGCATCGAAGCCCATCAGGTCGCCGTCGGCGATTTTCTGCTTGGTCATGCGTTCGATGCTTTTCAGCAGTTTTTCTTCGTCCGGCGCCACCAGGGAGATGGCTTCACCCGAGCGACCGGCACGGCCAGTACGGCCGATACGGTGCACGTAATCTTCATCGACGTTCGGCAGCTCGAAGTTGACCACGTGTGGCAACTGGTCGATATCCAGGCCACGGGCGGCGATATCGGTGGCGACCAGGATGCGTACGGTGCCGGCCTTGAAGTCAGCCAGGGCCTTGGTGCGCGCGTTCTGGCTCTTGTTGCCATGAATGGCGACGGCGGTGAGGCCGTGCTTGTCCAGGTACTCGGCCAGGCGGTTGGCGCCATGCTTGGTGCGGGTGAAGACCAGCACCTGTTCCCACGCGCCGGCGGTGATCAGGTGGGCCAGCAGTGCACGCTTGTGGCTGGCAGGCAGGCGGAACACACGTTGCTCGATACGCTCGACCGTGGTGTTCGGCGGCGTGACTTCGATGCGTTCCGGGTTGTGCAGCAGCTTGCCGGCCAGGGCAGTGATGTCCTGGGAGAACGTGGCCGAGAACAGCAGGTTCTGACGTTTGGCCGGCAGGCGGGCGAGGACCTTTTTCACGTCATGGACAAAGCCCATGTCGAGCATGCGGTCGGCTTCGTCCAGCACGAGGATTTCCACGTGGGACAGATCGACGCTGCCTTGGCCGCACAGGTCGAGCAAACGACCTGGGCAGGCGACCAGTACGTCCACACCACGGGACATGGCCTGAACCTGTGGGTTCATGCCGACGCCGCCGAAGATGCAGGCGCTGACGAACTTCAAGTCGCGGGCATACAGCTTGAAGCTGTCGTGCACTTGGGCGGCGAGTTCGCGGGTGGGGGTCAGGACCAGTACGCGCGGTTGGCGCGGGCCGTGACGCTGGGATTTGTCCGGGTGACCATTGGGAAACAACCGCTCCAGAATCGGGAGGGCGAAGCCGCCGGTTTTACCAGTACCTGTCTGAGCCGCGACCATCAGGTCGCGACCTTGCAACACGGCGGGAATGGCCCGCTGTTGCACCGGAGTAGGCTCGGTATAGCCCGCTGCCTCGATGGCGCGGACTAAAGCCTCGGAGAGACCGAGGGAAGCAAAGGACATGAGTAATCCTGTTTTAGTTAGGGCTTGGCCCAAAGGGATAATCTTGCCGGGCGTGAATGACGCTTAGGGGAGCGTTATCCCGTCCGGTCCTGCTGCGTCTGGCGGGCACTCCACCGGCTCGCGCGGGCTGAAAGCTGCGCTGTAGCGGGGTTGGGTGCCTTTTTCAAGACCTCAGCGGCCGGGCGTGAGCCTGGCGGAAAGGCCGGAGTATAACAGAGCAATCACGGCGCGCCGCTTTCCTGCTGCTCAACGGTGCGTCCAGACCCCGTAATCGCTTGGATTCCACCATATTTGGCGCTCAAAACGCTATAGGCCGGCTCTTGCTTGAAGCGTTTGAGCTCGGCGGCAAAGCGTTGCACCAACAGATCCATGCCCGCGCCACGACGCACCGCAAGGAACTGCTGCTGGCGGCTGACCACCACCGGCGCCTGGCTGACCTTGCCTTCCAGGCCCAGCGTCTTGATCACATGCTGGCCTACGCGGCGGTCGGTGATCACCAGATCGATACGCCCGAGCATCAATTTGCCGAAGTTGGCTTCATGGCTGGGGGCGGGCTCACGGTTGAACAGGGTGGAATCGCTGAATGCCGCGCCGTACAGATACCCCGGCGACGTACCGACAGTCAGGCCGCGCACCTCTTCGAGGCTTTGAACGGGGTGGGGGCGCTCATTGGCGTAGAACAGCACGAACTCCACCTCCGACAGCGGTTCGCTGGGGTACAGCAGCAAGGCATCGCGCTCATGGCTGTGGAAAATATCCAGCGCCCCGTCGGCATGCCCTTGGTCGAGCATGGCCAGGCAGCGCTTCCAGGGCAGGAACTGCCATTGCACATCCACGCCCAGGCGTTGGAACACGATCACCGTGGTTTCGTAGTCCAGCCCCTGCATGGTGCCCTGTTCTTCATACACATAGGGCGCCCAAGGCTCGGTGACAATGCGCAGTTTCTCGCCGTAAGCGGCCAGGCTCAGGCAAGTCAAAAGGGCAGCGGTCACAAGCTTCAGAATGATGGGCATGCCCTGAGGTTACGACGCTCCTGCCTTAAAGAGAAGCTCTGGCGCACGCATCTGCGGGCGATGCTATTTGGCCTCTGAGCTCATCAGGTGTTCATGGATGGCTGCGCGCCGCTCGCCGAGAATCAGGCGTACCAAGGGGTTGGCGAACCAGTGTTCCAGTTGGTGCGCATCCACCGGGCATTTCTGGCGTTCTTCCTGGTTCTGCCGGGCTTTGTCCCACCAAACCGGGCCACAGGCCTGGTCGAATTCGTTTTCGTGTTCGTAGCAGCCGTAGAGAATCTCGCGGATGAACTGCTGCTTGCGCTTGGGCAATGCCAGGGTGATCAGCTTGTACATCTGGCGCTGCAGGCGCGGTGGGCGCGGCAGGTGGGCGGAGACTTTGCGTGTGTCGGCCAACGCCTCGGCGCTGATGGGGGCGGCGGCGTGCTTGGTGATCCAAGCCTTGACCTTGGCGCGGAACAGCTGCTTGCGGCTCCAATAGTGGTGGATCAGGTCCGGGCACTGGCGCACGTTGACCGTGCGGTAGGCAACCACCGACAGGCAGAACTCCTCAAGGGTGTACGCACCGCCCGCCAGCAGGAACAGGTCGTCCATCAGTGTGATGGAGTGATCCAGCAGGTGCGCGTCTTCTCGGGCCAGGCCCATGACGCCGGAATTGAGCAGCGGCATGTCGTCATCGGCCAAGCCTTTTTCTGCCAATACTTTCGCCAGGGAGCCGTACAGCGGGCTTTCGCGGTTATCGCCGTACTTGGCTTGGAAAGCATTGCATAGCAAGGTGCCGGGGGTGACGCGTTCGAACAGTGCCATGGGCGAGTCGTGGAAAAACGTGTCCGTGTCGATCAGCAGCGCGCGTTCCGAGGTTTCGAGGACTTGGCGCAACAGCACATGTTTGGTGCGGAAATGGTAGCCGTGGGGCTCGCTCCAGCGTTGGCGCGTGGCGTCGTCCAGTGTGTGGACCTGCACCGGCAGTCCCGCGTAGGGCGTTGGGTTATCGCTGAACACCTGGATGTCCAACGGCATGTTCTGAGTACCGCCCAGATGCGCGAGTGCGCTGGCGATGCTGAATACCGCTTCCTGATGGTAGGTCTCGGCGCCAAATACCAGGTAAACCAGCTGTGGGCGAGGGGTCGGGGACGCTGTATTCATTTACTGCTGGCTTCCATTCCGGGAGTGTGTGAACAAAAAAAGCCCCCGTATAAACGAGGGCCTGGGTACTGCTTGAACAACCTCAGCGCGGCAGCTTGAGGTTGTTCCAGATCGCAAGGCTCGGTTCAGCCTGGTTAAGGGTATAGAAATGCAGCCCTGGCGCACCACCGTTCAACAATTCTTCACACATATTTGTGATGACCTGTTCGCCAAACGCTTGGATGCTCTTGACGTCATCGCCATAGGCTTCCAGTTGTTTGCGCACCCAGCGTGGGATCTCGGCACCGCAGGCGTCGGAGAAGCGCGCCAGCTTGCTGTAATTGGTGATCGGCATGATGCCCGGCACGATCGGGATGTTCACACCCATGGCCCGTACACGCTCGACGAAGTAGAAGTAGCTGTCGGCGTTGAAGAAGTACTGGGTGATCGCGCTGTCGGCGCCAGCGTTGGCCTTGCGCACGAAGTTTTGCAGATCGTCTTCGAAGCTATGTGCCTGGGGGTGCATCTCCGGGTAAGCCGCCACTTCGATGTGGAAGTGATCGCCGGTTTCTTCACGGATGAAGCTCACCAGGTCATTGGCGTGGCGCAGCTCACCGCTGGCCATGCCCATGCCGGACGGCAGGTCGCCACGCAGGGCGACGATGCGCTTGATGCCGGCGGCCTTGTATTGGGTCAGCAGGCCGCGCAGGTCGTCCTTGCTGTCGCCCACGCATGACAAATGCGGAGCGGCGGGAACTTTGACTTGGCTTTCCAGCTGCAACACGGTGTTGATCGTGCGATCACGGGTCGAGCCGCCGGCGCCGTAGGTGCAGGAAAAGAAGTCGGGGTTGTAGCTGGCCAACTGCGTAGCAGTCGCCATCAATTTTTCATGCCCAGCATCGGTCTTGGTCGGGAAGAACTCGAAGCTGTAGCGACGGTCTTGGGACATGGTCGTACCTATGGAAACTCATCAAGCCAGAAGATGTACACCGTCAATGTGGGAGCGGGCTTGCTCGCGAATGCGGTAGGTCAGTTGATGAATATGTCGACTGACACACCGCATTCGCGAGCAAGCCCGCTCCCACATAAAGCCCGCTTTCCTTGAAAGGGAGCGGGCAGCAGGCATATCAGTAGCGGTAAGCGTGCGGCTTGAACGGACCTTCGACCGTCACGCCGATGTAGTCGGCCTGGGTCTTGGTCAGTTGAGTCACTACGCCGCCAAAGCCGCGGACCATTTCCAGGGCCACTTCTTCGTCGAGTTTCTTCGGCAGCACTTCCACGGTCAGGCGCTCGGCTTTTTGGGCTGGCGACAGGTCGGCGTATTTCTGGCCGAACAGGAAGATCTGTGCCAGTACCTGGTTGGCGAACGAGCCGTCCATGATGCGGCTTGGGTGGCCGGTGGCGTTGCCCAGGTTAACCAGGCGGCCTTCAGCCAGCAGGATCAGGTAGTCGTCGTTCTGCGGGTCGAAATCGCCTGCACCGGTACGGTGAACCTTGTGTACCTGTGGCTTAACTTCTTCCCATGCCCAGTTCTTGCGCATGAAAGCGGTGTCGATTTCGTTGTCGAAGTGGCCGATGTTGCAGACAACAGCGCGCTTCTTCAGGGCTTTGAGCATGTTTGCGTCGCAGACATTCACGTTGCCGGTGGTGGTCACGATCAGGTCGATCTTACCCAGCAGCGCTTTGTCGATGCTGGCTTCGGTGCCGTCGTTCTGGCCGTCGATGAACGGCGAAACCACTTCGAAACCGTCCATGCACGCTTGCATGGCGCAGATCGGGTCAACTTCGGAGACTTTAACGATCATGCCTTCCTGACGCAGGGACTGGGACGAACCCTTGCCCACGTCACCGTAGCCGATCACCAGGGCTTGCTTGCCCGACAGCAGGTGGTCGGTACCGCGCTTGATGGCATCGTTCAGGCTGTGACGGCAGCCGTACTTGTTGTCGTTCTTGCTCTTGGTCACCGAGTCGTTGACGTTGATGGCCGGGATTTTCAGCTCGCCCTTGGCCAGCATGTCCAACAGGCGGTGCACGCCGGTGGTGGTTTCTTCGGTCACACCGTGGACGCGGTCCAGGATCTGCGGGTATTTCTTGTGCAGCAGCTCGGTCAGGTCGCCGCCATCGTCGAGGATCATGTTGGCATCCCATGGCGCGCCATCCTTGAGGATGGTTTGCTCCAGGCACCACTCGTACTCTTCTTCGGTCTCGCCTTTCCAGGCGAATACCGCGATACCGGCAGCGGCGATAGCGGCAGCGGCCTGGTCTTGAGTCGAGAAGATGTTGCACGACGACCAACGCACTTCGGCACCCAGGGCAACCAGGGTTTCGATCAGCACGGCAGTCTGGATGGTCATGTGGATGCAGCCGAGAATCTTCGCGCCTTTGAGCGGCTGCTCAGCGGCGTACTTGCGGCGCAGACCCATCAGGGCAGGCATTTCGGATTCGGCGATAAAGGTTTCGCGACGGCCCCAGGCGGCGAGGGACATGTCGGCGACTTTGTAGTCGTTGAAATCTGCAGGCGTGTTTACTGCGCTCATGAAGAGCCTCCATTCGTAGTGTGCGAATGGGCGCCGTTGTGCGTTTAGTATCCAGCTGGCTAACCAGGCCGGACAACGCCCCATCCGAGCCTGACAGGTTGAACCTGCTGCAGCGCCCCTCGGACAGGTGGCGGGAGAACGGTATCAACTAGAGATGACCGTTTTGAAACGGCGCCGATTATAGCCGTGTGCGCCAGACTTCCCAAGCCTTTCCGTCGGCCATATGAAGATCGCTGATGGGGTTGATAGGCAATGGCACATAGAGCTTGAGCCCAGGCTCTGCCATGATGTTGCCCATCATTCGGCAAGACGCTTTGGAGTGACCATGAACTTCCACACCCGCAAATGGGTAAAACCTGAAGACCTCAACCCCAACGGCACCCTGTTCGGCGGCAGCCTGCTGCGCTGGATCGACGAAGAAGCGGCGATCTACGCCATCGTCCAACTGGGCAACCAGCGCGTGGTAACCAAGTACATCTCCGAAATCAACTTTGTCAGCGCTTCGCGCCAGGGCGACATCATCGAACTGGGCATTACCGCTACCGAATTTGGTCGCACCTCCATCACCTTGACCTGTGAAGTGCGCAACAAGATCACCCGCAAAAGTATCCTCACGGTAGAGAAAATGGTCTTCGTCAACCTCGGCGAAGATGGTCTGCCCGCGCCCCACGGCCGCACCGAGATCCGGTACGTGAAGGACCAGTTCAAGGACGATAGCCTTCCCGAGTAACCTTGCTGCGCTGTGATTTGCTTTACCAAATCATTCCGCACGGATCTTTCCCAGGCGCTCTCATCACTCAGGACCACACCCTGTAGAGAGAGCCCATGGATGAAAGTGTTTAACTCGATCACCAAGATTCAACCCTCAGTGACTGAAGAGGCGTATTCCTCGATCCACGAAGCAGTGGAGACGCCGCTGGTGGAGGGGGTGGGCGCGCGCAATGTGACACTCATGCGTGATCAGCAGGGGCGGGTGGACGTGTTTTTATCGGCTCCCCCTGTCACCAGCCTGGTACTCAGTGGGGGTGGCGCCAAGGGCATTGCTTTCTCGGGGGTGGTGCGGGCACTTGAGGACGCCCAGAAGCTGCAAGGTATCCAATCGATTTCCGGCTCATCTGCCGGTGCTATTTCAGCAGCGCTGATTGCCAGTGGCATGGGGGCTGAAGCGTTCGACAAGTTGTCCGATGGTATCGATTTGCCAAGCCTGCTCAATAGCAAAGACGCCGTGACGGCCTGGATACAGGATGCTAGTACGACACTGGGCAAACTGGTTGGGCGCTTGCCCGGCGCCGTCGGCAGTACCTCTCAATTGTTGATGACCTTGCTGCCGCGCCTGCAGACCGAGGCACTTCCCCTTGAAGAGCTGATTCGTAACGAGTCGCGCCAGTCGATTCTGGGCCATATCGCGCAAACCCCTCGGGAAACCCGCTCGGCGCAAATCATGCGCATTGCTGACAGGTTGAGTGCCGGCGGCGCCCCTACGTTTGGCGATCTTGAGGTGCTGAGTCGGGATATACCCGCGATCAAGCAACTCAAGATCACCGGCACCGGCATGTTTGCCGACCGTCCACAGCTGGTGGTGTTTAATGCGAGCCTGACGCCGCAGATGGATATTGCCAGGGCGGCGCATATTTCCGGCGCGTTGCCACTGGTGTTCAAGAGCCCCGTGGAACAAGGTCATGGCTTTCAGGCGTCAGCTGAAACCACCGCGTTCAAGGATGGTGGCCTGCTGCTCAATACCCCGGCGCCAGGTGTGGTGGATCGGGCGTTTCCCGAGAGCCCCCTGGCCAAGTCCGAGGCGTTGATCGTCAAGTTCGAGTCAGATGCCTCTGGTGAGCGAGCGCGCAGTGGCAATTTTCTGAGCCACTTGGCAGATCGCATTACAGGCGTTCCGCATTCGGCTGCTGGGGCCTTCCAGGACAAAAAGCTCGAAGCGTTCGCCGAGCAGATTGTGACATTGCCCCTCAAGACTGAAAAAGGCGATTTTCGCGGCCTGCTCACGGGCACGGTCAACTTCACGATACAGGATGAGCAGAAGCAGCACCTGCAAGCGAAGGCTCGCGAGGCGGTAGACGCGCATTTGGAGCGTCGTACCACTGCACTTGAGCACCACGCGTTCCAGTCGCTGGATGACGCCGTGTTGGCCATGGATGATTCAATGCTCGCCAGCGTGCAACCGACGCTGCAAAAAGACCCCGCCGCCTCGGATGTGCTGATGTTTCGGGAAAGCGCGAAACAGGCGTTGCAAGTCCTGGATGTCGCGATTGCCGAGGCTAACCAGGCACAGGGCGCGCAGGTGTTCACGCCGAGAGTCTTATCGGCCCTGCGCAACCTCGATGCCCTGGCTGAGCGTCCGGAGCACATCGATTGGTTGGGGCGGCGCCTGAATGTCGCCAGTCAGCCCAATTTTCAGCAGTTGTTGCAAGCGGCAGCCAAGCAGGTCGCAGGCGGTGCATTGCCGATGTCCAAGGTCATTGGCCGTGCTGTCGCTGAGATGAGCGTGCGTGATATTGCGACGAAAGCTGAAAACTTCACACGTGAGGTGATCTACCCGTCGCTGTTCCGACCCGGCCAGCCTGAGTCCAACGTTGAACTGTTGCACCGTGCGGCCCAAGACCTGGCATGGGCCACCACACCCACCGAATTCAACCGGGTACTCGACACCCTCGTGAACAGTTACAAGGCGCGCAACAAGCCCTGGGACAAGGCCTCCAGTTCTACCACCGTGGAGATGGCCAAGGCCTGGAAGCCAAAGGTTTAGTTGCCTGGCCACTGAACAGCCATCGCGGCGGCGTGTCGTAGCTACAGGCACCCCTTGGACTCCGGATAATCATGGCCACCGACGAATCAGGCAAAACCCCCAACCTGTCGCAGGAAGAGCAGCAGGACGTCGACAAAAACCAGCCGCCCCGCGCGGCGGTACTGCATGAAATCATCCGTACCCAGGGCGACCAGGAGTTGGAGCGCAGCGTTGCTGCCTTGTGGTGGTCGGCGTTGGCTGCCGGGTTGACCATGGGACTGTCGCTGATGGCGATGGGGTTGCTCAACTCGCGCCTGCCGGATGGCGAAGCCTTCAAGGTGATCGCCAGCTTCGGTTACTGCGCAGGCTTCCTGGCGGTGATCCTCGCGCGTCAGCAGTTGTTCACCGAAAACACTCTGACGGCCGTTCTGCCGGTGATGAGCAAGCCCACCCTGGGCAACGCCGGGCGACTGTTGCGATTATGGACGGTGGTGTTGGTCGGCAACCTGTGCGGCACCCTGCTGGTGGCTTATGTGATGTTGCACTTGCCGATCTTCGATACCCGGACTGACCAGGCCTTCCTCGAAATCGGGCGCAAGATCATGGAGAACGACGCCAGCCAGATGTTCGCCAAAGGCATCATCTCCGGCTGGATGATCGCCACCATGGTGTGGATGATCCCGTCGATGGAAAGCGCCAAGATGTTCATCATCATCCTGATCACTTACCTGATGGCGCTGGGGGACTTTACCCATATCGTGGTGGGCTCGGCGGAGGTGTCATACCTGGTGTTTGCCGGCGAACTGGCGTGGAAGGACTTCTGGCTGGTGTTCGCCGGGCCGACGCTGGCGGGCAATATCATTGGCGGCAGCTTTATTTTTGCGCTGATCAGCCATGCGCAGATTCGCAGCGAAAGCAGCCTGCCAGGCAAGAAGGCTGCGGACCCCAGGCATCCGCAGCGGATCGACAAGCAATAAACCGTGGGTGCTACTCCCTTGTCACCCGGCAGTGCAGTGGATCGGCACTCTGCCTGGGCGGGCTGACTGGCCGAGCTTCATCCACCTGGCATACGGGGCCCGCGTCTGATCAAGGACGTATTCATGGCCAAGACGCCTTATTCGCTTTATCCCCTGACGCCGCTGTGGCGCGCTGCCCGGGACATCCAGGAACTGTTCGCGGCGCGCACCTCCCTGACCGTGATCGCCGCACGCGACCTGCGGCACACACTGCTGGCGACGTACCCCACGCTGGCCGTCACCGACACGGTCCCGGTGCTGCTGGCGCCGCGCTATCGTTACCAGAACCAGACGATCAGCGGCGCAGGTCACGAGCGCTCCACGCTGGTAGACGCGTTGATCAACCGCTTCGTCGACGGCCTTTGGGTCGACTACACCCAAGGCCAACTGCTCACCGAACAGCCGGACAGCACCCCGATCATCGCCTCACCCTTGAAAAACCTGGACGCCCAGGACGCCGTGAACCTGCGCGGTCCCTTGCTGCTTGAACGTTGCCAGCAGGCGTTGATCGATGATTGGACCGAATTGTCCATCGAGGCCCGCAGCCGCTTTGAAGGGTTGTCCCTGCGCTTGCAGGAAACCTTGAGAGACCTCAGCGTGCCGACGCTGGTCAGTGACCCTGTGCAGCGGCGCATGATCAACGACGTGCTGCAAGTGCCCGACAACAACCTGCGTGGCGGCACCACCCGCGCTTATCTGGTGGATCAGTGGGGCGAGTTCGGTGGCCGGTCGCTGGAATTGCTGCGCGGCATGGTGCTTATCGGCCCTGCCAGCAGCGGCGAGACACTGCTGCTGTTCACGCTGAGTGCCGGTATCGAAGTGTTTGCTTCCCGCGCTGAGCTGGGTGCCGCGTTGCGCAGGCGCCTCGGTGGGCTGGCGCCGGGGCGTGCAATGCAATGGCGGCTGTATGAGCCGCGTTCGAATATCTTCGACGGGTTTGCCCTGAGCTTTTTGGCCAAGCAGTTGAGTGACTTGCAGTGGGGTGTCGAGTTGGGGCGTGACTCCCCGTACTGGAACGCCGTCTTGTTCGACACTGTGCAATGGGTGGCCACGGGGGATTTCGACAGCCTGCGCCTCGACGCAGACCCGGGGCTGCGCAAACTCTATGTGGCCCTGCCAACCTGGATCAAACAGGCTCGCCGTGAGGTACGGGGTTTGTTTTCCCAGCACCTGCGCGCGCTGGGTGTGCTGTTCAATCAACCCAACTGGCGGTTTTTCGACGATGGCGTGCCCTCGCTGCTCGATTTCGCCCGGCAACGGCTGATGGCGGCTTACCCCAAACCTTCGACCCTTGAGCCGAGCGATGTGATCATCACGGTGCATACGGTCAGGGGCGTGTCTGCCGCCGGCGGGTTTCCGGTAAAGCTGATCACCACGTTGCTCAATGTGTCGCTGGAGAACCTGGCGAGCCTGCCGGGGGATGCGATTGAGGTCGCGTTACGCAACGGCACCCCACCGCCCCGATGGCTGACCCCCAGCACCATCAAGCGCTTGGTGAGCGAGGTCGACATCGGCGCGCGTTACCCCGAGCGGGTCACGGCGGCGCTCAAGGATTCACCCACCGAAGTGCTGTGGCGCAGCCGCAGCTTCATTGCGCAGCTGCGTCAGGAGCTGCCGATGCTCGCGCTGGAGAACTACGCCCGTGGCCGCTGGGGGTTCAGCCGCAAGGGTTACGACACCGTGGCCGCCGTGATGCAGGCACAGGCCGCAGAGCGTTACCTGGGCAATCAGGTCATCGTGCTCAGGCCGCTGGCCTTTAAGCTCTCCACTCAAGCCAAGGCCGATGTGGTCACCAACATGTTTTTCATCGGGCCGCGAACCCTCGACGCCGGGCCCGTTGTGCTGTTCCGGCCAATGGCGCGGCCCAAACTCATGGAGTTTGCCGACCGGCAGGACCTGCTCAAGGCGATTAAGCAGCCGGGTGACCTGCAGCAACAAGTGCTGGCCTGGATGAGCGACGACGCGCGTGCTGTCTATCGGGACAATGGCTTCGTCGTCCCCCACTTCAATACGGTGGATGGCCTGGCGCTGTTGATCGACGCCCTGAGCAGCACGCCGGCAACGCTGGCCACTGACGAAGTGCGGGGCGACTACGGGCAGCATCTCTACCGAAGCCAGGTGCAGGCGATTCTCGAACAGGCAGACCGACAATCGGTGTCCAACCGCGAAAACCTCTGGGCGCGACGCATGGAGGGGTTGTCACTGGGGTTGAACAGCGTGATGCAATTGGTCACAGGGCCGTTGGCGGTGGTGGGCTGGTTACAGGTGGCGTGGTCTGTGCACGAGCAAATCAGCGCCGTCGCCCAGGGTGACAATGAGGATGAAGGCGGGGCCTTGGTCGGCTTTTTCCTCAATATGGCGCTGGTGCTGATGCATTATTCCGGTGATGCGCTCCGTGAGCGCGTCAACAGCGCCGAGCGTGCGGACGATATCGACACGCTGCAAAGCCTCGAAATAATCGACACCCCGCTGCCGGCACTGGATAACCCCGTACGGGAGCTGCCCGCCACGGGCGCCGAGCAGGACGTTGGCCCCATGCGTACCGCTGTCGATTACGGTTGGGTGACGCCGTTGGGGCGGTTGACGCCCTCTCAGCTTGCCGACCTGAAAACCTTCAACGTTGCCACGCCCACGGCGGCTATCCGGGAGACCCGTGGTTTTAGGACCGGCCTGTTGCAAAGCGGTGACCAGTGGTACGCCGAGGTGGACGGGCACTGTTTCAACGTGAATGTCGAGCAGGACGATGTGCGGGTCGTTGCCGCCAATGGGCGCCGCGGGCCATGGCTGAAGGCTGACGGCAAGGGGCGCTGGGTGCTTGACCTGCGGCTGCGCCTCGCCGGCGGCGCGCCGGGCCGGGAGGCTGAGGTCATGAGCCCGGCACACGAACTCAAAAGCCGATTTGACACAGAGTATGCGCACTACACCGAGGCGCAGATGCCTGACCCGGCAATCATCGGGCGATTGCAGGCCGAGACCGTGCTGGCCAATAGGATTATGCAGATTGATGTCGAAATCGACCACGTCGTTGTGTTGCGTCAGCGCGCCAAGTTATTGCTGGATCTGCTGGAGCAACGTCGTCGAGTGGAGGTGGTGCAGGACTATGCGGCGCTGCGGCAGCGCTTCCTGGAGACCCAAGTGCATTGCCTGCGCTTCCAGGTCCGCTTGCTGGAGGTTCTGCGCACCACGCGTTACAAACAGATCATTGATCCGGCGAGTATTTCCGAGCTCTCGTTGCATGAGGTCTCGAAGTTTGCACTCTCCAGCATTACCAAAGTTACCCTTCGCTTGATCGCCAGCATGCATGGCGAGGCGGTGCAGCTATGCCGTGAGCAGCGCCTTGCCTGGGAGGCGATGCTGGAAACGCTACTCCCGAAGGATGCCCAGGTGACTGCGTTGGACGCACCGGAGTGGCGCGGCAAGGTGCCGATCCTGACCTGGCTGGAAACCGGGCTACGGCCGAGGGTGCTGCGCTGCTTGAGGGCAAGGGTCGAAACGCCGGGCGCACAGGTGCTGAGCCTGCTGCAAGACGTCAACCTGCGCTGCCGCTTGAGGCTGTCCAGCTATCGCCAGCTCTGCACCGACCCGGACTACAGCGCCGGCCAGCGCCGCCAACTGCTCAACGAAACGGTCGACGAACTGGCCTGGCTGGATGTGCGCCTGGCCCAGGCCGCTGCCATCCCCAGCCCGTTCATCGACGGCTCCGCACTGAGTGAGTACCGCGACTACATCCAAGCGATTCGTGAGGAGATTGTGCATGACACCTTGCAGCACTATGCCGAACAGGGGGCGCTGCCGGTCGTTAACGGCGCGGGCTGGAAAGAGATTGTGCACAGCCGCTATTTCGGTGGGCTGATCGCCACGCAGCCGGGCTCTTCGGGCGAGAGCGCTTCCGGCTCTCCTGTGGAGGAGTCGGTGGAGTTTGTCGACCCCTCCACCCTTTCGGTGTACGCCCGGTTCGTCAAGACCCAGGCAGGTGCAGAGGTTGATTGGGCGTACCAGGCAGCCCCCTCTGTTCAGGTCGTGCTCTGGCAACCCCAGGGCTACATCAATAGTTGGCGATTGATTCAGCATGGCAACGACGCTCTGACGCGGTTGCCGAGCCTGGAGCAGAACCTGCAAGTTGCGCCAAGCGCGCTGCGGGGCGATCTGGAATTGCTGGCCGAGCAGATGTTCGAGGACGTACGGCGTTCGCTCGAAAGTCGCAAGGATGCGGTGCACGTCGATCCGTTGAAACAGAAGCTGGAGAACACCCTGACCGACAAGGCCAATGAACTGATCAAGGCGGGCCGTGAGGCCTATCAACGTATGGTGCTGGCGCGTGAGCCGACCACCACCGGCATCGCCGACCTGCTGGCCGAGGGCGTCGTTGAAATCAAGGAAGTGCCTGACACCGGGCGCGCACCCGGCGCCGGTTCGCCGCCGCTGTTTCGCAGTTTCTATATCCAGAAGGTCAAGGCCAGCGGCCAGGTGCCGGAGGTGCTCTGGTTTGCGCACTTCCATTACCCGGCTGATCACAGCGGCGGGGCGCTGGGCTTCAAGTTCGCGCACCTGAAACCCGGGGGCACGCCCGTCGCCGGCTTTGAAGAGCGACTGCGGGCGGCCCGCGGTGATAACGAGCGGATATTGTCGATCTTCCGCACTACCATTGAGCCTGAGGCGGCGCAAACACTGTTCTTCAGTAACGAAGAGGGCTCGGCTCAATGAGTTGAGGTGTCTGGCGCGGGGTCGTCGCGGGTCACGCGTTTGACCAGCTTGCCGATACTCAACCCCTGCAGCAGGATCGACGACAGCACCACGATGTAGGTGATGCTCAGCAGCAGGTCTCGCTCCGGCCCCAGCGGCAGTGCCAGTGCCAACGCTACCGATACACCACCACGCAAACCGCCCCAGGTGAGGATGCGGATGGTGCCGCGTGGCACCGTGCGCCAGCGTCGTAGCAACAGGATCGCCGGAGCCACCGTCAGCAGGCGCGACAGCAGGATTGCCACGGCCAGCAGGCTGGCAGCGAATATGTGCAACCAGTTGAACGGCAAGAGCAGCAGTTCCATGCCGATCAGGGCGAACAGCAGGGCATTGAGCATGTCGTCGAGCAACTCCCAGAAACCGTCCAGGTAGCGGCGGGTCATGTCGTTCATCGCCAGCTTGCGGCCCAGGTTGCCGATAATCAGGCCGGCGACCACCATCGCAATCGGTGCTGAGACATGCAGTTCGGTGGCCATCGCCGAGCCGCCGATCACCAGGGCGAGGGTCAGCATCACTTCGATCTGGTGTTGTTCGATGCTCTTGATCATCAGGTAGACCAAGTAGCCAATCAGACCGCCGAATACCACGCCGCCGATGGCTTCATGGGCGAACAGCAGGGCGGTGGCGCCGACGGTCGGGGTTTCGCCCAGCTGTGCGATGCCCAGCAGCACGGTGAAGACCACGACAGCGGTACCGTCGTTGAACAATGACTCGCCCACGATAGTGGTTTTCAGCGGTTTCGAGGCATTGGCCGTACGCAATACACCCAGCACCGCAATCGGGTCGGTGGGTGAAATCAGCGCACCGAACAGCAGGCAGTAAAGGAAGCTCACGTGCCAACCAAACAGGGCGAAGATGTAATACGCCAAGCTGCCGATCACCACGGTCGCGATCAATACGCCGAAGGTCGCCAGCAGGCCGATGGGCCAGCGGTAGCTGCGCAGGTCGTTCAGGTTCACGTGCAGGGCGCCGGCGAACAGCAGGAACGACAGCATCCAGTTCATCAGCAAATCGCCGAAGTCGATCTGGCCGATCAACTGCTGGATGCGCTCTTCCAGGCCTGGGTAGCCGAGAACGCTCAAGCCTTGCAGGATCAGCGAAAACACCAGGGCCGTGACCATCACACCGATGGTGGGCGGCAGGCCGATAAAACGGAAATTCACATAGGTGAGTAGGGTGGTCAGGCAAATAAAGGCGGCGACAAGTTCAAGCATCCGGGGTCCTTGGAGGTTGGGTGGCAGTGCAGGGTTGGGTGGATGGACCGCGCCAGCGGCGCGATGTTGCAAGGCATTGGATAAAACACCATAGAACCTTTGGGCCGGCCAGGGCTCATAGCGGGTGAGTGCGGTTTGGTATTTTTAGTGCTAAAACTCTAATCGCTGTTTAAAACTACAAAAGGAATGTGTGATGACGGTCGCTTTCTGGTGTGTGTTGATCGCAATTTTTCTACCTTACCTGTGCACAGGTGTGGCCAAGTTCAGCGGTGGCAAGTTCGGCCCACGGCAGAACCACGACCCTCGCGCTTTCCTGGACACCCTTGAAGGCTTTGCCAAGCGTGCCCACAGTGCCCAGCTCAACAGTTTTGAAGTCACGCCGGCCTTCGCGGCGGCAGTGATCATCGCGCACCTGGCGGGTACGGCCGAATTGGTGACCATCAATGTACTGGCGGTGCTGTTTATCACCAGCCGCCTGCTGTACATCATCTGCTACCTGGCAGACTGGGCGATCCTGCGTTCGCTGGTGTGGTTCGTGGGGATGGCGTTGATTGCGAGTTTCTTCTTTGTCTCGATCTGAGGGTTGATACAAGCCAGTGTGGGAGCTGGCTTGCCTGCGATGGCGGAGTGTCAGCCAGCAAAGATGTTCACTGACACATCGCCATCGCGGGCAAGCCCGGCTCCCACACTCGCTCGGTGTTGTTCTTCAGCTCCCTACGGGCGCATCCGGCACCTGTGGCAACGCCGCACCCTTTGGCCACAACATCCAGATCTGCCCCTGCTGCTTCATATTCCCCGCCAGTTCACCCGCGGCATCGCCGGTGCCCCAGAACAAATCCGCGCGCACTTCACCCGTGATTGCGCCGCCGGTGTCCTGTGCGGCGACGGGCCGTGCGATTGGCGAGCCATCCGGCTTGGTGGTCGACAGCCATAACAAACTGCCCAACGGAATCACCTTGCGATCCACCGCCACGCTGTAGCCAGCGGTCAATGGCACATTCAAGGAGCCGCGCGGGCCTTCATTGCTGTCGGGACGCGCGCTGAAGAACACATAGCTGGGGTTGCTTGCCAGCAGTTCCGGTATGCGCTGCGGGTGCGCCTTGGCCCAGGCGCTGATGGCGCCCATGGTCACGTCTTCTTTCTTCAATTCGCCTTGCTCCACCAGCCAGCGGCCGATAGGACGATAGGGGTAGCCGTTCTGGTCGCCATAACCGACGCGCAGTTGGCGCCCACCGGCCAGTTGGATGCGGCCCGAGCCCTGAATTTGCAGGAACTGCAGGTCCATCGGGTCGGTCAGCCAGGCAATCGGTTTGGCCGTGGAGCCCTGGCCGTTGATGGCGCTGGCATCGTCGTAAGGCTTGAGCACACGACCTTCCAGGCGACCGCGCAGGCGCTTGCCCTTGAGTTCGGGGTAGATGCTTTCCAGGTTGACGATGATCAGGTCGTCCGGCACGCCGTATACCGGCACGTTGGCTTTGGCGGTTTTGGTCAGGCTGCCGGGGTAGACCGGTTCGTAATAGCCGGTGATCAAGCCGTTGGGCGTGTTGTCGGCAGAGCGCAAGCCGAACACATCCAGGCGCTCCTTGAGGAAGCCCCGCACCGCTGTAGCATTGGCGGGCACGGTCGCAGCGGCAGCGCACGTCGCTCCCCAGATCGGGTCGGCCTTGAGGCGCTGGCAAGCACTGCGCCAGGATTCAAAGCCGGCCAGGAGGTCGCTGTCGGACACCACCGGCAGGGCTTCCCACGGTGCGCTGACATAGGTGGCGACGGCATGGGGCTTCGAAGTTTCATCTTTGGCTGTTTCTTTGCCCGCATCGCAGCCAGCCAGCAGCGCGATCATCGGCAGAGCCCACGCCAGGCGGCGGCTCCAGGGTTTCAACGTGACATGCATACAAACCATTCCTGAAGCGATTGCCCACGCGGTAGTGCAATTGGGCAACCCTTATTATTAATAGGGCTATTGGTCTTTACGGGCGGGGCGAGGATACTGGCCGCCGTTTCCCGTGACCTCGAAGCCACCATGACTTTTAAAAGACTGACCGTTGTATTGCTGGCCTGCCTGACACTGTCCGCCTGTGGCGGCGTGGATCCCAATTCTCCGCTGGGCCAGCGCAAGGCGATCTTCAAGCAGATGCTCAAGACCGGCGAAGACCTGGGCGGCATGCTGCGCGGGCGCATCCCCTTCGACGGCGCTAAATTTGCCGAAGGCGCTGTCAAGCTGGATGCGTTGTCCCATGAGCCGTGGAAGCATTTCCCGAGCGTGCGCGAGGAAGATCACACCAGCGCCAAGGACGATGTCTGGCAGAAACAGGCGCAATTCCAGCAACTGGCCCGTGACCTTGAAGCGGCCACCGGTGAATTGGTGACCATCAGCCAAGTGCAGCCTTACAAGGCCAGCAACCTAGGGCCGGCGGTGCAGAAAGTCGAAGATGCCTGCAGCGCCTGCCATAAACAGTTCCGGGACCACTGACCGGTTTTACTGGTCGAGTTCTTCCACGGCGTCCTGCAGTTCTTTGCGGGACTCGGCGAGTTTGTCTTTGCGTTTGTTGATCTTGTCCGCATCGCCTTTTTTCATGGCCTTGTCGAGGTCGGCCTGACGGCGGCTGACTTCATGCTTGGCATCAAGCACCTTGTTTTCGCGCTCCTTCTTCAAGGATGCGTCGGTGCAGTTGGCGGTGACTTCGCTCAGGGCTTTTTCCAGACCCGCTTGTTGCGCACTGTTGCCGGCGGCCTTGGCCTGTTCGATCTGGGTGCTGATGGCTTGGCGCTTGGCGGCGCAGCCGGTGAGCTGTGGTGCTTGTTCGGCGGCCAGCAACGGTGTGGCCATGAAGCTTGCAACGGTCAGGGCAACGGGGGCTAGAAATTTCATGTGGGGCTCCAAGGTCGCAATCTGGTGGTCGGCTTGGGTTCAGAACCCGTCGATGCCGGCCACGCGTAATGTGTCTGCCAAGGCCTGTACTTGCGGGTCGCGGAAAAAAGCGCTCAGTTGCGCCGCGCGGCCCGGGCCGATGCCATCGATGGCCAGCCAGGCCTGGGTGTCTCTGGCGACCAGCGTCTGCCAGTCGCCTTCCAGGTTGTTGCGTGCCGCAGGCGGTACGCCCAAGGCTTTGAGCCATTGAGCAAAGGGTCGTTGCCGCGCGCTGTGGAGACTTTCGACCACGCGTGCGCGGCTGCGATCACCGAAGCCCTCAATGTTAGCAAGCTCTGCCGCATCCAGGGTTAACCAATCGAGAAAGCCTGCGATTAGACCGGCCTGGATCAATACGTTCCAGGTTTCGCGACCTATATGGGGTAGCGCAAGGCCTTGATTGCTGCTCAGCCAGGTGAGGCGTGCGAGTAACTGCTCTTCGCAGCCGGGGTCCAGTTGCCAGCAGCTCAAGGCATGGAAGTCCCGTGGGTCAGGCACTTTCAGGTCTGCCCTGTGGGTGTTTCGCAAGATGACTTCGTCCAGCCGCGGGATCACCTGGCCCGCCAGGCTGATGGATATCTGGTCGCCAGGGCGGATATCCAGCGCTTGCCAACGTTTCAATGAGCCGGCGCTCACCCGGCTGATCTGTCGGTCATCCAGTTGCACCGGTTCCAGCTCCAGCATGGGGGTTATGCGTCCGGTGCGGCCGATCTTGAATTGCACGTTGCGCACCAGTGCCAGGGCCTTGCCTGCCGGGTACTTCCAGGCCGCCGCCCAGTAGGGCTCGCTGGCTTGCCAGCGTTCGGCGGGTGCGCGCTGAGCTTGGTGCACCACCACCCCATCGCTGGCGAATGGCAGTGGGTGGTTGTACCAATAGGCGCGCCAGTGCGTGGCTTCGGCGATGTCACGGATGGGGTGGCTGAAGCGACGACTGTCGGTGAAACCCCAGCGTGCCAGTGTGGCCAGGCGCTCGGTAAAGGAAGCTGGCCCCTTTGGCCACGCCCAGACAAACAGGCCAATGCCGCTGGCATCGGTGTCGCTCAGTTGCAGGCGGTTCATTAGGCCGGCCACTTTGCTGCGGGCATTAAGCCCGCCGTTTGCCGATTGCACATGGTCGTCGAGCCGCCAATAGAGTTCACCTTGCAGCACCAGGTCGATGGGTTCCGGCAACTGTTGGACGATGCCAGGGATCTTGCGTGCGGAGGCGGACCAGTCGTGGCCCATGATGCCGTCGCCCCGGCTGATGACTTGTCGCAGGCGACCTTGTTGATAGATCAGGGTCACCGCCACGCCGTCCACTTTGGGCTGAATCCAGACATCTTCGCGTGTTCGCAGCCAGGCGCCGACGGCCTGTTCATCCTGCAGTTTCTCAAGGCCCGTATGGGCAATGGGATGAGGCAGGGTGCCGCGTGAACTCGCCAGTGGCTTGTCGGGTTTCGTGATGGGTTCGGGGAAGCATTGGCGCCAGTGGGCCAGGCGCTGGCGTGCCTGGTCATAGAGTTCATCGCTGACGGGGGATTGGTTGAGGCGATGGTAGCTGTCGTCCCAGAGGCGTATCTGCTCGGCCAGGGTGTTGACCTGTGCCCGGGCGGCGTCTGGGCACTCTTCGGCCCACCCACTAAGAGGTAAAAGGCTGAGTACAAGCGCTATCAGTAAAGGCATCGTGAGCATCCGTGCTCGGAAAGGGCGCCCAGCCTAAATGATCCTCTCAGCCACAAAAAAGCCCCGACGCTGCGGGGCTTTTTACTGGGTGTTTCTATTTACTTGAACAGGCCGCCCAGGGCTTTCACGGCGTCGGGCTTATCGGCCTTGGCCTCCTGTGTTTGCTGCTTGGCGTCGGCTTTGGCCTGGGCTTCAGAAAGTTTGTCACAACCTTTGTTGATCTGGTCCTGGGCGGCTTTGAAGGCCTTTACTTTCAAGGTGTCTTTCTGGGCTTCGGCAGCATCGATCTTGGTTTGCAGATCGGCGGCTTGTTTCTGGCAGTCGCCGGAGTTGCCGCCACCCAGTTGGGCGCTCAGGGCGCCGCTCAGTGCGCTCAGGTCCGCGGCGTTAACCGGCAGGGCGAACAGGCTGAGCAGCAGGGCGGCAGGGGCGAGCGTGGAAATGCGCATGAAAAACCTCAATGTTCGATTGCCTGCGCGCTGATGAATCCCGGGCTGGCGCAGGGCAATATCCAAATAAGGTGAAGGGCCCGAGAGGGCGCGGATTCTAAGGGGCCATCATTGGGCCTGCAAGCTTTGGATCCAAAAACTGTGAAGGTCGTCGCGCCATTCGGGCGGCAATAAAAAGCCCCACCGGGTGAACCCGGCAGGGCTTTTGTGTACCGAGAGCGATTACAGGCCGGCGGCGGTCCGCAGGTCGTTGGCGCGGTCGGTCTTTTCCCAGGTAAAAGTGGTGAAGGTATCGTCGCCGACGGTCTTCTGCGCAGGGGTACGACCGAAGTGGCCGTAGGCTGCGGTTTCCTGGTACATCGGGTGCAGCAGGTCGAGCATGGTGGTGATTGCGTACGGGCGCAGGTCGAAGATCTCACGCACCAGCTTCACGATTTTGTCATCGCTGATCTTGCCGGTGCCGAAGGTATTCAGCGAGATCGACGTAGGCTGGGCCACACCAATGGCGTAGGACACCTGGATCTCGCAACGCTCGGCCAGGCCGGCAGCGACGATATTCTTGGCCACGTAACGACCGGCGTAGGCCGCCGAACGGTCAACCTTGGATGGATCCTTACCGGAGAACGCGCCACCGCCGTGACGGGCCATGCCGCCGTAGCTGTCGACGATGATCTTGCGACCGGTCAGGCCACAGTCGCCCACTGGGCCGCCGATGATGAACTGGCCAGTCGGGTTGATGTGGAACTGAGTGTCTTTGCTCAGCAGCTCGGCCGGCAGCACGTGTTTGACGATCAGCTCCATCACGCCTTCGCGCAGGTCGGCGTAGGACACGTCCGGGTTGTGCTGGGTCGACAGTACGACAGCGTCGATACCGACAACTTTGCCGCCTTCGTAGCGGCAGGTCACCTGGGACTTGGCGTCTGGGCGCAGCCACGGCAGCAAGCCGGATTTACGCGCTTCGGCCTGACGCTGCACCAGCTGGTGCGAGAAGGTGATCGGTGCCGGCATCAGCACGTCGGTTTCGTTGCTGGCATAGCCAAACATCAGGCCCTGGTCGCCGGCGCCCTGATCTTCAGGCTTGGCACGGTCGACACCCTGGTTGATGTCCGGGGATTGCTTGCCGATGATGTTCATCACGCCGCAGGTCGCGCCGTCGAAGCCGACGTCGGAGCTGGTGTAGCCGATGTCGGTGATCACGTCACGAACGATCTGCTCCAGGTCAACCCAGGCGGTGGTGGTCACTTCGCCAGCGATGATCGCTACACCGGTTTTCACCAGGGTCTCGCACGCCACACGGGCGAACTTGTCTTCAGCAATGATGGCGTCCAGCACCGCGTCGGAAATCTGGTCGGCGATTTTGTCCGGATGCCCTTCAGACACGGACTCGGAGGTGAAAAGGGAGTATTCGCTCATCTCGATGTTTTCCTGATTTTACCGATGGTGAGTGTCGCCAGCCGGCCGCTGAAAATGGCGGACCTGGATCTGGAAACCATTACGTAAACCTACATAGAGGCTTTCCCCGGGAACGAGTCCCGCAGCGGTGGCCCAACGGGCCAGATCATCCTGTTCAAAACCCAACCAGAGATCACCGCAGGCCTCCCTGGCCCAATTCTGGTTGTGGCTGCATAAATCCGTAACCAACAGGCTACCGCCGGGGTGCAGCAGCCCGGCCATTTGCTTGAGGGCGTCGGCAGGGGCGGCGAAATGGTGCAAGACCATGTTCAGCACCACGCAGTCGGCCTTTAACGTTGTGTTGTTCAGTGCGTCCGCCAACTGCAGGCTGACATTGCCCAGCGACTCGCGCTCGCAGAGCTGGCGCGCCAGTTCGAGCATCGCCGGGCTGTTGTCCAGCGCGGTGACTTGCTGAAAGCGCCGCGCCAGTTCCGGCAGGAAACCGCCGTCGCCAGGGCCGACTTCCAGTGCTGTGGCCTCTTCACTGAAGCTCAGCTTGTCGAGCAGCGCCAATACGCTGTCGCGGTATTGGGCAAGGCCGGCAATCAGGTCTTGCTGCGCGCGAAACTTCTCGGCAACCCGTGCGAAAAAATCCTGGCTGGCGGCGGCGCGTTGCCCATGCACCTGGCCGATGCGTGACTGTACGTCGCCCGGCAGGCTCAGGTTATCCACTTCTTCAAGCAGGGCTGCGTGCAGTTTGCCGCCCAGCAGTTCGGTATGGGGCAGGGCGCGGCGGTAGAAAATCGCATTGCCTTCACGGCGGGTCGCCACCAGGTCGGCCTGGGCCAGCACCTTCAAGTGGTGGCTCATGCCGGATTGGCCGATGGCAAATATCTGCGCCAGTTCCAGTACGCCGAAGGAATCGTTGGCCAGCGCGCGCAACACGTTTAAACGCAACGGATCGCCAGCGGCCTTGCACAAGGCTGCCAGTTCATCGCCGTCGTCGGGGCGCAGTGAGGGCATGGGTAGATTCATAAGGCCAGCAGTCTAGTGACGGGGGGAATGCATCGCAAGGGCAATATCAAAAAGTTTTGATATTGATCGATAAGTGGTGGTTATAAGCCGCCGCTATAACCTTTAGACGAACCGGTTAAAGGTTTCTGCAAGGGATTGATGCCCAAAGCACAGGAAAAACGTCCTCAAGTGACTATCTGTCATTGCCCGCAGGCGGTGGCTGAGGGAAAATGCCGGTCCTTTTTTCCGTTTCTTTTCAGCAAACCCCAGGAGATCAGCGATGCCCAGCCGTCGTGAGCGTGCCAACGCCATTCGTGCCCTCAGCATGGATGCCGTGCAAAAAGCCAACAGCGGCCATCCCGGTGCCCCGATGGGCATGGCGGATATCGCCGAGGTGCTTTGGCGTGACTACCTGAAACACAACCCGAGCAACCCGTCGTTTGCCGACCGTGACCGCTTCGTCCTGTCCAACGGCCACGGCTCGATGCTGATCTACTCGCTGCTGCACCTGACCGGCTACGACGTCACCATCGATGACCTGAAAAGCTTTCGTCAACTGCACAGCCGCACCCCGGGTCACCCGGAATTCGGCTACACCCCAGGCGTCGAGACCACCACCGGTCCCCTGGGCCAAGGCCTGGCCAACGCCGTTGGCTTCGCGCTGGCTGAGAAAGTCCTGGGCGCGCAGTTCAACCGCACTGGCCACAACATCGTCGATCACCACACCTACGTGTTCCTGGGTGATGGCTGCATGATGGAAGGCATTTCCCACGAAGTCGCTTCCCTGGCCGGCACCCTGGGCCTGGGCAAGCTGATCGCGTTCTACGATGACAACGGCATCTCCATCGACGGCGAAGTCGAAGGCTGGTTCACCGATGACACCCCGAAGCGTTTCGAAGCCTACAACTGGCAGGTGATCCGCAACGTCGACGGCCACGATCCGGAAGAGATCAAGACCGCCATCGACACCGCCCGCAAGAGCGCGCAGCCAACCCTGATCTGCTGCAAAACCACCATCGGTTTCGGTTCGCCGAACAAGCAGGGCAAAGAAGACTGCCACGGCGCCCCACTGGGTGACGCGGAAATCGCCCTGACCCGCGAAGCGCTGAAGTGGAACCACGGCCCGTTCGAAATCCCGGCCGACATCTATGCCGAATGGGATGCCAAGGAAAAAGGCCTGGCCACCGAAGCCGAGTGGGACCAGCGTTTCGCGGCCTACTCCGCCGAGTTCCCTGAGTTGGCCAACGAGCTGGTACGCCGCCTCGCCGGTGACCTGCCTGCCGATTTCTCGGAAAAAGCCTCTGCCTACATTGCCGAAGTCGCAGCCAAGGGCGAGACCATCGCCAGCCGTAAAGCCAGCCAGAACACCCTGAACGCCTTTGGCCCGCTACTGCCTGAGATCCTCGGCGGTTCGGCCGACCTGGCCGGTTCCAACCTGACCCTGTGGAAAGGCTGCAAAGGTGTGTCGGCTGAAGACGCCAGCGGCAACTACATGTACTACGGCGTACGTGAGTTCGGCATGAGCGCCATCATGAACGGCGTGTCCCTGCACGGTGGCCTGGTGCCTTACGGCGCGACCTTCCTGATGTTCATGGAATACGCCCGCAACGCCGTACGCATGGCTGCGCTGATGAAGAAGCGCGTGATCCATGTGTACACCCACGACTCCATCGGCCTGGGTGAAGACGGCCCGACGCACCAGCCGGTCGAGCAATTGACCAGCCTGCGCACCACGCCGAACCTGGATTGCTGGCGCCCAGCCGACGCGGTGGAATCCGCCGTGGCCTGGAAACACGCCATCGAGCGTAACGACGGCCCTTCGGCGCTGATCTTCTCGCGTCAGAACCTGCAGCACCAAGTACGCACCGATGCGCAGATCGCCGACATCAGCCGTGGCGGCTACGTGCTCAAGGACTGCATCGGCGAGCCGGAGCTGATCCTGATCTCCACCGGTTCCGAAGTGGGCCTGACCGTTCAGGCGTACGACAAGCTGACTGCCCAAGGCCGCAACGTACGTGTGGTGTCCATGCCGTGCACCAGCGTGTTCGAAGCCCAGGACGCCGGCTACAAGCAATCGGTGCTGCCGTTGCAGGTCAGTGCGCGTATCGCCATCGAAGCGGCTCACGCCGACTACTGGTACAAGTACGTAGGCCTGGAAGGCCGCGTGATCGGCATGACCACCTACGGTGAGTCGGCGCCGGCGCCAGCGTTGTTCGAAGAATTCGGTTTCACCCTGGAAAACATCCTGGGTCAGGCTGAAGAGCTGCTGGAAGACTAAGGCTGTAAATTGGGGTGGTTGTACTGACGCCTTCGCGAGCAAGCCCGCTCCCACATTAGATCGCGGTCTAAATGTGGGAGCGGGCTTGCTCGCGAAAGCGGTCTGACAGCCACCCCGTTACCCAAGGTAATCGAGAACCCCATGCCTCAACCGCGTCCCTACAAAGTTGCACTCAACGGCTACGGCCGCATTGGTCGTTGCGTCTTGCGTGCTCTGTTCGAGCGAGGGGCGGCGGCCGGGTTTGAAATTGTTGCGATCAACGATCTGGCCGACATGGCCAGCATCGAATACCTGACACGCTTTGACTCCACCCACGGCCGCTTCCCTGGCGAAGTGCGGGTCGAAGGCGATTGTCTGCACATTAATGGCAACTGCGTGCAGGTCCTGCGCAGTGCCACCCCCGAAGGCATCGACTGGAAAGCACTGGGCGTCGACCTGGTGCTGGAATGCTCCGGTGTCTATCACACCCGTGCCGATGGCCAGCGTTTCCTCGACGCCGGTGCACCGCGTGTGCTGTTTTCCCAGCCGATGGCCAGCGAGGCGGATGTCGACGCCACCATCGTCTTCGGCATCAACCAGGATTGCCTGACCGGCGACGAGCTGCTGGTGTCCAACGCTTCCTGCACCACCAACTGCAGCGTGCCGCTGTTGCGTCTGCTGGATCAGGCGATTGGCCTGGACTACGTGTCGATCACCACGATTCACTCGGCGATGAACGACCAGCCGGTCATCGACGCCTATCACCACGAAGACCTGCGCCGTACGCGTTCGGCGTTCCAGTCAGTGATTCCGGTGTCCACCGGCCTGGCGCGCGGCATCGAGCGACTGCTGCCGGAACTTGCCGGGCGAATCCAGGCCAAAGCCGTACGGGTGCCGACGGTGAACGTGTCCTGTTTGGACATCACCATGCAGACCGTCAGCGACACTGATGCGACGGAGGTCAACCGGATCCTGCGCGACGCCGCCACCATCGGCCCGCTCAAGGGCCTTTTGGCCTACACCGAATTGCCCCACGCCAGTTGTGATTTCAACCACGACCCGCATTCGGCGATTGTCGATGCCAGTCAGACCCGCGTTTCCGGCCCAAGGCTGGTGAACATCCTGGCCTGGTTCGACAACGAATGGGGCTTTGCCAACCGCATGCTGGATGTTGCGGAACATTATCTGCACATCGCCTCTAAACAACCTCAACAGTAATTCAGGAACTGCGACCCATGACCGTGTTGAAGATGACCGACCTCGATCTGCAAGGTAAGCGCGTACTGATCCGCGAAGACCTCAACGTCCCAGTCAAGGACGGTGTTGTCACCAGCGATGCGCGAATCCTGGCCTCGCTGCCGACCATCAAGCTGGCCCTGGAAAAAGGTGCGGCCGTGATGGTCTGCTCCCACCTGGGTCGTCCGACCGAAGGTGAGTTCTCCGCCGAAAACAGCCTCAAGCCTGTTGCCGATTACCTCAGCAAAGCCCTGGGCCGTGACGTGCCGCTGGTGGCTGACTACCTGGGTGGCGTTGACGTTAAAGCCGGCGACATCGTGCTGTTTGAAAACGTGCGCTTCAACAAGGGCGAGAAAAAGAACAGCGACGAACTGGCCCAGCAATATGCGGCGCTGTGCGACGTGTTCGTGATGGACGCGTTCGGCACCGCTCACCGCGCCGAAGGCTCGACCCACGGCGTGGCCAAGTTCGCCAAGGTCGCCGCCGCTGGCCCGCTGCTGGCTGCTGAACTGGACGCACTGGGCAAGGCGCTGGGCGCTCCGGCTCAGCCAATGGCTGCCATCGTGGCCGGCTCCAAGGTGTCCACCAAGCTGGACGTGCTCAACAGCCTGAGCCAGATCTGCAACCAGCTGATCGTTGGCGGCGGCATCGCCAACACCTTCCTGGCCGCCGCCGGTCACCCGGTGGGCAAGTCCCTGTACGAACCGGACCTGTTGGACACTGCCCGCGCCATCGCCGGCAAAGTCAGCGTGCCATTGCCGGTCGACGTGGTGGTCGCCAAGGAATTTGCCGAAAGCGCCGAAGCCACCGTCAAGCTGATCGCTGATGTGGCCGCCGACGACATGATCCTGGATATCGGCCCGCAAACCGCAGCCAACTTCGCCGAACTGCTGAAAGCTTCGCAGACCATCCTGTGGAACGGTCCGGTCGGTGTGTTCGAGTTCGATCAATTCGGCAACGGCACCAAAGTGCTGGCCAAGGCCATCGCTGAAAGCTCGGCATTCTCGATTGCTGGCGGTGGCGACACCCTGGCGGCCATCGATAAATATGGCGTTGCTGACCAAATCTCCTACATTTCTACCGGTGGCGGCGCGTTCCTCGAATTCGTCGAAGGCAAAGTACTGCCAGCCGTTGAAGTGCTGGAAACCCGAGCCAAAGGCTGAGGCTCGTGATCCGGAAAAGGAGTGTTCCCATGATCAAGTCGTTGGCAATGGTGATCGCAGCGGGCCTGTTGGCCGGCTGCGGCAGCACGCCAAACGCAGAGCCGGACGCTGGCAAGCCTGGGGCGCAGCAGAAAAAGAGCTGCTACCAGGCGGACTGGCAAGCCGAGACCATGCCGGTGATCAACAAGCGCATCGGCAACGAACGGCTGGAGAAATACGACGCCGCGCCCAACGGTCAGGAACAGGGTTGCCCTTGACGGGTCTGATCAACTGGCGGCCATCGGTCGCCTTACGAGGATTGGCAATGAAAGGCGTTTTCGCCCTGGCAGCCCTGGCCCTGTTGGCCGGCTGCAGCAGCATGAACATGTTCAGCAACAAGGCAGAAACTGCCGACAAGTGGACCACTTGGACCTGCGACAGCAAGGCCGAGGTCAACTGGCGCTTTGCCAATGCGGCTAAATCTGAGGTGGATTTGCGCCTCGGCGGTTCCGATCAGGTCTACCGCCTTAAACAGGACGTGGCCGCCTCGGGCGTGTTGTATGCCAACGACCAATTGGCGTTTCACACAAAAGGTGAGGAAGGCCTGGTTTACTGGGTCGCCACCGATGATTTGATCGGGCGCGGCTGCAAAGCGCAGTAAGCCTGACAGCAATAACGATTCAGCAGGCCAGGCATGCAAACCCTGACCGGCAATAACTTGAATAGCAGCCGCCGCTACGGCAGGCTTGCACGATTAACGACCCTCGACCGGGAGAGACAACACAATGGCACTTATCAGCATGCGTCAAATGCTGGACCACGCAGCCGAGTTCGGCTACGGCGTCCCAGCCTTTAACGTCAACAACCTTGAGCAGATGCGCGCCATCATGGAAGCCGCTGACAAGACCGACTCCCCCGTGATCGTCCAGGCTTCGGCCGGTGCGCGCAAATACGCCGGTGCCCCGTTCCTGCGTCACCTGATCCTCGCCGCAATCGAAGAATTCCCGCACATCCCGGTGTGCATGCACCAGGACCACGGCACCAGCCCTGACGTGTGCCAGCGCTCCATCCAACTGGGCTTCAGCTCGGTGATGATGGACGGCTCCCTCGGCGAAGACGGCAAAACGCCAACCGACTACGAGTACAACGTCCGCGTCACCCAACAAACCGTGGCCATGGCCCACGCCTGCGGCGTGTCGGTTGAAGGCGAGCTGGGCTGCCTGGGTTCCCTGGAAACCGGCATGGCCGGCGAAGAAGACGGCATCGGCGCCGAAGGCGTGCTGGATCACAGCCAGATGCTGACCGACCCGGAAGAAGCCGCGGACTTCGTCAAGAAGACCCAGGTCGACGCCCTGGCCATCGCCATCGGCACCAGCCACGGCGCCTACAAGTTCACCAAGCCGCCTACCGGCGACGTGTTGGCCATCGACCGCATCAAGGAAATCCACAAACGCATCCCCAACACCCACCTGGTGATGCACGGTTCTTCCTCGGTGCCGCAAGAGTGGCTGGCGATCATCAACCAGTACGGCGGCGACATCAAAGAAACCTACGGCGTACCGGTTGAAGAAATCGTTGAAGGCATCAAGTACGGCGTGCGCAAGGTCAACATCGACACTGACCTGCGCCTGGCATCCACCGGTGCGATGCGTCGCCTGATGGCCACCAACCCGAGCGAGTTCGACCCACGTAAGTTCTTCGGCGCTACCGTGACGGCCATGCGTGACGTGTGTATCGCGCGCTACGAGGCCTTCGGCACTGCCGGCAATGCTTCGAAGATCAAGCCGATCTCGTTGGAAGCGATGTACCAGCGTTATTTGAAAGGTGAGTTGAACGCTAAGGTGAACTAAGCCTTAGTCGTTTAAAAAGAAGCCCGCAGTGATGCGGGCTTCTTTTTGCCTTAAATTTGATCAGGCGGCATTGGGCTTATCAAAACCACGATGTTCGATCACGCGGAACACATCACTGACGTCCTGCACCAGAATGCGCGCCGTGTTCGCCACGTTGTTCAGGTCGCGCTCGGCAAAGTCCGGCAGGCTGGTGCAGGCCATCAGATTGAGGTGCTCGAGGGCGGCGTTGAGGCGTTCGCGCAGGCAGGCGTGGAGGTCCAGCAATGGGGCGTCGCTGTCGATCAGTAGGACGGGGTTGTCGGTAGCGTTTTCGGTGCAGGGGTAGAAACGGCGGGGCGGACACTGTTGCGTCATGGCAAATACTCCTCGTATCTAAAAGGACTACCGCCGTTCGCTGCGAAACGAATGGGTGGTAGCTGTGTGCGGGTTCGCAGACCGAGGATACGAGGAACCCGGCAGACCCGAAGATCTCCCACACACAGCCACCATAAAACAGACGACGGGCGCCGAAGCGCTCATCGTTGTATTCATGATGCTTGGTTACACACGTATCGTTAGGGCTGCGAAACCCTATCGCCGTTCAATGTCGGCGACGGGGCGAACTATAAGCGTGGCCCTGGCTCACCGCAACGGCCCTGTAGGACGCCGTACCCCTGTGGGAGCCGGGCTTGCCCGCGATGGCGGTGGGCCAGTCACAGAATCTGTTGCCTGATACACCGCCATCGCGGGCAAGCCCGGCTCCCACAGGGATCGTTGGCGTGTTCAAAAAGGTGATTGATCTCTGGCTCATTCGGATAAGGCCTACACGGTAGTGAGCGATGCTCAGTCGTGATCAATATCCAACTTCGCAAACGTCACCCGCGCGCCTTCCTTGCTGTCCCCGCTGTTGTCTTGCACATACGCCCCCGCCTTGAAATACAGAGGCTTCGCCCCCCACGCCGCACCAATGCGCTCATTCCACTCCCCATCCGCCGCATACACACTGAGCAGCCCGGCTTTGTTGAGGTTGATCACGTAGGTGAAGCTCTTTTCCAGCGGCACATTTGACGCCACGATGATCACTCGCCCTTCACCATCATCCGGGCGCATGCGCACCTTGGCGACGATGTTGCCGGTCTGGGTTTTTTCCTTGAATTGATACTCCAGTTTGATCAGTGGCTTCTGGCTGTCATAGGCATGAATCTGCCCAATCACGATCTTGCCGCTGGACGGCACCTGATTGACCTCTAACGTGGCGCGCAGAAAGTTGTCCGCATCCGGGTAGGTCCAGTTACGCAGGCGCCCATCGGCAAAGGTCTCACGCAGTTCACTGCGCGGGTACACAGCGTTTTCGGTGCGGGTGCCGGTCACGGGGGTCCAGAATTGCACGCTGCTGCCTTCGGCCTGGAAGTATTGGTCGTTGAAGCCGCTCATCAGTCTGGGGGTTTCGATGGTCGCGGGCGGGGAGCCGACCGGGATGCTGAGGTTCCAAGTGGATAGGTCGATCATGGCGTAGGCCTTTTTACAGAGGGGTGTAGGCTAAGGCCCTTGGGCCAGACAGGTTCTTTATAGGTGGTGTTAACCGTCTTGTTAAACGTTTGCTGGCAATTTATTGGCGTCAAGGAAGTGTCAAAAAGCCATGTTTCCCATGATCCGTGGGCTCCAGGCATTGACCGTTAGTCGGCTTCCTGAAAATTGGCGCAATGATGGCACTGCCATTACTTCTGATTTTCCGGAACCGGGGCTAGAGTGAGGCCTCAGTGTTTGTCCGGGTTTTCTCCCAGAATTGACCGGAGTGGCTCCCAAGGAAGAGACGTAGCATGGAATGCGCTCCACACCACGGCGATGGTCGTTCGGTTCTTCTGGTGGTCGATGACTATCCGGAAAACCTGCTCAGCATGCGCGCGCTCTTGCAGCGCGAGGACTGGCAGGTCATCACCGCAGCGTCTGGCCTGGAAGCCCTGGAGCTGTTGCTGCAGCATGATGTCGACCTGGTGCTGCTGGACGTGAAGATGCCCGGCATGGACGGCTTCGAAGTGGCTCGCCTGATGCGCGGCAGCCAGCGCACGCGGATGACGCCGATCATCTTCCTCAGCGCCAACGCGCAATCCCCCGCCGCCGTGCTGGAAGGCTACGCCAGCGGCGCCATCGATTACCTGTTCAAACCCTTCGACCCGCATATTCTCAAGCCCAAGGTCCAGGCATTGCTGGAGCACCAGCGCAATCGCCGGGCCTTGCAGCGCCTGAGTCATGACCTGGAGTCCGCCCGCGCGTTCAATGCGTCGGTGCTGGACAACGCCGCCGAGGGCATTCTGGTGGTGGGCGAGGGCAGTGTGATCGAGTACGCCAACCCGGCTATTTCGCGGCTTCTGAATGCCACCATGACGGAGTTGCAGGGTGAGAGCTTTCTGAGTTTCCTGCAAAAACCTCACGTGCCGGCCTGGCTGGGGTTCGCGATGTTCGAGGCGTACCGCAAAGGCGAAACGTGGCGCCAGCACGATGCTATTTTACGCACCGGCCGTGGTCAGCAGGTGCCGGTGGCGCTGTCCTGCGCGCCGTTGCCTGCCGAGCAGAAGGCCATGGTGGTGACGGTGCTGGACATGTCCGAAGTGCGCCATTTGCACCAGCAACTGGAGTTCCAGGCGGTAACCGACCCGCTGACCGGGCTGTTGAACCGGCGTGGTTTCCATCAGGCAGCAGAGAGCACATTGTTGCGCAGCGAGCGGAGTGAGCACTCTTTGGTGCTGCTGTACCTGGACCTGGATGGTTTCAAGCGGGTCAATGACTCGTTGGGGCATGACGTCGGCGACCGGGTGTTGCGCTGGGTGTCGGAGCAGATGCAGGCCTGCTTGCGGTCCGGCGATATGCTCGGGCGCATGGGCGGGGATGAATTCACGGCGTTGCTGGAGCTGGAGTTTCCGGAGCAAGCCGCGAAGATTGCGGAAAAACTGATCGAACGCGTGTCGGTGTGCCAGCAAATCGACGGCCTGGATGTGATGCTCGGCGTCAGCATCGGCATCGCCACGTTCCCGGATTGTGGTTCGGACTTGAATGGCCTGCTACGCGCCGCAGACATTGCCATGTACGAAGCCAAGCGTGCGGGCCGTCAGCAGTATCGCTATTACGACCAGGAAATGAACGGCCGCGCCCGCTCGCGGCTGATGCTGGAAGACAGTGTACGCACGGCGATCCAGAACAAGGATTTCACCTTGGTCTATCAGCCTCAAGTCTCTCTGGAGGACGGGCGCCTGCGTGGCGTCGAAGCGCTGTTGCGCTGGCAGCATCCGAGTGTTGGCGATGTGCCGCCGGGGCTGTTTCTGCCGTTGCTGGAGGAGGCGCGGTTAATCAGCCAGCTCAGCACCTGGATTTATCAACAGGTCGCCGCGCAACGCCAGGCCTGGAAAACCACGTTTGATGATGAATTGGTGCTGAGCGTGAGCCTGAGCAGCAACCAGTTCAATATGCCCAACCTGGCCAGCCAACTGGAGCAGGTACTGGAGCGACATGGGTTGCAGGGGCGGCAGTTGGAGGTGGAAATCAGTGAAGACTGCCTGATGAGTAACCTCGAAGAGTCGACCAAGCAGCTCAAGTTGTTGCGCCAGATCGGCGTGCGCACCGCGCTGGATGACTTTGGCTTGGGCAATTGCTCCCTGGCGCATCTGCGCGACCTGGCGTTCGATACGCTCAAGCTCGACCCGCAATTGGTCGCGCGCCTGCCGGGTTCCGCGCGGGACGCGGTGATGGCGCGCAGCATCATCGAGCTGTGCGGGCATTTTGAGGTTGTGGTGGTTGCGGAGGGCGTCGAAACCCAGGAGCAAGCCCAATGGCTCAAGGCCAACGGTTGCCCGTTTATCCAAGGCCCGTTGGCGGCGCAACCGTTGATGGCCGAGGAAGTGACCGACTGGTGCCGCGCTCGCCTGGGCTGAATTCGTTACACTGGCGGCCATCCGAACCTGTTGCAGACCCCATGACCGCGCTGAAATACCTCCAGGCCTATCCCGCCGCCCTCCAGGAACAAGTGCGCCAGCTGATCGCCAAGGACCAGTTGGGTGCCTACCTGGAGCAACGTTACCCCGAACGCCACGCCGTGCAGAGCGACAAGGCCCTTTACGCCTACGCCCTGGCCTTGAAGCAGGAGCACTTGCGCAACGCGCCGGCCATCGACAAGGTGTTGTTCGATAACCGCCTGGACCTGACCCACCGCGCCCTCGGCCTGCACACCACGATTTCGCGGGTGCAGGGCGGCAACCTCAAGTCGAAGAAAGAGATTCGCATTGCCGCGCTGTTCAAGGAGGCCGCGCCGGAGTTTCTGCGCATGATCGTGGTCCACGAACTGGCGCACTTCAAGGAATCGGACCACAACAAAGCGTTCTACAAACTCTGTGAGTACATGATGCCGGGCTACCATCAGGTGGAATTCGACCTGCGCGTCTACCTCACGTACCGCGACCTGCAGGGCAAACCCTGACCGCACAAGGCGACCGACCATGGATGTGAGCAAGACCAAGAGCAGCTTTTACCGCCGCCTGTACGTGGCCTACTTGATCGACAGCGGCCAGGCCAGCAGCGTCCCAGCATTGACCGACGCCACCGGCATGCCCCGGCGCACGGCGCAGGACACGATTGCGGCGTTGGCCGATTTGGACATTGTGTGTGAATTCGAGCAGGAGGACGGTGCCCGCAACCATGCCGGGCACTATCGGATTCGCAGCTGGGGGGCGATCGATCGGCGCTGGATCGAGGCGAACCTCGGGCAGATCAAGCAGGTGCTGGGTTACCCCTAGTCCTTTCTCATGCCAATGTGCGGAATATCATCTTCCAGGTATTCCTCACCGGCGACGACAAACCCATAACGCCCGTAGTAGCCCTGCAAATGCGCCTGGGCTGACAGGAAAATCGGTGTTTGTGGCCAGATATCCTCAATCCGCTTGAGTGTTTCTTCCATCATCCGATGCCCCAGCCCGGTGCCACGCGCTACCGGCGCCACAATCACGCGGCCGATTACCACGTCACCACCTTGGGTTTCTGGGTCCAGCAGGCGCAGGTAGGCCACCAACTGGTCATCCTGCCAGGCCATCAAATGGTGGGTGTCGCCCGACAGATCCTGCCCGTCGAGGTCCTGGTAAACGCATTTCTGCTCGACAACGAAGACCTCGTTGCGCAGGCGCAGGATGGCGTAAAGCTGCTCCTTGCCCAGGTCATCGTGGTGCTTGCAAACCCATTCAACGGTCATGGCGTGTTCTCTTATAGATGTCTGCTGCGGATAGTAAGCGCGGCAGCCGATTGTGTCTAAATCGACTATTTTTGTGAGTGAAATCAATTTGCCATCATTGAGTGCGTTCGGCGCCGGTTTCTTTGTGTAATCTGAGCTACTGTTAGAACCTCAGGCCCCACCTGAGCTCAGGATAACGCCTGCCTGCCAAGGACTTTGAGCATGCCGCGATTCTCTCGTGCCGTTGCTTTGATTGGAGTGTTGTTGCTGGCCCAGCCGGCCTTCGCACAGCGTCTGCGCCTGGTAGCGGATGCCTGGCCGCCGTTTACTGACGCCACTTTGATCAATGGCGGGCTGGCCACCGATATTGTCAGCACCGCCCTGGCCCGCGCGGGTTATGCCAGTGATTTCGAACAGGTGCCCTGGGCCCGGGCATTGATGGGGGTGGGCGACGGGCGTTATGACGTGTTGGTGAACGCCTGGTACGACGATGCGCGCACGCACCTGGGGCAGTTTTCCGGCGAATACCTGCTCAACCGCGTGCGTTTCATCAAGCGGCGTGACGATCCCATTGCATTCCAGAACCTTGAGCAACTGCACGACTACCCCATCGCCGTGGTGCGCGGGTATGCCTATTCGGCGGCGTTTGATGGCGATGCGCAGTTGCAGAAAGTGCCGGTGCATAACTTCGCCATGGCGGTGCGCATGCTTGCGGCGCAGCGGGTGCGGCTGACCGTGGAGGATGAATATGTGGCGCGTTATTACTTGTCCCGCGAGTCGGCGCGGGTGCGCAATGCGGTGGAGTTTTTACCCAAGCCCTTGAGTGAAAACAGCCTGCATATCTTGGTGAGCTTGAAGAACCCCGAGCATGAACAGATCGTCGCCAGCTTTGATCGGGAGATTGCCAAGATGAAGGCGGATGGCAGTTATGCGCGGTTGATGAAGCAGCATGGGATGTAGTGGGTGCCTCTTGTGGTGAGCGGGCTTGCCCCGCGTTGGAGTGCGAAGCGCTCCCAAGATTTTTGGGGCCGCTGCGCAGCCCAACGCGGGGCAAGCCCGCTCACCACAGGTCAAGCCGCGCTGGTGTCTTTGATCAGGTGCGCCGCCAGCGTGCGCAACGGCCCCAACTGCCGACAGATCAGCGCCAACTGCGTCTGCACCAATCGCTGCCCTTCATCAATCTCATCCGGCATCTGCTCTAAATCTGCTGCCAACGCCTCCTCGGCGTCGCTCTGGATCGCAATCGGCTGCTTGTTCGCAAGCCCCGTGGCGATCTCATCAATACTCGCCGCCAAGGTATTCCCGGCGCCATCGATCAGATGCTCGCGCACCTCCGCTGGCAATTGGGTTTCGCGGTGCGCGCCGAGGCCTGACAAGTAACTGAGCAAGGTGTGGGACAACACCAGGAAGCGGAAGCCCACGTCCGCCTCCTTACGAAAGTGCCCCGGCTCCATCAGCATGTTCGCCAGGGTGGTCGACAGCGCTGCATCCGCGTTGTGCGCATTGCGTCGCGCCAGGCGGTAAGCCAGGTCATCGCTTTTGCCGGCGGCGTATTGCTGCATGATCTGGCGCAAATAGATGCTGTTGCAGGTCAGGGTGTTGGCCAGCACTTTGTTCAGGCGCCGGCCTTGCCAGTCCGGAAGGAACAGGAACACCGCCAGGCCCGCAATCAAGCTGCCCAGCAAGGTATCGAACAGACGCGGCAGGAATAGCCCGTAGCCGTCACCCACCTGGTTGAAGCAGAACAGCACCATCAACGTAATCGCGGCGGTGGCCAGGGTGTAGCGGGTGGTGCGGTTGATAAAGAACACCAGGCCGGCGGCGATGGCGAACATCGACTGCACCAGGGGGCTTGGGAACAGGTCGAACAGCGCCCAGGCCACGGTAAGGCCGATGGCAGTGCCGATGATCCGCTGGCCGAGCTTGCGCCGTGTGGCGCCGTAGTTGGGCTGGCACACGAACAGCGTGGTCAGGATGATCCAGTAGCCTTGGGAGGCGTGAATCGCATGCAACATGCCGTAGCCCACGGTCAGCGCCAGGGACAGGCGCAACGCGTGACGGAACAGCAGTGATGTGGGCGTCATCTGCGTGCGCAGGCGCGTCCACATTTCCTTGAGGTTGCGCGGGGCGCGGTCCAGCAGGTTGCTGTCGGTGGCGTCGGCCAGGCTGTCGGGGTTGCTGGCATCGCCCAGCAGGCGGTCCAGCGTTGACAGGTTGGCCGCCAGCGCGCGCAACGAGCGCAGCAGGCCGCGCCAGGCTGGGTTGCTCTGAATGCGCAGGTGTTCCAGGGAGGCGTTCAAATCGCCCAGGGCTTCGGCGAAGCTGTCGTCATAGATGAACGGCTGGCGCAGCTGGATCGACTCGGCCAGGGTCTGGCAGGCCTTGCCCTGTTGACGCAGCAGGCGTTGGCAGCGGAACAGCACGTCACTGTGAAAGAAGGCTTCGGCCAGGGCGTTGTAAGGGTAGTGGGACGAACTGGCGCGTTCGTGGATGTCCTGGGCCAGGAAGTACAGCTTCAGGTAGCGGCTGACTTTCGAGCCAGGGCGGCCATTGCCCACGCGGTGCAGGATGATTTCCTTCGCCGCATTCAGCGCGGCAACCACCCGCCCATTTTGCTGGGCCAGTTCCAGGCGACGCGCTTCCACATCCAGCTGGCGAATCGGCTCGAACAACGACGATTTGAGCTTGAGGTAGCGCCCCAGCTCGCGAAACAACCGCGCCAGGCTTTGCTGCACCGGCTGGTTGGAAAACAACGCTTGCCACAGCACCGACAACGCGCCGTACCAGGCGGCACCGGCCACCAGCAGCAGCGGCTCGTGCCAGAAATCCGAGACGGCACCACCGCGCTGGTCCACGCCGATCATGGTGTACACCGACAGGATCAGCGTCGCGGAGGCAATCGCCCCATAACGTTCGCCCAAGGCGCCGAGCATGGTCAGGCAGAAGGTGGCCAGGGCCAGGGAGATCGCGAAGACCCAGGGATAAGGGAACAGCAGCTCCACCGACAGCGCGGCGATGCTGAAACACACCAGCGTCACCGCCAGGGCGTTTAGACGGCCTTGCCAACTGTCATCGGTCTCGGCCAGGGCGCTGGCGATAATCCCCAGGAACAACGGGATCAGCAGCGTCATTTCATCCTGATACCAGCACAGCGCCATGCTGCCGGTGAGGGCGATGAACACCCGAATGCTGTAGCTGAATTTATCCAGCGCCCACAGGCGCCGCATGGACTGCTTGAACGAGGTCGATGACATGAAGTCTGGAGTCTTCCGGGACGATGCCGCTAAATTGAGCTATCAAGGACGCCACGGCAAGCTTGGCGATCACATCCAACAGCAAAATTTATCCCACTGCGCCGATCAGGCGTACTGCGCCGCCGCGTAACCCGAAGCCCAGGCCCATTGGAAGTTGAAGCCGCCCAGGTGACCGGTCACATCCAGCACTTCACCGATAAAGTACAGGCCGGGGCTTTTCAGGGATTCCATGGTCTTGGACGACACTTCACGCGTGTCCACACCGCCCAGGGTCACTTCGGCCGTGCGATAGCCTTCGGTACCTGCCGGCACCAATTGCCAGTTGCCGAGCTTCTGCGCGATGTCGGCGACTTCCGCATGGGTGTACTGCTTCATCGGCTTGGACGCGAACCAGGTGTCCGCCAGCAGGTTGGCCATCTTCTTGGTGAAGATCTCGCCCAGCAGGGTTTTCAGCTCGCTGTTCGGGCGCTCGGCCTGTTGCGCTTGCAGCCACTCGTGGGCGTCATGGTCGGGCAGTAGGTTGATTTCCACCGTGTCGCCGGATTCCCAGTACGAAGAAATCTGCAGGATCGCCGGCCCACTCAGGCCGCGATGAGTGAACAGGATGTTCTCGCGAAAGCTCTGGCCGTTGCAGCTCACCAGGCAATCCACCGAGGTGCCAGACAGCTCGCCGCACAAGTCTTTGAGCTGATCGGTGATGGTGAACGGCACCAGCCCGGCGCGGGTCGGCAGCAGTTCGTGGCCGAACTGCTTGGCCACTTGATAACCAAAGCCGGTGGCGCCTAACGTTGGAATCGACAGGCCACCGGTGGCGATCACCAGGGATTCGCAGCGCAGCTCGCCCAAGGTGGTCTGCAACTGGTAGCCGCTGTCGAGCTTGGCGATTTCCTGGATCGAGGTGTCCAGGTGCAGGCTCACGCCGACCTGGATGCACTCGTCCAAGAGCATGCCGAGGATGTCGCTGGACTTGTTATCGCAGAACAGCTGACCGAGCTTCTTCTCGTGATACGGCACGCCGTGCTTGGCCACCAGCCCGATGAAATCCCACTGGGTATAACGCGCCAGGGCGGATTTGCAGAAGTGCGCATTGTGCGAGAGGAAGTTGGCAGGCTCGGTGTACATATTGGTGAAATTGCAGCGGCCACCGCCAGACATCAGGATCTTCTTGCCGGCCTTGTTCGCATGGTCGATCAACATCACTTTGCGCCCACGCCCGGCGGCGGTCAGTGCGCACATCAAGCCTGCGGCGCCGGCGCCAATGATCACAACTTCGGTCGAGCGCAAAGCAATGTCCTCACAAAAACTTAATATGAAATGCAATCAAATGTGGGAGCTGGCTTGCCTGCGATAGCGCTGGTGAATTCACCATCGCTATCGCAGGCAAGCCAGCTCCCACATTGATTCGGTTCCCACAGTAAATATGTGGGGTTCTTACAGGATGCGAACGCGCAACGAACGGCCTTTGATCTTGCCGTCGTTCAAACGCTGCAACGCCTGCTTGGCGATCCCGCGTTCCACGGCCACGAAGGCCTGGAAGTCAAAGATCGCGATCTTGCCGACCTGGGCACCCGGGATGCCGGCTTCGCCGGTCAGCGCACCGAGGATGTCGCCTGGGCGAACCTTGTCTTTGCGGCCGGCAGCGATGCACAGGGTGCTCATCTGTGGCAGCAACGGGCCACCGCTTTGCGGCTTGAGGTTGTCCAGTTGGTCCCAGTTCAGCGGCGACTTCTGCAGTTGCTCGATGGCTTGGGCGCGGTGCGCTTCGGACGGTGCTACCAGGCTGATGGCGATGCCGGTCTCACCGGCACGACCGGTACGGCCGACGCGGTGGATGTGGATTTCCGAGTCGCGGGCCAGTTCGACGTTGATCACCATGTCCAGCGAGTCGATGTCCAGACCACGGGCAGCCACGTCGGTAGCGACCAGCACTGAGGTACTGCGGTTGGCGAACATGGCCAGCACCTGGTCACGGTCGCGCTGTTCCAGGTCGCCATGCAGGCCGACGGCGGAAATGCCCTTGGACGTCAGGTGATCCACGGTTTCCTGCACTTGCTGCTTGGTAAAGCAGAACGCTACGCAAGACGCTGGGCGAAAGTGCGCCAATACCTTGGTCACCGCGTCCATGCGCTCTTCCGGCGAGATCTCGTAGAAACGCTGCTCGATCTGGTCATCGGAGTGGAAGGCTTCGGCCTTCACTTGCTGTGGCGCGCGCATGAACTTGGAGGCCAATTGCTTGATGCTCACCGGGTAGGTGGCCGAGAACAGCAGGGTCTGGCGGCGCGGCGGGGTCTTGCTGATGATGTCTTCGATGGCGTCGTAGAAGCCCATGTCGAGCATGCGGTCGGCTTCATCGAGGATCAGCGTGTTCAGGCCGTCGAGGACCAGCGAACCTTTGCGCAGGTGCTGCTGGATACGGCCCGGCGTGCCGACGATGACGTGGGCGCCGTGTTCCAGGGAGGCGATCTGCGGGCCAAGGGACACGCCGCCGCACAGGGTCAGCACCTTGATGTTGTCCTCGGCACGGGCCAGGCGGCGGATTTCCTTGGCGACCTGGTCGGCCAGCTCACGGGTCGGGCACATCACCAGGGCCTGGCAGCCGAAGTAGCGCGGGTTGATCGGGTTCAACAGCCCGATGCCGAAGGCGGCGGTCTTGCCGCTGCCGGTCTTGGCCTGGGCAATCAGGTCCAGCCCCTTGAGGATCACCGGCAAGCTTTGCGCCTGGATCTGCGTCATCTCGACATAACCCAGCGAGTCGAGGTTAGCCAGCATGGCGGCGGACAGGGGCAAAGTATTAAAAGCGGTGGCGATGGTAGTCACGGGACTGGCTCTGCAAAACAAAATGTCGCGCAGTGTACCAGCCCTGTGGGATTTTCCCCGCAAGTTCTAGACGAGAAGCCTGTTAATGCTCGATATGCTGCTCGGGGCTGGCGGCACGCTTGCCGTCTTTTGGCGACAGTTGCAGGAAGATCGCGGCCGCCAGCATCGCCATGATGCCCACCGTGAGGAAGGTCAGCTGGAATGCGCCGAGGACCGTGCTGACGCCGTCGTTGCCGGTTTCGGCGGTAAACCCGCCGAGCAGCGCGCCGGCGCAGGCGACCCCGAGGCTCAACGACAATTGCGCCACCACCGACAGCAAACTGTTGCCGCTGCTGGCCTGGGCGTCATCGAGGTCGATCAGGGTGACGGTGTTCATCGCGGTAAATTGCAGCGAGTTGATCGCCCCGAGCACCGCCAGCATCCCCAGTAGCAGCGGGTAGGGCGTGTGTTCCGTGACCAATCCCATGCTCGCCAGCATGATGCCCAGGGCCAGGGTGTTGCCGGTCAGCACGATGCGGTAACCCAGGCGTTCGATCAGCGGGCGTGCCACGGACTTGGCAAACATCGCCGCCGCCGCCAGCGGCAACATGCTCATGCCGGCTTCCGACGGTGAATACCCCAGAGCCACCTGTAACAGCAACGGCACCAGGAACGGCAGGGCGCCGCTGCCCAACCGCGCAAATAGGTTGCCGAGGATGCCCACGGCAAAGGTGCGGGTCTTGAACAGCACCGGCGAGAACAGCGGATTATCGATATGCCCGGCGCGCAGCCAATAGGCTGCCAGACACGCGAGGCCGCCGAACAGCAGCAACATCACGCGCAAGTGCGGCAAGTGCAGTTCGCCCAGGCCTTCCATGGCGATAGTGATCAGCACCATCGCGGCGCCAAACAGCAGGAAGCCGATCCCATCGAAACGCGTGCGCTCGCTGCCGCGCAGGTCGGGGATGAATTTCCACACGGCGTAGCAGCCAATCATGCCCACCGGCAGGTTGATCAGGAAGATCCAGTGCCAGGTCAGGTATTGCACCATCCAGCCACCCATGGTCGGGCCGAGCAACGGGCCGAGTAAACCGGGGATGGTGATGAAACCCATGATGCGCACCAGTTCGGAGCGCGGGTAGGCGCGCAGCACCACCAGTCGTCCGACGGGCAGCATCAATGCACCGCCCAGGCCTTGGATCACCCGTGCGCCCACCAGCATGGTCAAGCTGCTGGACAGGGCGCACAGCAGCGAGCCAATGCTGAACAGCATGATTGCGCCAAAGAAGATTTTCTTGGTGCCGAAGCGGTCGGCGATCCAGCCCGACGCCGGGATCAGCAAGGCGACGGTGAGCATGTAGGCGATCACCACCCCTTGCATGCGCAGCGGGTTTTCCGCGAGGTCCCGGGCCATCGCCGGTAATGCCGTGTTGAGGATCGTCCCGTCGAGCGACTGCATGAAGAAGGCAATTGCGACCACCCAGGGGAGCCAGCGGGCGGTCTTGGCATCGAGCGGGACGCGGTTCGGCATGGAAACCCTTTTGGTTAGCAGGCTATGTGTTGGCGATTATGCGCCATTCGTCGCGCGTTTTCCCACCAGGAAATCCAGCAGTTCACGGTGCACCGCCACCGCGGCTTCGTTGGATTCAAGGTCGAGCAAGTGGCCAGTGTGTTCGGCGACGGCAAAGCTGCTACGCCCCACATACTGCTTGAACAACCGGGCCTCGGCGGCGGGGGTGTATTCGTCGAGGGCACCGTTGAGGAAGTGCACTGGCGTTTCAATCTGCCGCAGTGCCGGCAGGTAGTTGCCGTCGCCCAAGGCCAATACTTGGTGGATATGAAAACGCGCCTGGCGGTATTCGGTGGTGGCCATGGTCGACAGGTGACGGTGATTGTTGCGCTTGAGCCGGGGCGACAAATATTGGCCCACGGTTTCATTGAGCAAGTGGCCGACGGCGGACTTGTCATCGGCCTCGATCAATACACGTACGCGTTCCACATAATCGAGCATGGCTTGGTTGAGGTTGGGTGCCAGGGCCATCACCACTGAGCTTTCGATGGAGGGTGGGTTGTGCGCGAGCGTCAGCAGCGTGGAGATGCCGCCCCAGGAGGCCGACACCAGGTGGTTGACCTGAAAGCGCTCGACCAGCGCGCGCAGCATCTGCACTTCGTCGTCCTTGGTCACCAGGTCCAGCTCAGTGTTGTGTTCGCGGGAGTAGCCGGAGAACGGCAGATCGAACAACACCACATTGAAATGCTCGGCCAGGCATTTGCTGGTGCGGGCGAAGGAGCGCGTGGTGGACAGCGCGCCATTGACCATCAAGACGGTCTTCTTTCCAGAATCGTTTCCTAGCTGCTCAACATGAACGTTGTAGTGCTTGAACAGCTTCTCAATGACAAAACTTCCATGGTTCATGTCAACGCTCCAGCTTGCCCTTCCCGGGCAAGGTCGTGCTCTCGTGGGTGGGGGTGGCGGGATGCCATTAACCCTTATAACGAGGATTCTGGAGGAAAGGAAGGTGTCCTACGGTGGAGGAGAAACGCCTGTAGGAATGCCTCTGCCTACAGGCGTAAGACGCTTACAGAGTAAGTGTCAGGCGTTTTACCAACGCTCCTGGCAGCAGATTGGAGGCGGTATTGCGCTGACTGTAGGTGCTGGCAGAAAGCAGCAACTCCCGATCAGCGGTCAGGGCTTCGAGCTGCGAACCGAGCAGGCTGTAGACACTGTCATCAAAACGCATGGTGCTGACCGGCGCCTTGATCTCGCCGTCTTCCACCCAGAAGGTGGCGAAGCGCGTCATGCCGGTCAGGCGGGCCGCCGGCAGGTCTGAATAGTTCAGGTACCACAGGTTGCTGATGTACAACCCGGTGCCCAACTGCTTGAGGATATCGGCCTGGGCCAGGCTGCCGCCGGCCATCTGCAAGGCGCTGGGCGATTCATCGCTGCTTGCGCCATTGGTGCTTAAGCCATATTCGGCCGCGCTGCGCGAGTTGATCAATTGGCCCTCGGCGCTTCCCGCCTTGATCAGCGTGACGTCGCCGCGCGGGTAACCTTCGGTGGAAAACGCCTGGCTCAGGGAACCGCTGATCTGTTCAGTCAGCGTCACCAGCGGGCTCAGGGACTGTTCGCCGGCGTAGAGCTTTTGCAGCGAACTGCCCTTGCTGGCGATGGCCTGGGCGGAAAACCCACCCCAAGTGATGATGCTGATGATCTCTTCAATCGCCGCCGGGGCGAGGTAGGCGCGGTATTGCCCAGGCGCCAGTGTGTGCAGTGGCCGGCCGAGGAACTCCAGCTGTTCGCGGGCCTGCTGGAAGCGCGCGGCAAACTCGGCGCTGTCCCAGGTGTGCCCGGCGTAGCTGGCTTTCACCGCTTCGCCATTGGCGTGAAACAGGCTGAAATCAAAGTTGAAGCTATTGGCCTGGTGCCAGCCGAAGGCGCCCGACGAACTGGCAAAGCCCCGGCTGATGGGGCCGGCCGCATAGAAACCGACCAGGTCGACGCCGTGGGCGGCCTGGCTGATGTCTTCGAGTACCTGGGCCAGTTCCGGCAGCGGGCGGGTTTGTTCGTTATTGCTTTGCCAGGCGTTGTGGTTCAGCAGCAGGTACGGGTCCTGCGGTAGTAATGGCAAGGTTTCGCGCAACTGTTGCAGGCCATCGGCCAAACGCTGGCGGTCCAGTTCGGGCTCGCCGGCCAGGGTGATGCCGAGGTCGGCGTGGCGGCCGTCGTTGATCAGTTTCAGGTTGAGGCTGGCCTGTTGCACCTGGCCGGCCTGGCGCACCTTGGCGTGGTTGAAGCGCACGAATTCGGACGCTTCATCCGCATAGCCCAGGTGGAATTGTTCGTTGTCGGTGATGGCGTGCTTGAGCCATTCCACCAATGCCTTGAAGTTGTTCATCAGGCGTCTCCCCCAAATACGTCGACATCACTGAATACGCAGGCCGGCGAGGCATGACCGACGCGGATCACCTGGTTGGGTTCGCCTTTGCCGCAGTTCGGCGTGCCCAGGACCTTGAAGGTGCTGGCGTCACCGACTGCGCTGAGGTTGCGCCAGAAGTTGGCAGAAATGGCGCGGTAGTTAGGGTTCTTCACCACACCTTTCAGCTCGCCGTTCTCGATCAATTGGCCCCATTCGCAGCCGAACTGGAATTTGTTGCGCGCATCGTCGATGGACCATGAACGGTTGGTCGACATCAGCACACCGTTTTCGATACCGCCGATCAGTTGCGCCAGGCTCTTGTCGCCCGCCTCAATGTTCAGGTTGGCCATGCGGTCGATGGGCGCGCGGTTCCAACTGCTGGCCCGGCTGTTGGCCACGCCACTCATACCCGAACGGAATTGCGACAGCGCACCGCCCAGCGGCTTGAGCAGCAGCCCTTCGCGGATCAGGAACTGCTTGCTGGCGGGCGTGCCGTCGTCGTCATGGCTGTAGCTGGCGAGTTGCTCGGGGATGTCCGGGTCGAAGGTCACGTTGAGCAAGGGCGAGCCATAGTGCAGATGGCCGAAGTCGCTGGCCTTCACAAAACTGGTGCCGGCGTAATTGCGCTCGTCACCCAGGATACGGTCCAGCTCCAGCGGGTGGCCGATGGATTCGTGGATCTGCAGGATCATCTGGTCGGGCATCAGCAGCAGGTCGCGCGGGCCGTTGGGCGTGTTGGGCGCGAGCAGCAGTTGCAGGGCTTCGTCGGCAATGCGTGGCGCGGCACCGACCAGGCCAAAGCGGCTGATCACATCAAAGCCGCCTTGCTGGCCGAAGTTGCTGCCACCCAGGGTACGGCTCTGGCTATCGTTGCCGTCGTAGGCGGTCACGTTGACGCCGGGGAACACGAAGCGCTGGGCCTGGCGCAGTTCGGCGCCGGCGTTGTTGAGGTAGATCTGCTCGACGTGGGTCAGGCCGAGGCTGACTTCCCAGCTCACCAGGCGCTCGTCCTTCGGCACGGCGGCAGACTCATCGCCCAGCAGTTGGTAGCAGTCGCTCAAGGACGGGAAGGGCTGGTTGAGCTCAGGGGACAAATAGTCCGCCACATCACTGGAGACATGCTGTTCGCGCAGGTCGAGCAGGGCGTGGGGGTTGATCAACCGGGCTTGCTGTTCGGCACGCTCAAGGGCGGCTTGCAGGCCGGCCAGGGAAATGTCGTTGGTTGCCGCGTAGGCTTCCACACCGTTGAGACGCACGGTGAGCATGGCGCCTTCGTCGTGGTTCAGGTGCGGTGGTTCAGCGACGTTCTTGCGTACGGCCAGGTAGTGGCCGGACTCGCGGACGTAGCGCAGGGAGAAGAATTCGGCGGTGGTGCGCAGGGCACTGAAGTGTTTTTTGAGTGTGGCGTGGTGGTCGAACATGGGGCCTTCCTTGTGGGCGGCTCGTCGCGGGCAGACGGACAGAGTAGCTGATCAAGGAGGGGTTTTGCAGTGACTGTTCGGGCCTCTTCGCGAGCAAGCCCGCTCCCACATTTGACCGAGTTCCAACATAGGAATGCGGTCAAATGTGGGAGCGGGCTTGCTCGCGAAGGGCGCGACACGGTGTATCAGTTATTGCGCGGCAGGCCCCACTTCACGCATCGGCTTGCCACGCACCGGCGCATCGCCCGCCACGTAGTAGTCGGCGGTGCTGCGCGGCAGCGGCTGGCGGCCGCGGATCTTGTCGGCGATTTTCTCGGCGATCATGATCGTCGGCGCGTTCAGGTTGCCGGTGGTGATGATCGGCATGATCGACGCATCCACAACGCGCAGACCCTGCATGCCATGCACGCGGCCTTCGCCGTCCACTACGGCCATCTCGTCGGTGCCCATCTTGCACGAGCAGGACGGGTGGAACGCAGTCTCGGCGTGTTCGCGGATGAACTTGTCCAATTGCTCATCGGTTTGCACGTCGATGCCCGGGCTGATCTCGCGGCCACGGTACTGGTCCAGAGCAGGCTGTTGCATGATTTCACGGGTCAGGCGGATGCCGTCGCGGAATTCCTGCCAGTCCTGTTCGGTGGCCATGTAGTTGAAGAGGATGCTCGGGTAGTCCCGTGGGTTCTTCGACTTCAGCTGGATGCGACCACGGCTCGGCGAACGCATGGAACCCATGTGCGCCTGGAAACCGTGCTCTTTCACACCGTTGCTGCCGTTGTAGTTAATCGCCACCGGCAGGAAGTGGTACTGGATGTTCGGCCATTCGAATTCTTCACGGGTACGGATGAAACCGCCCGCTTCGAACTGGTTGCTGGCGCCGATACCGGTGCCGTTGAACAGCCATTCGGCACCAATGGCCGGCTGGTTGTACCAGAGCAGCGACGGGTACAGCGAGACCGGCTGGGTGCACGCATATTGCAGGTACAGCTCAAGGTGATCCTGCAGGTTTTCGCCGACGCCTGGCAGGTCGTGGACCACTGGGATGTCCAGGCTTTCCAGCAGTTTGGCCGGGCCCACGCCGGAGCGTTGCAGCAGTTGCGGCGAAGCGATTGCGCCGCTGCACACCAGCACTTCTTTACGGGCGCGGGCTTCAACGCGCTCTTCGGCGGCGCCGATCAGGTAACGCACGCCCACGGCACGCTTGCCTTCGAACAAGACTTTGTCGGTCAGGGCGTGAGTGACGATGGTCAGCGTGGAGCGCTTCTTGGCGGTATCCAGGTAACCGCGCGCGGTGCTGGCACGACGGCCTTTAGGCGTGACGGTACGGTCCATCGGGCCGAAGCCTTCCTGCTGGTAGCCGTTCAGGTCGACGGTGCGCGGGTAACCGGCCTGTACGCCGGCTTCAACCATGGCGTGGAACAGCGGGTTGTTGCCAGCCTTTGGCGTGGTCACGCTGACCGGGCCATCGCCGCCGTGCCAATCGTTGGGGCCGATGTCGCGGGTTTCGGCTTTGCGGAAGTACGGCAGGCAGTCCAGGTAAGTCCAGTTTTCCAGGCCTGGCAATTTCGCCCAGTTGTCGTAGTCCATGGCGTTGCCACGGATGTAGCACATGCCGTTGATCAGCGAAGAACCACCCAGGCCCTTGCCGCGACCGCACTCCATGCGACGGCCGTCCATGTGTGGCTCTGGATCGGTCTCGTAGGCCCAGTTGTAGCGGCGGCCTTGCAGTGGGAACGCCAGGGCGGCTGGCATTTGCGTGCGGAAGTCGAAACGGTAGTCGGGGCCACCGGCTTCCAGCAGCAGGACGGTGACGCCTTCGTCTTCGGTCAGACGGGTCGCCAGGGTGTTACCGGCGGAGCCGGCACCCACAATGATGTAATCGTATTCTTGGGACATTGGATGCACCCTCTTTTGAGATAGTCAGGTCGGGCCTCATCGCGGGCAAGCCCGGCTCCCACAGGGGAACGCATTCCAACTGTGGGAGCTGGCTTGCCTGCGATAGGGCACTCACAGGCAATACAAGGCTCGGGTCTTAGAACACCGAGGCGTAATCGCCCAGCTCAACCTGTACCGATTTGATGCGGGTGAAGTTGTTCAGCGAGCTGATGCCGTTCTCACGGCCCACACCCGACTGCTTGTAGCCGCCGACCGGCATCTTCGCGTCGGATTCGCCCCAGGCGTTGATCCAGCAGATACCCGCTTCCAGCTGATGAATCACGCGGTGGGCGCGGTTCAGGTCCTTGGTCACCAAGCCAGCGGCCAGGCCGAAGTCGGTGTCGTTGGCGCGGCGGATCACTTCTTCTTCGGTTTCGTAGGTGAGGATGCTCATCACTGGGCCGAAGATTTCTTCACGCACGATGACCATGTCGTCGGTGCAGTCGGTGAACACGGTTGGGGCCACGAAGGCGCCTTTGGCGAAGTCGCCGTCGGTCAGGCGGTCGCCGCCGCACAGCAGGCGGGCGCCTTGCTCTTTGCCCTTGGCGATGTAGCCCAGCACGCTTTCCATGTGGGCAAAGCTGACCAGCGGACCGAAGTTGGTGTTTTCGTCTTCCGGGTTGCCAACGCGAATGCGCGCGACACGCTCAACGATCTTGGCTTCGAACGCCGCTTGCAGGTGCTTGGGCACGAACACGCGAGTGCCGTTGGTGCAGACCTGGCCGGAGCTGTAGAAGTTGGCCATCATCGCGGTGTCGGCGGCGCGGTCGAGGTCGGCGTCGTCGAAGATGATCAGCGGAGACTTGCCGCCCAGTTCCATGGTCACGTCTTTGAGCGAAGAGCTGGAAGCGCTGGCCATGACTTTCTTGCCGGTGTCGGTGCCGCCGGTGAACGAGACTTTCTCGATGCGCGGGTGCTCGGTCAGCCAGGTGCCGACTTCACGGCCGCTGCCGGTCAGTACGTTGAACACGCCCGCCGGAACGCCGGCTTCGGTGTAGATCTCGGCCAGTTTCAGGGTGGTCAGCGAAGTGACTTCGCTTGGCTTGAAGATCATCGCGTTACCCGCGGCCAGGGCCGGTGCGGATTTCCACAGGGCGATCTGGATCGGGTAGTTCCACGCGCCGATACCGGCGACTACACCCAGCGGTTCGCGGCGGGTGTAGATGAACGACGTGTCACGCAGTGGGATCTGCTCGCCTTCGATGGCTGGCACCAGGCCTGCGTAGTATTCCAGCACGTCAGCGCCGGTAACGATGTCGACGTACTTGGTTTCGGAGAAGGATTTACCGGTGTCCAGGGTTTCCAGGGCGGCCAGTTCGTCGTTGCGCTCGCGCAGGATGTCGACAGCACGACGCAGGATGCGCGAACGCTCCATGGCGGTCATGGCGGCCCAGATTTTCTGGCCTTTTTCGGCGCTGACCACGGCACGTTCAACGTCTTCTTTAGTGGCGCGTTGCACTTGGGCGAGAACTTCACCGTTAGCCGGGTTGATGGCTTCGAAGGTGGCATCGCTGCCAGCGTCGCTGTAGCCGCCGTCAATGTAGAGTTTTTGCAGGTCGAAACGGGCCATAAAGTCCTCGCAAGTGCATAAGTGGTTGGCGTTAACCGCCGAACAGTGAGCCATAAGGGTGTGGCAACACTGAGCGACAGCAGTTCAGGGGTTGAGCGGTTATGTGTGCTCTAACTCACCTGCTTGGCCAATTGGAAATCCATGTATTCGTAAGCGATCCGTTGCGCCTGCTCCGTGTCGAAAGCGTCTCCCGACAGGGCGCCGCGCAACCACAAACCGTCGATCAGGGCCGCCAGGCCTCGGGCTGCTTTGCGCGCGCGCGGCAGCGGCAGCACTCGGCGAAACTGGCAGCACAGGTTGGAATACAGACGTTGATCGTTGATCCGCTGCAACCTGTGCAATGACGGGTGATGCATGCTGGTGGCCCAGAAGGCCAACCAGGTTTTCATTGCCGGGCCGTTGACCTGGCTAGCGTCGAAGTTGCCTTCGATGATCACCTGCAGGTGCGCCCGTGGGCTGTCATCCTTCAGGGCACGCCTGCGTTCGTGGACGTTCTCGATCAGCGCATTCATCAAGTACCGCATCGTTGCGGCGATCAGGCCGTTCTTGTCCTGAAAGTAGTGACTGATGATGCCGTTCGAGACGCCGGCCAAACGAGCGATCAGCGCAATGCTGGCATCTCCCATTCCGACCTGATCGATGGCCGTCAGCGTGGCTTCGATCAACTGCTGGCGGCGTATGGGTTGCATACCGACCTTGGGCATGTAGCACCTCTCCTTAGGCCTGCCGATGGGCGATCAACGTCCGTCGGCTTGAGGGCCAGTCTATTTTGTTTTGATTGAACGTTCAATCAACAAAGAATAAGATCTGCGACAAATGGTCGCGTCCTACAGGTATTTCCTACTTGTAGACGCGACATCTGGCACCTGGTTAAACCCCTGAAACGTCCCTGGGCACTGCGCTCATGGGGTGCAGGGATTTAAGGGGTGTCTTTATAACACCCGTCCGTCGACTGCCGAAAAATCGATGTCCCGGGATAACCGTTGCCTTGTGTTTCTCTCTCGCACTGCCCGGAGCATCTGCGCCATGAGTTCTGCCTCTCTTATAAAGACCCCGCCAGAAAAGGTGCGGGTCAACGGTTGGGTGTTCTACACCTCCACCGCGTTGATTCTGTTGTTGACTGCCATCCTGATCATCGCCCCGCAGGAGGCCGGGCGCATGCTCGGTGTCGCCCAGGCGTGGCTGTCGAAAAGCTTCGGCTGGTACTACATGGTGGTCATCGCCGCCTACCTGGTGTTCGTGGTCGGCCTGGCGTTTTCCTCCTATGGCAAATTGAAACTGGGCAGCAAGGACGACACCCCGGACTTCAGCTACGGCGCCTGGGCCGGCATGTTGTTCTCGTCGGGTATCGGCATTTCGCTGTTGTACTTTGGTGCTTCCGAGCCACTGGACCACTACTTCAACCCGCCCGAAGGCGCCGCCGCCAGCAATGGCGCCGCACGCCAGGCGCTGCAACTGACCTTCCTGCACTGGGGCCTGCACGGCTGGGCAATCTATGCCCTGGTCGGCCTGGCCGTGGCGTACTTTGCGTACCGTCATAACCAGCCGCTGGCCTTGCGTTCGGCGCTGTACCCGCTGGTGGGCGAGCGTTGGGTGAAAGGCGCGGCCGGCCACGCAGTAGACGGTTTCGGCATGTTCGTGACCCTGCTGGGCCTGGTGACGAACCTGGGGATTGGCTCGATGCAGGTGTCGTCCGGGTTGGAAAACCTGTTCGGCATGGAACACAGCAACACCAACCTGCTGATCGTGATCATCGTGATGAGCACCGTGGCGACCATCGCTGCCGTGTCGGGCGTGGAGAACGGCATTCGCCGCCTGTCCAACCTCAACATCGTGTTGTTCAGCGGCCTGCTGATCTTTGTACTGTTGTTTGGCCCGACCTTGCACTTGCTCAACGGCTTTGTGCAGAACATCGGCGACTACATGAACGGACTGGTGCTGAAAACCTTCGACCTCTATGTGTACGAAGGCGACGCCGACAAGACCGAACGCTGGATGGGCCTGTGGACCCTGTTCTACTGGGCCTGGTGGATTTCCTGGGCGCCATTCGTGGGCATGTTCATCGCGCGTATTTCCCGTGGTCGTACCGTGCGTGAACTGGTGGCTGGCGTGCTGCTGATCCCGCTGGGCTTCACCCTGGCGTGGTTGTCGATCTTCGGTAACTCGGCTTTGGACCTGGTGCTGAACCACGGCGCGGTGGAGTTGGGCAAGACCGCACTGGAACAGCCGTCCATGGCGATCTACCAGTTGCTTGAGCATTACCCGGCGTCGAAAGTCGTCATCGGTGTGTCGATCTTCGTGGGCTTCGTGCTGTTCCTGACCCCGGCGGATTCCGGCGCAGTGATGATGGCCAACCTGTCGTGCAAAGGCGGCAATGTGGATGAAGATGCGCCGCACTGGCTGCGGATCTTCTGGTCGGCGGTGATCACCCTGGTGACCATTGGCCTGCTGTTCGCCGGCAACTTCGAAGCCATGCAGACCATGGTGGTGCTGGCGGGGCTGCCGTTCTCGGTGGTGTTGATCTTCTTCATGTTCGGCTTGCACAAGGCCATGCGCCAGGACGTAGCTATCGAACAGGAGCAGGCGCAACTGGCCGAGCGTGGCCGCCGTGGTTTCAGCGAGCGTTTGACCGCGCTGGACCTGCAACCGAGCCAAGGCACCGTGCAACGCTTCATGGACAAGCACGTCACGCCGGCGTTGGAAGAAGCGGCGACGGCCTTGCGTGAACAGGGGCTGGAAGTGCAGACGCTGCTGGGTAAATCCAAGCGCTGCATCGGTGTGCGCATCGAGATGGAAGAGGGCAACCCGTTTGTCTACGAAGTGAGCCTGGATGCTTACTCGTCGGCACCGAGCGACCTGCCCGAGGAAGAGCGCACGCGTTACTACCGCGCCGAGGTCTACCTGCACAACGGACCTCAGGAATACGACCTGATGGGCTTCGCCCAGGAACAGATCACCCGGGACGTGCTCGATCAGTTTGAAAGCCATCGGCAGCTCCTTGGCCGTGTCTATAGCTGAAGGTTGATCATCCACCTGTAAAACAAAACGCCGCGATCCTCGCGGCGTTTTTGTACCTGGGGGATTACCCCAGGTTTTTGCCCAGCAGGGCGTGGTACAACTCGCTGTCTCCGAGAATCCCCACCACCTGGTTGTTGTCATGCAACACCAGCTTGTTCCCGGTGTGATAACGAATTTGCAACGCGTCGCGCATGCCGATATTCGAATCCACCAGCGTCGGCAACCGGCCCAGACCTTCCACCGCTTGGCCCGGCGCCCAGTTCTGCAAGTTCATCACCGCGCCATTCTGGCGGGCACCCTTGATGGTGTTGCCTTCGGCCAGGTCCAGCCACGAGTCGCCGCCCGGGTCCAGGCACACTGAACCGTTCACACGCTTGCAGTTGTCCAGGGTGCGCATCAGGCTGCGGCCGCACAGTACGTTCAGCGGGTTGGTATGCGCGACGAAAGTGCGCACATAGTCGTCCGCCGGGTTCAGCACGATCTCTTCCGGCACGCTGTACTGGATGATCTTGCCGTCTTTCATGATCGCGATGCGGCTGCCCAGTTTGAGCGCCTCGTCGAGGTCGTGGCTCACGAAGACGATGGTCTTGCTCAGCTTGCGTTGCAGTTCCAGCAACTCATCCTGCAGGCCTTGGCGGATCAGCGGGTCGAGGGCGGAGAAGGGTTCGTCCATCAGCAGGATGTCGGCGTCCATCGCCAATGCACGGGCCAGGCCGACGCGCTGCTGCATGCCGCCGGAGAGTTCGTCCGGCTTCTTGTTGCGCCATTGGGTCAGGCCTACCAGCTCGAGTTTTTCATCCACCAGCTTGCGTCGGTCTTTCTCCGGGCGGCCCTGCATTTCCAGGCCGAAGCTGATGTTTTCGCGCACTGTCAGCCAAGGCATCAGGGCGAACTTCTGGAACACCATGGCGATGCGTTTGGTGCGCATCATTTTCAGCTCGGCGGGTGTGCAGGAGGCGATGTCGATCTGGCGACCTTCATGCTCCACGAACAGTTGGCCACGGCTCACGGTGTTGAGGCCATTGATGCAGCGCAACAGGCTGGATTTGCCAGAGCCCGACAGGCCCATCAGTACGCAGATCTCGCCTTTCTCGATGTCCAGGCTGGCTTTTTCTACGCCGACAATCTGCCCGGTCTTTTTCAGGATTTCGTTACGGCTCATGCCCTGGTCCAGCAGCTTGAGCGCCTCGCGTGGGTCTTTGGAGAAGATCACGTCGACCTTGTCGAATCGGATAATGCTCATGCATCACCCCCTACTTTAGCGTCGGGTTGTTTGCAGATGCGGTCGAGCATGATGGCCAGCAGCACAATCGCCAGACCGGCTTCAAAGCCCAAGGCGATATCGGCGGTGTTCAGCGCGTTGACCACCGGTTTGCCGAGGCCGTCGGCGCCCACCAGGGCCGCGATCACCACCATCGACAACGACAGCATGATGCATTGGGTAATGCCGGCGGCAATGCTCGGCATGGCGTGGGGCAGTTCGATGCGCGAGAGCAACTGACGGCGCGAGCAGCCAAAGGCCTTGCCGGCGTCCATCAACTCTTGCGGTACATCACGGATACCCAGGTAGGTCAGGCGGATCGGCGCGGCAATCGCGAACACCACCGTGGAAATCAGCCCAGGCACCACACCCAGCCCGAAGAGGGTCAGGGTAGGGATGAGGTAGACGAAGGTCGGTACGGTCTGCATCAGATCGAGCACCGGCCGCATCATGGTGTAGAACAACGGTTTGTGCGCGGCAACAATGCCCAGCGGCACACCGATGACCACGCAGACCAGGGTGGCGAACAGCACTTGCGCCAGGGTCTCCATGGTTTCCTGCCAGTACCCCAGGTTGAGGATCAGCAGGAAGGAGGCGATGACAAAAACAGTCAGTCCCCATTTACGTTGGATAAAGTGAGCCAGCAGCGCAATCAGACCGATCAATGCCAGCGGATTGAACCAGGTCAGCGCGAACGTCACGCCGTGGATCATCGTTTCCAGTGTCGATGCGATTGCGTCGAAGTAGTTGGCGCCGTGTTGGGTCAACCATTCGACGAAGGCAGCGATGTACTGGCCTAGTGGGATTTTCTGTTCAGTCAGCATGGTAGTGAATGTCCACATGCGAAGAGGGAAAACATCCCGGGGCAGCGCACCGCCCCGGGGACAACATTACTTGGCGAGGTAGGCTTTAACGGCGTCGAGTCCTGGTTTGCCATCTACGGTGGTGACACCGGCGAGCCAGGTGTCGAGGACTTGCGGGTTGGCTTTCAGCCAGGCCTTGGCGGCGGCGTCAGGCTTTTGTTTGTCGTCCAGGACTTTACCCATCAGGGTGCTTTCCATGTCCAGGGTGAACACCAGGTTTTTCAGCAACTGGCCGACGTTGCTGCATTCCTGGGTATAACCCTTGCGGGTGTTGGTGTAGATGGTGGCCTGGCCGTAGTTGGGGCCGAACGAGTCGTCACCGCCGGTCAGGTACTTCATCTTGAAGCGGGTGTTCATCGGGTGCGGTTCCCAGCCGAGGAACACGATGGCCTGGTCACGCTTGGAGGCGCGTTCGACCTGGGAGAGCATGCCGGCTTCGCTGGATTCGACGACTTTGAAACCGGCGGTTTTCAGGCCGAAGGCGTCTTTGTCGATCAGCGTCTGGATGGTGCGGTTGCCGTCGTTGCCCGGCTCGATGCCGTAGATCTTGCCGCCCAGCTCATCCTTGAATTTGGCGATGTCGGCGAAGTCCTTGAGGCCTTTGTTGTACAGCGCTTCCGGGACGGCCAGGGTGTACTTGGCGTTCTCCAGGTTGGCGCGCACGGTTTCCACGGTGCCGGCATCACGGTACTGCTTGATGTCATTTTCCATGGTCGGCATCCAGTTGCCGAGGAAGATGTCCATGTTCTTGCCGTCGGCCAGTGACTTGTAGGTCACGGGTACCGAAATCATCGTGGTGCGCGGCTTGTAGCCCAGGCCCTTGAGGATCTCGCTGGTTGTCGCGGTGGTGACGGTGATGTCGGTCCAGCCGACATCGGAGAAGTTGACGGTCTGACATTGTGCCGGTTCTGCGGCGTGCGCCATGACTGGCAGACTCAGCATGGCGGCCAACAACAACGAGGGTGAACCTTTCATCTGGGTAGACTCCTGTGTTTTTTCTGGCGGCATTCGCCGCGCTTTATAAGTGTTGCGGTTGGTGCGTGCGACAACAGCTCTGGCACGGTGCCTTGCAAACGAGTCGAGACTGATCATGTACCAGTGAAAATCTGACGCCTACAGGGGGCGTCGTATCCAGTACAGGGATGGTCGTATCCAGTGTCGGTGACGTCGCTTACAGATTTTTCCAGAGGCGAAACTGCAGTTTTCGTCTATCTGCACCGCTAAAAACGGCCAAAACAGGTGATCGTACGCAAGCGACGCTGGTGAGCATGGTTACGTCGGTGTGAGACGCCGTGGCGGTCAGCAAAAGCTTGATGATGCCGCCATCTGGGCGATTTGAGCGTAGCAGCTCCTTGGTGCCCGGTTTGCTCACCTGCGGAGTTCCACGGCAATGGCTATCAGTGTTTTCGACCTGTTCAAGATCGGCATCGGGCCTTCGAGTTCTCACACCGTCGGCCCCATGCGCGCCGCGGCGTTGTTCGTTCAAGGCTTGCGTGAACGTGAACTGTTGGAACAAGTGCGGCGCGTCGAAGTTCAGCTCTACGGCTCCTTGTCCGCCACCGGCATTGGCCACGGCAGCGACACCGCGACCATCATGGGGCTGATGGGCGAGTGGCCGGACGCGATCGATCCATCGCAAATCGGCCTGCGCATTCACACCCTGCGTGAGACCGACACCTTGCTGCTGGACGGGCGTTTGCCGGTGCCCTTCGTCTGGGGGCGGGACATGCGTCTGCTCGACGAAAACCTGCCGTTCCACCCCAACGCCATGACGCTGGTGGTGTACGGCGACAGCGCTGAACTGCACCGCGACACCTACTATTCGGTGGGCGGCGGTTTCGTAGTGGATGAAGCCCAGGCGCAAAGCGGCGTGGCCGATATGGACCGCACGGAGTTGCCTTACGATTTTTCCAGCGCGGTCGAGCTGTTGCAGTTGTGCAAGACCCACAACCTGCGCGTGGCCGAGTTGATGCTGGCCAACGAAAAGGTCTGGCGCTCCGAAGAAGAAATCCGCAGTGGCCTGATGAAACTCTGGCGCGCCATGCAGGATTGCGTGGAGCAAGGCCTCAAGCACGAAGGCATCCTGCCTGGCGGTTTGAACGTGCGCCGGCGTGCGGCCAAGTTGCACCGCAGCTTGCAGGAACTGGGCAAGCCCAATGTGATCGGTTCGACCTTGAGCGCCATGGAATGGGTCAACCTGTTCGCCCTGGCGGTCAATGAAGAAAACGCAGCGGGTGGACGCATGGTCACCGCACCCACCAACGGCGCGGCGGGGATTATCCCGGCGGTGTTGCACTACTTCATGAAGTTCAGCGAGGAAGTGACTGAAGCCAACGTCGTCGACTACCTGCTGGGTGCGGCGGCGGTGGGGATCCTGTGCAAGAAGAACGCCTCAATCTCCGGTGCCGAAGTCGGTTGCCAGGGCGAAGTCGGTTCGGCCTGCGCCATGGCCGCCGCCGGCTTGGCCGAGATCCTCGGCGCTACGCCGGAGCAACTGTGCAACGCCGCCGAGATCGGCTTGGAGCATAACCTGGGCCTTACCTGCGACCCCGTGGGTGGGCTGGTACAAGTGCCGTGCATCGAGCGCAATGCGATTGCGGCGGTGAAGGCGATCAACGCCGCGCAGATGGCGCTGCGTGGTGATGGCCAGCACTTTATCTCCCTGGACCGGGTGATCCGCACCATGCGCGATACCGGGGCGGATATGCATGACAAATACAAAGAGACATCGCGGGGTGGGTTGGCGGTGAGTGCTGTGGAGTGTTGATGGTTTTGTAGTGAGCGGGCTTGCCCCGCGCTGGGTGGCGAAGCCGCCCCAAAATCAGGCGACTTGTTATTAGCTGACACTATGTGGTGCCTTTATTGGGGCGGCTTCGCCACCCAGCGCGGGGCAAGCCCGCTCACTACAAGTGAACACCCGGATCCAAAAGCGCCACCTTTTAGCGCGTCGCAAACAGATAAGTAGCTACCGAACGATTTACCGCCCGACTCGCTGTCACCCGTGCTTGGGGTGACAGACTTCTCCCACACCCGCAAAGCGCCTTCCCACAAGTGCTACCGATCTGCTCACGCCTCGTGGGCAGACTCGTTCCTACAGCCGATTCCGGCTATATCCGTACTCGCGGCGCGGGCTTGTTTAGACACGTCATCAGGTCGTTTTTAGGAGTTATTGGACGGCCATTCAATTTTAGGCATGGCATTTGCTCTATCAATTCAAAGCCTCTCTCCTGGCTGGATGAAGAGCGCAATAACAAGAGCCTCGCCTGAGGCCATCACCCGCTTTGTGTGAGGAGATACCGCGATGACGTCGTTCAACTCCGGGGCCCAACCCCAGAACCGTGCGCCTCAATCCATCGGCTTTTTGCTGCTGGACAATTTCACGCTGATTTCCCTGGCCTCCGCAGTCGAACCCCTGCGCATGGCCAACCAGCTCTCCGGTCGTGAGCTGTATCGCTGGACGACCTTGAGTGTCGACGGAAACCAGGTGTGGGCCAGCGACGGTCTGCAAATCACCCCCGATGCTTCCATGCACAAAGCCCCAGCCCTGGACACCGTGATCGTGTGCGGCGGCGTGGGTATCCAACGTACTGTGACCCGTGAACATGTGTCGTGGCTGCAAAGCCAGGCGCGCCAATCGCGCCGCTTGGGCGCTGTCTGCACCGGCAGTTGGGCACTGGCCTGCGCCGGTTTGCTCGATGGGTTTGATTGCAGCGTGCACTGGGAATGCCTGGCCTCGATGCAGGAAGCCTTCCCCCGCGTGGCCATGAGCACACGCCTGTTCACCCTCGACCGCAACCGCTTCACCAGCTCCGGCGGCACCGCGCCACTGGACATGATGCTGCACCTGATCAGCCGCGATCACGGTCGTGAACTGTCGGCCGCCATTTCCGAGATGTTCGTGTACGAACGCATCCGCAACGAACAGGATCACCAGCGTGTGCCGCTCAAGCACATGCTCGGCACCAACCAGCCGAAGCTGCAGGAAATCGTCGCGCTGATGGAAGCCAACCTGGAAGAGCCGATCGACCTGGACGAACTCGCGGTATACGTCGCCGTGTCCCGTCGCCAGCTGGAGCGGCTGTTCCAGAAATACCTGCACTGTTCGCCGTCGCGCTACTACCTCAAGCTGCGCCTGATCCGCGCACGGCAGTTGCTCAAGCAAACGCCGATGTCGATCATCGAAGTGGCGTCGGTGTGCGGGTTTGTCTCCACGCCGCACTTCTCCAAGTGCTACCGCGAATACTTCGGCATTCCGCCACGGGATGAGCGTGTGGGTTCCAACACCACCCAGCAAGTGGCGATGATGCCGATTCCGCAGGCGTTGGTGTTGTCACCGTTGTCGGGGCCGATGTCGGCGTTGAGTCAGGCGCGTAATGAATCAACGTTTGCCAGCGTAAGGCTCTAGACCCTGTGGGAGCAGGCTTGTTGTGGTTATGGTTGTGGCGAGCGGGCTTGCCCCGCGTTGGAGTGCGAAGCGCTCCCAAGATTTTGGGGCCGCTGCGCAGCCCAACGCGGGGCAAGCCCGCTCGCCACAACAAGCCCGCTCACCACAGTGATCTATTCAGGCGCCAGAGTTCTGCCTGAACTGCACCAACGCCGGCAATAGCTGCTTATCGATCGCCTGCCGCACCGCCGGCAGGATCGTCGCACTGCCGGTGTACATTTGCTCAACCATCCCTTTGAGCGCCTTGGCCCGCGCCTCGCTCAACCCACGCACCGCACACTCGCAGGCCTGCTCGGCGGTGGCGCCGCTGGACACTTCAAAACCCAGTGAGCGCAGTTGGCCCAGCAGGTCATCCTGGTCAATCAAATCCGCGTGCATCATGACGTTTATCCTGGTGAAGGGAACGGGGTTTGACCTCGATTCTGGTAGCCGCCCAAGCGGTCGGCAAGGCCAGATTGCACGAATGCCTCAGATGGCTACGAGCATGTCGTTTTCGGGCCATTTACCGAACGCATTAATGGGCACACTGAACCCAAGCACTCAGCTTGAAGGTTTGGTCACCCTCAGGATGTCACGCTCACACAAGGCACTCTGCCCCGATTCAGTCACGGCTGGATCGGGGCTTTTTTTGTGGGAGCGGGCTTGCTCGCGAAGGGCGCGCCACGGTCTACCGTTGCAACACCAAAATGCGCGAGAGCAACTCATCTCGATCAATGTAGCAACCCTGGAAGTGCCGCGCCCCGGAAGTGGGGTCAAATGCATTACGCGCATGCAAGGTGCGGCGGTTGTCGAAGCACCACAGTTCCCCCGGATTCAGGCGCTTGACCACACGAAAGCGATCCTCCCGCGTCATGGCGATAAAACGTCGATACGCGCGATACAGCAATGGCATCTGCGCAACGCTGGCCTCAAACGGCCCACGCAAAAAGTTGGCCATGCGAATCTCCGCCACATCCCCCAACGCATCCAGCGCAATGATCGGCGCCAGGCGGCGATAGTCGCTGTGCCGGTCCTTGTTGCGAAACTCCACCGGGATCTCACACAGTGCCCGGAACGCTTCGGGATCTTCTGTACGCAAGGCGCTGGCGATGGCAAACCCGTCGACAAAAATGCTCTCGCCACCGTTGGCATCGTTCACCAGGCAATGCAGGAATTGCAGGCCCGGTTGCAGCTCCCGCGTGGGCAGATCGGTGTGCAAGGGCAGGTTGAAAGCGGTGTAGGCATTGCTGTCGGCATCGGCCTTGGATTGCACATTGAACAGCACGCCGAAGTTGCTCTCGCGGATGAAGGCAATGCGCTTGGCGATCAGCGCCAGGGAGCCGGGCTCGGTTGGGACGCCCCGGATTTGCGTCAGGCCTGAATCGCGCAGCGCCAGCAACCATTGCAGTAGCGTGTTCGGGTCTTCCATGACCGCCGAGTAGTCGAACACCGGCAGTTGGAAGTGACTGTCCCACAGCTGCGGCGTGGGCTTTGCCGCACGGCGTTCGGCACGGGATTCATCGTCGTAGGCATGGGCCCGCAGCCAGCCGGGATCGTACTGGCTGCGGTGGCCGCCGTTCCATTCCACCCACAGATTGCCTTGATCAAGACGGGCCGAGGCAGCCCTGAGATTGGCGTCCACGTCGACAATCTCCAGCACTTGTTCGCGGGTCACGCTGTACACGCATTCTGCACAGGGGCAGTTGTCCCGCAGCCATTGATGATGAAACGGGCTGACCCGCCCATCGGCCCAATGCACGAGGATTTGATCTTCCAGCACCCGCACGTCCGCGATGTCGCAGATCTTCGGGTAGGTACGGAAATCGGCGACAGCGGCGGCGGTTTGCATGGTGGCTCCTTATTGCTTCTTGGGGGGCAGTCCAATCACTCGGCCGAGCAGGGCGGGGCGCGGCAGGTCAGCCTGTTCCGCACTGATCGCCGTCAGTTTTTCCAGCGTGGCCTTGGTGAACGGCGCCGAATTCGGGCCGGCCAGATCAACGTGCAGCAGCATCTGCTCGTTGCCCGCCAGCTCCTTTTCATCGCCCACTAGATGCACGCTGTGATAGAGGTGCAGGCGCTTGGCATCAAAGGCGATCAGTTGGGTATGCACCTCCACGTCGGCGCCCAGTTTCACTTCGTGCAGGTAGTTGAGGTGCAGCTCCAGGGTGAACAGTGAATGGCCGCTGGCTTCGCGGTTTTCACTGTCCAGGCCGAGGGTGTCCATCAGCGCGTCGGTGGCGTAGCTGAAGATCAGCAGGTAGAACGCGTCGCGCAGGTGGCCGTTGTAGTCCACCCAGTCGGGGTGGACCTGGGTGGTGTAGGTGGTGAGTGCGGGCATGTCAGGGGTTCCGTTATTCGGCGAACGTCATGCCGTGCTTGGCTTTGGTGGTCTTCACCGCTTCCAGCACCGCCAGCAGGCAATCATCACGATAGCGCTCCAGCGCCGAAATGCTGTGTTTGCCCAGTTGATCGCTGGTGCCGTCGACCACATCGTCGATCAGCTTGTCGGTCAGCTCCGGCGCCGGCAGGTAGGTCCACGGCAACTGCAGCGCCGGGCCGAACTGCGCCATGAAGTGGCGCATGCCGGCGTCGCCGCCGGCCAGGGTGTAGGTCAGGAAGGTGCCCATGAACGACCAGCGCAAGCCCGCGCCAAAGCGGATCGCGTCGTCGATTTCGCCGGTGGTGGCGACGCCGTCATTGACCAGGTGCAGGGCCTCACGCCACAGCGCTTCAAGCAGACGGTCGGCGATAAAGCCCGGGACTTCCTTGCGCACGTGCAGGGGGCGCATGCCGAGGGATTCATACACCTTGATTGCGGCTTGAACGGCTTCCGGCGCGGTATTTTTACCGCCGACCACTTCCACCAGCGGCAGCAGGTAAACCGGGTTGAACGGATGGCCGACCACGCAGCGCTCAGGGTGGGTCGAGCCCTCGTAGAATTCGCTTGGCAACAGGCCGGACGTGCTCGACCCAATCAACGCATTCGGCTTGGCCGCAGCGCTGATCTTGCTGTGCAGGTCGAGTTTCAGTTCCAGGCGTTCCGGGGCGCTTTCCTGGATGAAGTCGGCGTCTTTCACACACTCTTCAATGGTGGCGACAAAGCGCAGGCGGTCCTGGGACGCGCCCGGCGCCAGGCCTTGTTTTTCCAAGGCGCCCCAGGCGTTGGCAACCCGTTTGCGCAGTGCGGCTTCGGCACCGGGCGCCGGGTCCCAGGCGACCACATCCAGGCCATGGGCCAGGGCGCGGGACACCCAGCCGCTGCCGATGACACCGCTGCCGAGGGCGGCGAAGGTTTTGATTTCGGTGATAAAGCTCATGGCAAATTCCTAAAAAAGTGGTGGCTACGATCAACCGCGCTTGGTCAAACCCATCTTGATTCGTCCTTCAGCCGGGGTCATGACCCGTGAACCCAGGCGGCTGAGGATTTCACTGGCGCGCTCCACCAACTGGCCGTTGGTGGCGAGCACGCCTTTGTCCAGCCACAGGTTGTCTTCCAGGCCAACCCGCACGTTGCCGCCCAGCAGCACCGCTTGCGCCGCCATCGGCATTTGCATGCGGCCGATGCCAAAGCCCGCCCATACCGCGTCGGCGGGCAGGTTGTCGACCATGGCTTTCATGGTGGTGGTGTCTGCCGGTGCGCCCCATGGGATGCCCAGGCACAGTTGGAACAGTGGGTTGTCGAGCAGGCCTTCCTTGATCATCTGCTTGGCGAACCACAGGTGACCGGTGTCGAAGATTTCCAGCTCAGGCTTAACGCCCAGTTCCTGGATGCGTTTGGCGCCGGCCCGCAGTTGCGCCGGGGTGGAGACGTAAATGGTGTCGCCATCGCCAAAGTTCAGGGTGCCGCAGTCCAGGGTGCAGATTTCCGGCAGCAGCTCTTCGACGTGAGCCAGGCGGGTCAACGGGCCGACCAGGTCGGTGTTGGGGCCGAACTCCATTGGATTCTCGCCGCCGCCGATCTCCAGGTCGCCGCCCATGCCGGCGGTGAGGTTGACGATAATGTCGATGTCGGCCTCGCGAATGCGCTCCATCACTTCGCGGTACAGGGCGACGTCGCGGCTGAACTTGCCGGTTTCAGGATCACGCACATGGCAGTGCACAACGGTGGCGCCGGCCTTGGCAGCTTCCACGGCGGCGGCGGCGATTTGTTTGGGGGTGACCGGCACGTGTGGGCTGCGGCTGGTCGTGTCGCCAGCACCGGTGAGTGCGCAGGTGATGATGACGTCGTGGTTCATTAGGCGGTTCCTTACAGGCGTGGTGGTGCCGTTCGCAGCCCGGTTGAGCTGCGAAACGGTGGTTCAGAAAAAGTTATTGGCTGGTCAGTTGCAGGTTGGTCGCCGCCGGCTTGCCGTCGAAGGTCGTCACACCTTCCAGCCAGCGCGCCTGGTCTTGCGGGTGATCCTTGAGCCACTGCTTGGCGGACTCGATGGCGTCCTTGTGATCCAGCAACGGCTGCATCATCCGGCTCTCGTCGGCGGCGGTGAAGGTGAGATTGGTCAGCAGTTTGTGCACGTTCGGGCACTGCTCGGCGTAGTTCGGCGCGGTGACGCTCCACACGGTGGCCATGCCTTCGTTCGGGCCCAGGGCGTCGTCGCTGCCGGTGAGGTAGGTCATGGCGACGTTGACGTTCATCGGGTGCGGCGCCCAGCCAAAGAACACCACGGCTTCCTTGCGGCGCACCGCGCGGTCGACGGCGGCGAGCATGCCGGCTTCACTGGACTCGACCAGCTGGAACTTGCCCAGGCCGAACTGGTTCTTGGCGATCATTGCCTTGATCTGGGTGTTGGCGCCCGAGCCTGGCTCAATGCCGTAGATCTTGCCGCCCAGTTCTTTTTCGAACTTGGCGATGTCGGCGAAGGTTTTCAGGCCCTTGTCCGCCAGGTAAGTCGGCACGGCGAGGGTGGCGCGCGCGTCTTCGAGGCTGGGTTTGTCGAGGACCTTGACTTGCTTGGCGTCGACGAACGGCGTGATGGTCTGGGTCATCAGCGGGTTCCAGTAGCCCAGGAACAAATCCAGGCGCTGGTCGCGGATGCCGGCGAAGATGATTTGCTGGGAGGCGCTGGTCTGTTTGGTCTTGTAGCCGAGGCCGTCGAGCAACACTTGGGTCATGGCGCTGGTGGCGATTACATCGGTCCAGTTCACCACGCCCATGCGCACGTTCTGGCAAGATGCCGCGTCGGCAGCCAGTACGTTCGTGCTCAAGATGGCGCTGGCGCTGAGTGCAAGCACACAGCGGCTGATCAGTCGGTTCATGGTGGATCCCTCGGCAGGTCGTTATTGTGGGGTCCGGCGTCTTTGTGCGCCGTGGGATCAAGTTACGCAGCTTGAGGGCCTATAAAACGCACGGCGGCGACCAGCTCTTGCACTGCAGCGACCTGCCCCCTTGAATCCACCCGAGAACGGGAGTATCACAGTGCCACGCTGCCCGTCCGACGAGAGCGCCACCATGTCCCAGGATTTCTACTTTCTGCTGATGCCGGGCTTTTCGGCCATCGGCTTTATCTCCGCGCTGGAACCGTTGCGGGTGGCTAACCGCTTTCGTGGCGAGTTGTACCGCTGGCATGTGTTGAGTGCCGATGGCGGCGCGGTGCTGGCGAGCAATGGCATGTCGGTCAACGCCGACGCCGCGCTGGAACTGTTGAAAAAAGGCGCGACCTTGCTGGTGGTGGCCGGCTTCGAACCGCTGCAATTCGCCACCCCCGCGCTGGAACACTGGCTGCGCCGCCTCGACCACGACGGCGTGACCCTCGGCGCCATCGACACCGGCGCCTGCGTCCTCGCCGAAGCCGGCCTGCTCGACGGCCACCGCCTGACCCTGCACTGGGAAGCCATCGACGCGTTCAAGGAATCTTATCCACAGCTCACCGTGACCCAGGAGCTGTTCGAGATTGATCGCCGCCGCATCACCTGCGCTGGCGGTACGGCCTCCATCGACCTGATGCTCGACCTGATCGCCCAGGCCCACGGCCCCGAACTGGCGATCCAGGTCTCCGAGCAATTCGTGCTTGGCCGCATCCGCCCACGCAAAGACCACCAGCGCATGCAGATCGCCACGCGCTACGGCATCAACAACAAGAAGTTGGTGCAAGTGATCGGCGAGATGGAGCAGCACACCGAGCCGCCCCTGAGCACATTGGCGCTGGCCGAAGCGATCAAAGTGACGCGTCGCCAACTGGAGCGCCTGTTCCGCCTGCACCTGAACGACACCCCCAGCAACTTCTACCTCGGCCTGCGCCTGGAGAAAGCCCGGCAACTGCTGCGCCAGAGCGACATGAGTGTGCTGGAAGTGAGCATTGCCTGTGGGTTTGAGTCGCCGTCGTATTTCACCCGCAGTTATCGGGCACGGTTTGCGAAGTGCCCGAGGGAGGATCGGCGAAGGGAAGTGGTTTGATCGTTTTTTAGCCAATTATAGTGGCGACTATAAATTATAGTTGCCGCCATAATTGGGTATAAAACTCAATTTAAGAGCTGCACAAAGTCCAATGTGGGAGCGGGCTTGCTCGCGAAAGCGGAGGGTCAGTTTCAGATGTGCTCACTGACACACCGCTTTCGCGAGCAAGCCCGCTCCCACACTGAGTCTTCGGGGTGGCTTATTTTTTTAGCAGGGCTGAACAGGCGGCTTTGTAGGCTTCATGCTGGTATTTGTTCAGGCTGGCCGGCAGTTCAAAGTTGTGCTTCTTGTTCTGCGCATTGATGGTTTGCGGCGACAACAACGTCACCTCCACACCGTCGAGCAACTGAAACACGCCCTCAATCTTGAATGTGGTCGGCCCACCGGCAAATTCACCCTTCTTGCTGCGCTTCTTGATTGCGATTTGTTCGATGCCGTTGGCCTGCACAAACGCTTTCACCTGGGCGGCGAAGGCTTTGACGTTGGCCGCTTCCTCATCGTCGTCCAGGGCGATTTTCTTGGTCGCCAGGGCGACATGGCTCAACGCCTGATTGTCCAGGGAGGCGACAGCGATGATGGCTTCGCTGCCTTTGATTTCGATGCCGCAAATAGTCATGAATAGCCTTGGTTCAGAGAAAAGTGGCGGTGATTGTCGTTTATTCCTGCCCAATCGACTCTAAAAACTCCGACCGCTCATCGCTCATCCGTGCCAGGCAGTCATTCTGCGCAATCGCATACGCCTTGGTGCCGTTGACTGCCGGGAAGGTGTCCACGGCGCAATCAGCATCCCGTAACTTTTCCCACTTCTGCTGGGCATCCTTCAGACGAGCGGTAATGTCCGCCAGCTTGGTCTTGTCGTTGCCATAGGTCGAAGTCATGCGTTCCAGCAGACCTTGATAGTTGTCTTTGAGCAGTTGTTCGGCGGTGGTTTTGTTGTAGGAGGCGCATTCCAGGGTTTGCTTGTCGTTTTCGATGCCGTCGCACGGCGTGCTGTCGGTGTCTTCGGCCGCGTGGACGCCGGTTGCGATGAGTGCCAAAGCCAGGAAAATCGATTTCATTGCGCCGTCTCGTATCAGGTGATGCGGGAATTCTGGCTCAAGCGTAAGACAAAGAACAGCCGCCAGTCAGACCTCTCATAACAGCCTTTGTCGCGGATTGACGCTTTCGGCAATTCCCCTGTCGTTTTTGCACCCGGCTCTGTCGGCCCCTGGGCATATGCTGGCCCCAAAGCGCCGGCAGACGATTCGGCGCATGAATCGCCAATAAGGGGACGCCTGATGAGCCCAGCCGAATTGCACGCCGACAGCATCGTTATCGACGGGCTGATTATTGCCAAGTGGAACCGCGACCTGTTCGAGGACATGCGCAAAGGCGGCCTCACCGCTGCCAACTGCACCGTGTCGGTGTGGGAAGGGTTCCAGGCCACCATCAACAATATCGTGGCCAGCCAGACCCTGATCCGTGAAAACAGCGACCTGGTGATCCCGGTGAAAACCACCGCCGACATCCGCCGCGCCAAGGAGCAGGGCAAGACCGGCATCATCTTCGGCTTCCAGAACGCCCATGCCTTCGAAGACCAGCTTGGCTATGTCGAGATCTTCAAGCAGCTCGGCGTCGGTGTGGTGCAGATGTGCTACAACACCCAGAACCTGGTCGGCACCGGTTGCTACGAGCGTGATGGTGGCCTGTCGGGTTTCGGCCGTGAAATCGTCGCTGAGATGAACCGCGTCGGCATCATGTGCGACCTGTCCCACGTCGGCTCCAAGACTTCCGAAGAAGTCATCCTCGAATCGAAAAAACCGGTGTGCTACTCCCACTGCCTGCCGTCCGGGCTCAAAGAGCACCCGCGCAACAAGTCCGATGAAGAACTCAAGTTCATTGCCGACCACGGTGGTTTTGTCGGCGTGACCATGTTCGCGCCGTTCCTGGCCAAAGGCATCGATTCGACCATCGACGACTATGCCGAAGCCATTGAATACACCATGAATATCGTTGGCGAAGACGCCATCGGCATCGGCACCGACTTCACCCAGGGGCATGGCCAGGATTTCTTTGAAATGCTGACCCATGACAAGGGCTACGCCCGCCGCCTGACCAGCTTCGGCAAGATCATCAACCCGCTGGGCATCCGCACCGTGGGCGAATTCCCCAACCTCACCGAGACCCTGCTCAAGCGCGGCCACCCTGAGCGCGTGGTACGCAAGATCATGGGCGAAAACTGGGTCAACGTCCTCAAGGACGTCTGGGGCGAATAAGCCACCGCCAACGCATCTTTTCCCCCGGCCATTCGCGCCGGGGGCATCAACAAGAATTTTTCTGGAGTTAAGTTTCCATGGCCAAGATCGCCCCGCAATTGCCTATCGAAGTCGACAGCGAAACCGGTGTCTGGACCTCCGACGCCCTGCCGATGCTGTACGTGCCGCGCCATTTCTTCGTCAACAACCACATCGGCATCGAAGAAGTGCTGGGCGCCGATGCCTACGCCGAAATCCTCTACAAGGCCGGCTACAAATCCGCCTGGCACTGGTGCGAGAAAGAAGCCGAATGCCACGGTCTGGAAGGCGTCGCGGTGTTCGAGCACTACATGAAGCGCCTGTCGCAACGCGGCTGGGGCCTGTTCAAGATCCAAGACATCGACCTCGACAAAGGCACCTGCAGCGTCAAGCTGGAACACTCCGCGTTTGTGTACGTGTACGGCAAGGTCGGGCGCAAGGTCGACTACATGTTCACTGGCTGGTTTGCCGGCGCCATGGACCAGATTCTTGAGGCGCGTGGCAGCAAGATTCGCACTGTTGCAGAGCAAGTCTACGGAGGCTCCGAAGAGGGCCACGATGACGGCCTGTTCACCGTCAAGCCGTTGTAAGCCGAGGACCGTGCCATGGCTTTCGAAGCAATGTTCCAGCCGATCCAGATCGGCAAACTGACCATCCGCAACCGCGTGCTCAGTACTGCCCACGCCGAGGTCTACGCGACCGACGGCGGCATGACCACCGACCGCTATGTGAAGTACTACGAAGAGAAGGCCAAGGGCGGTATCGGCCTGGCGATCTGCGGCGGTTCCTCGGTTGTGGCTATCGACAGCCCGCAGGAATGGTGGAGTTCGGTCAACCTGTCCACCGACCGCATCATCCCACACTTCCAGAACCTGGCCGACGCCATGCACAAGCATGGCGCCAAAATCATGATCCAGATTACCCACATGGGCCGTCGCTCACGTTGGGACGGCTTCAACTGGCCGACCTTGATGTCGCCGTCCGGCGTACGTGAGCCGGTGCACCGCGCGACCTGCAAGACCATCGAGCCGGAAGAAATCTGGCGCGTGATCGGCAACTACGCTAGCGCCGCCAAACGCGCCAAGGCCGGCGGCCTGGACGGTGTGGAACTGTCTGCGGTGCACCAGCACATGATCGACCAGTTCTGGAGCCCACGGGTCAACAAGCGTACTGACGAGTGGGGCGGCAGCTTTGAAGGTCGTATGAAGTTCGGCCTGGAAGTATTGAAAGCCGTGCGCGCCGAAGTGGGAGATGACTTCTGCGTGGGCATGCGCCTGTGCGGTGACGAGTTCCACCCGGACGGCCTGTCCCATGAGGACATGAAGCAGATCGCCAAGTACTACGATGACACCGGCATGCTGGACTTCATCGGCGTGGTGGGCTCGGGTTGCGACACGCACAACACCCTGGCCAACGTGATCCCCAACATGAGCTACCCGCCGGAGCCGTTCCTGCACTTGGCGGCCGGTATCAAGGAAGTGGTCAAGGTCCCGGTGCTGCACGCGCAGAACATCAAGGACCCGAACCAGGCCACGCGCATCCTCGAAGGCGGTTATGTGGACATGGTCGGCATGACCCGTGCGCACATCGCCGACCCGCACCTGATCGCCAAGATCAAGATGGGCCAGATCGACCAGATCAAGCAGTGCGTCGGCGCCAACTACTGCATCGACCGCCAGTACCAGGGCCTGGATGTGTTGTGCATCCAGAACGCCGCGACCTCCCGTGAATACATGGGTGTGCCGCACATCATCGAAAAAACCACCGGCGTCAAACGCAAGGTTGTGGTGGTCGGTGCCGGCCCGGCCGGGATGGAAGCTGCACGCGTAGCGGCCGAGCGCGGCCATGATGTGACCCTGTTCGAAAAGAAAGAGTTTATTGGTGGGCAGATCACCACGGCGTCCAAGGCGCCGCAGCGTGACCAGATCGCCGGTATCACCCGTTGGTACCAACTGGAGCTGGCGCGGTTGAAGGTCGACCTGCGTCTGGGCGTGGCCGCTGATGCCGACACTATCCTGGACGTGCGTCCGGACGTAGTGGTGCTGGCGGTGGGCGGACATCCGAACGTGGAACAGAACGAACACTGGGGCGCGGCCGAAGGCCTGGTGGTGAGCAGTTGGGACGTGCTCGACGGCAAAGTCGCGCCGGGCAAGAACGTGCTGGTATACGACACCATCTGCGAATTCACCGGCATGTCGGTGGCGGATTTCCTCGCGGACAAGGGCAGCCAGGTCGAGATCGTCACCGACGACATCAAACCGGGCGTGGCCATCGGCGGTACGTCGTTCCCGACCTACTACCGCAGCATGTACCCGAAAGAAGTGATCATGACCGGCGACATGATGCTGGAAAAGGTCTACCGCGAAGGCGACAAGCTGGTGGCGGTGCTGGAGAACGAATACACCGGCGCCAAAGAGGAGCGGGTGGTGGACCAGGTGGTTGTCGAAAACGGCGTGCGCCCGGACGAAGCCATCTACTACGCACTCAAGGAAGGCTCGCGCAACAAGGGGCAGATCGACGTCGAAGCCTTGTTCGCGATCAAGCCGCAGCCGTGCCTGAGCGAGTCGGGTGATGGGTACTTGCTGTTCCGTATCGGTGACTGTGTGGCACAGCGTAATACCCACGCTGCGATCTATGACGCCCTGCGCTTGTGCAAGGATTTCTGACCCAGCCTTGAACCAATGTGTACTCGGTCAAAAATGTGGGAGCGGGCTTGCTCGCGAACGCGGGGGATCAGCCACCGAATGCGTCAGCTGACACACCGCATTCGCGAGCAAGCCCGCTCCCACATTTGGGGCCAGTTTCACAGTAGACCTGTGTGGTCTTTGGGAGCTTCACCATGTTGAACACCCTGCTTCCCATTTTATTGTTCGCCGCCCTGGGCCTTGCCGTCCTCGGCGCCCTGCGCCGGGTGAACATGTGGCGCCGTGGCCGCGCGTCCAAGGTTGACCTTTTGGGCGGCCTGCTCGCCATGCCCAAGCGCTACATGGTCGACCTGCACCACGTGGTCGCCCGCGACAAATACATCGCCAACACCCACGTCGCCACCGCGCTGGGTTTTGTGCTGTCGGCGTTGCTCGCCATTCTGGTCCACGGCTTCGGCCTGCAGAACCGCATCCTCGGTTATGCCTTGCTGCTGGCCTCGGTACTGATGTTTGTTGGCGCCACCTTCGTTTACCTGCGCCGTCGCAATCCGCCTTCACGTCTTTCGAAAGGCCCATGGATGCGCCTGCCGAAAAGCCTGATGGCGTTCTCGGTGAGCTTCTTCCTGGTGACCCTGCCGGTGGCCGGGATTCTGCCAGCGGACTTCGGTGGCTGGTTGCTTGCCGCGTTGCTCGGGGTGGGTGTGTTGTGGGGCGTGTCCGAGATGTTCTTCGGCATGACCTGGGGCGGCCCGATGAAACACGCCTTCGCCGGTGCCTTGCACCTGGCCTGGCACCGTCGCGCCGAGCGCTTCGGCGGCGGCCGTTCCACCGGTTTGAAACCACTGGACCTCAGCGATAAATCCGCGCCGCTGGGCGTGGAGAAACCCAAGGATTTCACCTGGAACCAACTGCTGGGCTTCGACGCCTGCGTACAGTGCGGCAAGTGCGAAGCCGCATGCCCGGCCTTCGCCGCCGGCCAGCCGCTGAACCCGAAAAAGTTGATCCAGGACATGGTGGTCGGCCTGGCCGGTGGCACCGATGCCAAGTTCGCCGGCAGCCCGTATCCGGGCAAAGCCATCGGCGAACACAGCGGCAACCCGCATCAGCCGATCGTCAACGGCCTGGTGGACGCCGAGACCCTGTGGTCCTGCACCACCTGCCGCGCCTGTGTGGAAGAGTGCCCGATGATGATTGAGCACGTGGACGCCATCGTCGACATGCGCCGTCACCTCACCCTGGAAAAAGGCGCCACGCCGAACAAAGGCGCGGAAGTCCTGGAAAACCTGATCGCCACCGACAACCCCGGCGGTTTCGCACCGGGTGGTCGCCTGAACTGGGCGGCCGACCTGAACCTGCCGCTGCTCAGCGAGAAAGGCAGTGCCGACGTGCTGTTCTGGGTCGGCGACGGTGCCTTCGACATGCGTAACCAACGTACCCTGCGTGCGTTCGTCAAAGTGCTCAAGGCGGCCAAGGTCGACTTCGCTGTGCTGGGCCTGGAAGAACGTGACAGTGGCGATGTGGCGCGTCGTCTGGGCGATGAAGCGACCTTCCAGTTGCTGGCTTCGCGCAATATCCAGACCCTGGCCAAGTACAGCTTCAAGCGCATCGTCACCTGCGATCCGCACAGCTTCCATGTGCTGAAAAACGAGTACGGCGCCTTCAACGGCAACTACCTGGTGCAACATCACAGTACGTTCATGGCCGAGCTGATCGGCGAGGGTGCGCTGAACCTGGGCCGGCACAAGGGCAACAGCGTGACCTACCACGACCCTTGCTACCTGGGCCGCTACAACGGCGAGTACGAGGCGCCGCGCCAAGTGCTGCGGGCGTTGGGCATTGAGGTCAAGGAGATGCAACGCTCGGGCTTCCGTTCACGCTGCTGCGGGGGCGGGGGCGGTGCGCCGATTACCGACATTCCCGGCAAGCAACGCATTCCCGATATGCGCATGGAAGACATCCGCGAAACCGGCGCCGAGCTGGTGGCCGTGGGTTGCCCACAGTGCACGGCGATGCTCGAAGGCGTGGTTGAGCCGCGTCCACTGATCAAGGACATCGCCGAACTGGTGGCCGACGCCTTGCTGGAAGACGCCGCACCGGCCAAAACCCCTATCAAGCGTGAACCTGCGGAGGTGCACTGATGAGCGACATTATCCGGCGCGACCCACGCGCTGAGTGGATCGCCCGCAACCGTCTGCACCCATTGCACGCAGCGATGCAACCGGCACAGCACAGTTGGATGGGCCCCAATGGCGTCATCCGCAAGAACGTCCATGGCATCGGTTTCATCGGCCCCAATGGCATCAAGCGTATCGACCGCAGCGGCGCCCAACAGGGCGGCGCTGCCAAGCGCACGGCGGCAGTGGAAGTGCAGTTGCCGCTGCATCAGGTGGCGGCGCCTGCGTTCTACATCAACGTGGTGCCGGACATGGTCGGCGGCCGCTTGAGCAGCCACGACCGTGACTTGCTCGGCCTGGCCCGACAACTGGCGGGCAGCGACGGTGCGGTGCTGGCGGTGGTGTTTGGCGAACACAAGGAAGGTGCATTTGCCACCGCAGGCGTCGATCGCCTGCTGGTGCTGGAAGGCCACGAATTCGACGGTTATTCACCGGAACAACGGGTGCAAGGTTTGCGCGCTGTGGATAACCAGTTCAACCCGCGTCACTGGTTGCTGCCTGACAGCCGCAGCGGTGGTGGCGAACTCGGCCGACGTTTTGCCGCCAGCCTCAAGGAACGCCCGGCTACGCGGGTTTGGCAGATCAAGGGCGACGAGTGCATCGGCCGCGCCGGTGCGGGCCAGGAAGACTTGGCCCGTCCGCTGCCACGCCTGATTCTGGCCGCCGCTGAATGCGCCGATCCTGTCAGCGAGACACGGCATGAAGTGCTCCCCGTGGCGTTATCCACAGCCCTGGCACGCAGCCTGCCGCGTATCGAAGACCTCGGCGCGGTGGCGGTGGACCCGGCGGCGATTCCCATGGCCGAAGCGGAGTTTATTTTCTCTGGCGGCAACGGCGTGAAGGACTGGGCGCTGTTCCACCAGACCGCTGCGGCTCTGGGCGCCACGGAAGGTGCGTCGCGGGTTGCGGTGGATGACGGCTTCATGGCGCGTGATCGCCAGGTCGGCGCCAGCGGCACCTGGGTCACGGCGCGGGTTTACGTGGCTGTGGGTATTTCCGGTGCGATCCAGCACCTGCAAGGCATCGGTGCCTGCGACAAGGTGGTGGCGATCAACCTCGACCCGGGTTGCGACATGATCAAGCGGGCCGATCTCTCGGTCATCGGCGAAAGCGCCGCGATTCTGCAAGCCTTGATCGTTGCGGTAGAAGCCTACCGCAACGGCGCCAAGCGCGATGCAGCTTAAGGAGATGGCCATGACGACGAATGTAATCAGCCTGGTGTCCATCGGCGCCCACCCGACCTCCGGGCGCCCGCGCCGCGCTGAACAAGATGCGCGTGCGGTGGAACTCGGCTTGCAAATGGCTGGGGATAAGTTGCAGGTGCTGCACGCCGGCAACATTGCTGAGCCGACCCTGCGCAGTTACCTGGGCATGGGGTTGCCGCAGTTGCACGTACTGGAGCAACCGGCGGGCAGCGATGCCTTGCCCGTGCTCAGCGAATACCTGCGCGACGCCGGTGCCCAGGTGGTGCTTGCCGGCAGCCAGGCCGAAACCGGTGAAGGCTCGGGCATGCTGCCGTACCTGCTGGCCGAGCAATTGGGCTGGCCGTTGATTGTCGGGCTGGCGCAGGTCGAATCCATCGATGGCGGCGTGGCCCATGTGCTGCAAGCCTTGCCACGCGGCCAGCGGCGACGCCTGAAGGTGCGCCTGCCGTTTCTGGCGACAGTGGATAACGCCGCGCCCAAGCCTCGGCAGAGTGCGTACGGCCCGGCGCAGCGCGGTGAGCTGGCGGCCCATGAAGTCGAAATCGAACAGGACGAGTTATTCACAGGCGCCGTGCTGCAACCGGCCAAGCCACGCCCCAAGCGCCTCAAGGTGATCAAGGCCAAGAGCGGTGCTGACCGCATGAAAGCCGCCACGGCCAAGGCCAGTGGTGGCGGCGGGCAAGTGCTTAAGGGCCTGAGCCCGGAAGCGGGCGCCGAAGCCATCCTCAAGTTGTTGGTTGAGGAAGGCGTGGTTCGCTGATCCTAAGCAGGGAGTGTGGCTTACCCACAATCCCTGTTGACCCGTCTGTGGATAACCTGTTCGCGGTTGTCCACACCCCCTGTGAATCAAGCCCTTCAGCCCTCTGTACGAAAAACAACCAAGCTAACTGACGGTTTTTACTTGGGTTTTTCGCTGCTCCTGTGCATTTCTCCGGTCCGACTTGCCCCCATTGTCTGTTGGCGCTTCTGTGGATAACATGTTCGCTGTCGGCTGAAGCCCTTATTAATCAAGGCTTTCATCGAATTGATCAAAATGTGATCGATTTGGTTTTTTTACCGATTAAAAACGCTGTAAACCCCGATTTGTGAAGGTTTGAGGTGGTTTTCCACAGCACTTTCCAAGTTGCCCCCAAAGTCTGTTGGTGCTTCTGTGGATAAGGTGTTCGCGTACCGCTACAGGCCACGTAAGTCGTGGCTTGTGCTGGATTGGTCAATAAATGACCAGGTCCAGTTCAAACCGACTGGCTTGAATAAGTCACGGATTTTCTTCATTTAATTTCAGGGAGGAAGCGTAGTTGCCCACAATTGCTGTGGGCGGCTTTGTGGATAAGTTGTTGGGTAAAGGCTGGAGGGCAGGGAAATCAAGGGTTATCAGGGGGTTGGGTGTTTTTTGTACAACCCAGCCCCCGAAGATCAACAGGTTATTCGTGAACCGCGACACCCTTGAGGTACGGCGCCGGAGCGGCCCCCAGGTTGCTCAACAGGCGCTCGCTGTACCAGTCCACGAAGTTCACCACGCCGAACTCATACGTCTTGGAGTACGGGCCAGGCTGGTAGGCGGTGGAGTTGATGCCGCGCTGGTTTTCTTCGGCCAGGCGACGGTCCTGGTCGTTGGTGGCGTCCCAGACTTGGCGCATGCGCTCCACGTCGTAGTCCACGCCTTCCACGGCGTCCTTGTGCACCAGCCATTTGGTGGTGACCATGGTTTCCTGGGCGCTGATTGGCCACACGGTGAACACAATGATGTGATCGCCCATGCAGTGGTTCCAGGAGTGCGGCAGGTGCAGGATGCGCATCGAGCCCAGGTCCGGGTTCTTGATGCGGCCCATGAGCTTGGCGCAGCCCTGCTTGCCGTCCAGGGTCATCGACACGGTGCCTTTTAGCAGCGGCATGCGCACGATACGGTTACGCAGGCCGAAACTGGCGTGGGCGTATGGGATTTTCTCGGCATCCCAGGCGGCGGCGGAGGCGGCCACGTGGTCCTTGAACGCCTGGTCGGCGCGCGGGTCGGTGACGTCGTCCCACTCCAGCAGGGTTTTCAGCAGTTCCGGGTGCGACGCGTTGCAGTGGTAGCACTCGCGGTTGTTTTCCAGCACCAGCTTCCAGTTGGCTTTCTCCATCAAAGTGGTGGTAATCGCCACCTTGGTGTTCTCCATGTCGTAGGGTTCCATGTAATGGTTCAGCGTCGACAGGAAGTCATCGATGGCCGGCGGGTTCTCCGCCAGGCTGATGAAGATGTAGCCACCAGCGGTCTTCACGTTGACCGGCTTGAGGCCGTACTGCTTCATGTCGAAGTCGGCACCCATCTCGGTGCCGGCGAACAGCAGGCGGCCATCCAGTTCGTAGGTCCACTGGTGGTAATGGCAGACCAGTTTGGCGACCTTGCCTTTGTCGCTGGTGCACAAGCGCGAGCCACGGTGACGGCACACGTTGTGGAACGCGTGAACCACGCCTTCGGCGCCCCGGATCACGATGATCGGGTTTTTGCCGATTTGCAGGGTCAGGTAGTTGCCCTTGGCCGGGATTTCGCAGGTCATGCCGGCGATCAACCACTCTTTCTGGAAGATTTCCTGCATGTCGATATCAAACAGCCGCTCATCAGAGTAGAACGGCTGCGGCAGCGAGAAAGTGCGCTCGCGCTCTTGCAGCATTTGCGCGGTGGCCTTGCGTGCGGGTTCCAGCGGATCGCCCAAGCTTAAGGTTGCGGTGACGTCCATCGTGTGTGTCCTCATGGCCATTCTGTGTGGCCGAGATAAGTGGCTAATCAGGTTTGCAGCAAGGCGTAAAGAAAGCGTCTGTGTTGGGAGCGAGTGTGGGGCCGCCGATGCGCCGAACCTTATCCATGGGCGACATGGCCCAATCTGTTCCCGACGCGCAACCCTAGGTCGTTGGGGGCTGGTCGCGATAAGTATGTGAATGTCGCAGATAGGTAAATGGGTGGTTCTGGCGTTACGCAGAATCGCCACCATAAGGCCGATGTCGGCGGTGGAGAACAACATGTCCAATAATTTCCTGAATCCGGTAACCACCCAGACCTGGGCCAATGGTCGGCACATTGTCCGTTGCGTCAAAGTCATCCAGGAAACCTGGGACGTGCGCACCTTCTGTTTCATGGCCGACCAGCCGATCCTGTTCTTTTTCAAGCCGGGGCAATTCGTCACTCTGGAGCTGGAGATCGAAGGCCAGCCGATCATGCGCTCCTACACCATTTCCAGCTCACCGTCGGTGCCCTACAGCTTCTCGGTGACCATCAAGCGGGTGCCGGGCGGCAAGGTGTCCAACTGGCTGCACGACACCCTTCATGAAGGGCAAGAGTTGGCGGTGCACGGGCCGGTGGGTTTGTTCAACGCCATCGACTTCCCGAGCCCGAAAGTGCTGTACCTCAGCGGCGGCGTGGGCATCACGCCAGTCATGTCCATGGCCCGCTGGTTCTACGACACCAACGCTAACGTCGACATGACGTTTATCCACAGCGCCCGTTCGCCCAAGGACATCATCTACCACCGCGAGCTGGAGCACATGGCGTCGCGGATCGACAACTTCAGCCTGCACTTGATCTGCGAGAAACACGGCTTGGGTGAGCCTTGGGCGGGGTATCGCGGCTACCTGAACCACAAGATGCTCGAACTGATGGTGCCGGACTTCCTGGAGCGCGAAGTGTTCTGCTGCGGCCCGACGCCGTACATGAACGCGGTGAAGCGCCTGCTGGAAGTGGCGGGTTTCGACATGGCGCGTTATCACGAGGAGTCCTTCGGCGCCACGCCGCCGGAAGCCCGTGCGGATGCAGTGGAGCAAGCCGAGCAGGCGGCCGACGCGCCGGAAATCGACCTGGCGGATCTGCACCAGGTGGAGTTCATCGCATCGGGCAAGAGCATCCGCGTCGCCCCTGGGGAAACCGTGCATGCCGCGGCCGCCAAGCTTGGCCTGTTGATCCCGAAAGCCTGCGGCATGGGCATCTGCGGCACCTGCAAGGTGATGAAGCTGGGCGGCGAGGTGGAGATGGAGCACAACGGCGGCATCACTGAAGAAGATGAAGCCGAAGGCTACATCCTGTCGTGCTGCAGTGTGCCGAAGGGCGATGTGCGCATCGAGTTCTGATGCTCAGTACAATTCTGGCCGGCGATCCTGATGAACGTCGTTATGGGCGCTGATTGACTTGTTCCGGGCCTGTTCCAGGGGCAGGTCCGCTACCAGTTGCTGTTCCTCGTGATGTGAGGCTGCCCCGGCCAGCGGGTAGCCATCCGCATCGACAATGACCGAGCCGCCCACCCAGTTGACGCCGCGTTCTTCGCCATGGCGGTCGCACGCCGCAATAAACAGGCGGTTGACCGCCGCGTTGGCCTGGATCCTTACGATCTCAGCCGGCCGCTCACCCACAGGGCGCGGACCGTCCGGCCAGTTCACCGGGACGCAAAGCAGCTCCGCTTGTGCCAGTGCCGGCAGGCGCACCCACTCGGGCAGTTCCAGGTCGTAGCAGATCATCATGCCGATCTGCCCGACGGCGGTGTCGACCACCGGCGGTGGCGCATCACCGGCGGTGAAGATCAGTTTCTCGCGGTCCCACAGGTGGGCCTTGCGATACACCGTCAGCCGTCCGGTGGGTTCGATCATCGCCGCACTGTTGGCGACACGTCCCCCGCTCAAGCGCTCGCAAAACCCTGCAACGACGATGATCCCAAGTTCACACGCCAGGTTTTTCCACAGGCTCAATGCCGGGCCGTCGAGTGTTTCGGAGGCCGTGTGGGCTTCCTCGCGGTCAGTGAACGCGTAGCCACTCTGGATCAGTTCCGGCAGGACAATCAGCTGGGCCTTGAGGCTGGCCGCTCCACGAATCGCGCGCTCGGTCAGCGCCCGGTTGTACTCGGCATCGCCGATACGCGGCGCCAGTTGATGGCAAACGACGCGCAGCTGTGTCACGACAGGTCTCCTTCCAGCACGCGCTCACTGGCTTGCATGGCCCGCGACTCGGCGGCGTGGTCGAGTTGGCGGCTCATCACGCAGTAAATCACTGCCGAGACCAGCAAGCCGACGACAAACGCAATATCGGCGCCATCCAGCATCACACTGATCGGGCCTTGATAAAAACCCAGCGACATAAACGGAATCATTGCCGCCAGGCCGAGGAAATACGCAACCAACCCAGCACTCGACCAGCGGCCATAGATGCCGGCGGGATTGAAAATGTCGCTGATGGCGTAGCGTCCTTGTCGCACGACGTAGAAGTCTGCGAGGTTGACGGCCGTCCAGGGCACCAGGAAATACAGCATCAAGAGCACGAAGGTGTTGAAGCTGCTCAAGTAGCTCTCAGGGATGCTCAAGGCAATCACGAAAATGATGGCGGCCACCAGGCTGATCCCGACGATGCGGCTCTTGATCTTGGGTTTGATCGGGACAAAACCGTCAATGGCGCTGATCCCGGTGAGCATCGCGCCATAGCAGTTGACGGCCATGATGCCGACCAGCGCCGGCACTGCAACCAGCACGGTAAAGGTGCCAAAGCCAGGCAGCAGTTGGTTGCCCACGGCCTGCACACTGCCAATGGCGTCGGGCGAGGGCAGCGCCGAGGCGAGGAATGCCCCCAACGACATCAACCATAGCGCCGAGCCGGCAGCCCCCAGGTAGGTCCAGAGGATGACACTGCGCGACGGGGTGTTATGGGGCAGGTAGCGCGAGTAATCCGAGACGTAAACGGCGTAGCTGATCTGGTAGCCCGCAGCGGCTGACAATTGGATCAGGAAGGCCGACCAGGAAAAATGTGCGTCGGCCACGGCTGAATCGGCTTGCAGATGCAGCAAGGCCGCGACGGTCAGAACCGCGAACACGCTGATCATCACGTAGGTCAGCCAGCGTTGCACGGTGTGCAGGAGGTCATGGCCAATGACTGCGATCACCACCGCGAGGATGATCATCAACGCATACCAGGGCGCGCGGTTGCCGGGCAGCACGGTATTGATGGCGTCAGTGGCGAGGATCACGTTGAACACGTTGAAGCCGATGTACACGAAAACCACCGCGATAAACGGCACGATGGCACCCCGCAGGCCGAACTGGGCGCGCGACTGGATCATCTGCGGCAAGCCCATGCGCGGCCCCTGGTTGGCGTGGAACGCCATGGCAAACGTGCCCAGGCATACGCCGATCACGATCGCCAGGATCGCGTACACCAGGCTTAGCCCCAAGGCCGCACCGGTAAACCCGGTGACCATGGTGGTGAGCACGAAGTTGCCGGTGAACCAGAACGGCGCCTGATGCCAGACCTTACCGTGGCGCTCATTGCGCGGCACGTAGTCGATGGAGCGGGTTTCGATTTTCAGCGTGCTGGAAGGGGGAGCAGCCGATCGGTCAGAGGGCATGTTCATAGGTATCACGGTCTGTTTTTTATTGAGTGAGCTGTGCAGAGTCTTGTAAGCAAAAAAACAATTGAATCGGCATTCTCAAATAATCACTTTATGAATCTCTGAACTGAGTGCGCAAAACCCTCTGGAATAAGGTTTGCCTTACTGATGCACTTTTTATTTCCAAGGGATATAGAGACATTTCCTACGAGTGACTACGCTGATGAACACATTCGTCGTAGTCGCCCTTCGCAGTGAAGCAGTAGGCGGACGTCCTGTTTACATACCAAGGATGATTGCCATGTCTGCTATTCCCTCCCGCAGTAAAGGCGCTGCGCGCTTGCTTGCCAACGATGTCACTGCATTGGTTCCTGACTTTCCTTTTCATTACCGCCGGTTCCTTGATACCGCCGTCAGTAACGGCACGCCGTTGGCGCAGGTTTCCAGCCTGGCGTATGGCAGCAAGGTGTTGATCGTCGGCGCAGGCGTCGCGGGAATGGTGGCGGCCTATGAAGCCATGCGCATGGGGTTGCACCCAGTGGTGGTGGAGGCCAGTGATCGTATCGGCGGGCGGCTGTATTCCTATGTGGCGGGTGATCCGCTGGATCCTGCTAACAGTGTGATCTGTGAAATGGGGGCGATGCGCTTTCCTATTTCTGGCAAGGCGTTGATGCACTATTTCGAGAAGGTCGGCATGACGGCCAACTCGGCGGACTTTCCTAATCCAGGCTCGGCTGCGACCCCCAGTACGGTGGTCGATTACCAGCAAACCCAGACCTATTACGAAGGCAATAACCTGCCGCCGGAATACGCTGAGATTGAGCGGCTGTTGTTTGAGGTGTTCCTTGAGCAGGACCCGATCAAGTTCACCGAAATGGAAGCGGCAATGTCCGAGGGCAGTATTGATCAGGCCAAGATCAAGACGTTGTGGAATGCCATTCTGGATGCGGGTTGGGACAACCTCAGTTTTTTTGCCGCGATGGTCGAGCAGGCGGGTTGGAGCCGCGAAGACATCGATCTGTTCGGCCAGATCGGTTTCGGCACCGGCGGCTGGAACACCGACTATCCCAATTGCTTCCTGGAAGTGTTGCGAGTGCTGTATACCGGGCTGGATACCAACCATAAGTTGATGTTCGACGGTTCCAGCGAGTTGCCAACGCGGTTATGGAGCCGCGCCCCGGATACCTTCGGTGACGCCATGGCGCATTGGCCTGTGGGCACCACTGTCCAAGGCCTGACTACCCAAGTCATTGCCCAGCCTTTCAAGCAGGAAGTACGGCAGATGATACGTCGTCCGGATGGCGAGTTCGACGTATGGATTTATGACCATAATCAGGCAAGAGACCTTCAATACACCTTTCCTGCTGTGGTCTATACCCCTCACAAGCGGATCCTCGACAAATTCCGCTACATGGATGGTGCCGCCCGCTTCAATGAAATGAACGACCTGTTATCCGCAAAGGAATGGGAAGCGGTGATGTACACCCACTACATGCAATCTGCAAAAATCTTCGCGCAGACGAAACGGCCTTTCTGGACCGATGTGGAAGCAGATTTCCAACACAAGATGAGCGTGACCCTGTCGGACCGAATCACCCGTGGTACCTACCTGCTGGACTACAGCCAAAGCCCTGGGCCATACAGGGGGAGCGGTATGTTTTTGTCTTACACCTGGAATGACGACAGCCTCAAGTTCCTGGGGGATCGCAGTGCGCCGCTGTCGTCCCATGTGCAGGTGTGCACGAGCTTGCTGGACAGCGTGTATGCGCCTCATCAGTTGAACCTGGCGGCTGAATTCGGCATGACCAACCCCTTTGTCGAAATCAATTGGGAGGAGCAGCCGTTTTTCTTGTGCGCCTTCAAGATGAATCTACCGGGACAGTACGAGTACCAGCGCTTGCTGTTTTCCCAGTTTACGAGTGGCGTAAAGGGGTCTAATCCCGATGGGTTCATTCTGGCGGGTGACGACGTTTCGTTTACGGGAGGCTGGGCGGAAGGAGCGGTGACGACAGCCTTGAACGCCGTAAATAAGCTGGCGGTGAAATTCAACGGTGGGACCTATCCCAACAACCGCGGCCCCATTGATGATTGGCAAGTGCTTCAGCCGAAGGCGTTGTGAGAGCCATCACCTGAGTCCCGCGTCGCAGGTCATGAGTCTGCGGCGCGGGCCTTGGTGGTTAGCGGACGAAAAGGTTGATGAGGTACCCGCCGGAGGCTGTCATTTCGAACTCTTTTCCAGTAACGGTAAAGGTTCTGGATGGCTCGATGATGGTGTCGCCGACATTCGCCAGCTTCCTCAGGTCGTCCAGGCCGACGAGCGTGGCGTTGACGTCGGCGCGCAGTTGCGAATCAGTGGTGTAGCATTGAATTTCCATGATGTTGCCCTCGATAGGATTTCCTTTTCCAGCCGACTATTCGGCAGGCAGTCAGCCCCGAAGTAACGCGTCCGTTCGTTCGGGGTGACGAGATCCTACCCAGGGTAGAGGTAGATAGATACTGTCAGAAATACGTACAAACACTCTCTGAAAAAGCGCTGAAAGCCCCGTGGTTTCAGGCCTCCATCACTTTCCGAATATCCGCTGCCAATTCTCTTACACGTTCTTCCTCGGTATCCCACGCACACATGAAGCGTGCGCCGCCTTTGCCGATAAAGGTGTAGAAACGCCAGCCCTTGGCGGTCAACGCGGCAATCGCCGGTTCCGAGAGTTGCAGGAACACGCCGTTGGCCTGCACCGGGAACATCAACTCAACGCCAGGAATATCCGCCACCAGGCTGCTCAGCAATTGAGCGCAGTGGTTGGCGTGACGGGCGTGTTTGAGCCAGGCATCGTTTTCCAGCAGGCCTACCCATGGTGCGGACAGGAAACGCATCTTCGACGCCAGTTGGCCGGCCTGCTTGCAGCGGTAGTCGAAGTCTTCAGCCAGCTTGTGGTTGAAGAACAGGATTGCTTCGCCCACGGCCATGCCGTTCTTGGTGCCGCCAAAGCACAGCACGTCCACCCCGGCTTTCCAGGTCAGGTCGGCGGGCGAGCAGCCGAGGAACGCGCAGGCGTTGGAGAAGCGCGCGCCGTCCATGTGCAGGTTCAGGCCCAACTCTTTGCAGGTCACGCTGATGGCGCGGATTTCATCCGGGGTGTACACGCTGCCGACTTCGGTGGCCTGGGTCAGGGTGACCACGCGCGGCTTGGGGTAGTGAATGTCCTGGCGCTTGAGGGCGATCTCGCGGATCGACTCCGGGGTCAGCTTGCCGTTTTCGGTGCGAGCGGTGAGCAGCTTGGAACCGTTGGAGAAAAACTCCGGCGCGCCGCATTCGTCGGTTTCGACGTGGGCGGTTTCCGAGCAAATCACGCTATGGTAGCTCTGGCACAACGAGGACAGCGCCAGGGAGTTGGCCGCTGTGCCGTTGAAGGCGAAGAACACTTCGCAATCGGTTTCGAACAGGTTGCGGAAACCGTCGGCGGCGCGGTGGGTCCATTCATCATCGCCGTAGGCGCGTTGATGGCCTTGGTTGGCTTGTTCCATGGCGGCCCAGGCTTCCGGGCAGATGCCCGAATAGTTGTCACTGGCGAATTGTTGGCTCTTGTCGGTCATGGCCCATTCCTGTGGTCGATGTTGGTGCGCACTGTAACCAAGATTGTCGCGAGTGCGCACGCACTGTAAATGCAAAGTCACTGGGGAATTATGCACGGTACTGGAACCCTGCCTGTCGGACGTGTCCGTGATGGCGCTTTGGATCTGCTCAAGTGGCTGGCGCTGTTGAGCATGGTGCTCGATCACCTGCGCTATGTCGGTCTGAGCCTGGATGGGCTGTACGTGCCGGGGCGCCTTGCGTTCCCGTGGTTTTGCCTGGCGATTGCGGCGAACCTGCACCGGGTCAGGAGCGCGCCCGTGACCGGCCAATGGCGCTACCTGGGCTGGCTGTTACTGTTCAGCGTGATCAGCGAAGTGCCGTACCGCCTGTTTATCGACGATGCCGATACGTTGAACGTCTTGCCGACCTTGGCGCTGGGCCTGCTGGTTGCCCGAGGATGGCAGCAGAAGGCGCTTTTTGATCGAGGATTGGCGCTGATTGCCCTCATGATCGCGGCGGTTTTTTCCACACAGCTGATGTTCGGTTTTTTCGGCGTATTACTGCCACTCGCGACGCTGCTGGTATTCCGTCGCCCTTGGTATTTCAGTGTATTGCCGGGCCTGGTCTGTGTGGCGGCCAATCAATGGCAGGTTCTGCTCAATAGCGGCACCCCCGTAGCGTTGGTCGGATTCGCCGCTTGCCTGATTGCGCCAATGCTTGGCCTGGTCCTCTTGCGACACGCTCAAAACGCCTCGCCACCGGCCATGCGCCGCTGGGCGTATGCCCTCTATCCCGCGCATTTCCTGCTACTGCTGGCTTTGCGTCACAGCCTTGCCTGAGTCGCTGAATTCATTCCATGTCGTAAACGCACCTTTGCGTGGCGTGCGTAGGCATTTGACCTGCTGACGCCAGCCCTACCATCGCATCAAAGGGCCCTGCACGGGCCTCAACAATACGAAAGGCTGGGAGAGACGCGATGTTCAGCAAACAAGACCAGATCCAGGGATATGACGACGCACTGCTGGCGGCCATGAATGCCGAGGAGCAGCGCCAGGAAGATCATATCGAGCTGATCGCGTCAGAGAACTACACCAGCAAACGCGTAATGGAAGCCCAAGGCAGCGGCCTCACCAATAAATACGCCGAAGGCTACCCGGGCAAGCGCTACTACGGTGGCTGCGAGCACGTGGACAAAGTGGAAGCCCTGGCCATCGAGCGCGCCAAGCAACTGTTCGGCGCCGATTACGCCAACGTGCAGCCGCACTCCGGTTCGTCCGCCAACAGCGCGGTGTACCTGGCTCTGATCAATGCGGGCGACACCATCCTGGGCATGAGCCTGGCCCATGGCGGTCACCTGACCCACGGCGCCAAAGTGTCTTCCTCGGGCAAGCTGTACAACGCGGTGCAGTACGGTATCAACACTGACACCGGCCTGATCGACTACGACGAAGTCGAGCGCCTGGCCGTCGAGCACAAGCCGAAAATGGTTGTGGCCGGTTTTTCCGCCTACTCCAAGACTCTGGATTTCCCACGTTTCCGTCAGATCGCCGACAAAGTGGGCGCGCTGTTGTTCGTCGACATGGCCCACGTCGCTGGCCTGGTTGCCGCTGGCCTGTATCCGAACCCGCTGCCGTACGCCGACGTGGTCACCACCACCACCCACAAGACCCTGCGCGGTCCACGGGGCGGTCTGATCCTGGCCAAGTCCAAGGAAGAAATCGAAAAGAAACTCAACGCCGCCGTATTCCCTGGCGCCCAGGGCGGCCCGCTGATGCACGTCATCGCCGGCAAGGCCGTGTGCTTCAAGGAAGCGCTGGAGCCAGGCTTCAAGGCCTATCAGCAACAAGTGATCGACAACGCCCAGGCCATGGCCGAGGTGTTCATCAAACGCGGATATGACGTGGTGTCCGGCGGTACCGATAACCACCTGTTCCTGGTCAGCCTGATCCGTCAGGGCCTCACCGGCAAAGAGGCGGACGCCGCCCTCGGTCGCGCCCACATCACCGTCAACAAAAACGCGGTGCCGAATGACCCGCAGTCGCCGTTCGTGACCTCGGGCCTGCGCATCGGCACCCCGGCGGTGACCACGCGTGGTTTCAAAGTGCCGCAGTGCATCGAACTGGCCGGCTGGATCTGCGACATCCTCGACAACCTCGGCGATGCCGATGTCGAGGCCAACGTGGCCAAGCACGTGTCTGCCCTGTGCGCTGATTTCCCGGTTTATCGCTGAGCGCGGTTTTGGAGTAATGACTATGCAACGCTACTCGGGCTTCGGCCTCTTCAAGCACTCACTCAGCCACCACGAAAACTGGCAGAAAATGTGGCGCACGCCGACCCCTAAAAAGGTCTACGACGTGGTCATCGTCGGCGGCGGCGGGCATGGTCTGGCGACCGCCTACTACCTGGCCAAGGAGCACGGCATCACCAACGTGGCCGTGGTCGAGAAAGGCTGGCTGGGCGGCGGTAACACCGCGCGCAACACCACCATCGTGCGTTCCAACTACCTGTGGGACGAGTCGGCGCACCTTTACGAACACGCGATGAAACTGTGGGAAGGCCTGTCCCAGGACCTGAACTACAACGTGATGTTTTCCCAGCGTGGCGTCTACAACCTGTGCCACACCCTGCAAGACATCCGTGATTCCGAGCGCCGCGTGAGTGCCAACCGCCTCAATGGCGTGGACGGCGAACTGCTCAACGCCAAGCAAGTGGCCGACGAGATCCCGTACCTCGATTGCTCCAAGAACACCCGCTATCCCGTGCTCGGCGCCACCGTGCAACGTCGCGGCGGCGTGGCCCGTCACGATGCCGTGGCCTGGGGCTTTGCCCGCGCCGCCGATGCACTGGGCGTGGATTTGATCCAGCAGACCGAAGTGATCGGTTTTCGCAAGGAAAACGGTGTGTGCATCGGTGTGGAAACCAACAAGGGCTTTATCGGCGCCAAGCGCGTCGGTGTGGTCACCGCCGGTAACTCCGGGCACATGGCCTCGCTGGCGGGCTTTCGCCTGCCGATCGAATCCCACCCGCTGCAAGCGTTGGTGTCGGAGCCGATCAAGCCGATTATCGACAGCGTGATCATGTCCAACGCCGTGCACGGTTATATCAGCCAGTCCGACAAGGGCGACCTGGTGATCGGCGCCGGTATCGACGGCTACAACGGCTACGGCCAGCGCGGCTCGTACCCGGTGATCGAACACACCATCCAGGCCATCGTCGAGATGTTCCCGGTGCTGTCGCGCGTGCGCATGAACCGTCAGTGGGGCGGCATCGTCGACACCACGCCGGATGCCTGCCCGATCATTTCCAAGACCCCAGTGCCGAACATGTTCTTCAACTGCGGTTGGGGCACCGGTGGTTTTAAAGCGACTCCGGGCTCAGGCAACGTGTTTGCCGCCAGCCTGGCCAAGGGTGAAATGCACCCGTTGGCCGCACCTTTCTCCATCGACCGTTTCCACAACGGTGCGTTGATCGACGAACACGGCGCTGCGGCCGTCGCCCACTAACAGGAGAAATCCCCTATGTTGCATATCTTCTGTCCTCACTGTGGCGAACTGCGCTCCGAAGAGGAATTTCACGCGTCCGGCCAAGCGCACATCCCGCGCCCGCTGGACCCGAACGCCTGCACCGATGAAGAGTGGGGCGACTACATGTTCTTCCGCGACAACCCCCGTGGCCTGCACCACGAACTGTGGATCCACGCCGCCGGTTGCCGCCAGTACTTCAACGCGACCCGCGACACCCTGACCTACGAAATTCTTGAAACCTACAAGATCGGTGAGAAGCCACAATTCACCGCCAAGGCCTCTGGAGAGAAGGTATGAGCCAGACCAATCGCCTGTCCAACGGTGGCCGGATCGACCGTAATAAAGTCCTGACGTTTACCTTCAACGGCCAGAGCTACAAAGGCTTCGAAGGCGACACACTGGCCGCAGCGCTGCTGGCCAACGGCGTCGACATCATTGGCCGCAGCTTCAAGTATTCGCGCCCTCGCGGCATTTTCGCTGCGGGCGCCGAAGAGCCGAACGCGGTGCTGCAGATCGGCGCCACCGAAGCCACCCAGATTCCTAACGTGCGCGCCACGCAACAGGCGCTGTACCAAGGTTTGGTCGCCACCAGCACCAACGGCTGGCCGAACGTCAACACCGATGTGATGGGCATTCTTGGCAAGGTCGGTGGCAAGCTGATGCCGCCGGGGTTCTACTACAAAACCTTCATGTACCCGCAATCGTTCTGGATGACGTACGAGAAGTACATCCGTAAGGCCGCTGGCCTTGGCCGCTCGCCCACCGAGAACGACCCGGACACCTACGACAACTTCAACCGTCACTGCGACGTGCTGGTGGTCGGCGCGGGCCCTGCGGGTCTGGCCGCCGCACTGGCCGCCGCCCGCAGCGGTGCCCGCGTGATCATCGCCGATGAGCAGGAAGAGTTCGGCGGTTCGCTGCTCGATTCGCGCGAAAGCCTCGACGGCAAGCCGGCGGCGGAATGGGTTGCCAGCGTCATTGCTGAATTGAAAGCCCTGCCAGACGTAGTGCTGCTGCCTCGCGCCACCGTCAACGGCTACCACGACCATAACTTCCTGACCATTCACGAGCGTCTCACCGACCACCTCGGTGACCGTGCGCCGATGGGTGTGGTGCGCCAACGTATCCACCGTGTGCGTGCCAAGCGTGTGGTGCTGGCGACCGGCGCGTGCGAGCGTCCACTGGTCTATGGCAACAACGACGTGCCGGGCAACATGCTGGCGGGTGCGGTTTCTACTTACGTGCGTCGCTATGGCGTGGCACCGGGCAAGAAGCTGGTGCTGTCGACCAACAACGATCACGCCTACCGCGTTGCGCTGGATTGGTTGGATGCAGGCCTGCAAGTGGTCGCCGTGGCCGATGTGCGCCACAACCCACGCGGCGCGCTGGTGGAAGAAGCCCGCGCCAAGGGTATTCGTATCCTCACCGGCAGCGCCGTGATCGAAGCCCGTGGCAGCAAGCACGTCACTGCCGCCCGCGTGGCTGCAATTGACGTCAAAGCGCATAAAGTCACCAGCCCAGGCGAATGGCTGGACTGCGACCTGGTGGCCAGCTCCGGCGGCTACAGCCCGGTGGTCCACCTGGCTTCGCACCTGGGCGGCAAGCCGACCTGGCGTGAAGACATCCTCGGTTTTGTACCGGGCGAAGCACCACAAAAACGTGTGTGCGTCGGTGGCATCAACGGCGTCTATGGCCTCGGCGATTCCCTGGCTGACGGTTTTGAAGGCGGCGTGCGCGCGGCCAGCGAAGCCGGTTTTGCCCCGGTGGAAGGCACCCTGCCAAAAGCCTTGAGCCGCTTGGAAGAGCCGACACTGGCGATCTACCAAGTGCCGCACGACAAGCCAACCGCACGGGCGCCGAAGCAATTCGTCGACCTGCAAAACGACGTGACCGCCGCCGCCATCGAACTGGCGACCCGCGAAGGGTTCGAGTCGGTCGAGCACGTCAAGCGCTACACCGCGCTGGGCTTTGGCACCGACCAGGGCAAGCTGGGCAACGTCAATGGCCTGGCGATTGCTGCCCGTTCGTTGAACGTGACCATCCCGCAGATGGGCACCACTATGTTCCGCCCGAACTACACGCCGGTCACGTTCGGCGCCGTCGCCGGTCGTCACTGCGGGCACATCTTCGAACCGGTGCGCTACACCGCGCTGCAAGCCTGGCACGTGAAGAACGGCGCCGAGTTTGAAGACGTCGGCCAGTGGAAACGCCCGTGGTACTTCCCACGCAACGATGAAGACCTGCATGCGGCGGTGAAACGCGAATGCCTGGCTGTACGCGACAGCGTCGGCCTGCTGGATGCGTCCACCCTCGGCAAGATCGACATCCAGGGCCCGGACGCGCGCGAGTTCCTCAACCGCATCTACTCCAACGCCTGGACCAAGCTCGACGTGGGCAAGGCGCGCTACGGCCTGATGTGCAAGGAAGACGGCATGGTCTTCGACGACGGCGTGACTGCCTGCCTCGCCGACAACCACTTCCTGATGACCACCACCACCGGCGGCGCCGCCCGCGTACTGCAGTGGCTGGAAATCTACCAGCAGACCGAATGGCCAGACCTCAAGGTGTACTTCACCTCGGTCACCGACCACTGGGCCACCATGACCCTGTCCGGCCCCAACAGCCGCAAGCTGTTGAGTGAAGTCACCGACATCGACCTGGACAAGGACGGCTTCCCGTTCATGACCTGGAAGGAAGGCTTGGTCGGTGGCGTACCGGCTCGCGTGTTCCGGATCTCGTTTACCGGTGAGCTGTCGTACGAAGTCAACGTGCAGGCCGACTACGCCATGGGCGTGCTGGAAAAAATCGTCGACGCCGGCAAGAAGTACAACCTGACCCCGTACGGCACCGAAACCATGCACGTGCTGCGGGCGGAGAAGGGTTTCATCATCGTCGGCCAGGACACCGACGGCTCGATGACCCCGGACGACCTGAACATGGGCTGGTGCGTCGGCCGTACCAAACCGTTTTCGTGGATCGGCTGGCGCGGCATGAACCGTGAAGACTGCGTGCGCGAAGAGCGTAAGCAACTGGTGGGCCTGAAGCCGATCGACCCGAATGTATGGCTGCCGGAAGGCGCGCAATTGGTGTTCGATCCGAAGCAGACGATCCCGATGAAGATGGTCGGCCACGTCACCTCAAGCTATGCGCACAACTCCCTGGGCTATTCGTTCGCCATGGGCGTGGTGAAGGGCGGCTTGAAGCGTATTGGTGAGCGCGTGTTCTCGCCGCAGGCGGATGGCAGCGTGATCGAGGCGGAGATTGTTTCCTCGGTGTTCTTTGACCCGAAAGGCGATCGCCAGAACATCTGATAAATCGCGTCGCCTGCATCGCAGGCAAGCCAGCTCCCACATTTGGAATGCATTCCCCTGTGGGAGCCGGCCTGCCCGCGATGAGGCCAGAACAGACATCACAGCATTCAGAACAGGTGCTTTATGACAGCAGCCAATGTGTACCAACAACGCCCAACCACTGGGGCCAAGGCCGAGTCGTCGCTGCACCATGCCGACCTCGCCAGCCTGGTCGGCAAGGGCCGCAAGAACGCCGGCGTGACCGTGCGCGAAAAGAAACTCCTGGGCCACCTGACCATCCGTGGCGACGGCCATGATGCAGCCTTCGCCGCTGGCGTACACAAGGCCCTGGGCATCGAACTGCCGAGCGCCTTGACCGTGATCGTCAAAGGCGAAACCAGCTTGCAGTGGCTCGGCCCGGATGAGTGGTTGCTCATCGTGCCAAGCGGCGAAGAATTCGCCGCCGAGCAAAACCTGCGTGCCGCCCTGGGTGAGCTGCATATCCAGATCGTCAACGTCAGCGGCGGTCAGCAGATTCTTGAACTGAGCGGCCCGAACGTGCGCGACGTGCTGATGAAGTCCACCAGCTACGACGTGCACCCCAACAACTTCCCGGTGGGCAAGGCGGTGGGCACGGTGTTCGCCAAGTCGCAACTGGTGATCCGCCACACGGCCGAAGACACCTGGGAACTGCTGATCCGTCGCAGCTTCTCGGATTACTGGTGGTTGTGGTTGCAGGATGCGTCTGCCGAATTCGGCCTGAGTGTTCAAGCCTGAGGAATGCCCCATGAGCCGCGCACCTGATACATGGATTTTGACCGCCGACTGCCCCAGCGTGCTCGGCACGGTGGACGCGGTCACCCGCTATCTGTTCGAACAGGGTTGCTACGTGACTGAGCACCACTCGTTCGATGACCGGCTTTCGGGCCGGTTCTTTATCCGCGTGGAGTTCCGCCAGCCCGACGGGTTTGACGAACAAGGTTTCCGCGATGGCCTGGCCACCCGTGGCGAAGCCTTCGGCATGATCTTCGAGCTGACGGCGCCGAACTACCGGCCAAAAGTGGTGATCATGGTCTCCAAGGCCGATCACTGCCTGAACGACCTGCTGTATCGCCAGCGCATCGGCCAACTGTCGATGGACGTGGTCGCGGTGGTGTCCAACCACCCTGATTTGAAACCGTTGGCCGACTGGCACCAGATTCCCTACTACCATTTCCCCCTCGACCCCAACGACAAACCGTCCCAGGAGCGTCAGGTATGGCAAGTGGTGGAAGACACCGGCGCGGAACTGGTGATCCTTGCGCGATACATGCAAGTGCTCTCGCCGGAGCTGTGCCGCAAGCTGGATGGCAAGGCCATCAACATTCACCACTCGTTGTTGCCGGGGTTCAAGGGCGCCAAGCCGTATCACCAGGCGTACAACAAGGGCGTGAAGTTGGTCGGCGCCACGGCGCATTACATCAACAACGACCTGGATGAAGGCCCGATCATTGCCCAGGGCGTGGAGGTGGTGGATCACAGCCACTATCCCGAGGACTTGATTGCCAAGGGGCGGGATATCGAAGGGCTGACGTTGGCCCGGGCGGTGGGGTATCACATTGAGCGGCGGGTGTTTCTAAACGCCAATCGGACTGTGGTGCTCTGATTGCAAAGACAACAAACAGCATCTGTACCCGAGCACTTAAACGCGCTGCCCACCCAACGGGCAACGCGGTTCCATAAAAACAACAGCGAGGTGAAAGCATGTCTGGTAATCGTGGTGTCGTGTATCTCGGCAACGGCAAGGTCGAAGTACAGAAAATCGACTATCCCAAAATGCAGGACCCCCGTGGCAGGAAGATTGAGCACGGCGTCATCCTGCGCGTGGTTTCCACCAACATCTGCGGCTCCGACCAACACATGGTGCGCGGCCGCACCACTGCCCAGACCGGCCTGGTGCTCGGTCATGAAATTACCGGTGAAGTGATCGAGAAGGGCAGCGACGTCGAAAACCTGAAGATCGGCGACCTGGTTTCGGTTCCCTTCAACGTGGCTTGCGGCCGTTGCCGCTCCTGCAAAGAGCAACACACCGGCGTCTGCCTGACCGTCAACCCGGCCCGTGCCGGTGGCGCCTATGGCTATGTCGACATGGGCGACTGGACCGGTGGCCAAGCCGAATACGTGCTGGTGCCATACGCGGACTTCAACCTGCTGAAACTGCCGGACCGCGACAAGGCCATGGAGAAAATCCGCGACTTGACGTGCCTCTCCGACATTCTCCCGACGGGCTACCACGGCGCCGTGACTGCGGGCGTTGGCCCAGGCAGCACCGTCTACATCGCAGGCGCTGGCCCGGTCGGCCTGGCTGCTGCCGCTTCTGCACGCCTGCTGGGCGCGGCGGTGGTGATCATTGGCGACGTCAACCCGATCCGCCTGGCCCACGCCAAGGCCCAGGGTTTTGAAGTGGCCGACCTGTCCACTGACACCCCGCTGCACGAGCAGATCGCCGCGCTGCTGGGCGAGCCGGAAGTGGACTGCGCCGTTGACGCCGTTGGTTTCGAAGCCCGTGGCCACGGCCATGAAGGCGTGAAAGCCGAAGCCCCGGCCACCGTGCTCAACTCGCTGATGGGCGTGGTGCGCGTGGCCGGCAAGATCGGTATTCCGGGCCTGTACGTCACCGAAGATCCAGGGGCTGTGGATGCCGCTGCCAAAATGGGCAGCCTGAGCATTCGCTTCGGCCTCGGCTGGGCCAAGTCCCACAGCTTCCACACCGGCCAGACCCCGGTGATGAAGTACAACCGCGCGCTGATGCAGGCGATCATGTGGGACCGTATCAACATTGCCGAAATCGTCGGCGTGCAGGTGATCAGCCTGGATGACGCACCACGTGGCTACGGTGAGTTCGATGCGGGCGTGCCGAAGAAGTTTGTGATCGATCCGCACAAGCTGTTCAGTGCGGCGTAAGGTTCAAGGCTGAAAAAAATGGCGACCCTGGAGGTCGCCATTTTTGTGGGTTACTTGATGGTCGTGAGTCGCAGATAGGGATCGGCCACCTCACCGTTCTTGATCAGGCGCTTGCCGCCGTAGTCGCAATGGATCTTTCCGTTGCGTTCATTGACTGACTCAGCCTTCAGCTCGTACTCCGGGGCCAGGTAGTCATCTTTGGTTGCGGCTGTTTGCCCTGTCCACGTTTTGCCGTTGGCCATCGCGGTGTATTGATAGCCCTCGCCATAGGGTGTTGGGAGGTCAGGGTCTGTGTAGGGTTTTGACTGGATATCACGGGGGGCAGGGCATTGGTCGATGCCGGTGGCCTGGGACGGTGAGGTAGAGCTTTGCGTGCGAGACTGTAGGTTGTTGAGCGCGCTGAAGACAGCGTAAAAGTTGGGTATCAATCCGATCATGATCGTTACAGCTCCTTGTAGTGTGGCTGAGCCTCCCCGTTGAATGTGAATGGGAAGGCGAGCTTGGGTGGGCTGTGTCGATGGATGCGTTCCGTCATAACCTGGACCGCGGGTCGTGGATGTGTGGACGTTCACTGTAGGAGTAATTCGGTGGCGCTTTTCACTGATGTGTAAATGAGCATTTGGCAATCTCCAGGGCTTCGCAATACGTGCCTCTCCAGTCGCCTATAGGGATAAGGTTCCAACCTGAGACCTGTTTGAGTGTGACCGAAAAGCTCGCGGCGTTATTCATTGGCCCTTTGTAGGTGCAGATGACGGCTTGGTTGATCGCATCGTACCGGGCATCGTGGAACGTTGAGTCAGTGAGGTATGACGCCGTAGCCTGCGGGTTCTCGCCTGACCAAGTTCGCCCGTCAGGCTGGAGCATCTCGTAGCGATAGCCGCCGCTGCCCATGGCTTTTTGTTTGATCTCCTGGGGCGTCGGACAGGTGGAGGTCGCTGCAACCGACGTGTTCACCAGTGCAATGACAGCGAATACACCTGCAAGCATTGCGCTTTTCATGACGGCTTCCAGTAGGGGAAAGGCATCATGCTGCAGGTGAATACTGGAGGCTGGCTACTGTCAAACGTGACAGTTATTTAGAGCGGTTCGTGATCAGCAACCGGTTCTTTAGTCCAATAGGCGGCGCATCGACTCAGCGAGCAGCCAACGCCCCCTGATAAACCGTCGGCCCCGTGGGCTGCTTACTCAACGACCCGCCCTTGGTCTCCGAACTCACCATCAACTCCACCGGCTTGCGGATGCTTTTTTGCTGGCGCGGGTTGAGTCCGATAATGCCTTTGCCATCTTCCGGCAACAGCCCCAGTGAAACTGGCGCGCCACCTTCAGGCATGGCCCAGAGTTCCAGGCTGCGATCCGGCTCAGGCGCCGCCGTGGCAATCGGTTCGACTTCGAGATAATCCTTGTGCGCTCTGATTTGCGCGGCCGGCTGCTGGGCGGTGGTCACCAGCGTGGCGGCGGACTTGACGTTGTCCTGGGTGTAGAGCGCGCCGCCGAGGCCGGCGACGATGGCTATGCAGACGCCGATAAACACACGTGGACGGCTCCAGAATGGGGGCTTTTGCTCAATCACTTGGGGGCGGGTCGCGCTCATGGGGCTATTCCTGACAAGGCTTTCAGTCCAGTCATGGACCCTGGTTTGCGCGATGGGTTCCTGACCGTGGATCAGCTCAGAGTGATGCCAATTGGCCCTGATACAGCACCGGACCGGTGGGTTGGCCGGTCGGTGAGCCGCCGTGCGGCTCCAGGCTCACGGCCAGGGTCAGCGGCGCGCTGAGCAACGCACGTTGTGTCTCGCTCAGTTGAATCCGGCCTTTGCCTGCGGCGGGCAGCAAGCCCAGTGAGATGGGTTTGCCACCCGGCGCAATCGCCCACAATTCCAGGCTCAACGTCGGTGCTATCGCGGCCAGTGTCAGGGGTTCCACTTGCAAGTGGTCGGCGAACGCGCTGATCTGCAGCGCGGGTTGTTGGTTGGCGTTGACCAGGGTGGCGTTGTACGCCACCCCTGTGTCGCGTTGGTACAGCACACCGACGGTGACGGCGACGACCACTGCGCAGGCGGCGGCCAGGACGCGTAGGTTTTTCCAGAACGCTTGCTTCGCCGGCACATGCAGCACCTGCGGCTCGATGCGTGCCTTGATGCCTGCCCATACGTGTTCCGGTACTGGTCGCTCAGGCAGGGTGCCGGTCAGGCTGGCGAGCGCGTCCTGCCAATGGCCGAGTTCCACGCGCAGCGCGGCATCCTCCAGCAACAACGCATCAAAGCGCCGACGCGCGGTAGCGGGCATCAGCCCGATGGCGTAGTCGGCGGCGAGTGCGCGGCGCAGGGCGGTGGTCTGGTAGTTCATGATTCAAGGCACCTGCGCAGGCGTTCCATGCCGCGGCGGATCCAGGATTTGACCGAGCCCAGGGGCGCTGCCAACTGCGTGGCCAGCTCCGAGCAGGACAGGCCCTGGAAGTACGCCACGCTGATCGACCGGCGTTGCATGCCGTCGAGGGTGTCCAGGCAACGGTTCAAGGCATGGGCTTGGCGTTCATGGTCGAGTTGGTCGTGGGCGCTGGGGGCGTCATCGATCAAGGCGTCTTGCTGACCATCGGCCAGCGGCTGTTCGCGGTGTTTGCGCAACTGGTCGATGGCCAGGTTGCGGGTGATGTTGACCATCCAGGTCATCGGCGCAGACAGGTGCGCCTCGTAGCGCGAAGCGTTGTACCAGATGCGTACGAAGGCTTCCTGCAGCACTTCTTCAGCCAGGTCCGTGCGGCCCATGAAGCGCAGGGCCACGCCGTGCAGGCGCGGCGAAACGCTGCGGTAGAGGGTTTCGAACGCTTGGCGGTTACCCAGGGCACATTGCGCCAGCAAAGGGCGCAAGGGGTCAGCATCATCGGCGCTAATAGGGCTTCTCCAGACCCTCGTTCGAGGGTGACGGGACTGCACGCGGTAAGCGGAGGGTAGTTCAGCCTGGGCATTCATTCCATCCAACTCCGAGTGGCGTATGCAGGCTATACGCGGGCCGAGGCCATTCGGATGCAGAAAAATCTGAACTAACCTTGGTGTGGGAACAATCGTTCCGGACTGTCAGTCAAACGCCTGCTTTTAGCTCTTACACCCAGAGGTTGTTTCGATGAAGATTTCACGCGGTTTCGCCCTTTCCTGCCTGATGACCCTGGCAGCCGCCCCGGTGTTCGCCGCAGGCTTCAGCCTTGGCGACGCGGCCAATGCGATTTCCGGCATGCAGGGTGGCAACAACAAGGCAGCCGCTGCCGCACCGTCTTCCGAGACGGCCGGCCTGTTAAGCGCACTGACCTCGCAACTGAACATCACCCCCGAACAAGCGGTCGGCGGTACAGGCGCCATGCTCGGCCTGGCCAAGAACAAGCTGAGCGGCAACGATTATTCGCAGTTGGGCAACAGCGTGCCGGGCCTCGACCAGTTGTCGGGCAACAACGCGTTGGGCAGCCTCGGCGCCTTGAGCGGGATGCTCGGCCAGACCGGTGGCAGCAAGACCAGCGGCCTGGATGGCCTGTTGGGTAATGTGAAAAGCACCAACGACCTGAACACCGCCTTCAGCGCCTTGGGCATGGACAGCGGGATGGTCGGCCAGTTTGCCCCGGTCATCCTGCAATACCTGGGCGGCCAGGGTGCCAGCAGCTCGGTGCTGGGCAAGCTGGCCCAGGCCTGGGGCACTGGCAGTTAAGAGCGCTCCGCGCGCAGTTGCTCGATACGCGCGTCCTTCTCCATCCAGAGTTGGTTCACCCAGTTCTGGATGGTCTGGCGAAACGCCGGATCATTCTCGTAATCCCCTTGCCACAATGCCGGATCCAGTTCGCGGGTGCGGATATCAATGATCACCTTGGGCACCGCGCCACTGATCAAATCCCAGAACCCCGGAATCTTCTGCTGTGGATAAACCACGGTCACGTCCAGCACGGCATCCAGCTGTTCACCCATCGCCGCCAATACAAACGCCACGCCGCCCGCCTTGGGCTTGAGCAAGCGAGTGAAGGGTGAATCCTGCTGCTTGCGCTTGGTTTCGTTGAACCGCGTGCCTTCCAGATAATTGACCACCGTCACCGGCTGGCGCTTGAACAGCTCGCAGGCCTCCTTGGTGATTTTTAAATCCTGCCCCGCGAGTTCCGGGTGCTTGGCCAGGAAGGCCTTGCTGTAGCGCTTCATGAAGGGGTAATCCAATGCCCACCAGGCCAGGCCGAGGAAGGGCACCCAGATCAGCTCTTTTTTCAGGAAGAATTTGAAGAACGGCGTGCGGCGGTTCAGCGCCTGGATCAGCGCCGGGATATCCACCCAGGATTGGTGGTTGCTGATCACCAGGTAGGACGTATCGCCCCGCAGGTCTTCGCCACCGCGAATATCCCATTGGGTCGGGATGCACAGGGCGAAGATCAACTTGTCGATCTCGGCCCAGGTCTCGGCGATCCACATCACCGCCCAGGACATGTAGTCACGCGAGCGCCCAGGGGCCATCAGCTTGAGCAGGGCAAACACCATCAACGGCCCGATCAGGATCAGGGTATTGAGCAGCAGTAGCAATGAGACAAAACAGCCGGTGAGCAGGCGGCGCATAAGCAACTCTTGGAGTCCGGTGGGCGGGCCATCATAAGAGAGGTGAGTCTAGAGACCAAATCGCAAATCACCGTACGAATGTTTCACAATGTGCCGGTTATGCTGGGGCGAGCTAACTAAGTGCTGCCTTTGCGGTCTAGAATCCGCCTACTTCTTTCCGAGGAAATCACTTCGTGAAACTGCTCCTTGCCTCTCTCGCCCTGGCTGCCCTGCCGGTCATGGCCGCCGAACCGACCCTCTACGGTCGCTACGAATACATCCAGTTGCCGGAGATCGGCGAAACCTTCAAGGCCAAGATGGACACCGGCGCGCTGACGGCTTCGCTGTCGGCCCGCGACATCGAGACCTTCACCCGTGACGGCGACGATTGGGTGCGCTTCCGCCTCGGCGGCAAAGACGCCTCCAACAAAGTCTACGAACACAAGGTGTCGCGCATCAGCAAGATCAAGAGCCGCGCCGATGAAGACGACGACAAAGACGAAGCCACCGTGGCCAAGCGCCCGGTGATCGACCTGGAAATGTGCCTGGGCGACGTCAAGCGCACCGTCGAGGTCAACCTCACCGACCGCAGCAGCTTCAACTACCCGTTGCTGATCGGCGCCAAGGCCCTGCGTGAATTTGGCGCTGCGGTAAACCCGGCCCGTCGTTACACTGCCGACAAACCCAACTGCTGACGGACCACATGGCGCATATCCTGATTGTCGAAGACGAAGCAGCCATTGCCGACACGCTGATCTTCGCCCTGCAAGGCGAGGGCTTCACCACCACCTGGCTGACCCTCGGCCAGGCGGCGCTGGAGCATCAGCGCCAGACCCCCGCCGACCTGATCATCCTCGACATCGGCCTGCCGGATATCACCGGCTTTGAAACCTGCAAGCAACTGCGTCGGTTCAGCGAGGTGCCTGTCATGTTTCTCAGCGCGCGGGATGGCGAGATCGACCGCGTGGTGGGGCTGGAGATCGGCGCCGACGATTATGTGGTCAAACCCTTCAGCCCACGGGAGGTGACGGCGCGGGTCCGGGCGATCCTTAAACGCATTGGCCCAGGTGCTGCGCCGACCGTGTTCCAGGTGGATCTGGAGCGTATGCAGATCAGTTATCGCGGCCAGCCGTTGAGCCTTACACGCCATGAATTTCGCCTGCTGCAAAGCCTGCTGGAACAACCCGAGCGTGTGTTCAGCCGCGAGCAATTGTTGGACGCGGTGGGCGTGGCGGCAGATGCCGGCTACGAGCGCAATATCGACAGCCATATCAAAAGCCTGCGCAGCAAATTGCGCAGCGTGGCCGCCGATGCCGAGCCGATCCAGACCCATCGCGGCCTCGGCTACAGCTACAACCCGAGCAACAGCTGATGCGCCTGGGGCTGCGGATCTTCCTGGTGTATGCGCTGTTTATCGGCCTGACCGGCTACTTCGTGCTCAGCACCGTGATGAAGGAAATCCGCCCTGGCGTACGCCAGTCCACCGAAGAAACCCTGGTGGACACCGCCAACCTGTTGGCCGAGGTCGTGCGTAATGACGTAAAGAACGGCACCCTCGGCCAAAGTCACTGGCCGGAACTGCTCAAGGCCTATGGCAACCGCCAGCCGGGGGCGACCATCTGGGGCTTGCCGAAGAACCAGGTCAACCACCGTATCTACGTAACCGATGCCAAGGGCACCGTGTTGCTCGACTCTACGGGCGAAGCGGTGGGGCAGGATTATTCCAAGTGGAACGACGTGTACCTGACCTTGCGTGGCGAGTACGGCGCGCGCTCCACCCGCAGCGAACTGGATGACCCAGCTTCATCGGTGATGCACGTGGGCGCGCCGATCCGTGACAACGGCCAGATCATTGGCGTGGTCACCGTGGCCAAGCCGAACAGTTCATTGCAGCCTTATGTCGACCGCACCGAGCGCCGCCTGTTGTGGTACGGCGCGGGCCTGGTGATTCTGGGCCTGCTGCTGGGCGCACTGCTGTCGTGGTGGCTGAGCGTGGCGCTGCGCCGTCTGACCGCCTACGCCGAAGCCGTCAGCGAGGGGCGGCGGGCCGAACTGCCCCATTACCGTGGCGGTGAACTCAAGCAGCTGTCCACCGCCGTCGAGCACATGCGCACGCAGTTGGAAGGCAAGGCCTACGTCGAACACTACGTACACACCCTGACCCACGAATTGAAGAGCCCATTGGCCGCGATCCGCGGTGCAGCGGAGCTGTTGCAGGGTGAGATGACCCGCGAGCAACAGCAGCGCTTCGTCAGCAACATCGACAGCGAAAGCGCGCGTCTGCAGCAGTTGATCGAGCGCCTGCTGAACCTGGCGCAGGTCGAACAGCGCCAGGGCCTGGAAGAGCAGGTGAGTATCCCGCTGGCGGCGATGGTCGATGAAGTGCTCAAGGCTCAGTGCGCGCGGATTGAAGGCGCCGGGTTGCAGGTCGAACAGTCGATTGCGGCGGATGTGAAGGTGTACGGTGAACCCTTCCTGTTGCGTCAGGCCCTGGGCAACCTGCTAGACAATGCCCTGGACTTCACGCCGCCCGGCGGCCTGTTGAAGTTCAGCGCACAGACGCGACACAACGACGTGCAAGTCAGCTTGTTCAACCAGGCCACACCGATTCCCGACTACGCCCTGCCGCGCCTGAGCGAGCGTTTCTACTCGCTGCCACGCCCGGCCAGCGGGCGCAAAAGCACCGGCCTTGGCCTCAACTTTGTCGAGGAAGTGATGAAGTTGCACGGCGGCGCGTTGCAGATCGGCAATGTCGACGGCGGCGTGCAGGTGGTGCTGCATCTCCACACAGTCTCCACATTGCCCACATAAATCCCCCACACGGGCTGCCCAGACTCTCCCCATCAAAACAGGGAGAGACCCATGAACCGCAGCCTGCTTTTCAAACTTGGCGCGATTGCGCTGCTGATGCTGGTATTGCTGATTCCATTGCTGATGATCAACGGCATCATCGGTGACCGCCAGTACACGCGTGACACCGTATTGCAGGACATCGCCCGCAGCTCCAGCTACGCCCAGCGCCTCACCGGCCCGGTGATGGTGGTGCCGTATCGCAAGACCGTCCGCGAGTGGAAGCTCAATGAAAAGCTCAATAAACGCTACGAAGTCACCCGTGAAGAGCGCGGTCGTCTGTATTTCCTGCCGGATCGATTTGAACTCGACGGCAAAGTGCAAACTGAACTGCGCGCACGGGGCATCTACCAGGCGCGGCTGTTCCATGCCGACAACCGCATCAGCGGGCGTTTCGAGCTGCCTGCGCAATTGGGCATTACGGAGAATTTTGCCGATTACCGTTTTGAGCCGGCGTTTCTGGCGGTGGGCATCAGCGACATTCGCGGCATCGAGAACGCGCTGAAACTGGAGCTGGGCAGCCAGCAACTGGAGTTCGAGCCCGGCTCCCAGGTGGACTGGCTGGGTGAGGGCGTGCATGTGACACTGCCGGAGCACGACAGCAAAAAGCCCAACGCCGTGGACTTCGCCTTCGACCTGCGCCTGCAAGGCACCGAGCAACTGCAAGTGGTGCCGGTGGGCAAGACCAGCCAGGTCTCACTCGCTTCCAACTGGCCACACCCCAGCTTCATCGGCAACTTCCTGCCGGCACAACGCGAGATTACCGATAAGGGTTTTACCGCCAATTGGCAGACCTCGTTCTTCTCCACCAACCTTGAGCAAGCCCTGCAAACCTGCCTGGACAAGCAGGGCTGTGAAGACTTCAACAACCGCAGTTTCGGCGTGAACTTCATCGACCCGGTGGACCAATACCTCAAGAGCGACCGTGCGATCAAATACGCGCTGCTGTTCATCGCCCTGACCTTCGCCGGCTTCTTCCTGTTCGAAGTGCTCAAGAGCCTGGCGGTGCATCCGATCCAATACGCGTTGGTGGGGTTTGCGCTGGCGTTTTTCTACCTGCTGTTGCTGTCGTTGTCCGAGCACATCGGGTTCGCGCTGGCTTATCTCATCTCTGCCAGCGCCTGTGTGTTGTTGATCGGGTTCTATGTGTGCCATGTGCTGCGCAGCGTCGCTCATGGGCTGGGGTTTTCAGCGGGGTTGGCGGCGTTGTATGGCTTGTTGTACGGGCTGTTGAGTGCCGAGGATTACGCGTTGCTGATGGGCTCGTTGCTGCTGTTCGGCCTGCTGGGCACGGTGATGGTGCTGACACGCAAGTTGGATTGGTATGGCGTGGGCAAGCGAAAGGCGGTTGAGCCTTTGGAATTTGACCTGGAGGCGGTGCAATGATCGGGTTGCGGGAGGATAGGCTGGAGCGGGCAAAATTGGTGCTACGGATTAATCAGCTGTTTTCTGTGGCGAGGGAGCTTGCTCCCGCTGGGGCGCGAAGCGGCCCCAAAGAATGGGCCTGCTACGCAGTCCAACGGGAGCAAGCTCCCTCGCCACAGTAAAATCTTACACTGGGGGTTGGGTCTGCTGCATCGAAGGCCGCTGGCTGACCTCGGCATACCAGGCGGCAAGCTGCGGGTTATCCAGGCGCCATTGCATGTCCGGATGACGGAAGTCGAGGTAACCCAAGGCACACGCCACGCTGATGGCGGCGATGTCGAAGTGGCTGGTCAGTTCGGCGATGGCGTCCGCTTCCAATTCAGAGAGTGTGCGGCGGATTTTGTTGCGTTGTTCGTCGAGCCATTGGTCCCAATGCTTCTCGGCTGGGCGCAAGGCGCTTTCGTAGCGCACCAGCACGGCGGCATCCATGATGCCGTCGGCCATCGAGGCCAGAGTCAGGCGGCGCCAGCGGGCCGAGCCGCCGCGTGGGATCAGCGGGTTGCCGACGTGCTGGTGGTCGAAGTAATCGAGGATCACCCGGCTGTCGTGCAATACCGTGCCATCGGCCAGGCGCAGGGCCGGGATCTTGCCCACGGGGTTGCCTTGCACCACCTGCGCATCCGGGTTGACCGGGGTCGGCATGCAGCCGTGCAGCGCGACGCGATCCTGCTGGCCGGTTTCAGCCAGCAGCACGCGCACCTTACGCACGAAGGGGGAAGCGGGGTTGTGGAACAAGGTCATGCTGGGAGCGGACATGGGCATTCCTCAAGAAAGGGCCGGGCTAATCTATCTCACCGCTTGAGCAAGGCCCAAGTGCCAATTGCAGCGGGAATGCCCAAGCCGACCCAACTGAGCGAATCCCACAGCCCATCTCCCAGCAACGCCGCAAACAACCCGGCCGCGCTGAGCAGGCCGATCCCCAGCGGAACGCCAAACACTTTCCAGAAGTTCGACTGACGCGGCTTCATGCCTTGCCCGCCTTGCGCCGCACCATCCACAAGTAAATCCCACTCGCCAGCACGATGATGGTCAGCACATCCAGCACCGCCCACAGGACCTTCATCGGCATGCCGCCGTAGTCACCGAAGTGCAGCGGCTGGGACATGCCCATGGCGTCCATGTACCACGGTCGTTCGGCGATGGCGGTGACGGCGAGGGTGCTGGCGTCGATCAGCACCGGCGTGAGCAGGTGCGAGGTCAGGTGGGTGCTGCCTTTCATGAACACGGCGTAGTGGTGCTCGCTGGAAAAGCGCGTGCCGGGGAAGGCGATGAAGTCCGGCTCCATGCCGGGGGCGGCCTTGGCGGCGATGGTCAGCAGTTCGGTAGCCGGTGCGCGCTGGGTCAGCGGCGGAGCGTTTTTGTAGGGCTCAATCATGGCGCTGAGACTGTCCTGGCGCCAGGCGGCGATGATCAGGTCGGCGCAGGCGCTGATCACGCCGGTCACGCCCACCACCAAGGCCCAGGTCAGGGTGACCACGCCGATCAGGTTATGCAGGTCGAGCCAGCGCAGGCGCGTGGATTTGTCCTGGCGCACCGTGGCGAACTTCAAGCGACGCATGAACGGCAGGTACAGCACCGTGCCCGAGATAATCGCCAGCACAAACAGAATGCCCATGAACGCCAGCAACAACTTGCCCGGCAGGCCGGCGAACATGTCCACATGCAGGCGCAGCAGGAACAGGGTCAACCCGCCATTGGCCGCCGGAGTTTCCAAGGCTTCACCGGTGCGCGCGTCGAGCATGAAGGTGTGGGACGCGTTGGGCTCGGTGCCAGCGGTGGCGGCCATGATCGCGATCACGCCGTTCTTGTCATCTTCGTCCCAGGCCAGGTATTGCAGGGCATCGCCGGGGCGATGGGCCTGGGCGGCGCTGACCAGTTGTTCGAGGTTGAGCTGCGGCGTGTCAGCAGGCATTTGTGCCAGTTCCGGCTCGTTGCCCAGCAGGTGGTCGATCTCATGGTGAAATACCAACGGCAGGCCGGTGAGGGCGAGCAGCAGCAGGAATACCGTGCAGATCAGGCTGGTCCAAGTGTGGATGAAGGACCAGCGGCGGATGGTTTTGCTTTTCATTTTTTCAACCTTCAGACACACCAAAGCCGCCCACGTGGGCGGCCTGGCGGTTAACTCAGCCGATTACCACTGGTAGGTGGCACTGGCGACGACGCTGCGTTGGTCGCCGAAGTAGCAGTAGTTGCCATCGCAGGTCGACAGGTAGTCCTTGTTGAACAGGTTGGTGGCATTCAACTTGACCGATGCGCCTTTGAGGCTGTTGTCCAGGCGGCCCAGGTCGTAATGCACCGAACCGTCGAACACGGTGTAGGCGTTGGCCTTGCCGAGCCAGGTGTTGGCCTGGTCGCCGTAGGTGTTGCCGGTGTAGCGCGCGCCGAAGCCGATGCCGAAGCCATCGAGCGGGCCGGTATGCCACGTGTAGTCAGTCCACAGCGAAGCTTGCTGGTTGGGCATCAACGTCAGGCGGTTGCCTTTGTAGATGCCTTTTTGCACCTCGGACTTGGCCAAGGTGTAGGCGGCGATGACCTTGAGATTTTCGGTCACGTCAGACACAGCTTCCAGTTCCAGGCCCTTGACCTTCACTTCGCCGGTCTGGCTGTTGATTTGCTGGCCCCCTGCGCCGAGCGTCGTGACCTGCACGTTTTTCTGGGTCAGGTCATACACCGCTGCGCTCAGCAAAGTGTTGGAGCCGGGCGGCTGATACTTGACGCCCATTTCCCACTGCTTGCCTTCCGTCGGTTTGAAGGTCTTGGTGGCATTGGTATCGGCGTTGCTCGCCGGCTGGAAGGACTCGGCGTAGGACAAGTACGGTACGAAGCCCGAATCGAACACATAGCTCAGCGCCGCGTTGCCGCTGAAATGCTTGATGCGGTCGGTGTTGGTCGCGTCGTTATCGTTGAAGTACGTGGTGCCCTGATGCACCCAGTCTTCACGCCCACCCAGGGTCAGGCGCCATTTGTCCAAGGCCATCTGGTCCTGCACGTAGAGGCCGGTCTGCACGGTTTTCTGGTTGTAGTCGTAGAAAGGCCGCACGCCGGTTGGGCGCAGCGTCGGCGTGGTGTTGATCGGGTTGAAGATGTTGATGTTTGACGCGGTCCCGTAAATCGCACGGTAGGACGTGTCGGTGCGTTGGTGATCCAGGCCCAGCAGCAGGGTGTGGACAACGTCGCCCGTGGCGAAGTCCGCCTGGAAATTGTTATCCACCGCGAACTGGCCAATGCTTTCGTTGACGTTGGTGGTCGAGCGGCTGATATCGCCCGCGGCATTTGCCGGGGAAAATGCATAAGAACCCACGGTCAGCTGCCGGAAGTCCAGTTCCGACTTGGTGTAGCGCAGGTTCTGCTTGAACTGCCAGGTGTCGTTGAAACGGTGTTCGAACGCATAGCCCAGCGCATAGTAGGTGCGGTCGTAGAACTCGTAGTCCGGGTCGCCCAGGTTCTTGTGGTGGGAAACGTTACCCAGCGGCGACTTGATCTTGGTGCCCTGGATCGGCATGAACTGGCTGGTCGTGCCCGTATCGTCCCGCGTGAACTGCGACAAGAAGGTCAGCTTGGTATCCGGATCGATGTTCCACGTCAAGCTCGGCGCAAGGTTGTAGCGCTTGTTGTCGATGTGGTCGACCTGGGTGCCGGCATCGCGCACCACGCCGCTGAGGCCGTAGAGGAACTGGCCGTCATCGTCGATCTTGCCAGTGCTGGCGAAGTTGATCTGACGGTAGTTGTCGCTGCCGTATTGCACCTGGACGGCGTTGCTCGACTCTTCGCTGGGACGGCGGCTGACCATGTCCAGCAAGCCGCCCGGCGGGGTCTGGCCGTACACCGACGAGGCCGGGCCGCGCAGCAGGGCGAGGCGGTCGAGGTTCCAGGTCTCGGCCTTCGGGTTGGCGTACACGCCACGTGGCAGCGGCAGGCCGTCGAGGAACTGGGTGGGTTCGAAGCCACGTACACGCATCCAGTCGTAGCGGGTGTCGCTGCCGTAGCTGGCGGACACGATGCCCGGCATGTATTTCACCGCGTCATCCAGGTTCTGCACGTTGCGGTCTTGCATCTGCTCGCGGGTAGCGACCGAGATCGAACGCGGCGCCTCGACCAGTGCGGTGTCGGTCTTGGTGCCTGCGGCGGTGCGTTTTGCCAGGTAGCCGTCGACCGGGCCCCAGGCGCTTTCATAGCTGTCCTGGCCGGTGATATTGGTGGTCGGCAACGCCACGACGCCTTCTGGAATCGCCACCAGGGTGTACGTCCCCGCACTGCTCTGTTCCAACTGCAACCCCGTGCCACGCAGTGCTTCACGCAGCGCGCCCGGTGCATCGAACTGGCCCTTGACCGGCGCCGAGGTCTTGCCCGACGCCAAGGCCGGGCTGAGGGTCAGCGCCAGGCCGCCCTGGCTGGCGATCTGGTTCAGGGTGGTGGCCAGGGGTGCCGCCGGCAGATTGTAGGTGCGCACGCTGGACGCCTGTTCCGCAGCAATCAGCGAAGTGCTGACCAGCGGGGCGCTGAGGGCAATCGCCACGGCTAACAGGCTGGGGCGCAACAAGGTGTCTAGCGTGCGGGACATAGGGCGGCTCCTGAATGGAAATATTTCGCAATTGCCTAGGTGCCGAGCGAGAATCGAAAAGTGATAGGGCAGGATGAAAATATTTTTTATTTGGCCGCGGGTGCCTTGCCGGTCACGGTCACCCACCACGGCGTGTGCTGCTCGATCTGCACCGGCAGCGTCGGCAGCAGCGCGTTGAGCGCCAGTGTGGTGTCGTGCAGCGGGAAGCTGCCGGTGATGCGCAGGTCAGCGACGTTTTTATCCACGCCCAGGTAACCGGTGCGGTAACGACTGAGTTCCGCAACCACATCGCCCAGGCGCGCGTTGTCGACCACCAGCATGCCGCGGGTCCAGGCGTCGGTGGCGGGGGTGACGGCAAGCGCAGGGCCGAGGCCGTCGCTGCGCATCAGCACTTGCTGGCCTTCCTTGAAGATCTGTTCCTGATTCAGCGCTTCGGGCTGGGCGGCCACGGCCGATTGCAGCACGCTCAAGCGCGTGGCGTCGTCTTCGCGCTTGACGATAAACCGCGTACCCAGCGCCCGCAGGCTGCCGTCGCGGGTTTGCACATAGAATGGACGTGCGTCGTTGTGGCCGGTCTCGACCAGGATTTCGCCTTCCTGCAACACGATCAGCCGGCGTTTTTCATCAAAACGTACGTCGATAGCGCTGTGGGTGTTGAGGTTGATCAGCGTGCCGTCCGCCAGCTTCAGCGTGCGCTGCTCGCCGGTGGCGGTGCGTTGGTCGGCCAGCCAATAGTGGATCGGCACATAGCGTTCACCGGCAAACAGCGCCAGGCCAATCACCAGCGCGATGCTGGCAAGGCCACTGCCCAGCTTGCGCACGCGCTGGCGAATGCCTTCACGCGATTGCAGCAACGCCGCCCGCGCCGGGCCTGAGGCCACACTGAAACGCTGGTCGAGCATGCCCAACTGGCGCCAGGCGCGGGCGTGTTCTTCATCGCTGGCCAGCCATTTATCGAATTCTTCACGCTCAATTACGCTGCCGTCGCCCGAATCGAGAGACAGCTGCCACGCAATCGCCGCATCCAGCACGCGGGCAGAGACGGGTTTGGAGCTGATCACCGTCACAGCGGCTCGCCATACAGCGCGATGTAGCACTGGCGAATGCCCTGGGCCAGGTACTGGCGCACGCGGGGCACCGACACGCCGAGGCGCTGGGCGATTTCGGCGTGGCCCATGCCGTCGAGCCGGTTATAGAGGAAGGCGGCGCGGGCCTTGCTCGACAGCTTGCCGAGCAGGCGGTCGATGGCCTTGAGGTCTTCGAGGATCAGTTGCTGTTCTTCCGGCGACGGGTGTTCGCTTTCCGGGATCAGCATCAGTTCGGTGAGGTACGCCTGTTCCAGGGCCGCGCGACGGAAGTAGTCGAACAGCAAGCCCTTGGCGATTGCCACCAGGAACGCCCTTGGTTCGCGGGGTTCGCGCAACTCATCACGGCCGAGCAGGCGCATGAAGGTGTCCTGGCTCAGGTCTTCGGCACGGCTTGGGCAGGCCACGTTGCGTCGAAGCCAGGCCAACAGCCAGCCACGATGGTCGCGATACAACGCGCCAACAAGCTCACTGTGTGGGTTCTGGATTGACGACAAGGCATCACCTGGTAAACGCGATGTTTAAACTAACGAGAATTATTCGCGATTGTGTCAGAGCCGTGGAGTGGGCGCAATTGGCGTCTGTCGGGAGATGACATTAAAACGATGGCGCGTGTTGACGCCGTTTCCATTGGCTCAAACGCTCTTGCAGCGCCTGTGGCGTGTCGATGTGTTGCTGGCGCGCGCGGCTGAACAGGATCAGCATCAGCTCCGCCGTGGCCAGCGCGTCGGCGCTGGCGTGATGGCGCTCGCCTACGTGCAGATGGAAGTGGCTGATCCAGTCGTCCAATCCGGCTTCGCGGATGTGTGCATCCGGGCACACCATCGGGGCGATGTCTGCAACATCGAGAAACGGATGGGCCAGGCGATAAGCCAGGCTGTCCTTGAGCGCCCGGCACAGCATGTGTTGATCGAATGGCGCATGGAAGGCCAGCAATGGGCTGTCGCCCACAAAGTCCATGAAGTCCAGTAACGCGTCGACCGGATCGCTGCCGGCGGCAATCGCACTGGGGCCGAGGCCGTGGATCAACACGCTGGGGCTGAGTTTGGTTTCAGTCCGTTGCAGCGTGCGTTCGAACAGTTGCGAGAAATCCACCGCGCCATCTTCGATCACCACCGCGCCAATCGACAGCACCTGGTCACGGTTAAGGTTGAGGCCGCTGGTTTCCAGGTCCACCACCACCCAGCGCTGGTTGCGCAGGGTGACGTTGCCCAGGGGCGTGGGTTTGCGCAGTTGCGCCAGGCGCTGCTGTTGCGCGCTGTCGAGCCCCGGCGTTTTCTTACGCAGCCAGTTGAACAAGCTCACAGCTGATACCGCAATGTCAGGCTGCTTTGCAGGCGCTGGGCTTGGCGCAGGGATTCACGCAGGATGCGCCGGTCCAGATGATTGAGGCTGTCCGGGTCGACACGGTTGGAATACGGCTGATTCTCGCGGGTTTGCAGTTGGTGCTGTTGCATGCGGGTCTGCTGGATAAAGTGGTAGGCCTCTTCATACGCAGCGCCATCCAGGGGCTCAATCACCTCCTTGACCACTAACTGGCGCAGGCGCTCCAGGGTGTTGTTGGCGTGGATACCATTGGCCAGGGCCAACAGGCGTGCGCCGTCGACAAAAGGGGTCAGGCCCTGCACCTTGAGGTCGAGCGTGGCTTTTTCGCCGCCTTTACGCGTGAGTACAAATTCGCGGAAACGTCCTACGGGCGGACGCTGGCGCAACGCGTTTTCGGCCAGCATGCGTTGGAACAAGCGGTTGTCCGCCACCTGGTCGAGAATGCCTTGGCGCAATTGCTCGCAGCCACGTTCATCGCCCCACACCACACGCAGGTCGAAATAGATGCTGGAGCCCAGCAGATTCTCTGGCGTGGCCTCGCGGATAAACGCCGCAAACCGTCGCGCCCATTCCGCCCGCGACAGGCACAGCTCCGGGTTGCCGGCCATGATGTTGCCTTTGCACAGGCTGAACCCGCACAGCGCCAGGCTCTGGTTGATCTGCTGCGCCAGCGGCAACAACCGGCCTCGGATCGCCGCGGCTTCGGCCGCGTCCTTGGCGTCAAACAGGATGCCGTTGTCCTGATCGGTGTACAGCGTCTGCTCGCGGCGGCCTTCGCTGCCAAAGCACAACCAACTGAAGGGCACGCCGGGGTCGCCTTTTTCGGCCAGGGTCAGTTCGATCACCCGGCACACGGTGTGATCGTTGAGCAGCGTAATGATGTGGGTGATCTGGGTGGACGAGGCACCATGGGCCAGCATGCGTTCGACCAACTGGCCGATCTCGCCGCGAATCGCCACCAGGTTGTCCACCCTCGGCGCATTGCGGATGGTGCGCGCCAGGTGCACCAGGTCCACCCGTTGCAGGGAAAACAGATCGCGCTCGGACACCACGCCGCACAGGCGCTGATCCTTGACCAGGCAGACGTGGGCAATATGCCGCTCGGTCATGGCGATCGCGGCGTCGAAGGCGCTGTGGTCCGGCGTCAGGAAGAACGGCGCCTGGGTCATATGCCCTTCGATGGCCTGGCTGAAATCGCTGGTGCCATCGGCCACCACCTGGCGTAGGTCGCGCAGGGTGAAAATCCCCAGGGGCGCCTTGTGTTCATCGACGATCACGATGCTGCCGACCTGTTGCTCATGCATCAGCGTGACGGCTTCGCGCAGCGGCGTGGCGGGGCTGCACGTGACGGGGTGGCGCATGGCCAATTCACCGAGCCGCGTGTTCAGGGAGTACTGAGTGCCGAGGGTTTCCACGGCTTTTTGCTGCACCTGCTGATTGACCTGGTCCAACAGGCTGCTGACGCCACGCAGGGCAAAATCGCGAAACGGGCTGGAGAGTGCAAACAGCTTGATGAACGCCGGTTTGTTCAGTTGCAGGCAAAAGGTGTCTTCGGCGGCCTTGTGCTCGGTGCGCGTCGCCCGTTCGCCCAGCAACGCGGCCAGGGGGAAGCATTCCCCAGTGGTGATTTCAAACGTGGTTTCGGCGCTGTCCGGTCGTTCACCGACCACCCGGCCCTGCTTGACGATATAAAAGTGCTCGACTGGCCCGCCCGACGGTTTGAGGATGCTGTCGCCGGGGCCATAGAAGCGTAACTGGCACTGTTCCACCAAAAACGCCAAGTGGGCGTTTTCCATCTGGTTGAACGGCGGGAAGCGTTGCAGGAACTGCAGGGTGCCGTGGATATTTTGCAACACAGCAGTTTTCCCCGCCTGGGCGAAGGCATCAGCTTTACTCATAACAATGACCGCAGTTTTTTTGTCGTTATCGTCCCTCATGGTCGACTCCTGCGCAGCGGGTGCCCATTGGACGTAAGTCTAGGTCGATACAAACGGCACACACCTAGGGAAAAACCTTACATGACTATCGTCCAAAACCCGTAGAACGCCCACTAGGCAAACTTTCCGACGAAGTGCACATTGAACGCCCTTCCGCAGATGTCTGACGAGTGTGCTGGGAGATTGATGAGAACTGCTGAGAACCGTATGTCCGACCACGATATTTTGAGTGATGCCGAGCGCGAGGCGCTGAGCGCCGTGATGCTGGAGCCTGATTTACCGCCACAACGCGTGTTGATCGTCGACGACGACAAGGACGCACGCGAGTTGCTGGCGGAAATCCTGGGGCTGGACGGTATTCGCTGCATGACCGCCGACAGTGGTGAGGCGGCGTGGGATTTGTTGAAGTCGAGCAGCTCCATCGGTTTGCTGATCACCGACCTGCGCATGGCGCCCAGCAATGGCCTGGAACTGATCCGACAAGTGCGTGAGTCCACGCGGGCCGCGCTGCCGATCATCATCATGTCGGGGGATGCCGAAGCGCCGGATGTGATCGATGCGATGCACTTGAGCGTGGTGGATTTTTTGCTCAAGCCGATCGATAGCGTGAAGTTGGCGAAGATGGTGAAGCGGGAGTTGGGGATGGCGCAGTAAAACGCCGGTGCATAAAAAAAGCCCTGATCGTGTGATCAGGGCTTTTTCATTTACAGGCCGTTCTTGGCCTTGAACTCCCGACGCCGACGGTGCAACACCGGCTCGGTATAGCCATTCGGCTGCTTCGTCCCTTCAATCACCAACTCCACCGCCGCCTGGAACGCGATGTTGCTGTCGAAATCCGGTGCCAGTGGACGGTACAGCTTGTCCCCAGCGTTCTGACGGTCCACCACCGGCGCCATGCGCTTGAGGCTTTCCATCACCTGGGCTTCGTTGACGATGCCGTGGCGCAGCCAGTTGGCGATGTGCTGGCTGGAGATGCGCAGGGTGGCGCGGTCTTCCATCAGGCCCACATCGTTGATGTCCGGCACTTTCGAGCAACCGACGCCCTGGTCGATCCAGCGGACGACATAACCGAGGATGCCTTGGGCGTTGTTGTCCAGTTCGTTGCGGATTTCTTCGTCGGACCAATCGGTGTTGCTGGCCAGAGGAATGGTCAGGATGTCGTCCACCGACGCACGCTCGCGCTTGGCCAACTCGGCCTGGCGGGCGAACACATCGACCTTGTGGTAGTGCAACGCGTGCAGCGCAGCCGCCGTTGGCGACGGCACCCAGGCGGTGTTGGCGCCGGCCAGTGGGTGGGCGATTTTCTGTTCGAGCATCGCCGCCATCAGGTCGGGCATGGCCCACATGCCTTTACCGATCTGCGCGCGACCTTGCAGGCCGGTGCTCAAACCGATGTCCACGTTCCAGTTTTCATAGGCGCCGATCCATTTTTCCGCCTTCATTGCTGCCTTGCGCACCATCGCGCCGGCTTCCATGGAGGTGTGGATCTCGTCGCCGGTACGGTCAAGGAAGCCGGTGTTGATAAACACCACGCGCTCGCTGGCGGCCTTGATGCAGGCCTTGAGATTGACCGTGGTACGGCGCTCCTCGTCCATGATCCCGACTTTCAGCGTGTTGCGCGGCAGGTTCAGCACGTCTTCGATACGGCCGAACAGCTCGTTGGTGAACGCGGCTTCTTCCGGGCCGTGCATCTTCGGCTTAACGATGTACACCGAACCGGTGCGGCTGTTCTTGCGGCTGTTGTTGCCGTTGAGGCTGTGGGTCGCGGCGAGGCTGGTGACCAGGCCGTCGAGGATGCCTTCCGGCACTTCGTTGCCGTCTTTGTCGAGGATCGCATCGATGGTCATCAGGTGACCCACGTTGCGCACGAACAATAGCGAGCGACCGTGCAGCGTCACGTCCTGGCCATCCACGCCGGTATAAACGCGGTCGGCGTTCATGGTGCGAGTAAAGGTCTTGCCGCCCTTGGCCACTTCTTCGGCGAGGTCGCCCTTCATCAGGCCTAGCCAGTTGCGGTAGATCACCACTTTGTCATCGGCATCGACGGCGGCGACGGAGTCTTCACAGTCCATGATGGTGGTCAGCGCGGCTTCCATCAGCACGTCTTTGACGCCGGCGGCATCGGTCTGGCCGACCGGGGTGCTGGCGTCGATCTGGATTTCGAAGTGCAGGCCGTTGTGTTTCAGCAGGATCGCAATCGGCTCGGCCGCAGGGCCCTGGAAACCGATCAACTGTGCGTCGTCGCGCAGGCCGCTGTTGCTGCCGCCCTTGAGGCTGACGATCAGCGTGCCGTCGACGATCTTGTAGCCGGTCGAATCGACGTGGCTGCCGGCGCTGAGCGGTGCGGCCTCATCGAGGAAGGCGCGGGCGAAGGCAATGACCTTGTCGCCACGCACTTTGTTGTAGCCCTGGCCCTTTTCGGCGCCGTCGGCTTCGCTGATGGCGTCGGTGCCATACAGCGCGTCGTACAGCGAGCCCCAGCGCGCATTCGAGGCGTTGAGGGCGAAGCGGGCGTTCATCACCGGCACTACCAGCTGCGGGCCGGCCATGCGGGCGATCTCGTCATCGACGTTTTGGGTCGTGGCCTGGAAATCCGCGGCTTCTGGCAGCAGGTATCCGATATCTTGCAGGAAGGCTTTGTAGGCCACCGGGTCGTGCGCCTGGCTGGCATGAGTCTGGTGCCAGGTATCGATCCGCGCTTGGAAATCGTCGCGTTTGGCGAGTAGGGCTTTGTTCTTCGGGGCCAGGTCATGGATGACCTTGTCGGCACCGGCCCAGAACTGGTCGGCAGTAATGCCGGTGCCGGGAATGGCTTCGTTGTTCACGAAGTCGAACAGGACTTTGGCGACCTGCAGGCCACCGACTTGAACGTGTTCAGTCATTGCTTGCCTCACTCTGCACAGCTTAAGCGCTTTTTAGATTTTCATTATGTAGTGCCAGGTTGCGCATACTACATGATGACTTGCGGTTGTGAAAATTAGACTAAATACGTCGTTTAGCGACCCACTTTGGTCGTACGGTCACAGCGGAGAACCGGATGTTCTCAAAAAACTATTGGATTGTTCCAGATAAATATAAAAATGGTACACGATTTGTTATCGGGGGCCTTCGGGTCCACCTTGTAGATTGAATTCCAGAGGGCGTTGCCATGGACCATCTTGTACTCACAATTATTGCTGCCGACAAACCCGGCCTGGTCGAGCGCATCGCGCAGAACATCGCCGCCCACGGTGGCAACTGGCTGGAAAGCCGCATGGCGCACATGGCCGGGCAGTTTGCCGGGATCCTGCGGGTCAGCGTGCCTGCAGAGCACCGTCAGGCGTTGGTCGGGGCGCTGGAGGACTTATCCACACATGGCATTCGCGTGCTGGTGGGCGAGGGCAGCAGCGGGCAGGCCTCGGCGTCCAAATCGATCATGATGACGCTGGTGGGCAATGACCGTGCGGGCATTGTGCGCGAGATCACCGCGCTGCTGAGCAAGCAGGGCGTGAACCTGGAGAGCCTGAGCACCGATGTGCGCCCCGCGCCCATGAGCGGCGACCCGTTGTTTACCGCCGAGGCGCTGTTGCAGGTGCCAGCCGCGTTATCCCTGGACACCTTGCAGCTGTCCCTGGAAACCCTGGCCGATGACTTGATGGTGGAACTGCACCACGAGGAATAAATCACGAGGAATAATCTGCCCACAGGGTTATGCATGGAAATCTTGCATGGGCCTGTGGATAACCTGTAGAGACCCCTCGCCAGCCCACACCGGCCGGGGCTCTTCGTTGATTGAGCAAAAAACGAGCAAATTCAAAAGCTTGTGCACAAATGGCGGGGATCAGGTTGTGGATAACCTTGGGGTGGATGTCTGCAAGGCACGCCCGCTGTGGCTTGCAGAGGTTTGTACGTTATTTGATCAGCGTTTGCGCGCGCTGAGCCAGATATCCACGCTGTACACCACCAGGCCCGCCCAGATGAAGGCAAAGGCCGTCAGCGTGCTCGGTGCCAAGTGTTCGCCGAACAGCAGCACGGCTTCGAGCAATACCAGGGTCGGCGCGACGTACTGCAAAAAGCCCAACGCGGTGTAGGGCAAATGCCGTGCGGCGGCGTTGAAACACACCAGCGGGATCAGCGTCACCGGGCCGGCCGCCACCAGCCACCAGGCTTCGGACGTACTCCAGAACGCCATCTGCGCGCTATGGGCGGTCGGGTTGAACAGCAGCCAGGCAACTGCAATCGGCACCAGCATCCAGGTTTCCACCACCAGCCCCGGCAGCGCCTTGACCGGCGCCTGCTTGCGAATCAGCCCGTAGAAACCGAAGGTCAACGCCAGCACCAGCGACACCCATGGCAAGCTGCCGACCTGCCACACCTGTTGCGCCACACCCACGGCCGCCAGCCCGACGGCGACCCACTGCAAGCGGCGCAGGCGTTCACCCAGGATCAGCATGCCCAACACCACGTTCACCAATGGGTTGATGTAGTAACCCAGGCTCGCTTCCAGCATGCGCCCGGTGTTCACCGACCACACATACGTCAGCCAGTTACCCGCGATCAGCGAACCACTGAGGGCCAGGATCGCCAGGCGCTTGGGGTTGTCGCGCAACTCGCGGAACCAGCCGGGATGCTTCCACACCATCAACAGCAAACCGCCGAACAACGCCGACCACAACACGCGGTGCACGATGATCTCGGCGGCGGGCACGCTGGCGATGGCTTTGAAGTAGAGTGGGAACAGACCCCAGATGACGTAGGCGCTCAGGCCCAGGATGTACCCCTTGCGGGGGTTGGCGGCTTGCATTGCAGAATCCTTGCTTAGGCAGCTAACAAAGCGCGATTGTAAGGATATTTGTCCGTCAAAACAGCTTCAACGGTTCTTCATTCAAGGCGGCCAATTGTTCGCGCAGTGCCAACACCTGATCGCCCCAATAACGCTCGCTGCCAAACCACGGGAAGCTGTGGGGGAACGCCGGGTCGTCCCAACGCCGTGCCAGCCAGGCGCTGTAGTGCATCAGACGCAAGGCGCGCAGGGGTTCGATCAGCGCCAGTTCACGCGGGTCGAAGTCATGGAATTCCTGGTAGCCGTCCATCAGTTCTGACAACTGTCCCAGACATTCCTGACGATCTCCGGCGAGCATCATCCACAGGTCCTGCACCGCCGGGCCCATGCGGCAGTCGTCCAGGTCGACGATATGGAACATCTCGTCGCGGCACATCATGTTGCCGGGGTGGCAATCGCCGTGCATGCGGATGTTCTTGTGCGGGGTGGCTTTGTACACCTCTTCCACGCGCTTGAGCAGGTCGCGGGCCACCGACTCGTAGGCCGGCAGCAGGCTCTTAGGGATGAAATTGCCTTCAAGCAAGGTGGTGAGTGAGTCGTGACCGAAGTTCTTCACGCCCAAGGCTTCGCGGTGTTCGAACGGGCGGGTGGAGCCCACCGCATGCAAACGGCCGAGCAATTGCCCCAGGCGATACAGCTGATCGAGATTGCCTGGCTCTGGCGCACGGCCGCCACGGCGGGGGAACAGGGTAAAGCGGAAACCGGCGTGTTCGAACAGGCTTTCGCCGTTGTGGATCAGTGGCGCGACCACCGGCACTTCGCATTCGGCCAGTTCGAAGGTGAAGCGGTGCTCTTCGAGGATCGCCTCGTTGGTCCAACGCTGCGGCCGATAGAACTTGGCGATCAGCGGTTCCGAGTCTTCAATGCCCACTTGATAGACGCGGTTTTCGTAGCTATTGAGCGCCAGAACGCGAGCATCGCTGAGGAAACCGATGCTTTCGACAGCGTCGAGCACCAGGTCGGGCGTGAGTGTTTCAAACGGGTGGGCCATGCGAACTCCTGCGCGCAGCAGGGCGCCGCGTCCGGCCGGGTATGGTAACGCACCCGGCTTGGGATGGGGGGTGTCTGTGCCATTGCTATCGCGGGCAAGCCCGCTCCCACAGTTGACCGAGTTCCTACATGAGAATGCGGTCAACTGTGCGAGCTGGCTTGCCTGCGATGAGGCGCCTATCAGGCGCCGACGATACCGCCGTCATCCCGCCGAATCGCCATCACCGACGAGCGCGGCTTGCCATTCGGCAGATGCTCCGGCCAAGTCGAACCACCGGTTTCGCCTGGATGCTGGATCCCCACAAACAGCGTCTTCTGATCCGGCGAGAAGCTGATGCCCGTCACTTCACAGGCCACCGGTCCGACCATGAAGCGGCGGATTTCTCCGGTAGACGGGTCTGCACACAACATCTGGTTGTTGCCCATACCGGCGAAGTCACCTGCGTTGCTGTAGTCCCCATCCGTCAGGATCCACAATCGCCCGGCCTTGTCGAAGCCCAACCCGTCCGGGCTGTTGAACATGTTCTGCGGGTTGATGTTCGACGAGCCACCCTTCGGCGTGCCGGCGTGCACGCCAGGGTTGCCGGCCACCACGAACAGGTCCCAGGTGAATTCGGTGGCGCCGTGGTTATCGGCGTCGGCCTTCCAGCGCAGGATCTGGCCGTAAACGTTTTTCTCACGCGGGTTGGGGCCGCCCACCGGCTGGCCCTCTTCACCGCGCTTGGCGTTGTTGGTCAGGGTGCAATAGACCTGGCCGTCGGTGGGGCTGACCACGATCCATTCCGGGCGGTCCATGCGCGTGGCTTTCACCACACTGGCGGCCAGGCGCGCGTGGATCAGCACTTCGGCCTGGCTGGCGAAGCCGGTGCTGGCGTCGATGCCGTTTTTGCCGTGGGTCAACTCGACCCATTGGCCCTTGCCGTTGGGGTGGTCGGCGTTGCCATCGCCTGCGTCGAAAATCGCCACATACAAGGTGCCGTGATCAAGCAGGTCTTTGTTGGCCTTGGGGTTCTTGTGGTTGATCTTGTCGCGGCTGACGAACTTGTAGATGAACTCGCCGCGCTCATCGTCGCCCATGTACACCACGGCGCGGCCGTCGCGGGTTTCCGCGAGGGCAGCGTTTTCGTGCTTGAAGCGGCCCAGTGCGGTCCGTTTGGCCGGGGTGGATTGCGGGTCGAACGGGTCGATTTCCACCACCCAACCGTGGCGGTTGAGTTCGTTGGGGTTCTTGGCCATATCGAAACGTGGGTCGTGCTGGTGCCAGTTGATGTCTTTGCTGGCGGCGACCACGCCATAACGTTTCTGCCCGGCATCGAAGGTTTGTTGTGGGTTGCTGCTGCCGAAGCAGTCGGTGAAGTTCTCTTCACACGTCAGATAAGTGCCCCATGGCGTCTTGCCGTTGGCGCAGTTCTGGAAGGTGCCCAGGGCTTTTTTGCCGGATTTGTCGGCGCTGGTTTTCAGCCAGTCGTGGCCGGCAGCGGGGCCACTGAGGCGGATCGGCGAGTTGCCGTGGATGCGGCGGTTGTAGCGCGAGTCCTGCACGAACTGCCAGGTGTCGCCCTTGCGCCGCACTTCGATCACCGACACGCCTTCGCTGGCCTGGGCCTTGTGCACGTCTTCGGCCGATTGCGGCGCGCCACCGTGGGCGAAGAGGTAGCGATAGTTGGTGTATTCGTTGTTGATCGCCATCAGCGCGCGGTTGTCGTCACCGGGGAAGGCAAACAGGCTCATGCCGTCGTTGTTGTCGCCGAACTGCTGTTCCTGGGCCTTGGCCGTGCCGTTGCCGGACGGGTCGAAGGCCGGCGCGTTCTTGCTCAGCGGCTGGCCCCAACTGATCAGCACCGACGCGCTGTAGCCCGGCGGCAAGGTGATGGCGTCGCTGGTGGCGGCGGCGATGCTGGTGAAGCCCAGCAACGGGCTGGCGCTGGCGGCGTTGACGGCGAGAGCGCTGCGGCTCAGCAGGTTGCCACCCAGGAACATCGCGGCACCGCACAGGGCACCGGCGCCGATGAAGCGGCGGCGGGTGAGGCCGACCATCTGCTCAAGGTCGGTGGCTTGGTTTTCTTCTAATAGGCTCATCTCAGGCTCCCTGCGGTTTTTGCAGACACCATAAGGAGCGGGCGTGACGAAATTGTTGCAGTTTAAATAGCGGGCCGCTTACACCGGCGTGCCGAGCAGCACATTGCTCGGCGCAAATTGAACCTGGATCGCTTTGCCTTCGGTCACGCGCAGCGCCTTGAGCGTGGCGGGCTGCGCCAGGGCGCACAAAACCTGGCCGCTGGGCAGGGTGACACGCACTTCGCTGGGCCCGTCTTCGGCGTCGAGAATGGCGTCGACGATGCCGCTCATGCAATTGTGTCCAGTTGTTGCGAAGGCCTCGGGTGCCAGCAACTCCAGCCAGCCGGCCTTTATCAGTGCGACCACTTCCACGCCGGTTTCCAGCTCCAGTCGCTGGGTGCTGTCGTGGGTGATCTGCGCAGCCAGGGTCAGCCCGCCGGCCAGTTGCAGGCGGATCAGATCATTGCGGCCATGCTGCTCAATGGCGACGACCTGACCATGCAGTTGGTTACGTGCGCTGGTGCGCAGCATCAAGCGGCCGAGCAGGTTGAAATCGCTGGCGGCTTCGTCCGAGCCCAACACTTCGGCCTGCACCACTTGCAGGCGCTGGTAAAGACGCAGCACGCGCTCGCCTTCTGCCGTCAACTTGGCGCCGCCGCCGCCCTTGCCGCCGACGCTGCGTTCCACCAGCGGTTTTTGCGCCAGGTTGTTCAACTCGTCGATGGCATCCCACGCCGCCTTGTAGCTCAAGCCCGCGCTCTTTGCCGCGCGGGTGATGGAGCCCTGCTCAGCGATATGCGCCAGTAAGGCAATGCGCTGGGGACGGCGGATGATGTGTTGGCTGAGGGACGTTGGCAGAGACATGGGCATACGCTTCGATGGAATAAGCCGAACGTTGCGGGCAAGGGTGGCCGGAGTCAAGTCAACTGCCCGGTTTGGGCGTGCGGGCCACACAGTACACATCGACTTGTCGTGCGCCGGCATTCATCAACAATCGCGCCAGGCTGTGGGCGGTGGCGCCGGTGGTGAGTACGTCGTCCACCAGTGCAAAGTGACGGCCTGGCACCTGTGCATTGGGCGCCAGGGCGAAAGCGCCGAGCAGGTTGCGTTGGCGGGTCTTGGCATCAAGGGCTTGTTGGGCGACGGTTTCATGGGGGCGTAACAACAGGTGTTCATCGTAGGGGAAGTGCAAGTCGTGGCTGAGCCAGCGCGCCAGCATCAAGGCCTGGTTATAGCCGCGTTCACGCAGGCGCTTGCGGGCCATGGGTACCGGCAGCAGGCAGTCGGGGCGTGTGAGTCCGGTGTTGTCGAAGCGATGTTGCAGGTGCTGGGCCAACAGCCGCGCCAGCATCTGCCCCAGGGGCCAGCGCGCTTGGTGCTTGAAGCGGCTGATCAGGCTGTCGACCGGAAAGCTGTAGGTCCAGGGCGCGATCACCTGTTTAAAGGCCGGCGGATGTTTCTGGCATTGGCCGCAGATCAAGCCCTCCATCGGCAAGGGCAGGGCGCACAGGTTGCAGTGTTCTATCAGCCACGGCAGCTCGGTTTCGCAGACGTTGCACACAGAGTCTGCTGATTGCGTGGCCTCATCGCAGATCAAACAGGTTTGTGTGTTTTTTGACCAGATGTAAACCTGGTGTTTGTGGTCTGGTTGACAGTGCATGAATCTTCCTTAAATATGCCGAGCATCCGTGTCGTGCCTGTGGGTATTGCCCTTCCCGCAGCGCTTGCCAAAGCATAATCAAGGAATCGCCCATGAGCGCCAGCACCACCGCCACTTTGCGTCACGATTGGTCCCTCGCCGAAGTCAAGGCACTGTTCGTACAGCCGTTCAATGACCTGCTGTTCCAGGCGCAGACCGTGCACCGCGCGCATTTCGACGCCAACCGTGTGCAGGTGTCGACGCTGCTGTCGATCAAGACCGGTGCCTGCCCGGAAGATTGCAAATATTGTCCGCAGTCGGGCCACTACAACACTGGCCTGGAAAAAGAGAAGCTGATGGAAGTGCAGAAGGTCCTCGAAGAGGCTGCCCGCGCCAAAGCCATCGGCTCGACCCGTTTCTGCATGGGCGCCGCCTGGAAGCACCCGTCGGCTAAAGACATGCCCTACGTGCTGCAGATGGTCAAAGGCGTGAAGGCCATGGGCCTGGAAACCTGCATGACCCTTGGCCGCCTCGATCAGGACCAGACCGAAGCCCTGGCCCAGGCGGGCCTGGACTATTACAACCACAACCTGGATACGTCGCCCGAGTTTTACGGCAGCATCATCACCACCCGCACCTATAGCGAGCGCCTGCAAACCCTGGCGTACGTGCGGGATTCGGGGATGAAGATCTGCTCCGGTGGCATCCTCGGCATGGGCGAGTCCCTCGACGACCGCGCCAATTTGCTGATCCAACTGGCCAACCTGCCAGAGCATCCGGAATCGGTGCCGATCAACATGTTGGTGAAAGTGGCCGGTACGCCGCTGGAAAACGCCGAAGACATCGACCCATTCGACTTCATCCGCATGCTCGCCGTGGCGCGTATCCTGATGCCGCAGTCCCATGTACGCCTGTCGGCCGGTCGCGAAGCAATGAACGAGCAGATGCAGGCCCTGGCGTTCTTCGCCGGCGCCAACTCGATTTTCTACGGCGACAAACTGCTGACCACCGCCAACCCGCAGGCCGACAAGGACATGCAACTGTTCTCGCGCCTGGGCATCCTCCCGGAAGCCCGTGAAGAACACGCGGATGAAGTGCATCAGGCGGCGATCGAGCAGGCGTTGGTGGAGCAGAAGAGCAGCGAGCAGTTCTATAACGCTGTGGTGTGAGAGATGTCTTTCGATCTCGCCGCGCGCCTCGCTGCCCGCCGTGCCGAACACCTTTATCGCCAGCGCCCGCTGCTCGACAGCCCCCAAGGCCCGGAAGTGGTGGTGGACGGCAAGCCGCTGCTGGCGTTCTGCAATAACGATTACCTGGGCCTGGCCAATCACCCACAAGTGATTGAAGCCTGGCGCGCCGGTGCGTCCCGCTGGGGCGTGGGCGGCGGTGCTTCGCACTTGGTGGTCGGGCATGCGACGCCGCACCATGAGCTGGAAGAAGCGCTGGCCGACCTCACCGGCCGCCCGCGTGCGCTGCTGTTTACCACCGGCTACATGGCCAATCTCGGTGCGGTCACGGCGTTGGTGGGGCAGGGCGATACGGTGCTGGAAGACCGGCTCAACCATGCCTCGTTGCTGGATGCGGGCCTGTTATCGGGTGCGCGTTTCAATCGCTACCTGCATAACGACGCCGCAAGCCTGGCCAAGCGCCTGGAGAAAGCCACCGGCAATACCCTGGTGGTCACCGATGGCGTGTTCAGCATGGACGGCGACCTGGCCGACCTGCCCGCGCTGGCCCGTGGAACCAAGGCCAAGGGCGCCTGGTTGATGGTGGATGATGCCCATGGTTTCGGCCCATTGGGTGCCAACGGCGGCGGTATCGTCGAGCACTTCGGCCTGAGCCAGGAGGACGTGCCGGTACTGGTTGGCACCCTTGGCAAGGCGTTCGGCACGGCCGGCGCTTTTGTGGCGGGCAGTGAAGAGCTGATCGAAAGCCTGATCCAGTTCGCGCGCCCGTACATCTACACCACCAGCCAACCGCCGGCCCTGGCCTGCGCCACCTTGAAAAGCCTGGAGCTGCTGCGCACCGAACATTGGCGACGCGAGCACCTCAACGGCCTGATCCGCCAGTTCCGTCAGGGTGCAGAGCAGCTCGGTCTGGACCTGATGGACAGCTTCACGCCGATCCAGCCGATCCTGATCGGTGACAGCGCCAATGCCATGCGTCTGTCGCAGATGTTGCGCGAGCGCGGCCTGATGGTCACCGCCATTCGCCCACCCACCGTGCCGGCCGGCAGCGCGCGTTTGCGCGTGACCTTGACGGCGGCCCACAGCGCGGCGCAGGTGCAGCTATTGTTAAACGCATTGGAAGAATGTTTCCGCTTGTTAGGCGCCACGGAGCCCGACCATGCGTGATCGACTGATATTGCTGCCGGGTTGGGGCCTCGGTGTATCACCGCTGGAGCCGTTGGCCGCCGCGTTGCAAGGCCTGGATGAACACCTGCAGGTGCAGATCGAGCCCTTGCCCGCACTGGATTCCAGCGACCTAGAAGAATGGCTCGACGAACTCGACGCCACGCTGCCGGATAACGCCTGGCTGGGCGGTTGGTCGCTGGGTGGCATGCTGGCTTCGGAGCTGGCGGCGCGGCGGGGAGAACGTTGCTGCGGCTTGCTGACGCTGGCGAGCAACCCGTGTTTTGTCGCCCATGAAGGTTGGCCGAGTGCGATGCCCGCCGAGACTTTCGATGCGTTTCTCGCCGGTTGCCACGCCGACTCCCAAGTGACCCTCAAGCGCTTCGGTCTGCTGTGCGCCAAGGGCGCCGAAGACCCGCGTGGGTTATCGCGCTTGCTGGTCAGTGGCGCGCCGAATACGCCTTCCAGTGTGCTGATGCCCGGCCTCGAACTGCTCGCCCAACTCGACACCCGCGAAGCCTTGCTGGCTTATCGCGGCCCGCAGTTGCACCTGTTCGCCGGGCTGGACGGATTGGTGCCTGCCGAAGCCGCCAGCGACCTGCTGGCGTTGCTGCCCGATGTTGAAGTCGGCCTGATTGAACAGGCTGGCCACGCTTTTCTTCTGGAAGACCCCCACGGTGTTGCGGGGGGCATCCAGGCTTTTTTGCATGAGTGCGTCGATGACTGATTTATCCCACGCCCCGCTGCCGGGTGCCTTGCCCGACAAACGCCAGGTGGCGGCGTCGTTTTCCCGTGCAGCCGCCAGTTACGACAGCGTTGCCGAGTTGCAGCGCGCAGTGGGCAGCCAATTGCTGGCACGCTTGCCGGCTGACATTGCGCCGCAACGCTGGCTGGACATGGGCTGCGGCACCGGTTATTTCAGCCGCGTGCTGGCCGAACGTTTGCCCGCCAGCCAAGGCATTGCACTGGACATCGCCGAAGGCATGCTCAATCACGCGCGTCCGCTGGGGGGGGCGCAGCACTTCGTCGCTGGCGATGCCGAGCGCTTGCCGCTTAACGCTGGCAGCGTGGCGCTGATCTTCTCCTCCCTCGCGGTGCAGTGGTGTGCAAACTTTGAGGCGGTGCTCAGCGAGGCCTACCGCGTGCTGCAACCGGGTGGCACGCTCGCTTTTGCCAGCCTGTGCGTGGGTACGCTGGAAGAGCTGCGCGAAAGCTGGCGCGCGGCGGATGGCTTGGTTCACGTCAACCGCTTCCGTACGTTCGAGGCTTATCAACATCTGTGTGCGGCCAGCGGCTTGCGGGTGGTGAGTCTGGAGCGCCGCCCCCATGTGCTGCATTACCCGGACGTGCGCAGCCTCACCCATGAATTGAAAGCCCTGGGCGCGCACAACCTCAACCCCGGCCGGCCGGGAGGGTTGACGGGGCGCGCGCGGATTGTTGCACTGGTGCAGGCGTATGAGCGGTTCCGTCAGGCCCAAGGCCTGCCGGCGACTTACCAAGTGGTGTATGCCGTACTGGAGAAACCTCTATGAGCGCCGCCTACTTCATCACCGGCACCGACACTGACGTCGGCAAGACCACTGTCGCCGCCGGCCTGTTGCACGCCGCACGACAAGCCGGCAGAAGCACCGCCGCCGGCAAACCCGTGGCTTCCGGTTGCCAGGTCACGCCCAAAGGCTTGCGCAACGCCGATGCACTGGCGTTGTTGGCCGAATGTTCGTTGGCCCTGACGTATGCCGAGGTCAACCCGGTGGCGTTCGAACCGGCCATCGCGCCGCATTTGGCGGCGCGGGAGGCGGGCGTCTCTCTGACCGTGCAATCGTTGCTCAAGCCCATGCAGCAGATTCTGGCGCGCGAAGCGGATTTCACCTTGATCGAAGGCGCAGGCGGTTGGCGGGTGCCTCTGGCCGATCAGGCGAACCTGTCGGATTTGGCCATGGCGCTCAAGCTGCCGGTGATCCTGGTGGTGGGCGTTCGCCTGGGTTGCATCAGCCATGCCTTGCTCACCGCCGAAGCCATCGCCCGTGACGGTTTGCAGCTGGCCGGGTGGGTGGCGAATATCATCGACCCCAAGACCTCCCGTCTGGAAGAAAACCTCGCCACCCTGGCCGAACGGCTGCCTGCGCCCTGTCTGGGCCGTGTGCCGAAACTCAAGCAGGCGGGGGCTGAAGCAGTGGCGGAATACTTACAGCTGGACCTTCTTGACTGATTTTGGCTATCGCTAAGGCATTATGCCATTAGTGTTTTTGACGGGCGTTTTGCGGGCAACTCTGCTTCAATCACGGTTCACGATTCTCTAAAGGCAGGCTTACGCCATGGAAATCTCTGGAAGCAGCGCGTTTTATTCGGGCCTGAGCAGCATTCAGACCGGGCAGAACCGTGTCGACCAGGCCGCCGGCAAAATCGCCAGCGCTGCGACGACCCAGCCCTCGGATGCGCAAAGCGACCGTCTGCAAGCCAACGACCGCGCCCAGCCGTCCAACTCGGCCAGCAACATGGTCGAAATGGCCCAAGGCAAATTCCAAGTGGAGCTCGGCGCCAAAGTCGCCAAGGCTTCGGATGAAATGCTTGGCACCCTGATCGACACCTACGCTTAATCCCCTCTGACTCCCACCGGCCTCTTACTGAGGTCGGTTGTGCTTGCACAATTCTTGATTCCCTTCTGAACTCCTTGTGGCAACCCGCCGCAGGCGTCGCCGTGCGCGCCTTTGATTCACGTCATGACAAACGGCATCCGGACGACGCTTGACATCCCCAGGTGGTAAACGTATGTTTCAAACACCTGTTTGACCGCCACAACAATTCCACGCGGTTGTTCATTCCAGATACATCAGCAGAGGTTTATCGCTATGCCTGACTACAAGGCCCCCTTGCGTGATATTCGCTTCGTTCGTGACGAACTGCTTGGCTATGAAGCGCACTATCAGAGCCTGCCGGCTTGCCAGGACGCTACCCCGGACATGGTTGACGCCATCCTTGAAGAGGGCGCCAAGTTTTGTGAGCAAGTACTGGCACCGCTGAACCGCGTGGGCGACATCGAAGGCTGCACCTGGAGTGAGTCGGGCGTTAAAACCCCAACCGGTTTCAAAGAAGCCTACAAACAATTCGTCGAAGGCGGCTGGCCAAGCCTGGCCCACGACGTGGAGCACGGCGGCCAAGGCCTGCCGGAATCCCTGGGCCTGGCCGTGAGCGAAATGGTGGGCGCCGCCAACTGGTCGTGGGGCATGTACCCGGGCCTGTCCCACGGTGCGATGAACACCATCTCCGAGCACGGTACTCCCGAGCAGCAAGAGGCTTACCTGACCAAGCTGGTGTCGGGTGAATGGACCGGCACCATGTGCCTGACCGAGCCACACTGCGGCACCGACCTGGGCATGCTGCGCACCAAGGCCGAGCCTCAGGCCGACGGTTCCTACAAAGTCTCCGGCACCAAGATCTTCATCTCGGCCGGTGAACACGACATGGCCGACAACATCGTCCACATCGTACTGGCTCGCCTGCCGGACGCACCGGCCGGCACCAAAGGTATCTCGCTGTTCATCGTGCCGAAGTTCCTGCCGAATGCCGACGGTTCGATCGGTGCGCGCAACGCCGTGACCTGTGGATCCCTTGAACACAAGATGGGCATCCACGGCAACGCCACCTGCGTGATGAACTTCGACGCGGCCACTGGTTTCCTGATTGGCCCGGCGAACAAAGGCCTGAACTGCATGTTCACCTTTATGAACACCGCTCGCCTGGGTACTGCGCTGCAAGGCCTGTCCCACGCCGAGATCGGCTTCCAGGGCGGCCTGAAGTACGCTCGCGACCGCCTGCAAATGCGCTCCCTGACTGGCCCGAAAGCGCCGGACAAAGCTGCCGACCCAATCATCGTGCACCCTGACGTGCGCCGCATGCTGCTGACCATGAAAGCCTTCGCCGAAGGCAACCGTGCGATGGTGTACTTCACCGCCAAGCAAGTGGACATCGTCAAATACGGCACCGACGACGAAGCCAAGAAACAGGCCGACGGCCTGCTGGCTTTCATGACGCCAATCGCCAAGGCGTTCATGACCGAAGTCGGTTTTGAATCCGCCAACCACGGCGTGCAGATCTACGGCGGCCACGGCTTTATCGCCGAGTGGGGCATGGAGCAGAACGTTCGCGACAGCCGCATCTCGATGCTGTACGAAGGCACCACCGGCATCCAGGCCCTGGACCTGCTAGGCCGTAAAGTGCTGATGACCCAAGGCGAAGCGCTCAAGGGTTTCACCAAGATCGTGCACAAGTTCTGCCAGGCCAACGAAGGCAACGAAGCCGTCAAAGAGTTCGTTGCACCGCTGGCGGCTCTGAACAAAGAGTGGGGCGAGTTGACCATGAAGGTCGGCATGGCCGCGATGAAAGACCGCGAAGAAGTGGGTGCCGCCTCGGTGGATTACCTGATGTACTCCGGTTACGCGTGCCTGGCTTACTTCTGGGCCGACATGGCGCGCCTGGCTGCCGAAAAACTGGCTGCCGGCACCACCGAAGAGGCGTTCTACACCGCCAAGCTGCAGACTGCGCGCTTCTACTTCCAGCGCATCCTGCCGCGTACCCTGGCCCATAAAGCCACCATGCTGTCGGGCGCAAACAACCTGATGGACATGAAAGAAGAAGACTTCGGCCTGGCTTACTAAGCCTTACCGGGTTCTCGTGAAGCCGCCGCGCCCCTTGGGTGCGGCGGTTTTTTTATGGGTGATAAAAAACCACAGCACAGCGCTCAGGGATTGCGTTCGGCTGCCGTTACAGTGATGGCAATGTGATACATGCGTGCCAGGTTGTGCTTAACTGTCTGCATCAAGGCACAGTGCCATCATTTCTGCGGGTCGGAGTTTTACCCTTGTCGCGCGTGTCCGCTGTACGTTTCAGTCACTTTTTACCTTCGTTGCTGCTCTTGCTGGCCGGGCTCTCGGCTGCGTACGTCAAGGACCTCAACGTCTTCTTCACGTCGCTGTTCAACGTGTTGCCGACCCTGGTGCTGTTGCTCGGTGGCTCGTACTGCGCGGTGTATCGCCGTCAGCGTGAACTGTTTCTGATGATCACGGTGTACATCGCCTACTTCCTGCTGGATACCCAGACCGATTTCTACCGCGACAACGGCCGCGTGCGCGAAGACGCGGCGGTGGTGTTTCACCTGTGCTGCCTGCTGTTGCCGCTACTGTTCAGCATCTACGCGCTATGGCAGGAGAAGACCCACCTGTTCCGCGACTTCGTCGCCCGTGGCGCGGTGTTGCTGGCGATCGGCAGCGTGGCGCTGGCGCTGGAGCAAAGTTATCCCCAGGCCGTGCTCAATTGGCTGGCGGAGATTCGCTGGCCGGCGCTGCATGGCAGCTGGATGAGCCTGATCCAGCTGTCATACCCGATGTTCCTGATCGGCTTCCTGACCCTGGCGGCGCAGTACTGGTATCAGCCACGTCCGCTGCACGCCGCGCAACTGGTGGGTTTGCTGGGGATGTTCTGGATGTTGCCGCAGACGTTCATCCTGCCGTTCACCCTGAACATCATGTGCAGCCAGGTGATGCTGATGATTGCTGCCGGTGTGGCACACGAGGCTTATCAAATGGCCTTTCGCGATGAACTCACCGGTTTGCCGGGGCGTCGCGCACTGAACGAACGCATGCAGCGGCTGGGGCGCAACTACGTGCTGGCGATGAGCGACGTCGACCACTTCAAGCGCTTCAACGACACCCATGGCCATGATGTCGGCGACCAGGTGCTGCGCCTGGTGGCGAGCAAGCTGTCCAAGGTCAACGGTGGCGGGCGCGCTTATCGCTATGGCGGTGAGGAGTTTGCCGTGGTGTTCGCCGGCAAGACGGTGGAGGAATGCCTGCCGCACCTGGAGGAAATCCGCGAAATCATCGCCGACTACGACATCAAGCTGCGCAACTCGGACCGCCCTCAGGACGATCACCAAGGCCGTCAACGCCGTTCCGGCGGTGGCGCATCGAGTGTTTCGGTAACCATCAGCATCGGCGTGGCCGAGCGCCAGGCCGAGCAGCGCACACCGGAAGAAGTACTCAAATCCGCCGACCAGGCGTTGTATGCCGCCAAAGGCGCCGGGCGCAACTGCGTGGTTGCCGCCGGGCAAACCCGTCGTGGCGCGGTGCGCACAGAGGGCGCTGCCGGTTGAGTAATGGCGCTGTATTCAGCAGCGCTACAGTGATTGTCCGAGGCAATGCCCGGCAGTAGGTTGAAACCATCTGCTGACGGAGACATTGCCATGCCTGATTACAAAGCTCCCCTTCGTGACATGCGTTTTCTGATCGACGACGTGTTTGATTTCCACGGCCATTACGCCGCCTTGGGCGCGACCGATGCCAGCCCGGACATGGTCAGCGCGATTCTCGAAGAAGGCGCCAAATTCTGCGAAAACGTACTCGCGCCGCTCAACCGCAGCGGCGACGAAGAAGGCTGCCATTTCGACAATGGCGTCGTCACTACGCCCAAGGGTTTCAAGGAAGCCTTCGCCCAGTACGTGGAAGGTGGCTGGCACGGTGTGGCGGCAGACCCGGCCTACGGCGGCCAGGGCTTGCCGTCGTCGCTGGGCCTGGTGCTCAGCGAGATGATCGGCTCCAGCAATACCTCCTGGGGCATGTACCCAGGGCTGACCCACGGCGCGATGTCGGCGATCCACGCCCACGGCACCGCCGAGCAGAAAGACACGTTCCTCAACAAACTCACCGCCGGCGAATGGACCGGCACCATGTGCCTCACCGAAGCCCATTGCGGCACCGACCTGGGCCTGATCAAGACCCGCGCCGTGCCCCAGGCGGACGGTAGCTATGCGGTCACCGGCAGCAAGATATTCATCTCGGCCGGCGAACACGACATGAGCGCCAATATCATCCACCTGGTGCTGGCCAAATTGCCGGACGCACCGGCGGGCACCAAGGGCATCTCGTTGTTTATCGTGCCCAAGTTCCATGCGGACTCGGGTGAGCGTAACGCGGTGCACTGCGGCTCTATCGAACACAAGATGGGCATCAAGGGCTCGGCCACCTGCGTGCTTAACTTCGACGGCGCCAAGGGCTTCCTGATCGGTGAGGCGAACAAAGGCCTCAACTGCATGTTCACCATGATGAACCACGCGCGCCTGGGCACCGGGATGCAGGGCCTGTGCAATGGTGAGGCGAGCTTCCAGGGCGCGATCAAATACGCCAACGACCGCCTGCAGATGCGTTCGCTGACCGGTGCCAAGGCCCCGGATAAAGCCGCCGACCCAATCATCGTGCATCCCGATGTGCGCCGCATGCTGCTGACCATGAAGGCCTTCAACGAAGGCAATCGCGCACTGACCTACTTCACCGCACAGTTGCTCGACACCGCGCACCTGAGCAACGACGCCACCCAGCGCCAGGACGCTGAAGACCTGCTGGCGTTTCTCACACCCATCTGCAAAGCCTTCATGACAGACACCGGCCTTGAGGTGACCAACCACGGCATGCAGATCTTCGGCGGTCACGGTTACATCCGCGAGTGGGGCATGGAGCAACTGGCTCGCGATGCGCGGATTGCGCCGATCTATGAAGGTACCAACGGCATCCAGGCCCTCGACCTGCTGGGGCGCAAGGTGTTGGGCAGCCAGGGCAAGTTGCTGCGCGGCTTTACCAAGATCGTGCATAAGTTCTGCGCGGCGAATGCCGAGCACCCGCAGCTCAAGGCCTCTGTGGCGCAGCTCAACCAACTGAACGGGGAATGGGGCGAACTGACCACCAAAGTCGGCATGGCCGCGATGAAGAACCCCGATGAAGTGGGTGCGGCGGCCGTGGATTACTTGATGTACAGCGGCTACGTGATACTCGCGTACCTGTGGTTGCGCATGGCGATGGCTGCCCTTGAGCAACCGGACTCGGATTTCTCCAAGGCCAAGCTTGCGACCTGCGACTTCTATTTCAAGCGCCTGCTGCCACGTACCGCCACCCACCGCGCTGCGGTGGAAGCGGGCAGCGAATGCCTGATGAGTCTGCCTGCGGAGGCATTTGCGCTGTAATGACTTAAAAATACCAATCAGTCACAAGTGGACCCTATGTGTCTGAAAAGTTGTTCGGGTACACTCTGAGCCTGTAAAACCGACTCTTACCGAATTACTTTTCACGTTCTCACGAGGTTTGCCATGGCTGATTACAAAGCGCCGCTGCGTGATATGCGCTTCGTCCTCAACGAAGTCTTTGAGGTCGCCACCACTTGGGCCCAATTGCCGGCATTGGCAGACACCGTTGACGCCGAAACCGTAGAGGCCATCCTCGAAGAAGCCGGCAAGGTCACCGCCAAATCCATCGCCCCGCTCAGCCGCGGTGGCGATGAACAGGGTTGCCGCTGGGACAACACCGCTGTGTTCACGCCGGACGGTTTTCCACAGGCCTACAAAACCTATGCCGAAGGCGGCTGGGTGGGTGTAGGTGGTGACCCGATGTTCGGCGGCATGGGCATGCCCAAGGCAGTGTCGGCCCAGGTTGAAGAGATGATCAACTCGTCGAGCTTGGCGTTCGGTTTGTATCCGATGCTGACTTCCGGCGCCTGCGTGTCGATCAACACCCACGCCAGCGAAGAACTGAAGGCGGCTTATCTGCCGAAGATGTATTCCGGTGAATGGGCCGGCTCCATGTGCCTGACCGAAGCCCATGCCGGTACTGACCTGGGGATTATCCGCACCAAGGCCGAGCCACAGGCGGACGGTTCCTACAAAGTCAGCGGCACCAAGATCTTTATCACCGGCGGTGAACACGACCTCACCGACAACATCATCCACCTGGTGCTGGCCAAGCTGCCGGACGCACCGGCCGGTCCCAAGGGCATCTCGTTGTTTCTGGTGCCGAAGTTCATGGTCAATTCCGACGGCAGCCTGGGCACACGTAACACCGTGAGTTGTGGTTCCATCGAGCACAAGATGGGGATCCAGGCGTCGGCGACCTGCGTGATGAACTTCGACGAAGCCGTGGGTTACCTGGTGGGCGAGCCGAACCGTGGCTTGGCGGCGATGTTCACCATGATGAACTACGAGCGCCTGGGGGTGGGCATCCAGGGCCTGGCGTCCGGTGAGCGTTCCTACCAGAACGCCATCGACTATGCGCGCGACCGCGTGCAAAGCCGTGCGCCAACCGGCGCTCAGCACAAAGACAAAGTGGCCGATCCGATCATCGTTCACCCCGACGTGCGCCGCATGTTGCTGACCATGAAGGCCGCGAACGAAGGTGGCCGGGCGTTCTCCACCTATGTGGCGACGCAACTGGACATCGCCAAGTTCAGTGACGATGCTGCTGCGCGTGAGCGTGCCGATAACCTGGTCGCGTTGTTGACCCCGGTAGCCAAGGCGTTCTTGAGCGACTTGGGCCTGGAAACCACTGTGCTCGGCCAACAGGTGTTCGGCGGCCATGGCTACATTCGCGAGTGGGGCCAGGAGCAACTGGTGCGTGATGTGCGCATCACCCAGATCTACGAAGGCACCAACGGCATCCAGGCACTGGACTTGATGGGGCGCAAGATCGTCGGCAGCGGCGGGACGTTCTACACCCTGTTTGCCGATGAGATCCGCGCGTTCATTGCCTCGGCGGGTGCCGAGTTGACGGAGTTCACCAAGCCGCTGGGCGCGGCAGTGGATAACCTGGATGAGTTGACCGCCTGGGTGCTGGACCGCGCCAAGACCAACCCGAATGAAATCGGCGCGGCGTCGGTGGAGTATTTGCACGCCTTTGGCTACATGGCCTACGCCTACATGTGGGCGCGCATGGCCAAGGCTGCGCTGGGCAAGGAGTCTGAAGAAGACTTCTACGCCAGCAAATTGGGCACTGCGCGCTTCTACTTTGCGCGCCTGTTGCCACGCATCCATTCGCTGAGTGCGTCGGTAAAAGCCGGTAGCGAATCGCTGTTCCTGCTGGATGAGGCCCTGTTCTAAGGGCGTGGAGGGCGTGTAAGCATTCTCTTACATGACGTGCTGCTAATCGTCCTCTATCGCCAGATTGGATCCACGGATAATCTACTTCACATGGACGTCGCGCAGGAAGCGCAAAGCAACAACACGGACACGTAGGATTCTGCCAGGACGGCGGAGTGAAATGGATGTCAGGGAAACAGTCTGCAAAGCCCCGCTTCGGCGGGGTTTTCTTTTGCCCGCGAAAAAGTCAGCCTCTTGAATTCAGGGCTGCGCCTGCGGGGCATTCATCACGTCTTCCAGCAGGGTGCGCAGCAACGCCACCGTCGCTTGCTGGCGCTGCACATCGCGGCACACCAGGCCGACTTTCAGCGGCACCCTGGGTTCACTCAAGGGTTTCCACAGCAGCGACTGGCTGTTGTGTTCGTCCTGAGAGCGGCCCGGCAGCACCGTCGCCAGTTTTGTGTGGGGCAGGCTGTCGAGAATCCCCACCATGGTGTTCAGTTCCGCCTGTACTTGCGGGCGTCTTCCGAGGTTGGACAGCTGTCCTTGCCAGATCTGCCGGACCTGGAACTCTTCCCCCAGCAGCAACATCGGCAACTCCGCCGCCTGCTTCAGCGAGACTTTCTTGAATTCCCGCAAGGGGTGATCCTCGGGGATGACCACCTTCAGTTCATCTTCATACAGCAACACGCCATGAAGTCCCGGCTGGCGCGGCGGCAAGTAGCTGATGCCGATATCCAGCGAGCCGTTGAGCAGTCGGCGCTCGATCTCTAACCCGGTCAATTCGTAAATCTGCACCACCAGATGTGGCTGGGCCTTGCGCACGCGCTCCAGCATCTGTGGCACCAGGCTGGTGTGCACAGTTTGCAGCACGCCGATGGCCAGGGTGCGCATCGCCTGGCCCTTGAAGTTGCGCAAGGCTTCAACCGCCTGTTGCAGGCCATCGATCAGCGGCAAGGCATGGTTGTACAGCGTGTGCGCCGCCAGTGTCGGCAGCAGGCGCTTGCTGCTGCGCTCGAACAGGCTCACATCCAGGTTCTGCTCCAGTTGGCGGATCTGCTGGGACAGCGCCGGTTGGGAGATCGACAGACGCTCGGCGGCACGGCCTACGTGGCCTTCCTCATACACCGCGACGAAATAACGCAGTTGCTTGAAATCCATAAGACTTACTTATCGAAAAAGCTGGAAAAACGAAATGGCTGTTGGCCCTTGAGGCGCCTAGTCTAGCGCCTATTCGCAGGGCTTACAGGGCCGGATCGGGCAATGAACAGCGTTTATGTTGGTAGCGTTTACATAGGCAAGGCAAAAAACCTCAAGGCAGCACAGGCGTATCGCACCGACCAAGGTCCGATTGCTATTGGGGGCGAGCTATGAATCTGTTTCGTCGCCCCGCGCCGAGCCTGGACGATTTGATTTTCGAAGTGCCCAGCGATACGTCTTCCAGCGACTCCCTGATGCCCTCCGTCGCCCGCCCTGCGCAAGTTTTCGTACGGGGACAAGGCTCCTGGCTGTGGGACAGCGAGGACCGTGCCTACCTGGATTTCAGCCAGGGCAACGCGGCCAACAGCCTCGGCCACAGCCCTCAAGTGTTGATCAAGGCGCTGACAGACCAGACCCAGGCGCTGATCAACCCCGGCAACGGCCTGCATAACCGCGCTCAACTCAACCTCGCTGAGCGCCTGTGCCATCGCACCGGCAGCGATCAGGCATACCTGCTCAACAGCGGCGCTGAAGCCGTTGAAGCCGCGATCAAGTTGGCGCGCAAATGGGGCCAGCTGCATCGCGGGGGAGCGTATCGCATCCTCAGCGCCAGCGCCGGTTGCCACGGCCGCAGTTTTGCAGCGATGTCGGCGTCGGCGGGTGGTCCAGAAAACCGTTTCGAACCGCAATTACCCGGCTTCAGCCATGTGCCCTTCAACGACCTGCCGGCGCTGCATGCGGCCGTCGACGCGCAAACCGTCGCCATCCTGCTCGAACCGATCCAGGGCGAAGCGGGCGTCATCCCTGCGACCGAGCATTACCTCAAAGGCGTCGAGCGCTTGTGTCGTGAACTGGGGATCCTGCTGATTCTCGACGAAGTACAAACCGGCGTGGGCCGCTGCGGCACCTTGCTCGCGGAGCAGCAATACGGCGTACGTGCCGACATCATCACCCTCGGCAAAGGCTTGGGCGGCGGGGTGCCCCTTGCAGCGCTGCTGGCGCGCGGCAAAGCCTGTTGTTTCGATGTGGGTGAGTTGGAAGGGACTCATCACGGTAATGCACTGATGGCATCGGCCGGGCTGGCGGTACTCGATGCCGTGCTGGAGCACGGCTTTATGGATCACGTGCGTGAGTCCGGCGTGTACCTGGGCGAAGGTCTTGCCCGCCTGGCCTACCGCTACGACCACGGTCAATTGCGTGGCCATGGTCTGATGTGGGGCCTGACGCTGTCGGATGATTCTGCGGATGCTGTCGTAAAGGCAGCGCTGCACGAAGGCCTGATCATCAATGCCCCGCAACCCAACTGCCTGCGCTTCACCCCGGCCCTGACCGTGAGCAAAAGCAATATCGACGAAATGCTCCTGCGTCTGGCCCGCGCCTTCTCCCGCGTGCGTACCGCCCAACTGCAATGCCGCAAGGGCATCGCCGTTTAACCCCCTTATTCCTGAACCGTCTCGCGGTCTACGCGGCGCCTCCGGCCTGATTCTTTTGGCTGGGGGCGTTTTTTTGCCTGTGCAATGACGGATGGCCCAACGCCAGATCCCACTGAACCCTCACGAACGCCCAAGGTCGATTAGCTACACGGCTCACACGAGCCGATTTTCTGGAGCTGACCCCATGGATTTCATTCGTATCATCATCGCCATTCTGTTGCCGCCACTGGGTGTGTTCCTGCAAGTGGGTTTCGCCGGCGCGTTCTGGCTGAATATCCTGCTGACCCTGTGCGGCTACATCCCTGGCATCGTGCACGCGGTGTACATCATCGCCAAGCGCTGAGGCCGTCAGCCTTTTGCGATGAGCCGTGAGTTGCGCTCGTTGCGAAAGGCCAACTGCTCGATGGTCTGGGTGGCGTGTTCGGCTTCTTCCCGCGCTTGCAGGATGAGGCCGTGCTGCTCTGACTTGCTGCACACCGGGTCGGCATTGCTCGCGTCCCCCGTGAGCATGAAGGCCTGGCATCGGCAGCCGCCGAAATCCTTTTCCTTTTCATCGCATGACCGGCATGGCTCGGGCATCCAGTCGTAGCCGCGAAAGCGGTTGAAGCCGAACGAGTCGTACCAGATGTGCTGCATGCTGTGGTCGCGCACGTTGGGAAACTGCACCGGCATCTGTCGGGCGCCGTGACAGGGCAGGGCCGTACCGTCTGGTGTCACGGTCAGAAAGATACTGCCCCAGCCGTTCATGCAGGCTTTCGGGCGTTCCTCGTAGTAATCCGGGGTGACGAAAATCAACTTGCACGGGTGGCCTTCGGCTTCCAGCTTGGCGCGATATTCGTTGGTGATGCGTTCGGCGCGCACCAGTTGTGCCTGGGTCGGCAATAGCCCGACACGATTGAGTTGGGCCCAGCCGTAGAACTGGCAGGTGGCGAGTTCGACGAAGTCCGCTTCCAGCGCAATGCACAGCTCGATGATGCGGTCGATCTTGTCGATATTGTGCCGATGGGTGACGAAGTTCAGCACCATCGGGTAGCCGTGGGCTTTCACTGCACGGGCCATTTCCAACTTTTGCGCGAAGGCTTTTTTCGAACCGGCCAGCAGGTTGTTCACCTGTTCGTCGCTGGCCTGGAAGCTGATCTGGATATGGTCCAGGCCGGCTTTCTTGAAGTCGCTGATTTTCTGTTCGGTCAGGCCGATGCCGGAGGTGATCAGGTTGGTGTAGAACCCCAGCCTGCGCGCCTCGGCGATCAGCTCGGCCAAGTCTTGACGCACCAACGGCTCACCGCCGGAAAACCCCAGTTGTGCGGCACCCATCTCGCGGGCTTCGCGAAACACCTTGAACCATTGCTCGGTACTCAGCTCCTTGCCCTGCTCGGCAAAGTCCAGTGGGTTGGAGCAATACGGGCACTGCAACGGGCAGCGATAGGTCAGCTCGGCCAGTAGCCACAGCGGCAAGCCAATCGGCGGTTTTTCAGGCAAGGGTAATCCAGTGCTCTGCACGGGCGACCTCCATGAAATCCTCGATGTCTTTACCGAGTTCTGGCACGCCGGGGAACTGTTTATCCAGATCAGCGATGATCGCCGCCACGTCGCGCTCGCCGTCGATCAAACCACCGATCAGCGCAGCGCTGTCGTTGAGCTTGATCATGCCCTCGGGATAAAGCAGCACATGGCCTTTTTGCGCGGGCTCGTACTGGTAGCGATAGCCCTGGCGCCAGGTGGGTGTCTTGCTGCGATCAAAGCTCATAGGGGGATTCCTTTATGCCACACCCGTTGGTCGGTCACGCTGTGATACGGCGGGCGTTTGAGTTCGTAGGCCATGCTCATGGCGTCCAGCATGCTCCACAAAATATCCAGTTTGAACTGGAGAATTTCCAGCATGCGTTCCTGGCCTTCACGGGTGGTGTAGTGCTGCAACGTGATCGCCAAACCGTGCTCCACATCACGACGAGCCTGGCCCAGGCGGGTGCGGAAATATTCATAACCGGCTGGGTCGATCCACGGGTAATGCTGCGGCCAGCTGTCGAGGCGCGATTGGTGGATCTGCGGCGCGAACAATTCGGTCAGCGAGCTACTGGCGGCTTCTTGCCAACTGGCGCGGCGGGCGAAGTTGACGTAGGCGTCTACCGCAAAGCGTACACCGGGCAGTACCAATTCCTGCGAACGCAGTTGGTCCGGGTCGAGGCCCACGGCCTGGCCCAGGCGCAGCCAGGCTTCGATACCGCCGTCTTCACCGGGGGCGCCGTCGTGGTCGAGCAAACGCTGGATCCACTCGCGGCGGATCTCGCGGTCTGGGCAGTTGGCCAGGATCGCGGCGTCTTTCAGGGGGATGTTCACCTGATAGTAGAAACGGTTGGCGACCCAGCCCTGGATCTGCTCGCGGGTCGCGCGGCCTTCGTACATCGCCACGTGGTACGGGTGATGGATATGGTAGAAGGCGCCCTTGGCCCGCAGGGCGGCTTCGAATTCGGCGGTGGTCAATGGCGTGTCAGTCATGTCGGTCGCTCCTACAATTCAATGCTCATGCCGTCGTAAGCCACTTCGACATTGCGTCGCACCAATTCCGCTCGCTCGGGGGAGTCTTCATCGAGGATCGGGTTGGTGTTGTTGATGTGGATAAGCACTTTGCGCTGCTTGGGCAATTGCTCCAGCACTTCGAGCATGCCGCCGGGGCCGTTTTGCGCCAGGTGGCCCATCTCTCGGCCAGTGCGGGTGCCGACGCCACGGCGTTGCATTTCGTCGTCGTCCCACATCGTGCCGTCCACCAGCAGGCAGTCGCTGCCGGCCATGATCTCCAGCAATGGCGCGTCGACCTTGCCCAGCCCCGGCGCGTAGAACAGTTTGCCACCGGTGCGCAGGTCTTCGACGATCAGGCCGATGTTGTCGCCGGGGTGCGGGTCGAAGCGGTGCGGCGAGTAGGGCGGTGCGGCACTGCGCAGTGGCAGTGGGGTGAAGCGCAGGTTGGGGCAGGCCGGGATGCTGAAGCTGGCATCCAGTTCGATGCGGTTCCAGGCCAGGCCGCCGTTCCAGTGGGTGAGCATGGTGAACAGGGGAAAACCGGTGCTCAGGTCTTCATGGACCATGTCGGTGCACCACACCTGGTGCGGACAGCCTTCGCGCAGGCTCAACAGGCCGGTGGTGTGGTCGATCTGGCTGTCCATCAGGATGATTGCGCTGATGCCGGTGTCGCGCAGGGCGCGGCCAGGTTGCATCGGTGAAAAGCCCTGGAGTTGCGCGCGGATATCCGGCGAGGCGTTGCACAGGACCCAGTTCACACCATCGTCGGAGATCGCGATGGACGATTGGGTACGCGCCTGGGCCCGCAGGCTGCCATCACGAAAACCTGCGCAGTTCACGCAGTTGCAGTTCCACTGCGGGAACCCACCGCCGGCGGCGGAACCTAGAATCTGGACAAACATGGCAGCTCCATCAAGCTCAAAACAAAAACGCCCCGGGCGAACCGAGGCGTTGTATTACCCAGCGGATTAACGGCTGGCGAAGTACATGGTGACTTCGAAACCGATGCGCAGATCAGTGTAAGCAGGTTTGGACCAGGTCATATTCTTACTCCTACGAAGGGATGGGACGTTTACTACCAAGTAATACATATAGTCCACCTCCAGTCGGAGATGTTCAGATGTGTGCGTGGGAATGTTACGCAATTCTTTTCAAGTTAGCGCTGTCTTGGTGGAAAAAGCCTTTTGCAGGGGCGGCAATGATCAGTCAGCCGCTTGCCAGCTAGCTAAGGTGCACGGGCCGTTGGCCACGCAGCGCCAGCCGCCTGCGGCGTCGTTCAATTGCTGGGCGGCGAGCTGTAACGCTTCGCGGGTGCAGGTTTGGATGTGGGATTGAAGGTCAGCCAGGTAGCCCGACGAGTGGCCCGCCAGATGGGCGTGCCACAACAATTCGGCGGCTTGGGCGCTGGGCAGTTCCTGCGCTGAGAATTGCTGTGCCAAAGCCATGTTGCCCAAGTCGGCGCTGCTATCGATCAGGGCTGGCATTTGTTTCAGGAATACTTGCAGGTGATCAACGATGCCCTCCAGCGACACGCTGGGAGATTGCACGCCGAATAGCAGGCCGGTCTGGCCATTGATCTGTCGGATGCCGCTGAACACGGCGTAGCCGATTTGCAACTCGACGCGCAGGCGCTGGTAGAACGGGCCTTGGAGCAGATGGCCAAGCAGTCGCCAGGCGGCTTCATCCGCCAGGGACTGACTTGGCGTTGGGCAAAACAGCAGCAGTGCAGCTTCATCAGCATCAGTTTTAATCTCATGCCAGATACGCTGGCCGCCGAGAGGGGGCAGAACATGATCGAGGTGTGCAGGCTGCCCTGGCAGACGGGCCGCTGCGGTCTTGATCGCGGCTTCGTGCGCTGCCGAAAAACCCAGTCCCAGGCCGTGCCAGCGCGCAGTGGACCACGATGCCGATTCGGGATTGTGCCCGTTGCAGCAAGCGGGCAGCGCCTTGAGCAATTCACGGATGGCGATCATCGGCGGTGAGGCGGGTGGGGCCTCTTGCGGTTCATTCAGGCTTTGCGCCAACGCGTCCAGCACGGCCGGCATGGGCTCCTGCAGCCCAATCATTTTCACCTGCCAGTCTTGGCCCAGGCTTTCGAACGACAATTCGACGCCCGCCTGACGGGCATGCTCGCGCAATGGCTGCAAAGCGTTTTCCAGGCCGGAGGGGGCTGATCGCCATTGCAGATACAGCGCACCTTCATCACCGTCGTCTACCAATGCCTGACTGAAGGTCAGCGCCGACACTTCCCTACGTCCACGGGAGCGATCCTGCGCAAAGGTGCGCAAGCCCCGGTGAGCGCTGGTCTGGCCGCGAATCAGGCCGGCGCGTTCTTCCTTGGCCGGTGGGCGCAGGAATGGGTTGTTCGGTGGCAGTTGCCATGAGTGCTCGGAGGGCGGCAGGTGCAGCGAATCAAGCGTGGCTTTGAGGGCGACGACGTCCTCTTCCGACAGGCCTTTGCTGTCCTTTCGGGCCAAGGCCAGGGCGCCTTGGACCTGCTGTTGACGCGCGGCCAGCAGCGCGAACTCTTCCCGCAGTGATGTCCAGTCGCTGTGTGCGAAAAAGCTCAACCAGTCGTGCAGCAACGCCTCGATTTGCGTAGCCGATTCGCTTTGGGTGGTGAAGTCGATATCCAACACAGCCTGCCCGGCGAAGTCATAAATCACAGACGCCTGCAGGGCAGCCGCCAGTTGCCGCGTCTTCAATTCAGCCAGCAATCCGCCGGGTGCCGAGGCGTTAAGCCAGGTACAGAGAAACGCCAGTGCTTCCCGTGGAGCATTGCAGGCGATGACGTGGTGCAAGTGATGGTGGGTGATGTGCTGATAGCTCCACGCAGCGCCCTGCATCAATGCCGGTGGAGCGGATTGTGGGCGTAGCGGTCCTGAGGTGAGTTGCTCGCTGAACGGCTGTGCCAAGGCTTCCAATGCTTCCAGTGATTGCGGACCCGCCAAGCTCAAGGTCATCTGCCCGCTCTGATAGAACTGCGTGTGGAATTCCTGCAACGCCTGCTGAAATGCCTCGCGCTCCACCGGCAGGCTGTCGCGGTTGCCTGCATGGAAACCCCGCAGCGGATGATCCGCCGCCAGCCCTTCCAGCAACGCGACCTGCTGCTGCGCCTTGGCATCGCGGGACCAGGCGACAAACTCGGCGTGCAGCACCTCGCGCTCACGCAACTGGTCCTCCAGCGCTAGGCGCGGGTGGCTCAGCATGTCAGCCAAACGCTCCAATCCACCGGCAAACAGTGCAACTGGCAGCTCAAAGAAAAATTCCGTGGTGCGCTCACGGGTGCTGGCATTGATCTGACCCCCATGACGTTGCACGTAGGCCATCAACCCTTCGTTTGTGGGAAAACGCTCGGTTCCCAGGAACATCAAATGCTCCAGGAAATGCGCCAACCCCGGCCACGCCAGCGGCACGTCATGGCTGCCCGCGGCTACGCGCAAAACGGCGGCGCAACGTTTGAGACGTGGCGCATGCTGCAAGGAAGCCCGCAAGCCATTGGCGAGGGTCAAGTGAAGGTGATGAGGGTGGGCCGGCGCAGGCATGGGCACTTCCAAAACGTGGGATGTGCCTATGCTAACAAACCGGCTGGATCAGGGCTTGTGCAGCACGCCGTATAACTCGGGGCGACGGTCCTGCAAGTAGTGATTGGCAGCACGGGCCTCCAGGATCGACTGACGATCCAGCGCCCCGACGATCAAGGCTTCATCCAGGCCCGCCTGGGCAATGCGCTGGCCATTCGGCGCGGCGATGCTGCTTTGCCCGCAATACTGGATCTCGTCTTCGTGCCCGCAATAGTTGGCGTAGGCCACATAGCATTGGTTCTCGAACGCCCGTGCCCGCACGGTGACGTCGGCAACAAAGTCGAACGGCACCATATTGGCGGTGGGCACCAGGATCAGTTCGGCACCGGCGAGGGCCAGGCGCCGGGTGTTTTCCGGGAACTCAAGGTCATAGCAAATCAGGAAACCCAGCTTCCAGCCATTGAGCTCGACCAGCGGGAAATCATCGCCGCCGGCACTGAACATCGAGTGGTCCAGGTCGCCAAACAGGTGGGTCTTGCGGTAGTTGCACAAGCGCTGGCCGTGGGCGTCGATCAACTGCACGGCGTTGTAAATCTGGCCGTCCTCGGCCCGCTCCGGGTAACCGTACAGGATCGCCAGCCCTACACTTCTGGCCAGTTCGGCGATCGCCTGTGCCGACGGTCCATCCTGCGTCTCGGCCAAAGCGCCAACCGCCTCGGCGCCGATGTTATAGCCGGTGAGGAACATCTCCGGCAGCACCAGCACATCGGCGCCGGACGCCTCATGCGCCAAAGTGTGCAGGCGCTTGAGGTTGCCGGCCACATCCAGCGGCAGCGGTGGGCATTGGTACAGGGCGACGCGCATGTTCAGCTCCTTAATCGGCCAGGGCGATTGGCCCGATTTCATCGAATACGTCACCCGGCCCTGGGTTCTCTGGGTGAGTGCTGCCACCGAAGTGGGTCATGATGCCCCACACCGCATTCAGCGAAGTCTGCACTGCGCCCTCGACCCAGGCTGGGGTCCACGACACATCGTCACCGGCGATAAAAATCCCACGTTGTTCGGCGGGCATGTCCTTCTGCATGAAGTGCGCATACATACGCTGGTTGTAGCGATAGTGGCCCGGCAGCGCGCCTTTGAAGGCCCCGAGGAAATGCGGGTCGGCTTCCCACGACACGGTGATCGGGTCTCCGATGATGCGCGCCTTGATATCGACTTTCGGGTAGATCTTTTTCAGTGCGTCGAGGGCCAGCTTCACGCGTTTGTCGATGGGCTGCGGCAGCATTTTCAGCGCATCGCTCATCCACGAGTACGACAGGCAGATCACCCCTGGCTTGTCGTCGCCGTTATCGAACAGGTAGGTGCCACGGGTCAGGCGATCGGTGAGGGTCATGCTCATCAGGTCGCGGCCGGTTTCAGGGTCTTTGTCTTTCCAGAACGGGCGGTCGACCATCACGAAGGTTTTCGACGATTGCATGTAGCGCGTGCGGTCCAGGGCCATCCACATCTTTTGCGAGAACAGCGTTTCGTCGCATTCGATCTGAGTGGTCAGCAGCCAGCTTTGGCAGGTGGTCAGCACTGCGGCGTATTCGCGGGTATCGCCATAGTTGTCGGTGACGGCAAAGCGGCCATCGGCGGCATGGGCGATGCGCTTCACCCCGGCCCGAGGCGCGCCGCGATGCAGCGAGCTCAGGCTGGTGCCGGCCGGCCAGTGGGCGCAGCGCTCCGGCACATGGCGCCAGATGCCCATGGGCACCTGGGCCACACCGCCGACCACCAGGTGTTGATGGTCGTCGCAGTTGGTCATCACTACACGGAAGATTTCCAGCATGGAGTTGGGGAAGTCTGAGTCCCAGCCGCCAGTGCCAAAACCGACCTGGCCGAAGACTTCGCGGTGCAGGAATGACAGCTTGGCGAACGCCTTGGAGGTCGCGACGAAGTCGTAAAAGGTACGGTCATCCCACAGTGGCACCAGCTTGTTCCACAGTTCCTTGAGGCGCGGCACGTCACGGTCGCGGATGGCCTGCTGGATGTCGCCGAACTGCGACCCGGCTTCCAGGGCATCGGCCCAGGCGTCCGCCACTTCCTGGAACAGCACCGGCAAGTCGGAAAGTTTTTGCGCGTAGTGGGTCTGGCCTTCAAGGTCGATGACCGTACTGCCGGACGCAGGGGTCAGTGGGTTGGGGAAAGGTTTGGTTTCCAGCCCCAGCTTATCCACGTAGTGGTAGAACGCAGTGGATGACACCGGAAAGCGCATGCCGCCCAGCTCGGCAATGATGCCTTCGGCACCTTCGAAGGCTTGGGAGCGCAGGCGTCCACCCATTTTCGAGGCTTCGTACACCACCGGCTTGAGACCGAGCTTCATCAGCTCGTAGGCGGCCACCAGGCCCGCGATCCCGGCGCCGACGATCGCCACTTCGGCACCGTGGTTGGCGGCGGGGATGCTGCCGAGGCCGGCCGGGTGTTCGATCCAGTCATCAAAGGCAAACGGAAAGTCCGGGCCAAAGATGGTGATGGGCTTTTTACCGTCTGCAGGGTGGCGATTGTTTTTGTTGAACGTGTTCATGGCTGACCTTGCTGGATACTCGGCGGGGCACGACCCGCTGAGTATAGGAAAAGATGGTAGCCAGTTTAGGGAGCGTTGCGTACGTTAATAAGACGCAATGTGTCGTCGTAATGATCTGTTTTTAGTCAAAGTGACGAAGCTTGCGGTCAAACTGGCTGGCCGCGATCCAATTTGTTGCTGAGGATGATCGAAGTCGTGGTTTTCTCCACGCCGTCCACGCTGCCGATCTGGTCGAGCAATTGATCCAACTGCTCAGGCGAATCCGTGCGTAGCCAGGCGACGTAATCGAACTCGCCACTCACCGCGCACAGCTGCTGCACCTGGGCCATGGCGCTCAACCGGCGCAACACCTCTTTGCCCGAGCGCGGTTGCACGGTGATGCCCACGTAGGCTTGCAAACCTCCGTCCGCCACCCGCTGGCTCAGGCGCACGCCATAGCCGGTGATCACCTGGGTTTTCTCCAGGCGCGCCAGGCGAGAGGTCACCGTGGTGCGCGCGATGCCCAACTGCCGGGCGAGCATGGCCACGCTTTCGCGGGCGTTGATCTGCAAGGCGGCGATCAGTTGGCGATCGATTTCATCTAGGGCGGGCAAGGTGAGGGCTCCGAAACGGGGGCAATAAGCAGGCATCTTACAGGCTGGCGTCAGCGAGCAGGCAGCGGGCAAATAGTTGCGGTACGGGGAGTTGGCGCTGGTTGTAGCGACTGAGCAGGATGATTTCGCGGTAAAAGGTCAGATTGCCCAGCGGGATAATTCTTACCTTGGGCGAGCGTTCCAGCCACAACCCGGCCTGAGGAATCAGCGATGCACCCAGGCCACACTCGACCATCTTGACGATGGCCTCCAACTCGTCCAACTCCAGCGCCACCTGCACGTCAAGCTTCTGCTCACGCAGGAATCGGCTGACCAACCGACCACCAAATGAGGCCCGGTCATAACGCACGTGAGGCTGCGTCGCGAGCAGTTGCAGAGGGTTATCACCCGCTAGCCTGTCAGGCACGATCAGCACAAACGGTTCCTTGCGCAGCACCTGCACATGCAACTCCTTGGGCAGGTCGAAGGGCGGACGGATGATGATGGCCGAGTCCAATTCGCCTGCATCTACCTGGCTCAACAGCTCCAGGGACACACCCGGTATCAGCTTGCACTCCACCGCCGGCGCCGCCTGGCGCAAACGCACCAGCGCCTGGGGCAGCAAACCGGTTTGCGCGGTGGTGATGGCGCCGACTTTCAACTCGCCCCGGTACTCGTTGGCATCCACCGGTACCGCCATGCGGTTGAAGGTTTCCAGAATCTCCTTGGCCAGCGGCAGTGCGCGTAGCCCGGCAGCATTCAGCGTGGCCTGGCGTCCGGTGCGGTCGAACAGCGGCACGCCGAGGGCCTGCTCCAATTGACGAATCTGTGCACTGACCGCCGACTGCGTCAGCCCGATATGCATGCCTGCCGCTGCGAACGTGCCGTGCCGGGTTACCGCAATAAAGGTTTTCAGTTCGCGCAGCATGGGCCTCTCGATTGATCGAAATAATTTGAGCTCGATGCAAAAACTATCGTCTTTTCATCGTCAGGAGCAAGGCTAAACTCGATGCACTTAACGCCCATAGAGGTTTGACCTGATGACACTTGCGCCTTTTCACCTGGCAATTCCGGTATTCGACCTAGCCGCCGCGCGGCACTTCTACGGCGACGTCTTCGGCCTGGAAGAAGGCCGCTACAGCGACCATTGGGTCGACTTCAACTTCTTCGGCCACCAATTGGTGATCCACGAACACCCGAAAACCGCCTCGCAGGAGGCCGCCCACACCAATGCCGTAGACGGCCACGATGTGCCTGTGCCGCATTTTGGCGTGGTGCTGGGCTGGGAAGATTGGCATGCCTTGGCGGAACGTCTGCAGGCCAGGGAAACTCGTTTTGTGCTGGAACCGCATATTCGGTTCAAGGGGCAGGTGGGGGAGCAGGCGACGTTGTTTCTATTTGATCCGTGCGGGAATGCGCTGGAGTTCAAGGCGTTCAGGGATATTGGGCAGTTGTTTGCGAAGTGAGGCTGCCAGACACACAAAAGCCGCGCAATGCGCGGCTTTCTTGTTTGGTGGGCCCAGTAGGACTTGAACCTACGACCAATGGATTATGAGTCCACTGCTCTAACCAACTGAGCTATAGGCCCTGTAACAGGTCGCGGATTATAACGATGGTTTCCCCGCTGTGCCATCCGAATAATCCTCAATGCGCATACGAAGAAACGTAGCTGCAAAAAGCTCCGGCGGTAGCGGCAGGCTGACGATGTAGCCTTGCATCTGTTCGCAGCCTTCGGCGGCGAGGAAGGCTTGCTGTGCGGGGTTCTCCACGCCTTCGGCGATGATGGTGAATTGCATGCTGTGGCCCAGGGCGATGATGGCGCGCACGATGGCGGCGTCGTGGGGGTCGTCGGGCAGGCCGCGGACGAAGGATTGGTCGATCTTGAGGAAGTCCAGGGGCAGGCGCTTGAGGTAGCTGAGGGATGAATAGCCGGTGCCAAAGTCGTCAATGGCCAGCTGTACGCCAAGGTCTTTGAGCTGGTGCAATACCTCCAGCGCTTCTTCGGCCTGGCTCATGATGAAGTTTTCGGTGATTTCCAATTGCAGGCGGCCGGGGTCGAGTTGGTAGTCATGCAGCAACTGTTCGATACGGCCCAGTAAGCCGGGGTGGCGTAACTGCGCGCCAGCCAGGTTGACCGACAGTGGGCCGAAGTCGTCGAAGTGGCCTTGCCAGGCGTGCATTTGCCGGCAGGCTTGTTCCAGCACCCAGTCGCCAATCTGCAGGATCATGCCGTTTTCTTCGGCCAGGGCGATGAAGTGTTCGGGGGGCACGTCGCCAAAGGTGGGGTGACGCCAGCGGATCAGGGCTTCGGCGCCGATCAGTTCGTGGGTCGTCAGGCTCAGTTTGGGCTGATAGTAGAGGCTCAACTCATCGCGCTCGATGGCGCGGCGTAGTTCGTGTTCGAGTGCCACGCGTTCGTTGGCCTGGGCGGTGAGGTCGCGGGTGTAGCTTTCGACCCGGTTGCGCCCTTTGGCCTTGGAGCGGTACATCGCCGCGTCAGCGTTCTTGACCAGCGTGGCAACGTCGGTGCCGTCCTCGGGGTACAGGCTGGTGCCGATGCTGGCGCTGATAAAGAACTCGTGTTCACCCGCCTGGAATGGCGGTGTGAAGCAGGCCAGCAGTTTATTGGCCAGGTACTGGGCGTCGCTGGCGTGCTGCAATCCGGGCAGCAGGATGATGAATTCGTCGCCGCCCAGGCGGGCGACGGTGTCGATGTCGCGCAGTTGTTCCTTGAGGCGTACGGCGATGTCTTTGAGCAGCAGGTCGCCGATCGGATGGCCGAGGCTGTCGTTGATATGTTTGAAGCGGTCCAGGTCGAGAAACAGCACGGCGCCCTGTTTACCGGTTTCCTGATGGCCATTGAGGGCCGCTTGCAGCCGGCTTTCGAACAGCGTGCGGTTGGGCAGGCCGGTCAACGGATCATGGTGCGCCTGGTAGTCGAGACGGGCCTGGGCCAGCTTGAGGCTGGAGATGTCGGCAAACACTGCGACGAAGTGCGTGATCAATTGGTCGCGGTTGCGCACGGCGCTGATCGTCAGCCAGCTTGGGTACACTTCGCCGTTCTTGCGACGATTTGAGATCTCGCCTTGCCAGTGGCCCTGAGCAGTCAGTTGATGCCACATGGCGGCGTAGAACGCGCTGTCATGCAGGCCGGAAGCCAGCAGGCGCGGGGTGTGGCCGAGGGCTTCGGCCTCGCTGTAGCCGGTAATCTCGGTGAAGGCGCGGTTGACGGCGCTGATGTTCTGGCGGGTATCTGTGATCAAGACGCCTTCGGCCGTGCTCTCGAACACCGTGGCGGCCTGTTGCAGTTTTTCCTGCATCAGCTGGCGCTCGGTGATATCGCGGGCGATGGTCAGCATGCAGTCTTCATCGCCGATCGGCAACGGACGGCTGGAGAGTTCGCACAGGCGAATCTGCCCATCGCTGCGGCGGATATGGCAGATGAAGTCACGCACAAAGCCATCGCGCTGCATCATTTCCAGCATGTGTTTGCGTTCGTTGAGGTCAACCCAGATGCCCAGGTCCAAGGTCGATTGGTCGAGAGAGGTGGCGCTGGTGAAGCCGGTGATCCGGCTGAAACCATCGTTCACTTCAATCAACAGGCCATCGCGTTGTCGGCTCAGCAACAAGCCGTCGGGGGAGGCGTGGAAGGCCTTGGCGAATTTCTCCTCGGAGGTTTGCAGTTGCTGCTGGGTTTCCTTGAGTTGGGTGATGTCACGCACCACCACGACGATGGCCTCTATGGTGTCGAGTTGGAACGGCTCGGCGGAAATCAGCCCGGTGAAGGCCTGACCGTTGCTGCGCAGAAAGGGCATTTCCAGGTTGCGGATGCTGGTGGTCTGCACCCGTTGCAGCAGGTCGGGCCCGACGCCCTTGATGCCCCAGATATTCAACTCGGTAGCGGTTTTACCGACGACCTGTTCGGCCGTCAGACCAATCTGGTCTTCAAACGCCTTGTTCACTTCCAGCAGGCAGCCATCAGACAGTCGTGCGATCACCAGCATGTCCGGGCACTGCTGGAACACCGAGGCGAACTTTTGCTCGGACAGCTGCAAGGCTTCCTCGGTGCGCTTGGCCTCGCTGATATCGATCATCAAGCCGCGCAGAACCGGCTCATGACCATGTTCGATCAGGCTGACAATGTCGCGTACCCACAAGCAACGGCCGTCAGCGGTGATCACCCGGTAATCAATGCTGTGGTCGCGGTTGGCGCGGGTTTCTCGATAGCAGTAGGCTTCGGTGCGGATCAGGTCGGCGGGGTGAATGATGTTGCGCCAGAAGCCTGGGATCAGCCAGTGCGCACGCGGGTAACCGAGCAAATCTTCAGCGTGGGGCGACACATAGCTGTAGGTGAAGTCGGTGATACTGGCCTCCCAGGCAATGGCGGACAGACTCTCCACCAGGCCGCGATAGTGGTACTCGCTGCTGCGCAGTTCCTGTTCGAGGGCGACGCGGCGGGAAATTTCCGAACTGAGCCGGCGATTGATCCGAATCACCACGGCCAATACAGTACTCAGCAAGAGCACTGCGGGCAGGCCGTAAGTCAGCAGGTCGGTCCAGAAGGTGCGGTGATCGGTAAAGCTGCCGACCCAATGTTGCTGGATGGCGTCGGTTTCTTGCGGGCTGAGGTCGGCGAGCACCTTGTCGAGGATGCCCACCAGCATTTTGTTGTCTCGTGGTACGCCCATCGCCAGTTGGTAGCGGTAGGGCGTTTCGCCGCTCACGTATAAGCCGTCGAGCTTGAGTTGGCGCAGGCTCCAGACGCTGGAGGCCAGGTCGCCGACGACCGCATCCACTTCATCGGTCGCCAGGGCTTGCAGCGTCGAGCTGACATTCGGCATGGCCACCAAGTTGAGATCCGGGTGGTGGGTGCGCAGCAGCTCATGGGGGGCGTAGTTTTCGACCACGGCAATCTTCAAGCCGTAGAGGTCCTTCAGGGTACGTGGTTTGGCGCCGCCCTCATGGGCCAGGATAACGATGGGGAAGTCCAGGTAAGGCCGGGTGAACGCCATGTAGCCCTGGCGTTCCGGTGTGGACATGATGCCCGGCAGCAGGTCGAGCTGATTGTTGCGGGCCTGTTCCAGTACCGCACTCCAGTTTGCAGGCTCGATCAAATTGACGCGCACGCCGAGGCGATCCTGGATCAGGCGCACATAATCTGCCGCCAAGCCTTGGTAGCGGCCATTCTCGTCACGGTATTCAAAGGGTGGCCATGACGCATCCACCCCGAGGCGCAACTCCTGATGGTCCGCCAGCCAGCCACGCTCATCATCAGTAAGAGTCAACGCGCCAGCCGTTGCGGTCCAGGTCAGCAGCGACAGCAGCAACACAGTCGGCAATCTGGGCATAACGGTCTCGTTATGGCACGGGGAATGTTTCGAGTGTAGACGGGCATTGCGGGGGAGGAGGAAGGGCGCAGGATTTTATCGAGACAAAACAAAACCCCCGGCCTGGGCCGGGGGTTTTGGTATCACTCGTCGAGGAAGGAGCGCAGATGCTCGCTTCGCGTCGGGTGGCGCAACTTGCGCAGCGCCTTGGCTTCGATCTGACGGATCCGCTCGCGGGTCACGTCAAACTGCTTACCGACTTCCTCAAGGGTGTGGTCGGTATTCATGTCGATGCCGAAACGCATGCGCAGTACCTTGGCTTCACGGGCAGTGAGGCCGGACAGTACGTCGCGAGTCGCTTCTTTAAGGCTCTCAACGGTGGCGACATCGATTGGCGACTGCATGGTCGAGTCTTCGATGAAGTCACCCAGATGGGAGTCTTCGTCATCACCAATCGGGGTTTCCATGGAGATCGGTTCTTTAGCGATCTTCAATACCTTACGGATCTTGTCCTCAGGCATTTCCATGCGTTCGCCCAGCTCTTCCGGGGTCGGTTCGCGACCCATTTCCTGCAACATCTGCCGGGAAATACGGTTGAGCTTGTTGATCGTCTCGATCATGTGCACCGGAATACGGATGGTGCGGGCCTGGTCGGCGATCGAGCGAGTGATCGCCTGACGGATCCACCAGGTGGCATAAGTCGAGAACTTGTAGCCGCGACGGTATTCGAACTTGTCCACAGCCTTCATCAAGCCGATGTTGCCTTCCTGGATCAGGTCGAGGAATTGCAGGCCACGGTTGGTGTACTTCTTGGCGATGGAGATCACCAGACGCAAGTTCGCTTCAACCATCTCTTTCTTCGCGCGGCGGGCCTTGGCCTCACCGATCGACATGCGACGGTTGATGTCCTTGATCTCGGCAATCGTCAGACCGGTTTCGGTCTCCAATGCTTGCAGCTTCTGCTGGCAACGAATGATGTCCGGCTGCAGGCGACCAATGGCTTCGGCGTATTTCGCCTTGCCCTTGGCCAGTGCGTCGGTCCAGCTTTCGTCTACTTCGTTGCTCGGGAACTGGCGCAGGAAGTCGGCACGCGGCATGCGCGCATCACGGACGCAGAGCTGCATAATGGCGCGCTCTTGTGCACGCAGACGCTCCAAGGCACTGCGAACACGCTCAACCAGGCCTTCGAATTGCTTCGGTACCAGCTTGATCGGCATGAACAGCTCAGCCAGGGCCAGCAGCTCGGCGATTGCCAGCTTGTTGCCGCGACCATGCTTTTTCAGGGCCTTGCGGGTGATTTCCATTTGATCGGAAACCGCACCGAAGCGCTGGGCAGCGATGATCGGGTCTGGACCGCTTTCAACTTCATCTTCGTCGTCGCCGCTGGCTTCTGCGTCGTCGTCTTCGGAGTCGTCGTCCGCTTTCGCAGCCTTGGCATCGACTGGCGGCGGCACTTCGGCGGCAGGCGGCGCAATGCCGTCGTCCGGGTCGATGTAGCCACTCAGTACGTCGGACAGGCGACCACCTTCGGTGGTGACGCGGGTGTACTCGGAGAGAATATGGTCAACCGTGCCAGGGAAGTGCGCGATTGCGCCCATCACTTCACGAATGCCCTCTTCGATACGCTTGGCGATTTCGATTTCGCCTTCGCGTGTCAGCAGCTCGACGGTACCCATTTCACGCATATACATGCGCACAGGGTCGGTGGTACGACCGATATCGGTCTCCACAGCGGCCAGCGCGGCAGCCGCTTCTTCAGCGGCAGCCTCGTCGGTATCGGCGTCCGCCAGCATAAGGGAATCCTTATCTGGCGCAGCTTCGAATACGTTGATCCCCATGTCGTTAATCATGCGGATGATGTCTTCCACCTGCTCTGGATCTGAAATATCCTCAGGCAGGTGGTCGTTGACCTCCGCGTAAGTCAGGTAACCCTGCTCACGACCGAGAACGATCAACTCTTTGATACGAGACTGCTGTTGCGCTTTTCCGGACATAACACCCTATCCACTGAAGGTCTTGGCGGGCAAAAAACAAGCCGAGGATTATACCCGAGCTATGACCTCACACGCCAGCTGAGGTCGGGTTTGATGCGGAAACATTCTGTTTTAAGAGGTCGCGCATCTGTTTTGCTATCTGAATTTGCTCTTCAGCCGATAATCCAGGCTGCCTTGCTCTCTTGATGAGTTCGTCGAGGGTCTGCGTGTGCTGGCCCGCGGATAACCTAGTAATGGTGTCTAAAAACTGTTGTTCAAGGTTATCGCCGTCAATTAGCCACTCCTTTTCTGCGAGTGCTTTCAATAACCGGCCTTGTTCGGTGCCATGCCAACGCGCCATCAACTGAATGGAGTTTAGCTTAGGATTTTTCTGTACCGCCTCGATCAAGGCGATCAGTACCTGGGCATAAGTGTTACTTGCGTTGGCAAAGTGATCGGCGCTCTCGACCTTTTCCGCCAATTGCGGGTGGTGGATGAGCGTGCGCAGGGCAATGAGCGTTGGCGCTTCTACAGCGACCGGCGTTCGTGGGGCGTAAGCCTCGTCGCGATCGCCGCGCTTGCCGTTTTTGCTCCAGGGTTTCTTTTCCCATTTCTTGCCGTCGTTGCCAGACTTTTTCGGTGTCCACTCTTGCTGGGGCGCGTAGGCCTCCTGCGGTTGATGGAAGTCGGAATAGTCCGGCATGGCGTCGTAGTCCATGCCGGGGTCGTAGGCTGGCGGCGGCGCATCATGTGGCGCGTTGTGCACCAGCTGGCTGACGGCTTCGCCGCTTAACCCGGTGATTTCCTGCAAGCGCATGCGCATCAGAGATTTCAGGTTGGCGCCGGGGACCTTGTCGATCAGCGGCGCCGCAAGGGTGGCCATATGGGCCTTGCCTTCAAGGGAGCGCGGGTCGGCTTCCTCGGTCAGTTGCTGGAAGAAGTAGTCTGCCAGCGGTTGAGCGTGTTGATTGATGCGTGCGCGGAATGCATCGGTGCCTTCAGAGCGAACCAGGGTGTCCGGGTCTTCGCCTTCGGGCAGGAACAGGAAGCGCGCGCGACGTCCATCTTGCAGGCTGGAAAGTGTTGCCTCCAGCGCGCGCCAGGCGGCGTTGCGGCCGGCCTGGTCACCGTCGAAGCAGAACAGCACGCTGGGTACCACGCGAAACAAGCGCTTCATGTGTTCTTCGCTGGTCGCGGTGCCCAGCGTGGCGACGGCATTGCGCAAGCCCTGTTGGGCGAGCGCGATCACGTCCATATAGCCTTCAACCACGATGATTTCATCGAGGTTGCGGTTGTTCTTGCGCGCCTCGAACAGGCCGTAGAGCTCCTGGCCCTTGTGGAACACTGGGGTTTCCGGGGAGTTCAGGTACTTGGGCTTGTCGTCCCCCAGCACACGGCCACCAAAGGCGATGATGCGGCCCCGGCTGTCGCGAATCGGGAACATCACGCGGTCGCGGAAGCGGTCGTAGCGTTTGCCGGTTTCGGCGTTTTCCACCAGCAGGCCGGCGTCGATCATGGCCTTTTGCTGGAGGGTGTCGCTGCTCAGGTGCTTGTACAGGTTGTCCCAGCCGGGCGGGGCGAACCCCAGGCCGAAGTCGCGGGCGATTTCCCCGGTAAGGCCGCGGCCTTTCAGGTAGTCGACGGCGGCCTTGCGCTGCGGATGGCTTTTAAGCGCCTGACGGTAAAAGTCGGCAGCGGCCGTCAGCAGCGGGTACAGCGGCGAATCGGTGGGTTGGCGCGGCTTGTGCGCACGGCCACTTTCTTCGCGTGGCACTTCCATGCCCGCCGCTTTTGCCAGGTCCTCGATCGCCTGGGGGAAGTCCAGGTTGTCGTGGTCCATGAGAAAACCCAGGGCGTTACCGCCTGCGCCGCAGCCGAAGCAGTAGTAGAACTGCTTGTCGGGACTGACGCTGAACGATGGGGTTTTCTCTTTGTGAAACGGGCAGCAGGCGGTGTAGTTCTTGCCGGCTTTTTTCAGTTGCACGCGCGAGCTGACAACATCGACGATGTCGGTGCGGTTCAGAAGGTCGTCAATAAAGCTCTGGGGAATCAGCCCGGCCATGGCGTTCTCGTCATCACTGCGTGTCAATGAGGGCCCATTGATTGCTCAAGCGCACGCGTTGCGCGGCTCGATCATCAGTTGTCTGCTTGGGCATTCAGGAAGTGTATCTGCCGTTCATTCACTGACGTTAGTTTCAATCAGGTTTTTGGCATGGAAATGTTGCCCCGGCATCCGGTCTTGGCCAATGGCGGCCTCGGAAGCTCATTGTCGGGCGCAGTCGATACAGTTGATCGCCTGTTTGAAGAATAAGTGTGCTCGTCAGTAGCCTTGATAGGCTCGTCAGAAGACGTGCACCGCTGGCAAAAGAGCCAGTCCTGACGTGTGAAGCAGTTGTCTCGGTCGCGTCTGCGGCGTCAACAGTGAAGCATCAAGCGATATCCGCAAATGCCATTAGCCCGGCTGAGGGCCGGGCTTGGCAGAAGCTTGCTACGAACGTCTGTGTATTAGTACAGACGAACGGCGCGGCGCTGTTCGCGCTGAACTTTCTTGGCGTGACGCTTAACAGCGGCTGCTGCTTTACGCTTACGCTCAGAAGTTGGCTTCTCGTAAAATTCGCGGCTACGAACTTCAGCCAGTACACCGGCTTTTTCGCAGGAGCGCTTGAAACGACGCAGAGCTACGTCGAAGGGTTCGTTCTCTTTAACTTTGACGGCTGGCATCCAGAGCTACCTTCTTTCATTACCGGGATCAACGTTCTCGTCGCAAAAAATTCGCGGCTGAGGTCGTCGGTTTTTAAGGGTTGCGGATGTTAACCCCTCATTGCCCGGAATGCAAAGCCTCTGATCGAAAACCGCTAGTCGGGAGGGGGAGTGACGACTATTATGCGCGCCTTCGAATTCAGCCTCTACAAGGCGCAAACCCATGCTAGTACTGGGACTTGAAACCTCCTGCGACGAAACCGGTGTCGCACTTTACGACAGTGAACGCGGGCTCTTGGCCGATGCGCTGTTCAGTCAGATCGACCTGCACCGTGCCTATGGTGGCGTGGTGCCGGAGCTGGCCAGCCGTGATCACGTCAAACGCATGCTGCCCCTGATCCGTCAGGTGCTGGATGAAGCCGGCTGCGTGCCGACCGAGATCGATGCAATCGCCTACACCGCAGGCCCCGGATTGGTCGGAGCCCTGCTGGTTGGGGCTTCTTGCGCCCAGGCGCTGGCATTTGCCTGGGGCATTCCGGCCCTCGGCGTGCACCATATGGAAGGCCATTTATTGGCGCCGATGCTGGAAAAAACACCGCCAGAGTTCCCGTTCGTCGCATTGTTGGTGTCGGGCGGACATACGCAGTTGGTTCAGGTGGACGGAATCGGCCAATACACCCTTTTGGGTGAATCCTTGGACGACGCTGCCGGTGAAGCTTTCGACAAGACCGCCAAGATGATGGGCCTCAATTATCCCGGTGGCCCGGAAATCGCGCGTCTGGCCGAAAAAGGTGTAGCGGGCCGTTACACCTTCCCGCGCCCGATGTGTGATCGCCCTGGCCTGATGTTCAGCTTCAGTGGTTTAAAAACCTCCGCGCTGAACACTTGGCAGCACAGCGTTAGCGCCGGAGACGACAGCGAGCAAGCCCGTTGCGACATCGCGCTGGCGTTCCAGCAGGCCGTGGTGGAGACTTTGACCATCAAGTGCAAGCGTGCCCTGAAACAGGCGGGCATGAAGCGCCTGGTGATCGCAGGCGGCGTCAGCGCCAACAAGGCCTTGCGCACGTCGCTGGAAAAAATGCTCGGCGACATGAAGGGCGACGTGTTCTACGCGCGCCCCGAGTTCTGCACCGACAACGGCGCGATGATCGCCTATGCCGGTTGCCAGCGTTTGCAGGCTGGGCAGCACGAAAGCCTGGCAATCAGCGTGCAGGCGCGCTGGCCAATGGAGCAGTTGTCGCCGTTGTAAGGCCGCAAAATGGGCCGGGCGCATCGACTGTATTTAAAAATGCCGTTCGCGCCCGGCAAACAGGTCGCGTAAATTGCCCCGGTGGCGCCAGACGATCAGCAGCGTCAGCACGCTCATCGGCAGTAGTGCCGCCGGTTCTTGCCAGGCCAGTAGTGGCAGGGTGAGCGGGGTGGCGATCAGCGCGGCGAGCGAGCTGGTGCGGGTCAGGTAGAACGTCAGCAGCCAGGCGAGTACGGCCAGCAAGGCCGCCGGCGGGTAGATTCCCAGCAACATGCCGGCTGCCGTGGCGACGCCTTTGCCACCGCGAAAGCGAAAGTACAGGGGGAACAGATGGCCGAGGACCGCGCATACGCCGATCCAGGCCTGCTGTTGCAGGGTCAGGCCGGCGAGGCTGGCGATCAGTACGGGCAACAAGCCCTTGCACAGGTCGCCCAGCAGCGTCAGTACGGCGAGTTTCTTGCCGGCCAGGCGCAACATATTGGTGGCGCCGGCATTGCCTGAGCCACTCATTCGCGGGTCGGGATTTCCCGTCAGGCGGCTGAGCAAAATGGCGAAGGACAGCGAGCCGAGCAGGTAGGCGAAAATCGCCAGTAACCAAAACATGCTAACTATTCCGGGCGAGGACGCCCTGATTCTAACGGGGCATCGCGCCCTTGTCGTGCTGCGGAGAAGAGTGCTTGGACAGAGTGTTTATCGAAGGCCTGGAAGTCGACACCGTCATCGGGGCCTACGACTGGGAGCGCGGAATCCGTCAATGCCTGCGCCTGGACCTGAGCTTCGCCTGGGATAACCGCCCGGCCGCGGCCGGGGATGACCTGACGTTGGCGCTGGATTACGCCAGTGTGTCCGCGCGTATCCAGGCCTTTGCCGAGCAATCCCAGTACCAACTGGTGGAAACCTTTGCCGAACGCCTGGCCGAAGTATTGATGAGTGAATTCCAGATTCCCTGGCTGCACCTCAAGCTGACCAAGCCAGGCGCCGTGCCGGCTGCCAAGGGTGTGGGCGTGGAGATCGAGCGCGGATGTCGCTAACTCAGGTTTACCTCGGCCTAGGCAGCAATATCGAGCGCGAGTCTCATCTGCGCGCTGGCCTGGATGCGCTGGCGAGCTTCTTGACCGATCTGCGTTGTTCGGCGGTGTTCGAAAGCCAGCCGGTGGGCATCAAGAGCGGTCCGTTCTTCAATCTGGTGGTGTCGGCCCACACCGACCTGCCGTTGATGGAGCTGGACCGCCGGTTGAAATTCATCGAGGCCGACAATGGTCGCTATGCGCCGGATCGCAAGGGCTTGCCGCTGGATATCGATGTGCTGTTGTATGGCGATCTGGTGGGCAATTTCGATGGTTTGATCCTGCCACGTGCGGAAATTCTCAAGAACGCCTTTGTGCTTTGGCCGCTGTCTCTGATGGCACCGGAGCGTGTGCATCCTGAGGTGGGCAAGACCCTGGCCGAGCTATGGCGCGATGCGCAGATTGACCAGGTGCTGGCGCCTGTCGAGTTTGAATGGCAGGGCCAGCAGCTGACACCAGGCACACTCCTATAGGGTGTGCTGTTCCTTGTAGGCTTTCAGGGCCCTGAGCCGTTCGCGCTTAAGTGCCTCGCCCAGCTCCGGGCCTTTGAAGCCTTTCTCCAGCAGTGGCGCAACGGCAACCTCGCGAGCTGCCTTCGCCGCCCCGCGTAAATAATCCGCTTGTGGATAACTTCTCTGCTCCAGGCCCTTGCGGCCCCGTGCATCCATTTCGCAAGCGACGATGAATTCCTCAAAGCGCTGCGGCCGACGGTAAACGTCGAAACTTTGCAGCAGCTCCAGCAAAGTCGAGGCTTTCAGCTCCAACGCACGATGACCATGGGTGTGATACTGGCCCACCAATAACGCCAATTCCTGGCAATCCCTTGGCACCTTGAAGCGCTCATTGACTGACTTGATCAGTTTCAAGCCCCGATGTTCGTGGGCGATGTGCTGCGGCAACTTATCCACAGGCGTCGTGCCTTTGCCCAAGTCGTGCAGCAAGCAGGCCCAGCGTACGGTCAGGGGTTGCTGGTGCAAGGCAGCCTGTTCCAGCACGCTCAAGGTGTGAATGCCGGTGTCGATTTCAGGGTGATGGGCTTCGGGTTGTGGGACGCCGAACAGCGCGTTCACTTCTGGCATCAAGGTTTTCAGCGCATCGCAGTCGCGCAGTACCTGGATGAACACGTGGGGTTGGTCTTCCATCAGCGCACGGGAGATTTCTTTCCAGCTGCGCTCAGGCGTCAGCGCCTCCAGTTCGCCGGATTCGCTGAGCTGGCGCATCAGTTCAAGTGTTTCTGGTGCGACGGTAAAACCCAGTGATGCGTAACGTGCGGCGAAGCGTGCAACGCGCAAAACACGCAGCGGATCTTCGGCGAACGCCGGAGAAACATGGCGAAGCGTGCGAGCTTCAAGATCGCGCTGACCGTGATAAGGATCGGTCAAGTTGCCGTCATCGTCTTCCGCCATGGCGTTGATCGTCAGGTCACGGCGGATGAGGTCTTCTTCCAGCGTCACCTCGGGGCTGGCGTGAAACACAAAGCCGCCATACCCCCGGCCGCTTTTGCGTTCAGTGCGGGCGAGGGCGTACTCGTCACCGTTTTTTGGGTCGAGGAACACCGGAAAGTCAGAACCCACCGGCTTGTAGCCCTTGGCGAGCATCTCTTCGGCCGTCGCACCCACCACGACGCGGTCGATATCGGTAACAGGGATACCCAAGAGACGATCCCGTACCGCACCGCCGACTTTGTAGATTTTCATGAAAAAGCCTCCATTAGCGGCACAGGATACCGCCTGTGCCTGGCCAATGGAGGCTTTGCTGTTTCAGAGATGAACGACGGCCAGGTCCAGGCGGCCGTAGTCGTTGTCGTTGTGATCGGTACGCGGTGGCACGTGGTGGGTTTTCATCACCTGGTCGCCCTGCAGGGTTTCCAAATGAATATCGAAGCCCCACAACCGGTGCAGGTGCTTGAGCACTTCCTCGGTGGATTCGCCCAGGGGTTTGCGGTCGTGCTGCTGGTGGCGCAATGTCAACGAACGGTCGCCACGCACATCGATGCTGTAGATCTGCACGTTAGGTTCGCGGTTACCCAGGTTGTACTGCGCCGCCAGGGTTTCGCGGATGGTGCGGTAGCCGGGTTCGTCGTGGATGGCCGGCACCACCAGGTCATCCTTGAGGTCGTCATCCAGGATGCTGAACAGTTTCAGGTCCCGAATGACCTGCGGTGACAGGTACTGCAGGATAAAACTCTCATCCTTGAAGCTGCTCATGGCGAACTTGATGGTGGACAACCAATCACTGCCGGCGATTTCCGGGAACCAGCGGCGGTCTTCCTCGGTGGGGTGTTCACACATGCGCCGGATATCGCGGTACATGGCAAAGCCCAGGGCATAGGGGTTGATGCCGTTGTAGTAAGGGCTGTCGAAGCCGGGCTGGAATACCACGCTGGTGTGGGAGGTGAGGAACTCCATCATGAAGCCGTCGGTGACCAGGCCTTCGTCGTACAGGTCGTTCATCAGCGTGTAGTGCCAGAACGTGGCCCAACCTTCGTTCATCACCTGGGTCTGGCGCTGTGGGTAGAAGTACTGGGCGATCTTGCGCACGATACGCACGATTTCCCGCTGCCAGGGTTCCAGCAGCGGCGCGTGTTTTTCCAGGAAATAGAGGATGTTCTCCTGCGGTTCGGCGGGGAAGCGCGCATTGTCTTTGTCGCTGTTCTTTCCGGCTTTTTTCGGAATGGTGCGCCACAGGTCGTTGATCTGTTTCTGCAGGTGCTCCTCGCGCTCCTTCTGGCGCAGGCGTTCTTCCTCGGCGGAGATCGGATACGGGCGTTTGTAGCGGTCGACGCCGTAGTTCATCAGCGCATGGCAGGAGTCGAGCAGGTCTTCCACCGCATCGATGCCGTGGCGCTCCTCGCATTGCATGATGTACTGCTTGGCGAACACAAGGTAATCGATGATCGAACTGGCGTCGGTCCAGGTGCGGAACAGGTAGTTACCCTTGAAGAAGCTGTTATGCCCATAGCAGGCATGCGCCACCACCAGTGCCTGCATGCAGATGGTGTTCTCTTCCATCAGGTAGGCGATGCACGGGTCGGAGTTGATCACGATCTCGTAGGCCAGGCCCATCTGACCGCGGGTGTAGGACTTCTCGGTGCTGAGGAAGTGTTTGCCGTAGGACCAATGGTGATAACCCAGTGGCATGCCTACCGAAGCGTAGGCATCCATCATCTGTTCGGCGGTGATCACTTCGATCTGGTTGGGGTAGGTGTCCAGGGCGTAACCCGCCGCTATGCGGCTGATTTCCCGGTCATAGGCCTGGATCAGTTCAAAGGTCCACTCGGAACCCGTGGAGATCGGTTGGCGTCTTTGCTCTTTTTTGGCGGTCATGTCACTAACCTGCGCTGGAAGAGTTCACGGAAGACCGGGTAGATATCGCCGGCCGAGACCAGTTGCTGCTGGGCGAACGTGTCGGCAAAGGCTTCGCCGATGCGCTCGTATTCGAACCAAAGGGCCTGGTGCTCACGGGGGGTGATTTCAACGTAAGTGTAGTACTGCACGAACGGCATGATTTGGTTGATCAGGATGTCGCGGCAGATCGGCGAGTCGTCGTTCCAGTTGTCGCCGTCGGAGGCTTGGGCGGCGTAGATGTTCCACTCGTTGGCCGGGTAGCGCTCGGCCATGATCTCCTGCATCAGCTTCAGTGCGCTGGACACTATGGTGCCGCCGGTTTCCCGGGAGTAGAAGAACTCTTCTTCGTCAACTTCGCGTGCGCTGGTGTGATGGCGGATGAACACCACGTCGATCTTGTCGTAGTTCCGCTTGAGAAACAGGTACAGCAGGATGAAGAAGCGTTTCGCGATGTCCTTGGTGGCCTGGGTCATGGAGCCGGAGACGTCCATCAGGCAGAACATCACTGCCTTGGAGCTGGGGTTGGGCTGTTTCACCAACAGGTTGTATTTGAGGTCGAAGGTGTCGAGAAACGGCACACGGTGAATGCGCGCACTGAGTTTTTCGATTTCCGCCTCGATTTGCTGGATATCGCCGAAGTTATCCGGTTCTTCACGCTTCAGGCGCGCCAACTCTTCCTTGGCTTCCTTCAGCTTGGCGCGGCTGCTGCCCGATAGGGCAATACGCCGGGCATGGGCCGAGCGCAGGGTGCGGATGATGTTGATACGGGACGGGTTGCCCTCGTTGCTGATCCCTGCGCGTACCGTCTTGAAGGTGTCGGTGCCGGTCAGGTTGCGTTTGACCAGGTTGGGCAGTTCCAGGTCTTCGAACATGAATTCGAGGAATTCTTCCTGGGTGATCTGGAACACGAACTCATCCATGCCTTCGCCGGAATTGCCCGCCTTGCCCGGCCCTTTACCGCCGCCACCGCCTTGGGGGCGCTGGATATGTTCGCCGGTGGTGAATTCCTTATTGCCGGGATGAACGACGGTCTGTTTGCCGCCCCGGCCGTGGTGCAGCACCGGTTCGTCGATGTCCCGCCCCGGAATGCTGATTTGTTCGCCATGCTCCATGTCCGTGATGGAGCGGCGGCTGACGGCCTCTTCGACGGCCTTTTTGATGTGGTCACGGTACCGCCGCAGGAAACGCTGGCGGTTTACCGTGCTCTTGTTCTTGCCATTGAGGCGTCGGTCGATCACATAGCTCATGGGGAGCCCTCCGGGCAGCTTCACGTTACAAGCTTCAAGCCGCGAGCTGGAAGCTTAGAGACAAGCGGTCAGCTGCCAGGCCAGTGGCCTGGCAGTTCACGCCTGTCGCTGCCTTACTGCGATTTGCGAACCCGCAGATACCACTCGGAGAGCAGCCGTACCTGTTTGTCGGTGTAGCCGCGCTCGACCATGCGTGTGACGAAGTCGTTGTGTTTTTGCTGATCCTCCTTGCTGGCCTTGGCGTTGAAGCTGATGACCGGCAGCAGATCCTCGGTGTTGGAGAACATTTTCTTCTCGATGACCACCCGCAGTTTCTCGTAGCTGAGCCAGGTCGGGTTTTTGCCATTGTTGTTGGCACGGGCGCGCAGCACGAAGTTGACGATTTCGTTGCGGAAATCCTTCGGATTGCTGATGCCGGCCGGTTTCTCGATTTTTTCGAGTTCTTCGTTGAGGGCCACGCGGTTGAGAATCTCGCCGGTTTCCGGGTCGCGGTATTCCTGGTCCTGGATCCAGAAGTCGGCGTACAGCACGTAGCGGTCGAAAATGTTCTGGCCGTATTCGCTGTAGGACTCCAAGTACGCAGTCTGGATTTCCTTGCCGATGAACTCGATGTAGCGCGGTGCCAGGTATTCCTTGAGGAAACGCAGGTAACGTTCGCGGGTCTCGGCCTGGAATTGTTCCTGTTCGATCTGCTGTTCCAGCACGTAGAGCAGGTGCACCGGGTTGGCGGCGATCTCGTGAGGGTCGAAGTTGAAGACCTTGGACAGGATTTTGAACGCGAAGCGCGTCGACAGGCCGTTCATGCCCTCATCCACACCGGCGGTGTCGCGATATTCCTGGATCGACTTGGCCTTGGGGTCGGTGTCCTTGAGGTTTTCGCCGTCGTACACGCGCATCTTCGAATAGATGTTGGAGTTTTCCGGCTCCTTGAGGCGCGACAGCACGGTGAACTGGGCGAGCATCTTCAAGGTGTCGGGTGCGCAGTGCGCCTTGGCCAGGGAGCTGTTGAACAGCAGCTTGTCGTAGATCTTGATTTCATCGCTGACCCGCAGGCAGTACGGCACCTTGACGATGTAGATCCGGTCGATGAAGGCTTCGTTGTTCTTGTTGTTGCGGAAGGTGTGCCACTCCGATTCGTTGGAGTGCGCCAGCAGGATCCCGGTGAACGGAATCGCCCCCAGGCCTTCGGTGCTGTTGTAGTTGCCTTCCTGGGTGGCGGTGAGCAGTGGGTGCAGCACCTTGATCGGTGCCTTGAACATCTCCACGAACTCCATCAGGCCCTGGTTGGCCCGGCACAGCGCGCCTGAATAGCTGTAGGCGTCGGCGTCGTTCTGCGGGAATTCTTCGAGCTTGCGGATATCGACCTTGCCCACCAGCGCCGAGATGTCCTGGTTGTTTTCGTCGCCGGGTTCGGTCTTGGCTACGCCGATCTGGTTGAGGATGGACGGGTAGAGTTTCACCACACGGAATTGGCTGATGTCACCGCCGAACTCGGCTAGGCGCTTGGTGGCCCAGGGCGACATGATGGTGTTGAGGTAGCGGCGTGGGATGCCGAAGTCTTCTTCGAGGATCGCGCCATCTTCCGTGGCGTTGAACAGGCCCAAGGGCGACTCGAAGACCGGCGAGCCCTTGATGGCGTAGAAGGGCACCTTCTCGATCAATTGTTTGAGCTTCTCGGCCAGGGACGATTTACCACCGCCGACGGGGCCGAGCAGGTAGAGGATCTGCTTCTTCTCTTCCAGGCCTTGGGCAGCATGGCGGAAGTAGGAGACGATCTGGTCGATGCATTCTTCCATGCCGTGGAAGTCTTCAAAGGCCGGGTAGCGGCGGATCACCTTGTTGGAGAATATTCGCGACAGGCGCGAATTGTTCGAGGTGTCTATCAGCTCCGGCTCGCCAATTGCCAGCAGCAGGCGTTCGGCGGCAGACGCGTAGGTGCTGCGGTCCTGTTTGCACAGCTCGAGATACTCTTGCAGCGTGAGTTCTTCCTGCTGTGTGGACGCGAAGCGTTGTTGGAAGTGGCTGAATATACTCATGACGTCGTCACCTCGCTCGATACGTGGAGCCGACGCCGGATCAATCAGTCGATGCTGGCAGACATTGGCAGACGCCAATGGCCGTTTTCCCCCCAGAACACCCTGAAACGCTACCGATGACCCGCACGCCGGTGTACCGGCTCTCCCCTGATTCGGATGGCCTGCGCTTAAGGATAGTTCGGAATCGGAGAGGTCAAGGCGCGATGCGCAATTAGTTTGGCTGCGCCGTTCGTCAGAAACGGCGCGAGCCCAAGCGTCACGCGGGGTAGCGGGGTGTGAAAAAAATTATTGCGAATTGCCTGAAGAAATTTCCGCAGGATAAGTCGTACGCCACAGTTCAAAGCCGCCGTCCAGGCTATAGACGTCGGAGAAGCCCTGGCTGATCAGATAGGCTGCTGCGCTCTGGCTGGAATTGCCGTGGTAACAGGCCACGATCACCGGCGCGTCCAGGTCGGCGGCGCGGATGAAATCGGCAATGTTGACGTTGTCCAGGTGCTGGGCGCCGGTGATGTGGGCGGCTGCGTAGGTCGGTTGGTCACGGATATCGACCACCACCGCGCCTTGCTCGCGCAGGGCCTGGGCTTGTTCGGGAGGGATACGTTTGAATTCGCTCATGGCGGGCTCCTATGGCTTGGCAGTAGCCGGCAGTGTAACGGGAAGAGGGGGTTCGCACTGGCAGCTATAACGCTCGCCGGTGTCGATGTTCATCAGGGTCATGGCGCCGCCCCACACACAACCGGTGTCGAGGGCGAATACGCCGGGCTCATTGCACTTGCCCTCAAGGGCCGCCCAATGGCCAAAAATGATCTGGGTGTCACGGGTCTTGCGCTCTTTGTGAGCGAACCACGGCTTGTAGCCCGGCAGCGCGGTGTCCGCGCCTTCCTTGCTCTTGAGGTCGAGCTTGCCCTCGGCGGTACAGAAGCGCATGCGCGTGAAGTAGTTGGTGATGACCCGCAGGCGCGTGACGCCGCTGAGGTCGTTGTCCCACTTCACGGGCTCGTTGCCGTACATGCCGTCGAGGTAGGCGGTATAGAGGTTGTCATCGGCCAGGGCACTTTCGACTTCGGCGGCGTACTTGAGGGCTTTCTTCAGTGTCCATTGCGGCGGGATGCCTGCATGGACCAGCGCCATGTTGCGGGCTTCGTCGTAATGCAGGATTTTCTGCCGGCGCAGCCAGTCGAGCAGCTCGGCGCGATCCGGAGCCTCGAGGATTTCCCGCAGGGTATCGCCCTTTTTCAGGCGCTCAATGTTATTGGCGGCTGCCAGCAGGTGCAGGTCGTGGTTGCCCAATACGCAGACCAAAGAGTCGCGCAGGCTATATAAATAGCGCAGCGTTTCCAGGGATTGCGGACCGCGATTGACCAGGTCACCCACCAGCCACAGGCGATCGTTGGCCGGGTCGAAGGCCACGCGGTCAAGCAGGCACTTCAGGGGTTCCAGGCAGCCTTGCAGGTCGCCGACCGCATACGTCGCCATCAGTGCAGGGCTCCCGGCACGGCGAGGCGGAAGGGCGCGATGATGGCGTCGAACAGTTGGCCATCGGTGGCTTTCATTTGATACGAGCCTTGCATGGTGCCGACTTTGGAGGTCATTACCGTGCCGCTGCTGTAGGTATGGCTGGCGCCACTGTCGATCAATGGTTGCTGACCCACCACACCGGCGCCGCGCACTTCTTCGACCTGGCCGTCACCGTCGGTGATCACCCAGTGGCGCGACAACAGCTTGGCCGGCACCAGCCCGTTGTTTTTCACCGTGATGGTGTAGGCAAAGGCGAAGCGGTTGTGTTCAGGTTGGGATTGGTCCGCCAGGAAGCGGGTGACGACGCTGACGTCGATCTGGTAGCGAGGATCGGACATGCAAGAGGCCTTAAAAGCGGAGGACAGCAGATGCGGGTCAGTCTAGGCCAAGAGGAGGGCACTAGGCCAGACATGTGTCTGGCCTTGCCTGGCGCTGTCAGTCTGCGGTTGGCGCAGGCTGGATGGCCAACTGGTCGGCCAGGCGCACGAAGGCAGCCAGGTCGAGTTGCTCAGGACGCAAGCTGCCATCGACGCCGGCGGCTTCGATCTCGGCGTTGCTCAGCAGGGCCTTGAGCGTGTTGCGCAGGGTCTTGCGGCGTTGGTTGAATGCTTCGCGCACCACGCGCTCCAGCAATTTGTGGTCCTTGGCCGGATGGGGCAACACGGCGTGGGGCACCAGGCGCACGATGGCCGAGTCGACCTTCGGCGGCGGGTTGAACGCACCAGGGCCCACGTTGAACAGGTGTTCGACGCGGCAGTGGTACTGAACCATGATCGACAGACGGCCCCAATCACCACCACCAGGGCCAGCAGCCAGGCGTTCTACCACTTCCTTTTGCAGCATGAAGTGCATGTCGCGGATGATGCCTGCGTTGTTCAGCAGGTGGAATATCAGCGGCGTAGAGATGTTGTACGGCAGGTTACCCACCACACGCAGGCTGTTAGGCGCGGCGTTGAGGGTGTTGAAGTCGAACTTCAGCGCATCACCCTGATGCAGGTTGAAGTTGGGCATGCCGGCGAACTGTTGGTTGAGGATCGGGATCAGGTCCTTGTCCAACTCCACCACGTCCAGTTGGCCGCCGCTGGCCAGCAGGCCTTGGGTCAGCGCGCCCTGGCCCGGGCCGATTTCCAGCAGGCGGTCTTCAGGCTTGGCATGGATGGAACGCAGGATGCGGTCGATCACGCCAGCGTCGTGCAGGAAGTTTTGCCCGAAGCGCTTGCGCGCCCGGTGTTGGTAATGCTCAGTCATATACGGGTCTCGGCCATCTGATAGGCGGTTTCCAGGGCCACGTGCAGGCTGCCGGTATCGATCTTGCCGCTGCCCGCGAGGTCCAGGGCAGTGCCATGGTCGACGGAGGTGCGGATGATCGGCAGGCCCAGTGTCACGTTGACTGCGGCGCCGAAGCCTTTGTATTTAAGCACCGGCAGCCCCTGGTCGTGGTACATCGCCAGCACTGCATCGCAGTGCTCCAGATATTTGGGGGTAAACAGAGTGTCCGCAGGCAGTGGGCCGCGCAGGTCCATGCCTTCTTGGCGCAGACGCTCCAGGGTGGGTTCGATGATGTCGATTTCTTCATGGCCCAAGTGGCCGCCTTCGCCGGCGTGCGGGTTGAGCCCGCAGACCAGGATGCGCGGTTGGGCGATGCCGAATTTCTGTTGCAGGTCGGCGTGCAGGATCCGCGTGACGCGTTCCACCCGCTCGACGGTAATGGCATCGGCAATCTCGCGCAGCGGCAGGTGCGTGGTCACCAAGGCGACCCGAAGGCCACGCGTGGCCAGCATCATGACGACTTGTTCGGTGTGGGTCAGCTCGGCGAGGAATTCGGTGTGGCCCGAAAACGCGATACCGGATTCGTTGATCACGCCCTTATGCACCGGCGCAGTGATCATGCCGGCGAAGTCGCCATCGATGCAGCCTTGTCCGGCGCGAGTGAGGGTTTCCAGCACGAACGCTGCGTTGGCTTTGTTGAGTTGCCCGGCGACTACCTTGGCCTGCAGCGGGGTATCCCACACATACAGGCTGCCAGCGGGGGCAGGCAGGTCGGGCCAGTTGCCCGGCGCTGTGTCCAGCAGTGTGACAGCCACACCCAGCTGCGCGGCCCGCTCAAGGAGCAAGTCGCGGCTGGTAATGGCAATCAGGGGGTGTGGCTGGGGTTGCGAGGCGAGCAGCAGGCACAGGTCAGGACCAATGCCGGCCGGCTCGCCGGGTGTCACCGCGAAACGCTGGGGTTTCACTGCGCTGCCTGGTCGGTGCCTGTCTGGGCGCCTGGCAGCTTGTTCTCAACATAGGCTTCGTCGCGGATCTGACGCAGCCAGGTTTGCAGCTCTTCGTCGTATTTGCGGTTACGCAATACGTTCAGCGCTTGTTGCTCGCGGGCTTGGTTGGTGTTGTCGGTGGCGCGACGGCCAAGGACTTCCAGCACATGCCAGCCATATTGGGTCTTGAACGGCTTGGACAATACGCCCTGCGGGGTATCGGCCATCACCTGCTGGAACTCCGGCACCAGGGCTTTCGGATCGATCCAGTTCAGATCGCCGCCGTTGAGGGCAGAACCCGGGTCTTCCGAGAAGCTCTTGGCCAGGGTGGCGAAGTCTTCACCGCTCTGGATGCGGTCATAGATCTTCTGGGCCAGTTCCTTGGTTTGGGCTTCGGTGCGGATTTCGCTTGGTTTGACCAGGATGTGGCGAACGTGCACCTCATCCTTGAGCGATGTTTCGCCGCCGCGTTTTTCCAGGAGCTTCAGGATAATGAAACCACCCGGTGTACGCGCAGGTTGGGTGATGCCACCCACTTCCATTGCACTCAGCTCGCGGTCGAACGGAGGCGGCAATTGAGCCGCTTTACGCCAGCCCATGTCGCCGCCTTCCAGTGCGTTGTCGCTGCCGGACTGGGCGATCGCCATTTGGGCGAAATCGGCACCGGCCTTCAAGCGATCATAGATAGCCTGGGTTTTGGCGGCCGCTGCATTGAGCTGCTCGGAGTTGGCGCTGTCCGGTGTCGGGATCAGGATGTTGGCCAGGTGCAGTTCTTCGGAAAGCTGCATCTTGCCCAGGTCCGACGCCAGGAAGTTCTTCACTTCCTGCTCGGACACCTGAACCCGCTCGGCCACACGGCGCTGACGCACACGGCTGATGATCATTTCACGGCGGATCTGGTCACGGGCGTCCTCATAGGACAAACCGTCGTGGGCCAGGGCAGCACGGAACTGGTCGATGCTCATGTTGTTGCGCTGGGCAATGGTGCCCACGGCCTGGTTCAGTTCTTCGTCCGAAATACGGATGCCGGAACGATCGCCGATCTGCAATTGCAGGTTCTCGACGATCAGGCGCTCCAGCACCTGCTGGTCCAGGACGCTGGTCGGTGGCACGCCACCGCCACGCTTGGCGATGGTTTGCTGGACTTCCTTGACACGTTGGTCCAGTTGGCTCTGCATGATCACGTCGTTATCGACGATGGCCACTACCTTATCCAGTTCTTGAACCGCAGCGTGCGCCGATGCGGTGCCCAGGAACAGTGCGCCCAGCACTAGCGGGCGCAGACAATCAGAAAGCTTGGTTTTCACGTTCACGATAACCTTCAATGCCTTTGTCGAGGAAGCTCTCTACCTTGGCGCCGGTCAGGCCGCCGAGTCCTTTGAGGACGATCTGGAAGAAGAGCCCGTGGTCACCCTTTTCGTTAAGCGGGGCGATCTGGCTGTATTCGTCGTTGGAAACCCAGTAACGGTTGATGACGCGCAGTTTCCAGCAGCAGTTGTCGTACTCGAAACCACCGAAGGCTTCCAGGGTGCGGTTGCGGGCGTAGTCATACTGCCAGCGGGTGATCAGGTTCCACTGGGGAATGATCGGCCACATCATCGAGAAGTCATGTTGTTGGATTTTGTAGTAATCCTTCACATAGTTATCTGCGCCTGGCGTGCCGTAGTCACCACCGAACTGCCATTTGCCGGTCAGCTGGTTGTAGACGACCTGGTCGTTACGATAGCGATAACCGACGTTGATGATCTTGTTCGGGTTGTCTTCCGGCTGGTAGTGAAGCATCGCGCTGCCGGAACGAGGACTGTGTTCCTCAGTATCCCAGTTGTAGTCGGCAGTGGCGCGCCAGTCACGGTTGAAGCGGAACTCATAGTCCAGGGCAACCGGCGAAACATCGGACTGTGCGTCGGCACGGTCAGCCGCCAGGATGCCTGGCAGTTGCACTTCACGATCCTTGAAGTACAGCGCCTGGCCAATGGCTACGCGCTGACGCTCGAAGCCGTTTTCTTCGATCCAGCGGCTGGTCAAGCCCAGGGACAGTTTGTTCTCGTCGCCGATACGGTCGGAGCCGCTGAAGCGGTTGTCGCGGAACAGCGACGCGTAGCTGAACGAGTATTCGCTGGTGTCGAACACCGGGATATCAGCCTGGTCCTTGTTCGGCACGTACAGGTAGAACGCACGCGGTTCCAAAGTTTGGCGATAGTCCTTGCCGAACCAGTTGGTGTTGCGGTCGAAGTACAGGCCGCTGTCGATGCTGGCCACTGGAACCGCGCGGTTCTGGGAGCTCTTGAAGGTGCCGCCTGCGTACTGGGTCCCGGCCGCCACTGATGCAGCCTGATCAGCAACGATCTGGTTCTTGCCGATGTTGTCCAGGTCCAGGTCGTACTTGGTGTACACGTACTTGAGCTTCGGTGTGATGAAGCCGTAAGTCGACTCCATCGGGTATTCGACGGCCGGCGCCACGTTCAGGCGCGTACCGTTGGCACGGGTCAGGCCGCGGACGTAAGTGTCCAGGCGCGCTTCCGAGCCACCGTTCTCATTGGTGAAGTTACCATTCTCCAGGTCACGGTCGAAGCGTACGGCTTCTGTCTCATAGCTGAAGTTCAAGCCACCCGGATGGTACGGTAGCTGACCATTGAACGTGATCTGCGGCAGGCGGTCATACGGCGTGATCTGGGAAATCGTTGCCAGCTGGTAGGCCTGCAGGTTCAAGCGAGCCTGGAAGCTGTCGCCGCGATAAGCCACGGAGCCTTGCTGGTTGATGTAGTCGCGGCTCTCTACACCTTCCTGATAGGACTTGAGGTCCTGGAAGTAGTAAGGGTCGCTGATCGTGGTGTAGTCGACCTGGGTCAGTACACGCGAATCCAACCCGCCTTTGTGCTGCCAATTGAGCATGTAGCGGGTTTTTTCGTAGTCGGTCTGAAGCTTGCGCTCGTCGTTGTCGTCGTTCAGGTACGCGCCGCCGAACTGGCCTTCGCTGGACTTGGTGAGGTAGCGGAATTCGCCTTCCATCATCATGCCGCGCTTGGTCATGTACTGCGGGTACAACGTGGCGTCGTAGTTGGGCGCCAGGTTGAAGTAGTACGGCGTCACCAGGGTGAAGCCGGTTTCGCTGCCGGTGCTGAAGCTTGGCGGCAGGAAGCCGGATTGACGACGGTCGTCGATCGGGAAATAGATGTAAGGGGTGTACAGGATCGGGATGTTCTTGATCCGCAACGTCGCGTTGGTGGCCGTACCGAAACCGGTGGCCGGGTTCAACGTGATGTTGTTGCCCCTGAGCTGCCAGGCGTTGCTGTCTGGCTCGCAAGTGGTGTACGTACCGTCCTTGAGACGGATAATCGCGTTTTCAGCACGCTTGGCGTACAGCGCGTTACCGCGGATACGCGATTTGTGCAGCACGTATTCGGCGTTGTCGATCTGGGCCGCGCCGGTATCGAGTTGCACTTCGGCATGGTCGCCCACGATCAGTGCACCGTTGTCGCGCAGACGGACCTTGCCGTTCAGCTCGCCACGGTTTTCGGCCTGGTACAGGCTGGCTTCTTCAGATTCCAACTGCATGCTGCCCTGGCGCATGACGACGTCACCGGCCAGGGTCGCGACTTGCGACTCCTGCTCGTAACGCGAGGCTTTGGCACCGATGAAGGTGGGCGCATCGCTCTTGTTCGTCTTGTCGTTCATGCCAGGACGAGTCGGCTCGATGTACGCACCGCCGCAGTACGGGCCGGTTTCGGCCAGCTGCGCTGCGGTCAGCTTCTCGCGTGGTACCCAGTCCAGGTGGCTGTAATCGGCGCTGCGCGAGCGCAGGCCACGGCCCTTGGATTCGGTGACCAGTGCGGTCTTGGGCTCGGCCTCGGCTTTGCCGCCAGCATCGGCCTGCGCCGTGCTGTTGGCGGAGCTGATGGCAGCGCCATCATGCACCGGGCGCGGTGGTAGCGGGGCTGCGGCGGTTTTCGGCGCGCAATCCCAGGCACCCGAAGCAGAGACTGAGCAGTCATACTGTTCCGCGGCGACCACGAATGAGGTGGCGAAGGGTTGCAAGGCCAGCAGACTGCCGGTTACCAGCAACGGAAATTTTCTACGAAACGCGGGGGATTTCAATGCCATCTTATTAGTCCGGGCTTCCTGCGTGCCATCTGCCCGCGGTTTGGGCCGCACGCCTCTCGATGGTCTGAAAAAGATGCGTGATAATAAAGCATGCCCCGCTTGACGGCTAGCGCCGTCGGAGACCCTTGTAATGCCCGAGCAAGATCTACGTTTACAACAGCTGGAAGTCTGGCTGGATGAGCAATTGCCGATCCTTTTCAATGCTCAAGACTGGGGTGCCGTACCCCCGGCCACATTGACCGCGGCCAGCAGCGACGCGAGTTTCAGGCGCTACTTCCGATGGGAAGGCGGCGGCCGGACCTTCGTGGTCATGGACGCTCCACCCCCCCAGGAAAACTGCAAACCTTTCGTCGATATCGCACATTTGCTGGCAAAGTCAGGAATAAATGTTCCAAAAATTTATGCAGAAGATTTGTCGCGTGGCTTTCTTTTGCTCAATGACCTGGGCAGAAAAACCTATCTGGACGTGATTGACGACAAAAACGCCGATGCATTGTTTGCCGATGCCATCGACGCCTTGTTGGCCTTCCAGCAATTGCCGATGGACGCACCGCTGCCCAGCTATGACGTCGCCTTGCTGCGCCGCGAGCTGGAATTGTTTCCGGAGTGGTACGTGCGCCGTCACCTGGGTATCGAACTGGATGCGCAACAACAAGCGCTTTGGCAGCGGGTCAGTGATCACCTGATCGACAGCGCCCTGGCGCAACCGAAAGTATTGGTGCACCGCGACTATATGCCGCGCAACCTGATGATCAGCGAGCCTAACCCCGGTGTGCTGGATTTCCAGGATGCGGTCTACGGGCCAGTCACCTACGACATCACCTGCCTGTTCAAGGACGCCTTCCTCAGCTGGCCCAAGGCCCGCGTGCGGGACTGGCAGCGTGGGTATTGGGAACGTGCGGGGCAACTGAGCATCCCGGTGCAGGCGGATTTCGATGATTTCCTGCGCGCCAGCGACCTGATGGGTGTGCAACGCCACCTCAAGGTCATCGGTATCTTCGCGCGCATTTGCCATCGCGATGGCAAGCCACGCTACCTGGCCGACGTGCCGCGCTTCTTTGCTTATATAGAGGCGGTGCTGGCAGATCGTCCCGAGTTGAGCGCGTTGGGTGAACTGCTGGCCAGCCTGCGCCAACCCGCCGAGGCCTATGTATGAAGGCGATGATCCTGGCGGCCGGCAAGGGCGAGCGGATGCGCCCGTTGACCTTGCACACGCCCAAGCCGCTGGTACAGGCCGGCGGCAAGCGCCTGATCGAGTATCACCTGGAGGCGCTGGCCAAGGCCGGCTTCACCGAAATCGTGATCAACCATGCCTGGCTCGGCCAGCAAATCGAAAGCTACCTGGGGGATGGGGCGCAATTTGGCCTGCGCATCTGTTATTCCCCCGAAGGTGAGCCGTTGGAAACCGGCGGTGGGATTTTCCAGGCATTGCCGTTGCTGGGGGATGAACCTTTCCTGGTGGTCAATGGCGATATCTGGACCGACTACGACTTCACCCAACTCAAGCAGCCGCTCAACGGCCTGGCCCATCTGGTGATGGTCGATAACCCGGCCCATCACCCTTCGGGCGGTGATTTCTACCTTGATCAAGGTTTGCTTCATGATGCAGCGCCCGGTGCCGATAACCTGACCTTCAGTGGCATTTCAGTGCTCGACCCCAAGCTGTTCGCGGGTTGCAGCGCGGGTGCCTTCAAGCTGGCGCCGCTGCTGCGGACCGCCATGGCCAAAGGCCTGGTAACGGGGGAACACATGGCGGGACGCTGGATTGATGTCGGCACGCTGGAGCGCTTGGCGCAGGTCGAAACCCTGCTGACAGCGGGGCAGTAACATGCTGTGGCCAGGGACGCTGATCGGCGCCGGGGCTGGCTTTGCCATTGCCAGTATTCCGGGGGCCATGTTGGGGGCACTGTTGGGGCAGGCGTTGGACCGCCGTCTGCAACTGCACAGTTGGGCGCAGTTGCGCGAGCGCCTGGGTGGGCGCCCGGCGTTGCGCAATGACGAGCTGTTGTTCGTGTTGCTGGGGCGTTTGGCCAAGAGCAATGGCCGGGTGGTGGATGGGCATATCCAGCAGGCGCGTCAGGAGATGCGCTCGCTCGATATGACCGACTCGGCCCAGCGTCGTGCGATTGCGGCGTTCAATCGCGGCAAGTCCGGCTCCGACCGGGTGCGCAGTTACCTGCGCGTGCTCAAGGCTCAGCCCCATGCGGCGGAAGGCGTATTGCGCGCGTGCTGGCGCATGGTCTGGGCGGACGGCAAGGCGGATGACGCCGAACGTGACCTGATCGACCAATGGGGTAAATGGCTGGGGTGGACGCCGCAACAGTTGCAGGCGCTGGCGGCCGACTACACTCCGGAGCGCAAGCCGCTGGTCAGCCGTGGCCCCACTTATCAGGACGCGTTGCGCTTGCTCGGGGTGACGGCCACCACCGAGCCGTCTGTGATCAAGCGGGCTTATCGTCGCCTGCTCAGTCGCCATCACCCGGACAAGATCGCCGGCACCGGCGCCAGCCCCGCGCAAGTGCGTGAGGCCACCGAGCGCACTCGCGAATTGCACACTGCCTATACGTTGATTCGCGAGCGCCGGGACTTCCGGTAGGTTTCAGTCGGCGTTGGCCTGTGGGCTCAACCAGCCGCGAACCCTGCGATATAACTGCTCCTGCTCGGCAGCACTGTTGCCGGGCAAGGCTTTCAACGACACCTGCTTGTAACCGTCATTCTTCAAACGCTTGGCCGCCTGGACACGGGCCAGGGCGTTTTTGCGTGATTGGGCGTTGTCTTGATAGAAGACATCGGCGGTCGGCAACTTCAGGCCGGGGGCCAGTTGCTGCACATCTGGATGCCGTCCGTTGGGCGTCTGCGCGCCCACCATCACAAACTTCTGCACTTGGGACGGTTGTTTCTCGCTCAAATAGCGTGCGGCCCACCAGGCACCAGTGCCATGGCCGAGTAGCACCACGCTGCGTGCGCTCTGGGTCTGGGCGAAGGCCACGGCGGCGTCGATGCGGTCGAAGATGCGCGAGGCGTCGGTCTTGTCCTGCTCATCGGCGCCCGGCACAACCGCCGGGTCGGTGCCTTCGGCTTCGGCGCTGGCGGCCTGCTCGATGGGTTTGTCAGCGGTGCTCGCTTCCTTGCTGCTGGTATCGACAGTCGCCTTGGGCGCTTCCATCACACGCGGTGGCAGCGTATCCACGCTCACATCCGGTAACGACAGGCTGAGACTGCCCCAGTTGGCGTCCGGCAATTTGTGCCGCAGCGGGCTGATTGCTTGCGGCCAGTCAGCATTTTCGCCGGCGCCGGGGACGATAATCACCACGCCTTCAGGCTCGGCGCTGTTGGCGGGTTTCCACAGGGCGAGGAATGAATCGCTGCCGGCCTGCAATTGCTGCTGTTCTTGTTGCGGGATCTTGCGTTCGAGGGCGCTGGCTTCTGCCTGGCTGCGCTCGGACAAGGGCTGGCGCTCTACCGGTTTTTCCGCGGCAGGTGCGGGTGCGTCAGCGGCCTGTACAGAAAAGGCGCTGGTAAAAAGCAGCGACAGGCACAATGCTGGCAATGCTGAACGGTGAAGAAAGGGCATCGTAAATTCCCGGCCTGAAGTGATTCCAGCAGCCTAATGGGTTGGTCAGTATTTGTCAGTGATGTGAGACGTGGATCATGGGTTTTCGCTGTCTGCTGGTTATCGGCTGTTTGTGCCTTGCCTTGATGGCAAATGCCGCCCCTGCGCCCGTCGCGCCCCAGGCACAACTCAATGCGCAGCAACGCGAATGGCTGGCCCAGCACCCGGAGCTGCGGGTGGGCCTTGTGTTGCAGGCGCCCTACGCGCAATACGATCGGCGTTTGCAGCGGCTGTCCGGGGCGAATGTCGAGTTGATGCAATGGCTGGCCAAGGCGCTGAATATCGAGCTGACCTGGCGCAATTTCCCCAATCAGGAGCAACTGGAAGCCGCCGTGCGTGAGGGCGAAGTGGACATCGCCCCGGGCCTGCAACAAACCCCGGCGGGTTTGCGCCTGTGGTTGTTCACCGACCCTTATATGCGCGTGCCGCAACACATCGTCGGCATCCGTGAGGGCGGCGCCGCCGTGGAGCTGGAAAAGCTCGATGAGCAATCCCGTGTTGCCGTGCGCATGCCCAGCGCCGTGGCTGATTACCTGCGCAGCACCTATCCCGGCCTCAACCTGCAGGGCGTACCGATGGAGCGCCAGGCCCTTCAATTGTTGGTGAGCCAGCAAGCGCGTTATGCGGTGGTGGATGAAGCGCAGTTGAGCCGTTTGTCCGGCGAGGCGGAGTTTGCCGGGCTGGCAGTGGTAGGCGATATCGGCCTGCCGCAATTGCTGCGGGTGGCCACGCGACGAGAATGGCCGGAACTGGCCGGCATCATGCAAAGTGCCTTGCGTGCGATTCCCGCCCGCGACCTCGATCAACTGCACAACCGCTGGCTGCAGCCCAAATACCCACGGCTGACGGAGTCCCCAGGCCTGTGGCAAAACCTCAGTCTATTGTTGGGCCTGCTACTGCTCGCCAGCCTCGCCGTGGTGTTCTGGCAACGCCGCCAGCAACGGGTGCTGGAACACGGCCTGTTAGCCGCGCGGGAAGAAAGTGCTGCCCGCGCCGCGGGTGCCGAGGCCTTAAGGCTGACACAGTTTTCCATCGACCAAAGTACTGTCGGCATCCTCTGGGTCAACTGGGACAGCCACGTGCGCTATGCCAATCACGCGGCCGAAAGCATGCTCGGCTACGGCCCCGGTGCGCTGATCGAGCGGCCGCTGGTCGAGTTCGATCCCACCCTCACCATGGACCGCTGGCTGAACCTGTGGCGACGCGCCCGCGCCAGTGAGGAGGGACCGCAGAGTTTTGCCACTGACTGCCTGCGGGCGGATGGCAGCGTGTTGCCTGCGGATGTGTCTTTGAGCTTCCTGCGGTTTGTCGACGGCGAATACCTGGTGGTTTATCTGAATGACGTCACCGAGCGTCGTCGCGCGTTGGCGGCCTTGCAGGAAAGTGAGGCGCGCCTGCAGGGAATCGCGGCGAACGTGCCGGGGCTGGTGTTCCGTCTGGAGCGTTTGCCGTTGAGCGACGAAATCGAATTTGCCTACATCAGTGAGGGCAGCGAAAGCCTGGTGGGCTACGCGCCTGCGGTGCTGAGCCGACCGGAAGTGGGGATTCGCAGTGTGGTGCATCCAGACGACCGCGCCAGTTACCTCGGTACGCTGGATCACGCTACCGATACTGAGAGCAACTGGTTCTGGCAAGGTCGGATTCTTCCACGCCAGGGCGAACAGCGCTGGGCCGAGATCAAGGCGGTCACCCGACGTCTGGAAGACGGCTCGGTGGTGTGGGATGGGATTGTGTGGGACATCAGCGAAAGCAAGCGCATCGAGCTGGAACTGGATGCCTCCCGTGCGCAACTTCGCGAACTGTCCGCCCACCTGGAAACCGTACGCGAAGAAGAAAAGGCCCGTATCGCCCGTGAAGTGCACGACGAACTCGGGCAAATGCTCACCGTGCTCAAGCTCGAAACCTCCATGTGCGAGCTGGCCTATGCACAACTCGACCCCGGTTTGCATGAACGCTTGAACAGCATGAAACGCTTGATCGCCCAGCTGTTCCAGTTGGTGCGCGATGTGGCGACGGCACTGCGCCCGCCGATTCTGGATGCGGGGATCGCTTCAGCCATCGAGTGGCAGGCGCGGCGCTTTGAAGCGCGCACGCAAATTCCCTGTTTGGTGCAGGTTCCGGATAACCTGCCGACCCTCAGCGATGCCAAGGCCATTGGCCTGTTCCGCATCCTGCAGGAGGCGCTGACCAATGTGATGCGCCATGCCCAGGCACATACTGTGGAACTGACCCTGGCCCTGGAGGGCACGGATTTGCGCCTGACCATCAGCGACGATGGCGTCGGTTTCGTCCAGGCCCAGGGCCGCCCGGTGTCGTTTGGCCTGGTGGGCATGCGCGAGCGCGTGCTGATCATGGGGGGGCAGTTGAGCCTGGACAGCGAGTTGGGGGAGGGCACCACCCTGAGTGTCACGGTGCCATTGGATGCATAACACCAAGAGGAAGTCCCTGTGATCCGCGTACTGGTAGCCGAAGACCACACCATCGTTCGTGAAGGCATCAAGCAATTGATCGGCCTGGCCAAAGACCTGTTGGTGGTGGGGGAGGCCAGCAATGGCGAGCAATTGCTGGAAACCTTGCGCCACGTTGCCTGCGAGGTGGTGTTGCTGGACATTTCGATGCCCGGCGTCAACGGCCTGGAAGCGATTGCGCGGATCCGTGCGCTGAACAATCCGCCGGCCATCCTGGTGCTGTCGATGCACGACGAGGCGCAAATGGCCGCCCGCGCCTTGAAGGTCGGCGCCGCCGGTTACGCCACCAAGGACAGCGACCCGGCGCTGTTGCTCACGGCGATTCGCAAGGTGGCGGCGGGTGGACGTTATATCGACCCGGACCTGGCCGACCGGATGGTCTTCGAAGTGGGCCTCACCGATACGCGACCGCTGCATTCATTACTGTCGGAGCGCGAGTTCTCGGTGTTCGAGCGCCTGGCCCAGGGCGCCAACGTCAACGACATCGCTCAACAGTTAGCGCTGAGCAGCAAGACTATCAGCACCCACAAGGCGCGGCTGATGCAAAAGCTCAATATCACGTCCCTCGCGGAGTTGGTGAAATACGCCATGGAGCACAAGCTGCTCTAGCCGCATACCTGAAAGCGACACCGCAAAAACCCCGCCGAGCCCATTCTTGCTGCTTGCAGCTCGCCTCTTGTCGCTGCACCGTCCCGTGCGCGCCATCCGTGTAGGGCAATCCCTACCCCAAACCTTCCATCCGGCTGATGCGATTCTCTCCTGGCCCCCGATTTCCGGGGCCTTGCGCCTGGACTACGCTTGTCTCACAGCAGTCCAAAACAAAAAGGTGCGGGTATGAGCGAGGTGGATTCAAATGATGTGCTGGTCAGCTTTCGTGGCGTGCAGAAGAGCTACGACGGCGAGATCCTGATCGTCAAAGACCTCAACCTGGAGATTCGCAAGGGCGAGTTCCTTACCCTGCTCGGGCCGTCCGGGTCCGGCAAGACCACCAGCCTGATGATGCTCGCCGGCTTTGAAACGCCGACCGCCGGCGAAATCCAGCTGGCCGGCCGCTCCATCAACAACGTGCCGCCGCATAAGCGCGACATCGGCATGGTGTTCCAGAATTACGCGCTGTTTCCGCACATGACCGTGGCCGAGAACCTGGCGTTCCCGCTGTCGGTGCGGGGCTTGAGCAAGACCGATATCAGCGAGCGGGTCAAGCGCGTGTTGAGCATGGTCCAGCTTGATGCGTTCGCCCAGCGCTACCCGGCGCAACTCTCCGGCGGCCAGCAACAGCGCGTGGCATTGGCCCGCGCGCTGGTGTTCGAACCGCAACTGGTGCTGATGGACGAACCCCTCGGCGCCCTCGACAAGCAACTGCGCGAACACATGCAGATGGAGATCAAACACCTGCACCAGCGCCTCGGCGTGACCGTGGTGTACGTGACCCACGACCAGGGTGAGGCGCTGACCATGTCTGACCGTGTGGCGGTATTCCACCAGGGCGAGATCCAGCAGATCGCCGCGCCGCGCACCCTTTACGAAGAGCCGAAGAACACCTTCGTCGCCAACTTCATCGGCGAGAACAACCGCCTCAATGGCCGCTTGCACAGTCATACCGGCGAGCGCTGCGTGGTGGAGCTGGCGCGCGGCGAGAAGGTCGAGGCGCTGGCCGTGAATGTCGGCCAGGTCGGCGGTCCGGTGACCCTGTCGGTGCGCCCGGAGCGTGTCAGCCTCAATGGCTCCAGCGAAAGCTGCGTCAACCGCTTCTCTGGGCGCGTGGCCGAATTCATCTACCTGGGCGACCACGTGCGCGTGCGCCTGGAAGTCTGCGGCAAGGCCGATTTTTTTGTGAAACAACCGATTGCCGAGCTGGACCCAGCCCTGGCGGTCGGCGACGTGGTACCGATTGGCTGGCAAGTCGAGCACGTTCGCGCACTCGACCCACTTCTAGAGGCGAATTGATCGCCCCCCTGGCTTCACCAACCCTGCACGTGGAGAGAACAACAATGTTGAGATCCCTGAAGTATTCCGCCCTGGCTTTGGGCTTGATGGGCGCGACACAGGCCATGGCAGGCCCGGACCTGACGGTCGTGTCCTTTGGCGGCGCGAACAAGGCGGCCCAGGTCAAGGCCTTCTACGCCCCGTGGGAAAGCGCGGGCAATGGCAAGATCATCGCTGGCGAGTACAACGGTGAAATGGCCAAGGTCAAAGCCATGGTCGACACCAAGAGCGTGTCCTGGGACCTGGTGGAAGTGGAGTCGCCGGAGCTGTCCCGTGGCTGTGATGAGGACATGTTCGAGCCCCTCGACCCGAAACTGTTCGGCAACAGCGCCGACTACGTGAAGGGCGCGATCCAGCCGTGCGGCGTGGGCTTCTTCGTCTGGTCCACCGTGCTCGCCTATAACGCCGACAAGTTGGCCAGCGCACCGACCAGTTGGGCGGATTTCTGGGACACCAAGAAATTCCCGGGCAAGCGCGGCCTGCGCAAAGGCGCCAAGTACACCCTGGAATTCGCACTGATGGCCGACGGCGTAGCGCCGAAGGACGTGTACAAAGTGCTGGCCGGCAAAGATGGCCAGGACCGTGCGTTCAAGAAACTCGACGAACTCAAGCCATCGATCCAGTGGTGGGAAGCGGGTGCACAGCCACCGCAATACCTGGCTTCGGGTGACGTGGTGATGAGCTCGGCCTACAACGGCCGCATCGCCGCCGTGCAGAAAGAAAGCAACCTGAAAGTGGTGTGGAACGGCGGCATCTACGACTTCGACGCGTGGGCAATTCCTAAGGGTCTGGCGAAAGACCGTGCTGAAGCGGCGAAGAAATTCATCGCCTTCTCGGTGCAGCCACAGCAACAGAAGACCTACTCGGAAAACATCGCCTATGGCCCGGCCAACACCCAGGCCGTGCCGCTGCTGGCCAAGGACATCCTCAAGGACATGCCGACCACCCCGGAAAACATCGCCAACCAGGTGCAGATCGACGTGAGCTTCTGGGCGGATAACGGTGAGCAGTTGGAGCAGCGCTTCAACTCCTGGGCGGCCAAGTAACACAGCACTGAGGTGTGTTCGCTAATTGTGGCGAGCGGGCTTGCCCCGCGTTGGGCTGCGAAGCTGCCCTAAAACCAGACGCCGCGCTCTTTCAGGCATAGCGCGGTGGGTTTAATGGGGCCGCTGCGCAGCCCAACGCGGGGCAAGCCCGCTCGCCACAGGGTTTGTCGTACATCGCAGAAACTGTCGTCATTTTTAGTCTTACCGGAGTTTGCCATGGCCATCGCCGTTCCCTCGAACGAGGTCAACAGCCCCACCCTCAAGCAGCGCCTGGCGCGTGCCGAGCGGCTCAATCGCTGGAAGGCCCAGGCCTTGATTGCGCCGCTGGTGCTGTTTTTGCTGTTGGTGTTCCTGGTGCCGATTGTTGCGCTGCTGTTCAAAAGCGTCGGCAACCCGGAAGTAGTGGGCGGCTTGCCGCGTACTGTAGTGGCGGTGACGGCCTGGGATGGCCGCGGGTTGCCGGGCGAGCCGGTGTACCAGGCCCTCAGTGAGGACTTGGGCGAGGCCCGTCAAAATCAGACCTTGGGCGATCTGTCCAAGCGCTTGAACATGGAACTGGCCGGCTATCGCAGCCTGCTGACCAAAACCGCGCGGGCGCTGCCGTTCAGTGAAGCGCCTGCCTCCTATAAAGAAGCGCTGGAAAACCTTGATGAACGCTGGGGCGACCCGGCGTACTGGCAGGCGATCCGGCGCAATACCAGCAGCCTGACGCCGTTCTACCTGCTGGCGGCGGTCGATCACCGCATCGACGACCTCGGTGAAGTGGCGCCGGCCACGCCGGACCAGGCGATCTACCTGGACATCTTTGCCCGGACCTTCTGGATGGGCCTGGTGATCACGGCGGTCTGCCTGCTGCTGGCCTATCCGCTGGCGTACCTGCTGGCCAACCTGCCAGCCCGCAAAAGCAACCTGCTGATGATCCTGGTGTTGCTGCCGTTCTGGACCTCGATCCTGGTGCGAGTCGCCGCGTGGATCGTGCTGCTGCAATCTGGCGGCCTGATCAACAGCGCCTTGATGGGCATGGGCCTGATCGATAAGCCGCTGGAGTTGGTGTTCAACCGGACCGGCGTCTACATCTCCATGGTGCACATCTTGTTGCCGTTCATGATCCTGCCGATCTACAGCGTGATGAAGGGGATTTCACCCACCTACATGCGCGCGGCGATTTCACTGGGCTGTCACCCGTTTACCAGCTTCTGGCGCGTGTACTTCCCGCAGACCTACGCTGGTGTCGGAGCCGGTTGCCTGTTGGTGTTCATCCTGGCGATTGGTTACTACATCACCCCGGCTCTGCTGGGCAGCCCGAACGACCAGATGGTCAGCTACTTCGTGGCGTTCTACACCAACACCAGCATCAACTGGGGCATGGCCACGGCGTTGGGCGGCTTGCTGCTGTTGGCCACCGTGTTGCTGTACCTGATCTATAACCGCCTGGTCGGCGCCAGCCGCCTGCGCCTGAGCTGAGGAGACCTTGCGATGCTGAGCCCTTATATGTCGCCCGTCGAACGGGTGTGGTTCTACAGCTTGCGGATTCTCTGCGGCTTGATCCTGTTGTTTTTGATTTTGCCGGTGCTGGTGATCATCCCGCTGTCGTTCAACAGCGGCAGTTTCCTGGTCTATCCGTTGCAGGGGTTCTCGCTACATTGGTATCAGGACTTCTTCGCCTCCGCCGAGTGGATGCGGGCGCTGAAGAACAGCATCATCGTCGCCCCGGCGGCCACGGTGCTGGCGATGGTATTCGGCACCCTGGCGGCGATTGGCCTGACGCGCGGCAATTTCCCCGGCAAGGCACTGGTGATGGCGCTGGTGATTTCACCGATGGTGGTGCCGGTGGTGATCATCGGCGTGGCCAGCTACCTGTTCTTTGCGCCGTTGGGGCTGGGCAATAGCTTCTTTTCGCTGATCGTGGTGCATGCAGTGCTGGGTGTGCCGTTTGTGATCATCACCGTGTCGGCCACATTGCAGGGTTTCAATCACAACCTGGTGCGGGCGGCGGCCAGCCTGGGTGCTTCGCCACTGACCGCATTCCGTCGGGTGACCTTGCCGTTGATTGCGCCGGGGGTGATTTCCGGGGCGTTGTTTGCGTTCGCGACGTCGTTTGATGAAGTGGTGGTGACGCTGTTTCTCGCCGGCCCCGAACAAGCCACGCTGCCACGCCAGATGTTCAGCGGCATCCGCGAAAACCTCAGCCCGACGATTGCGGCGGCGGCGACCTTGTTGATTGCATTTTCGGTGTTGCTGTTGCTGACCTTGGAATGGCTGCGCGGCCGTAGCGAGAAATTGCGTACCGCCCAGGTGTAACGACCATTCGCCCGATGAATGGCTGACAACACGCCATAGGGAGCTACTCTTGTGCCAGCCCATCACTTAATAAGAGGCCGCGCACATGAGTACTTCCTCATTCAAGATCGCCCACAAACTGCTGACTGGCGCTGGCGCCATCGAACAGCTGGCCTTTGAACTCACGCGCCTGGATGTGGACAACCCGCTGATCGTCACCGATGCCGCGCTGGTCAAATCCGGCACCGTGGCGCTGGCGCTCGAACACTTGGGCGAGCGCACCTACGAAATTTTTGACCGGGTGTTACCCGATCCGGAAATCGCCATCGTCGAAGATTGCATGCGCGTCTACCGCGAGGGCGGGCATGACGGCCTGATCGGCGTGGGCGGCGGCAGCGCCATCGACATTGCCAAAAGTGTTGCCGCCTATGCCGGCTACCACGGCGCGCTGGCCGACTTGTTCGGCGTCGACCAGGTGCCGCGCAAAGGCCCGCCGTTGATCGCCATCCCGACCACCGCCGGCACCGGCTCGGAAGTGACCAACGTGGCGATTCTGTCCGACAAGGCCGCGCAGTTGAAAAAAGGCATCGTCAGCGATTACCTGCTGCCGGACGTCGCGCTGATCAGCCCGCAAATGACCCTGACCTGCCCGCGCAGCGTGACCGCCGCCAGTGGCGTGGATGCATTGGTGCATGCCATCGAGTCGTACCTCTCGCTGAACGCCTCGCCGATCACCGACGCCTTGGCTATCGGCGCCATCAAGCTGATCGCCCAGGCATTGCCCAAGGCCTACGCCAACCCGGCCAACCTGCAGGCTCGCGACGACATGGCCACCGCCAGCCTGATGGCTGGCATGGCATTCGGCAATGCGGGGGTCGGCGCGGTGCACGCGTTGGCGTATCCGTTGGGTGGGCGTTTCAATATCGCCCATGGTGTGAGCAATGCGCTGTTGCTGCCCTATGTGATGCACTGGAACAAGCTGGCCTGCGTGGAGCGCATGCAGGAGATTGCCCAGGCCATGGGCGTGAATATCATCGGCTTGAGCGTCAACGATGCCGCCGACCAGGCCGTGGAGGCGATGACGCGACTGTGCGCCGCCGTCGAGATCCCGGCAGGGCTGCGCAGTTTCGGGGTGCCTGAGGATGCGATCCCCGCCATGGCGGTGGAGGCTGCGGGCATTGAGCGGCTGATGCGCAACAATCCGCGCAAGCTCAGCGCGGCCGATATCGAGAAAATCTACCGGGCCGCTTACTAACCGTTGAGTTAGGTCACGGTGCGCGCGGCAAAGCATGAGGTATACAATGCGCGCCATCGTGATTTAGCTCAAAAAAGGTGCGTCATGCAGCCCTTCGTTATTGCTCCATCGATTCTCTCCGCCGACTTCGCCCGCCTGGGTGAGGAAGTGGACAAGGTATTGGCCGCTGGTGCCGACTTCGTGCACTTCGACGTCATGGACAACCACTACGTGCCCAACCTGACCATCGGCCCGATGGTCTGTGCTGCGCTGCGCAAATACGGCATCACTGCGCCGATCGATGCACACTTGATGGTCAGCCCGGTGGATCGCATCATCGGCGACTTCGTCGAAGCCGGTGCTACCTACATTACCTTCCACCCGGAAGCCTCGCTGCACGTCGACCGCACCTTGCAGTTGATCCACGAAGGTGGCTGCAAGGCGGGCCTGGTGTTCAACCCGGCTACTCCGCTGAGTGTGCTTGAGTACGTGATGGACAAGGTCGACATGATCCTGTTGATGAGCGTCAACCCAGGCTTCGGCGGCCAGAAGTTCATCCCCGGCACGCTGAACAAGCTGCGTGAAGCCCGTGCGCTGATCGATGCGTCCGGCCGTGACATCCGCCTGGAAATCGACGGTGGGGTCAACGTCAACAATATCCGCGAAATCGCCGCCGCTGGTGCCGACACCTTTGTGGCCGGCTCGGCGATCTTCAATGCGCCGGACTACCAGGAAGTCATCGACAAGATGCGTGCCGAGCTGGCGCTGGCGCGTCCATGAGCGGCTTTGAGCAGCTGTTCCCCGGCAAATTGCCACGGCTGGTGATGTTCGATCTGGACGGCACTTTGATCGACTCGGTGCCCGACCTGGCGGCGGCGGTGGACGACATGCTGCTCAAGCTGGGGCGCAAGCCGGCCGGGATCGAGTCGGTGCGCGAATGGGTCGGTAACGGCGTGCAGATGCTGGTGCGCCGGGCCTTGGCCAACAACATCGATGCTGAAGGTGTCGATGACGTCGAGGCCGAGCACGCCCTGGAACTGTTCAACGCCGCCTATGAAGACGGCCATGAACTGACCGTGGTCTACCCCGGCGTGCGCGACACCCTCAAGTGGCTGAGCAAGCAGGGTGTGGAAATGGCCCTGATCACCAACAAGCCGGAACGCTTCGTCGCACCGCTGCTGGATCAGATGAAAATCGGCCGGTATTTCCGCTGGATCATCGGTGGCGATACCCTGCCGCAGAAAAAACCCGATCCGGCGGCCCTGTTTTTCGTGATGAAAATGGCCAATATTCCGGCCTCGCAGTCGTTGTTTGTCGGCGATTCACGCAGTGATGTGCTGGCGGCAAAGGCGGCGGGCGTGCAGTGCGTGGCCCTCAGCTACGGCTATAACCATGGTCGGCCTATCGCCGAAGAGTCGCCTTCATTGGTGATTGATGACCTGCGCCTGTTAATCCCCGGTTGCTTGGGAGCTGGCGCTGAGATAACGTTGCCCGATACCGATCCGTCCCCTTCTGGAAATTCCATCGTGGTGGTCACTCGCAAACTCTGGATGAAAGTCATCAAGGCCCTGGCCCGCTGGCGTTGGCGCGCCTGACTGATCCTGGCCGCACTCTGCGGCGCGTTTGCATACCTGACTGTTAGACCCTCAAGCCACGAGGCATATCATGACCCGCGAAGAATTCCTGCGTTTGGCCGCTGCCGGCTATAACCGCATCCCCCTGGCCTGCGAAACCCTGGCCGACTTCGACACGCCGCTGTCGATCTACCTGAAACTGGCCGACGAGCCCAATTCCTACCTGCTCGAGTCCGTACAGGGCGGCGAGAAGTGGGGCCGTTACTCGATCATCGGCCTGCCGTGCCGCACGGTGCTGCGGGTACACGACCATCATGTGAGCATTACCCATGATGGCGTCGAGATCGAAAGTCACGACGTAGAAGATCCGCTGGCGTTCGTCGAAGCGTTCAAGGCGCGCTACAACGTGCCGACCATTGCTGGCCTGCCGCGTTTCAACGGTGGCCTGGTGGGTTACTTCGGTTATGACTGCGTGCGTTATGTGGAAAAACGCTTGGGCAAATGCCCGAACCCGGATCCGCTGGGCGTGCCGGACATTCTGCTGATGGTTTCCGATGCCGTAGTGGTGTTCGACAACCTCGCCGGCAAGATGCACGCGATCGTACTGGCTGACCCATCCCAGGCGGACGCGTTCGAACAAGGCCGCGCCAGCCTCGAAGCCTTGCTGGAAAAACTGCGCCAGCCGATCACCCCGCGTCGCGGCCTGGACCTCAGCCGTCCACCGGCCGCCGACCCGGTGTTCCGTTCCAGCTTTACCCAGGATGACTACGAGCGCGCCGTCGACACTATCAAGGAATACATCCTCGCCGGTGACTGCATGCAGGTGGTGCCGTCGCAGCGTATGTCCATCGACTTCAAGGCCGCGCCGATCGATCTGTACCGCGCCCTGCGATGCTTCAACCCGACGCCGTACATGTACTTCTTCAACTTTGGTGACTTCCACGTGGTGGGCAGTTCGCCGGAAGTGTTGGTGCGCGTCGAAGACAACCTGATCACCGTGCGCCCGATTGCGGGTACCCGCCCACGTGGTGCGACCGAAGAGGCCGACCTGGCGCTCGAAGAAGACCTGCTGAGCGACGACAAGGAAATCGCCGAGCACCTGATGCTCATCGACCTGGGCCGCAACGACACCGGGCGTGTCTCGGAAATCGGTTCGGTGAAGCTCACCGAGAAGATGGTCATCGAGCGTTATTCGAATGTGATGCACATTGTGTCCAACGTCACCGGCGAGCTGAAGGCTGGCCTGACGGCGATGGACGCACTGCGCGCGATTCTGCCGGCGGGCACCTTGTCGGGCGCGCCGAAAATTCGCGCGATGGAAATTATCGACGAGCTGGAGCCGGTCAAGCGTGGTGTCTACGGCGGCGCCGTGGGTTATTTCGCCTGGAACGGCAACATGGACACGGCCATTGCAATCCGCACGGCTGTGATCAAGGACGGGGAACTGCACGTGCAGGCCGGTGGCGGGATCGTCGCCGACTCGGTGCCGGCCCTCGAATGGGAAGAAACCCTGAACAAGCGCCGCGCGATGTTCCGCGCCGTTGCGCTGGCTGAACAGACCCCCAATTCCTGAGGTTTCCCCCATGTTGCTGATGATTGATAACTACGACTCCTTTACCTACAACGTTGTGCAGTACCTGGGTGAGCTGGGTGCCGAGGTCAAGGTGGTGCGCAACGACGAACTGACCGTGGCCGAAATCGCCGCCCTGAACCCGGAGCGCATCGTGGTTTCGCCAGGCCCGTGCACGCCGACCGAGGCGGGTATTTCCCTGGAGGCGATCAAGTATTTCGCCGGCAAATTGCCGATCCTGGGCGTGTGCCTGGGCCACCAATCCATCGGCCAGGCCTTTGGTGGTGACGTGGTGCGTGCGCGCCAGGTGATGCACGGCAAAACCAGCCCGGTGTTCCATAAAGATGCAGGCGTGTTTCATGGCCTCAACCTGCCGGTGACCGTGACCCGCTATCACTCGCTGGTGGTCAAGCGCGAAACCCTGCCGGACTGCCTGGAGCTGACCGCCTGGACCCAGCTGGAAGACGGCTCGGTCGACGAGATCATGGGCCTGCGCCACAAGACACTGAATATCGAAGGGGTGCAATTTCACCCCGAATCGATCCTGACCGAGCAGGGCTACGAGCTGTTCGCCAACTTTCTCAAGCAGAGCGGCGGCACGCGCTAAGGACTTTCCATGGATATCAAGACTGCCCTGAGCCGTATCGTCGGCCACCTGGACCTGAGCACCGCTGAAATGAGCGATGTGATGCGCGAAATCATGACCGGTCAATGCACCGACGCGCAGATCGGCGCGTTCATGATGGCCATGCGCATGAAGAGCGAGAGCATCGACGAGATCGTCGGCGCCGTGTCGGTGATGCGCGAGCTGGCGGACAAAGTCGAACTCAAGACCCTCGACGGCGTGGTGGATGTGGTCGGCACTGGCGGTGACGGCGCGAACATCTTCAACGTGTCGACGGCTTCTTCGTTTGTGGTCGCGGCGGCGGGTTGCACCGTGGCCAAGCACGGTAACCGCGCAGTGTCCGGCAAGAGCGGCAGCGCCGACTTGCTGGAGGCGGCCGGGATCTACCTGAACCTGACGCCGGTACAAGTGGCGCGTTGCATCGACAGCGTCGGCATTGGCTTCATGTTTGCCCAATCCCACCATGGTGCGATGAAGCACGCCGCCGGCCCGCGCAAGGACCTCGGCCTGCGCACCTTGTTCAACATGCTCGGCCCGCTTACGAATCCGGCCGGTGTGAAACACCAGGTGGTGGGTGTGTTCAGCCAGGCGCTGTGCCGCCCATTGGCCGAAGTACTGCAACGCCTGGGCAGCAAACATGTGCTGGTGGTGCATTCCAAGGACGGTTTGGACGAATTCAGCCTGGCGGCACCGACCTTCGTGGCGGAGCTGAAGAATGACCAAGTCACCGAGTATTGGGTCGAGCCGGAAGACCTGGGCATGAAGAGCCAGAGCCTGCACGGCCTGGCGGTGGAAAGCCCGGCGGCCTCCCTGGAGTTGATTCGCGATGCCCTGGGGCGTCGCAAGACCGAGAACGGTCAAAAAGCTGCCGAGATGATAGTGTTGAATGCGGGTGCTGCGCTGTATGCGGCCGACCACGCCTATAGTCTTAAAGAAGGTGTCGCCTTGGCCCACGATGCGCTGCACACCGGTCTGGCTCGCGAAAAGCTCGAAGAGCTGGGAGCATTCACCGCGGTATTCAAGATGGAGAATGAAGGATGAGTGTGCCGACCGTTCTGGAAAAGATCCTGGCCCGCAAGGCCGAAGAAGTGGCTGAGCGTCGTGCCCGCGTGAGCCTGGCCGAGCTGGAAGCCCAGGCGAAGATCGCTGATGCGCCGCGTGGCTTTGCCAATGCGCTGATCGCCCAGGCCAAGCTCAAGCAGCCGGCCGTCATTGCCGAAATCAAGAAAGCTTCTCCGAGCAAGGGCGTGATTCGCGAGGTCTTCATTCCTGAAGAGATCGCCAAGAGCTATGAGAAGGGCGGTGCGACCTGCCTGTCCGTATTGACCGATATCGACTATTTCCAGGGTTCCGACCTGTTCCTGCAGCAGGCCCGCGCCGCGTGCAAGTTGCCGGTGATCCGCAAGGATTTCATGGTCGACCCGTATCAGATTGTCGAAGCCCGTGCCCTCGGCGCCGATTGTGTGCTGTTGATCGTCTCCGCCCTGGATGACGTGAAGATGGCGGAACTGGCGGCTGTGGCCAAAAGTGTTGGCCTGGATGTGCTAGTAGAAGTGCACGACGGTGACGAACTGGAACGCGCCCTCAAAACCCTCGACACACCGCTGGTGGGGGTCAACAACCGTAACCTGCACACCTTCGAAGTCAGCCTGGAAAACACCCTCGACCTGCTGCCGCGCATCCCACGCGACCGTCTGGTGATTACCGAGAGTGGCATCGTCAACCGTGCCGATGTGGAGTTGATGGAGATCAGTGGTGTTTATTCGTTCCTGGTGGGCGAGACCTTCATGCGTGCCGAGAACCCAGGGGCCGAATTGCAGCGCCTGTTCTTCCCGGAGCGTGGCGTGGCGGTCAGCGGTTCGACCCTGGATTGATGATGACTCAGCCGGTGGCGATGACTGTCGAAGCAGGGCTTGCCGCCGAACAAGACCTGTTGGCGGCGGTTTGCGCGGGTGAGCGGGAATATGGCTTGCTGTTCTGGCAACCCAGCGACCAAGCCTTGGTCATGCCACGTCGATTGAGCCGCTTGCCGGCATTTGAGACCGCCAGCCAGGTTTCCGCGGATGCCGGTTGGCCGGTATTGCTGCGTGAAACCGGTGGAGAACCGGTGCCGCAGTCGAGTGCCACGGTCAACATCGCCCTGGTCTACGCACCGCCACGCAGTGAAGGCGATCAGAACCGTATCGAAACGGGTTACTTGCGTTTGTGCCAACCGATCTGCGATTTGCTGATCGAGTTGGGAGGCGATGCGTCCGTCGGTGAAATCGACGGCGCGTTTTGCGACGGCCGCTACAACGTCAACCTCAACGGCCGCAAAATGGTCGGCACCGCCCAGCGCTGGCGACAAAGCGGTGGCCGCCCGGTGGGCTTGGTGCACGGTGCGCTGTTGCTGGAAAACGATCGCGAAGAGCTGATCGCGGCGGTCAATCGCTTCAATGAAGCCTGCGGCCTCGACCAGCGGGTGCGCGCTGACAGCCATATCGCCCTGCACGAAGCCTTCCCCGCGCCGGATGCGATCAGCCGGCTGGACGCCCTGTACCGCAAAATGCTGGCCAGCTTCCTGCCGGTTTAGCGGGTGCCGAACACCACCATCGTCTTGCCTTTGACGTGTACCAGGTTGCGCTCTTCCAGGTCCTTGAGCACGCGACCGACCATCTCCCGTGAACAGCCGACAATGCGCCCGATTTCCTGACGCGTGACTTTGATCTGCATGCCGTCGGGATGCGTCATGGCGTCGGGCTGCTTGCACAAATCCAGCAGGCAACGGGCGACTCGTCCCGTTACATCAAAAAATGCCAGGTCGCCGACCTTGCGCGTGGTGTCGCGCAGACGCTGGGCAATCTGGCCGCTCAGGGCATAGAGAATGTCGGGATCGTGCTGGGAAAGCTCGCGGAACTTGGCGTAGCTGATCTCGGCCACTTCGCATTCGACCTTGGCGCGCACCCAGGCGCTGCGCTCCTGTTCCTTGCCAGCTTGTTCGAATAGCCCCAACTCCCCAAAGAAATCCCCGGTGTTCAGGTAGGCGATGATCATTTCACGGCCGTCTTCATCTTCGATCAGGATGGTGACCGAGCCTTTGATGATGAAGAACAGCGTTTCGGACCGTTCGCCGGCGCAGATGATGTTGTGCTTGGCCGGGTAGCGGCGGCGCTGGCAATGCATCAACAGTTTGTCGAGATTCTTGATCTTGGGTATGGGAGTAAGGGCAACCATGGTTGTATCCCGAAAAGACTGCGCTAAATAGTTTGAGTTGTTGTATTCATCGGGTATCGGCACTGATACGCGCTGTATAAAGGGTGGCATTACGCCATCGATTTGGCGTCAGCTTAACAGACACATTCTGACTCGATTAGCCAATTTTCCGTGCAAACCCTGCTATTGATCGCTTTTGTTGGAAACGCTGACGCAGGCGGGCCCTGTGCTAAGCTGGCGACCCTTTTTTAGCAGTGGAGTCTGGGCGATGAAGGCACGCATCCAATGGGCGGGCGAAGCCATGTTCCTCGGTGAGTCGGGCAGTGGCCATGTGGTGGTCATGGACGGCCCGCCGGAAGCCGGTGGCCGTAACCTGGGCGTACGCCCGATGGAAATGCTCCTGCTGGGCGTAGGCGGTTGCAGCAATTTCGACGTGGTCAGCATCTTGAAAAAGTCCCGCCAGGCCGTGGAAAGCTGCGAGGCCTTCCTGGAAGCCGAGCGCGCCACTGAAGACCCCAAGGTATTCACCAAGATCCACATGCATTTCGTGGTGAAGGGCCGGGCGCTGAAAGAAGCCCAGGTCAAACGTGCCATTGAGCTGTCAGCCGAGAAGTACTGCTCGGCATCGATCATGCTCGGCGCGGCCGGTGTGGTCATCACCCATGATTACGAAATCATCGAGTTGGGTTGATCGCTCAATCGGTAGGCAAAAAGAAAGGGCGCTGTGATAGCGCCCTTTTTTTCGGTTCGATGCATTCAAATTCTATAGGTGCTTTTGGTCATGACTTTGGCCAAGAGACTCATACCGAACCGCACCGGCGCGGGGAAGCGGAAACCGCCCGCATCCAACGCGCTTTCGGCGTGGTGTTCTTCATCGATGCGCATCTGCTCAAGAATCGCCCGGGACTTTTCGTCCTCGGCGGGCAGTTGTTCCAGATGCTCATCCAGGTGTTTGCACACTTGATGTTCGGTGGCGGCGACAAAACCCAGGCTGACTTTGTCGCTGATCAGGCCGGCAGCGGCGCCAATCCCGAACGACAAACCATAAAACAGCGGGTTCAGCACGCTCGGGTGACTGCCCAGTTGGCGAATGCGTTGCTCGCACCAGGCCAGGTGGTCGATTTCTTCCTCGGCGGCATGTTCCATGGCGGCACGGACCTGCGGCAGCTTGGCGGTCAGCGCCTGGCCCTGGTACAGCGCCTGGGCACAGACTTCGCCGGTATGGTTGATGCGCATCAGGCCGGCGACGTGGCGGGTCTCGGTCTCGCTCATCTGGGCGTCGGGCTGCACAATCGCGGGCGAAGGGCGATACGGCTGGCCGCTGAACGGCAGCAGCGTGCGCATGGCCATGTCGGCTTGCAGCAACAGACGGTCAATCGGCGAGTAGTGACGTTGGGTAGTCATGCTGACCTCCGGGAAGAATCTCGGCGGCCAGTTTACCGCAAGAGAGGGGAAAGCGTTTGCGCTGCGTCAAGGGCATGGGGTCGCAGCCTGGGGCCGCGACCTTTTGCTGAAGGGTAAATCAGCCCGGCGGCCAGTTCATCTGGCGCTGACCCAGCACATGCATATGGATGTGATAAACGGTCTGCCCGCCTTTCGGGTTGCAGTTCATCACCACCCGGAAACCTTCTTCACAGCCTTGTTCCACGGCCAGGCGCTGGGCGGTGAACAGAATATGACCGGCCAGGGCTTTATCTTCTTCGGTCAGGTCATTGAGAGTCGGGATGTGCTTCTTGGGAATGACCAGGAAATGCACAGGCGCCGCCGGGTGGATGTCCTTGAACGCCAGGACTTGATCATCTTCGTAGATGATATCCGCAGGTATTTCTCTGTTGATGATCTTGGTGAACAGAGTATCCACAGCTGTTTCTCCATTATGAATGTGCAGGGTGAGTGTACTCAGCCAATCAACGTGGGCAATAGGCCTTGTTGATGGCGCCGGCGATCTTGCGGGTCAGCCAGCGTGGGCTGAAGCGCGGGCTGAAGGCGATCCAGCGGTTACGGCGGCCAGGGATGATGATGGCTTTGTTTTTATCCAGGGCGCGCACGGTGTAGAGCGCCACTTCTTCGGGGCTCATCAGCTGTTGGCTGCGGTCGAGCTTGGCGGTGTCCATCTGCGCGGTGCCGAAGAAGGCGGTGCGTGTCGGGCCGGGGCAGAGCACCGAGACCTTGATGCCGCAGGTTTTCAATTCCTCACGCAAGCCTTCGGAAAAGTGCAATACATAGGCTTTGCTGGCGTAGTAAGTGCTCATCCACGGGCCGGGCTGGAACGCCGCGACGGAGGCCACATTGAGAATCTGCCCGCCGCCGTGCAGCGCCATGGTGTTGCCAAGGGCATGGCACATACGGGTCAGGGCGAGGATATTGACCTCGATGAGGTCTTGTTCGGTCATCCAGTCCTGGGCCAGGAATGGCCCGCTGGTGCCAATGCCGGCGCAGTTCACCAGCAGGTCGATCTGCCGCTCGCCTTCTTCAAGCTCCAGCAGGAACCCGGACAAACGCAGCGGCTCGCCCAGGTCGCAGGCCCGGAACAGCACCTCGACGCCAAAGCGTTGGGTCAACTCGATTGCAATGCTTTCCAACTGATCACGCTGGCGGGCCACCAGAATCAAGCTGCGGCCGCGACGGGCCAGGGCTTCGGCCATGGCCAGGCCGATGCCGCTGGAGGCGCCGGTGATCAGAGCGTAACGGGTCATGCCTTTCTCCATCGCAACGCCACCGCGCCTGTGACAAAGGCATCACAGGCCGGGGGGCGTTTCTTCACTGTTCTGGAGAGTCTACAGGTTCGCCCGCTTCGTCAGCACTCTGCGCTTCGTCTTCTTCGACGGTGGTGGCTTGGTCAGCGTCTTCATCGGAGTTGATGGAGCTGCTTTCGTAGCTGCTGTCCATGTTGGCTTCGAGCTGGTTCAGGTAGCCGTTCATGCCCAGGGTTACGACGATGGCAAGCATGACCGGGATAAACGCCAGCCACAGCGTGGCCAGGACTTTTACCGCCGTGGAGTTGCGTGGTGGTGGCGCGCCATACTGGTTGGCGCCTGCATTGCCCGGCAATACCAGCAGCAGGATCGGGAAGACGCTGTTCACCAGCGGAACCAGGTTGAGGAAGTACAGCCAGCCCGACCAGCCCAGGTCGTGCAGGCGCTGCACACCGATTTGCACACTGACCCAGACCAGCGCAACAAACAGCCCGAGGCCTAGCAGTACACCAAGAATGGTCCCCGCCGTTGGCGAAGCGGTGGCAACGGCAAAGCTGACGGTGCTGATGATGCCGCCGGCAACCAGCAGTGTGAGGGTCAACACCAGGGTCCAGGCGAGGTATCGCAGTCGACCGATGCGCCCGTGGATAGTGAACACCTTGAGGGTGGCGTATTCCGGCAGGTCATCACCCACGGCGGAACGTGGTGGTGCGTAAGGTGAAGCTGCAGGCCGCGAGAAGTTGCCAGAGTCCGTTTCGTGAGTTTCGTCCAGGCTGAAGGCCACGGGCTGTTCGGGTTCAATGCGCGCATCGACCCCGGCGTTTTTCAGTGCGGTGAGGTAGGTTTCCGCATCCGGGCGCGACAGGTCACGTTTGAGCGCGACCGGGCGACCGGTGAAGAGCTTCTCGATGGCTTCGACGTCGCTCTTGAACAGCTCGGCCAGGTTCAGCTTGGCCGTGGTGCTTTCGACACCCGGGAGCAAGGCTCCATCAAACACAATCTTGAAACGGTTGTCGCTCATGCGGGCTTCCTTGTCACTTGATTCAGGGGGGTAGGGCAGGCCGGCTCAAATGGCAGGCCTTGCGGTTGGGTCAGCGCGGCCAGCGCAATTGAGCGGCCTGTTCGCGGGCCTTGCGGTATTCGGCATCTAGACGGGCAACCAGTTCATCGACGCTGGGCAAATCATCAATTTCACCGACACCTTGGCCGGCGGACCATACAGTCTTCCATGCCTTGGCTTCGTCGCTCAACGGCTTGAGCTTGGAACCGAAGTTGACCTCGCCTTTGCCTTGCAGGGCGGCGAGGTCGAAACCGGCGTTTTCCAGGCTCTGGCGCATGAAGCTGGCGGGCACGCCGGAGACAGCGGGAGTGTGCACGATGTCGGCGGCGCGCGATGTGAGCAGCATCTCTTTATAGGCATCCGGGGCATGGCTTTCGGTGGTGCCGATAAAGCGCGTGCCGAAATAGGCAAGGTCTGCGCCGAGCAACTGGGCTGCGAGAATTTCGTGCCCGTGGTTGAGGCAGCCGGCCAATAGCAAGGTTTTGTCGAAGAACTGGCGAATCTCCGCAATCAGCGAAAAGGGGCTCCAGGTGCCGGCATGGCCACCGGCACCGGCCGCCACGGCGATCAGGCCATCGACGCCGGCTTCGGCAGCCTTCTCGGCATGGCGTCGGGTGGTGACGTCATGGAACACCAGGCCGCCGTAGCTGTGTACGGCGTCTACCAACTCCTTCACGGCGCCCAGGCTGGTGATGACGATCGGCACTTTGTGCTCGACGCAGATCGCCAGGTCGGCCTCCAGCCGTGGGTTGCTGTGGTGCACGATCAGGTTGACGGCGTAGGGCGCGGGGTTATCCAACTGTGCCAGGCCCGCTTCGATTTCCTCCAGCCAGCCCTTGAACCCACTGCTTTCGCGTTGGTTGAGCGCCGGGAAACTCCCGACCACCCCATTGCGGCAGCACGCCAGGACCAGTTGCGGGTTGGAAATCAGGAACATCGGCGCCGCCACTACGGGCAGGCGCAGACGTTGTTCAAGCAGAGCGGGCAATGACATTGGAGGTACCCCGAGTAATTGAAATTAGAACGGTTTGACCACGACCAAAATTACGATAGCCAGCAATATCAGAACGGGCACTTCATTGAACCAGCGATAAAAGACATGGCTGCGGGTGTTTTCGCCACGGGCGAAGCGTTTTACCTGCGCGCCGCACATATGGTGGTAGCCGATGAGCAGTACGACGAGTGTCAGCTTGGCGTGGATCCAGCCGCCCGAATGAAAGAGGCTCGGGTTCAGGTAGATCAGCCAGCCGCCGAGGATCAGCGCGGCAACCATCGCAGGCCCCATGATGCCGCGGTACAACTTGCGCTCCATGACGCTGAAACGCTCCTTGCTGACGGTGTCCTCGCTTTGGGCGTGATAGACGAACAGGCGTGGCAGGTAGAACAGCCCGGCAAACCAGCAGACGATGCTGATGATATGGAAGGCTTTGACCCATAGATAAAGCATTTTTAGTTATTCCCAGGTTCACGGTAGCCGAGATAGTAGTGGCTCATGCGCCCGTACGTCACGTTGACGGTTGTCGCAGGACGATACGGCCCCTATTATCGACGGCTTTCCAGTGGGTTCGTTGAGGGCAGGTTTATGGTCAAGGTCGGTATCGTCGGCGGCACGGGTTACACCGGTGTCGAATTGCTGCGTCTGTTGGCACAGCATCCGCAAGCTGAGGTGGTGGTCATCACTTCCCGATCCGAGGCCGGGCTGGCCGTGGCCGATATGTACCCGAACCTGCGAGGCCACTACGACGGCCTGGCATTCAGCGTCCCGGACATCAAGACCCTGGGCGCCTGCGACGTGGTGTTCTTCGCCACCCCGCACGGCGTTGCCCACGCATTGGCTGGTGAACTGCTGGCGGCGGGCACCAAGGTGATCGACCTGTCGGCGGATTTCCGTCTGCAGGACGCTGATGAATGGGCCAAGTGGTACGGCCAGCCTCACGGCGCGCCGGAGCTGTTGGAAGAGGCGGTGTATGGCCTGCCGGAAGTCAATCGTGAGCAAATCAAGCAAGCGCGCCTGATTGCGGTGCCGGGTTGCTATCCGACCGCGACTCAGCTGGGTTTCCTGCCATTGTTGGAAGCTGGGTTGGCGGACGCTTCGCGCTTGATCGCAGATTGCAAGTCGGGCGTCAGTGGCGCAGGTCGTGGCGCTGCGGTCGGTTCGCTGTACTCCGAGACGTCGGAAAGCATGAAGGCCTATGCAGTGAAAGGTCACCGTCACTTGCCGGAAATCCGCCAGGGGCTGCGTCGCGCGGCTGGCAAGGATGTGGGCCTGACGTTCGTGCCGCACCTGACGCCGATGATCCGCGGTATTCACTCGACGTTGTACGCAACCGTGGTTGATCGCTCGGTAGACCTGCAGGCGCTGTTTGAAAAGCGCTACGCCAACGAACCGTTCGTCGATGTGATGCCTGCTGGTAGCCACCCCGAGACCCGCAGCGTACGCGGTGCCAATGTGTGCCGGATTGCTGTGCACCGTCCACAGGATGGCGACTTGGTGGTAGTGCTGTCGGTGATCGATAACCTGGTCAAGGGCGCGTCGGGCCAGGCGGTGCAGAACATGAACATCCTGTTTGGCTTGGATGAGAAGCTGGGCTTGTCGCATGCTGGCATGTTGCCATAAAGCTATAAAGATCGAACAAGGCGCCTCGCAATAGTAGGCGCCTTGTTCAGCCTCCGCTCATGGTCTCTCACAACACTTCAAGGGAACCTCTTTCCCGCCTTCGCCACTCATATTGTGCTGGTCTTCACGAACAACCATGGATTCGGTGATAGAGCATCGTGCTGATGATGTCTTTAAAAGACGCACTTGGCATCTGAGAGGCTAATATGCTGATTCGCAGTCACTCCCTACCCAATATTAATACCGATCAAACTGCTATTGGTTTGTCGAAAGTTAAACTTTCAGACAATGGGCAGCAGATGGACGTTGCAGTGTTTTCCTATAACTCTGCTGGGAGTAATGGGGCGAAACTGGATGAGAATGCAAATGTCGCTGTAGCATCAGGATCTGTGCCGCGTGCGTTGAATCGGGTCCCCATTCGTTTGAAACCCAATCCTCTCTGGATCAACCCAGAGACCAGGCTTGCTTATAAGTACTCCCCGGTCAAGGTGCCTGAACCGGCCCACGAAGGCGTCAGCCAAAGCATGCGGGCGGTGCTTCTTAATCGAATCGAAACTTGTAGAACTCTCGCCGGGGAGCGGAGTTTTTCGGGGGATAACATCAATTGGCTTTCCTTCATTAGAGGCCCCCAGTTAAACGAGGCCCACTTCAATCAAGATACTGTTCCCGCTCTCGTCATCAGTGGCGGTAGCGCAAATAAGCTTGCGGCGGATTTGCGCAACGATTACAGCCTGGCATGGCACCCCAAGAATATGCGGGTTGGGTTGGATGGTCGTTCTGATCCGGTCTTTCTCATCGTCCATAAGTTGGATTACCCGACTTATACATCAGTATTGAGCGATGCATTGGAGTCTTATCCAAATCTGAGAATCATCGGTTGGGACGGAGCAAAGTTGACTGGGTTTGGCGCTGCGCGTGCTGCGGCACTTGGTTTTGCTGACTCATTACCATGGAGGCCTGAGCGCTTAATGATGATTGATCAGGATGTGGTGACGACAGAGCAAACCAGGCATTCAAATCCTGCGGTACGCCGTAGAGTCGAAAACCTGCATCAAGCGACCAACCAGCCGGTAGTTGGATTCGGTGTCGGCTACCCGACACGACAAACGCCACCCCTCCCGTTTAGAGATACTGAGCAGCCGAAGCCGTCGGATTGGGACGGGCCCGCCGAACAGTTTGTTTCCCTCCGCGCGCCTTATCGTCCGAATAGGGGCGATGGTATTTATGACCCCTATATGGTGGCGGGGGGCGAAGACATGCTCATGAGTAAAAAACTTGGCTTAAGCAAAGAGGGCCGCAATACAGCGCAGGTTCAGGAGAAAATTATAAAGAAAGAGCTCAAAGGTCCGCCGGACGTGCCTAACACTTATTGGAGCGAGGGGCGTGTCCAGACGTTAAAGGCGCTCTTTGAGGCGGAAAAAAACACGCTGGTCGCGTTCGAGGGAGAGAGCATGACGCTTGACAGTCTGATGTCAAAATTCGTAGTTAATGGGTGGGTTTCCTCTCACCCCAGCGTTGACTCGTATACAGCCGCTGCCTGTATCGTCGAGCGTATTATTTTGCGGCTGGCGTCAGAGTCGCGGGTGTAATCGATAAATCAGCCGCTCATCTGGACTCACCCTGCATGGCGCCGGCCGGATCCTCTGTTGAGCATGAGCAGACCTGCCCTCAGGTGAGCCCCAAGTGCCTTTCGTGCCGATGATGCGTTTGATATACCGTAACAATAGTTGACCGCTTTTCTAGGAGAAGCGGATAATGCTGCCATTACGCATATGGCGGCGGTACGCCGGGAGATTATCAGCATGAGCGTTGAATCCTTCACCCCCACGGCTTTGCAATTCACCCACGGTGCTGCGCACAAGGTGAAGAGCCTGGTCGATGAAGAGGGTAATGATCGCTTGAAGCTGCGCGTATTCGTTACGGGCGGCGGTTGTTCAGGGTTTCAGTACGGTTTTACCTTCGATGAAGATGTGGCCGATGATGACACCATCGTTGAGCGCGAGGGCGTGAGCCTGGTCGTGGATCCGATGAGCTTCCAATACCTGGCAGGTGCCGAGGTGGATTACCAGGAAGGTCTGGAAGGTTCGCGTTTCGTGATCAAGAACCCTAATGCCACTACGACCTGTGGTTGCGGGTCTTCGTTCTCGATCTGATCTGTAGCGCATAAAAAAACGCCGCTTGGCTGTGATAGGCCAAGCGGCGTTTTGCTGTCCGGGTATTTTAGGCGGGGTAGATCGCGCCCAGTTTCCGAAGCCCGCGTGCGCCTGTGACGCTAGGGCGGTTGGCGGTGATGCCTTCGAGGCAGCAATGCGCCAGCCAGGCGAAGGCCATGGCTTCGACCCAGTCGGGGTCCACGCCGTAGGTGGCGGTGCTGCTGACGTGGGTTGACGGTAGTAGAGCGGCCAGGCGATTCATTAGTGTGGCGTTGTGAGCGCCGCCACCGCATACCAGCAATGTTTCTGTCTGGGATTGGGCCGACTGTAGGGACTCAACGATCGTCAGCGCGGTCAGCTCAAGCAGCGTTGCCTGCACATTCTGAGGCTCAAATGCAGGCAAGTGGCCAAGGTGTTGGCGCAGCCATTCCAAATTGAACACTTCGCGCCCAGTGCTCTTGGGGCCTTTGGTCACGAAGAAGGGGTCGCTGAGCAGAGCGTTGAGCAACTGGGGCTCGACCTTGCCGCTGGCCGCCCACTGACCATCGCGATCAAAGTGTTCGCCGCGTTGTTGGTGAATCCAAGCATCCAGTAGGACATTGCCTGGGCCGCAGTCGAAGCCTGCGACAGGCTTACCGGTCTCGATCAGGCTGAGGTTACTGAAACCTCCCACATTCAATACGGCGCGGTTACCAGTGTGCTCACCAAACAACGCTTCGTGGAAGGCGGGCACCAGCGGGGCGCCCTGGCCACCGGCGGCCACATCGCGGCTGCGGAAATCGCTGACCACGGTGATATCCGTCAGCTCGGTGAGCAAAGCCGGATTACCGATTTGTACGGTAAAGCCTCGGGCGGGCTCATGGCGGATGGTCTGGCCATGGCTGCCTATCGCACGAATATCCTGGGGCTTGAGGTTTTGTTGATCGAGTAGAGCGTGAATACCTTGTGCGGCCAAGGTCACCCATTTCTGTTGGGCAATAGCGGAGCGGGCGATTTCATCCGGCCCGCTGGCGCATAGGGCAAGCAACTCGGCGCGCAAGGTATCTGGCATTGGGATGTAGTGCGTGGCGATCAACTTGATCGCCGAGTCTTGCTCGATCAAGGCAATGTCCAGGCCATCGAGGCTGGTCCCGGACATCACGCCGATATAGAGCGGCATACCTTAACGCTTCGCCGAAGCCAGCAGGGTGGAGCGCTCTTGATCCATGCGCGCCATCAACGGCTGGCTTTGTTGCATGAAGCGGGCGCGCTCTGCCTTGGCGATCGGGTCGGCCATCGGCAACTTCTGGCCCAGTGGGTCAACGTGGACGCCATTGACCTGGAACTCATAGTGCAAGTGCGGTCCAGTGGACAGGCCGGTAGTGCCGATATAGCCGATCACTTGGCCTTGCTTCACGGTACCGCCGGTTTGCACGCCCTTGGCGAAACCTTGCATGTGGCCGTACAGCGTACGGTAGGTGTTGCCATGCTGGATGATCACGGTATTGCCGTAACCACCGCGACGACCTGCCAACAGTACCTTGCCGTCGCCGGCAGCCTTGATTGGCGTGCCACGCGGGGCCGCATAGTCCACACCTTTGTGGGCGCGGATTTTGTTCAGAATTGGATGCTTGCGACCCATGGAGAAACGCGAGCTAATACGAGCGAAGTCCACTGGGGTGCGGATAAAGGCCTTGCGCATGCTATTGCCGTCGGCGGTGTAGTAGCTGCTGTTGCCTTGTTTGTTGGTGTAGCGCACGGCGGTGTAGGTCTTGCCGCGGTTGGTAAAGCGGGCGGAGAGGATATTGCCAGTGCCGACGACCTTGCCGTTGGCGACCTTCTGCTCGTAGATCACGTCGAATTCGTCGCCTTGGCGGATGTCCTGAGCGAAGTCGATGTCGTAGCCGAACACGCTGGCCATGTCCATGGTCATGCTGTGTGACAGACCGGCGCGGGCTGCGGATTGCGATAGCGAGCTGTTGATAACGCCGTGTACGTAGGCGGAGCGCATCACGGGTTTGGTGGTGATGCGGTTGAAGGCAAAGCCCTTGGCACCTTTGGTCAGGGTGATGCTTTCGAGGTCGCTGACATTGCTGTGCAGGTTGTGCAACTGACCATCAGGTGTCAGTTCGAATTCAAGTTTCTGGCCGTGTTTGAGTTGGGTGAATTGCTTGGCCTGCTTGTCGCTGGCCAGTACCTCATTGACGGTGGCAGCAGGGAGGCCGACTTTCTCAAACAGGGTCGACAATGTGTCGCCCTTGGCCACGATCACTTCGCGGTGTTGTGGGTTCTTGGCGGTATCGACGGCCGGCGCAGACGGCTCTTGGGCGGCTTGCTGGGTATCTGCCGGGCTGCTTTCTATCTGGGCGAACGGCGATTCGGTCGGTGCATTTGTGGCTTGTTGCGCGTCGGAAGCGTCTTGATCTTGTGTCAGTTGTTCAACTGGACTTTCCAGGTCAAGGCTCAGGGATGTTCGTTTGGCTTCTACGTCACTGGAAGGGAATACCAGGAGTGCCAGGCTGAGAAGGGCGGCGATACCACTTGCGGCGAGCAGGTGGGTCTTCGGGTAAAGCGGCGGCGCTTTAGACGGTTCAGTGGTCATAGGTAATTTGACTTTGAAGATGAAATGGAAAAGATGAATGACATGATGAAGATGAAATAACTGTATAAAATATAACCAAATCATCTGTGGCGCAAGCTCGCGAACGCTGGGCTTGCTGAACGGTGTCCGTTCGCAGGGCAAAACTTGTAATTAGTCCCTGATCTTGTATGGTTGGTTCCCTTTTGAATCTGAGCCTTGCGGGTCTGTTATGAAGTCGGTTGAAGAGCAGCTAGCGCTGATAAAACGTGGTGCGGAAGAACTGTTGGTCGAAGCTGAGCTGATCGAAAAGCTCAAGCGCGGCCAGCCCCTGCGTATTAAGGCTGGCTTTGATCCGACTGCGCCGGATCTGCACCTGGGCCATACCGTGCTTATTAATAAGCTGCGCCAGTTCCAGGAGCTGGGGCATCAGGTCATCTTCCTTATAGGTGACTTCACCGGGATGATCGGTGATCCGAGCGGCAAGAGCGCGACGCGCCCGCCGCTGACGCGTGAGCAGGTGCTCGATAACGCCGAGACCTACAAGACCCAGGTGTTCAAGATTCTCGACCCGGCGAAGACTGAAGTTGCATTCAACTCTACTTGGATGGACAAGATGGGGCCGGCGGACTTTATTCGCCTGACCTCTCAGTACACCGTTGCGCGGATGCTTGAGCGCGATGACTTCGACAAGCGCTACTCCACCAATCAGCCGATCGCCATTCATGAGTTCCTCTATCCGCTGGTTCAGGGTTATGACTCGGTAGCGTTGCGTGCGGACGTTGAGTTGGGTGGCACCGATCAGAAATTCAACCTGTTGATGGGGCGTGAGCTGCAGCGCGCGTATGGGCAGGAAGCTCAATGCATTCTGACCATGCCGTTGCTCGAAGGGTTGGATGGCGTCAAGAAGATGTCCAAGTCCCTTGGTAACTATGTCGGTATCCAGGAAGCGCCGGGTGTGATGTACGGCAAGCTGGTTTCGATTCCGGATGCGTTGATGTGGCGTTACTTCGAGCTGCTGAGCTTCCGTTCGATGGATGAGATCAATGCGCTGCGTGCTGAAGTAGAGGCGGGTGCCAATCCTCGTGACGTGAAGATCAAGCTGGCTGAAGAGATTGTTGCACGTTTCCATGGTGAAGAAGCTGCCGCCAATGCTCACCGTGCCGCGGGTAATCGCATGAAGGATGGCGAGCTGCCGGATGATCTGCCGGAGATTGAGCTGTCTGCTGCCGAGGCGATGCCGATCGCGGCTGTGCTTAATAAGGCTGGTCTGGTTAAGAACTCGGCCGTTGCACGCGACCTTCTGGGTTCCGGTGGTGTGCGTATAGATGGTGAGGTTGTGGATCGCACCTTTATATACGAGCTGGGCGCTACCCACGTGTGCCAGGCTGGCAAGAAGGCCTTTGCGCGCATTACGCTCAAATCCGAATAAAACTGAAATTAGGTGTTGACGGCGAATTGTAACTGTCTATAATTCGCCCCACTTCCGGCGCAGTCGAAACGGAAAACTCCTTGGTAAACAATGAGTTATGTAAGTTTCGACAG